>NZ_BPES01000010.1:0-148491 GCF_019654895.1 Roseobacter sp. OBYS 0001
CGTGCCAATGTTAACATGCGGTTTATTACGTTCAAACTTTGCCTTTGCCATGATGAGAGGCGCCTTTTTACTGTCAGCGGGTCGCCATGCGCGACCCTGTCCCAATGATATGGCGGGCGATGTATTGCGAACTGAGGGGAAAATCAAGCGCGACTTGACGTAGATTAACCGTCTGTCTGCGAAGCCTCGCTCTGTACATCGCGCAAAAGACCGGTATCCGTTTCTTCTGCAATCACACCGCTCTGTGTACCGTCGTCCTTGAACCACCCTTTCTCTTCATTCTCACGCAAGAGAAAGTTCTCGATCGATTTCGCCGCGTTCCGGGCCAGACCTTCCAGCTGCTTTTCAGCTGACTGCGTCCAGCCGGTCCCAATCAGGCTTTCACCGTCGATGTTTTCAAGAATCGTCATCTGTTCAGGGGGTACGTTCAGCTTTTTGGCCTGCGCATCATCCCAGACGGTGACACGTATGATCATCGCGGATTTGGGGGCAGCCACGACCGGAACACCTGCACGCGCAAGAATATAGCCCTCGATGCTGACGCCGAGATGATATCGCTTGCTGCCCTCATAGCGGTCAAAGCGCGCGGCAATGGCATCGCGTAGCGCCGTGGTCAATTGTTCCTCGGTCACCGAACGACTTATGGCGGTGGAGGTTTCGGCAAGTGGCGCAACAACAATATTGTGCTCAAGCCGGAAGTTGCCCAGATCCACAGGGGGATCGTTCAAATCTTCCGGGTAGGTGCAGGCCGTAAGCAGCACCAATGTGATCAACAGACAAATACGATTTATCATCGCGGAAACCTCAAAACCTCAGTGCCCCAACGCCTAACCCAATGCGCTACAAGTCGCAACGTGGCAGGCATTGGACGCTCGCACAGCGCGCGCTAATTCAACCCTCAGGCAAGGAGCAGATGAATGGCAGAGGACGAATTGACTGATAAAGGCCGCATACCCGTGCGCGTTCCATTGGTAAATGCGCCTGTTGGCATTCTGAAGAGCTGGCAGATGATGCGCGAGAATGTGCTCAACATCATTCCCGAACAGGCGACTGAGCAGCCCGTTGTCTCTGGCAAAACCGCAAAGCGCTGGCATATGATGATGGACCCGGGAGCGATCCAGCAGATGCTGCTGGACCGTGTCGAGGACTATCCGAAATCGACCGTGACGAAAAACCTGCTGCGCCCGGCCATTGGTGAATCGCTGTTTATCGCCGAGGGCGCGCATTGGCGCTGGCAGCGGCGTGCCTCGGCTCCGGTGTTTTCGCACCGCAACGTCGCATCCCTTGGCCCCGTGATGACGGCTGCGGCAGATCGCACATCACAACGGGTGGCGCAGGCAGGTCCGCGCGCGGTGAACATGCTGGATGAGATGATCACGGCCACCTTTGATGTGATTGCCGAAGTCACCTTTTCCGACGACGGCAGTTTTGACCGACAGGCGGTGCATGACGCCCTTGAGACTTATGTGAACGATGCGGGTCGGATTTCGCTGCTGGACGTGCTGGGCCTGCCGGATTGGATTCCCCGCCCCGGTCGTACAACCGCTTCAGCGGAAATGACGCAGATGAAACAGGGCGCAGATGCTGCGATTGAGGCCCGCGCCGCACGGGGGCCCGGCGATGTTCCCGACCTGCTTGATCTCCTGTTGACCAGCCAAGACCCAAAATCGGGTCGTTCGATGGCAACGAGCGAATTGCGTGACAATCTGCTGACCTTTATCGTGGCAGGGCACGAGACAACCGCGCTCACGCTGGCATGGTCGTTTTACCTCTGCGCCTTCGATCAGGATGTTCAGGACAAAGCGCGCGCCGAAGCGCAAGACGTTCTGGGTGGGCGGGCAGCAACGACCGCTGATGTCGACCACCTGCCCTATATTCGCCAGATCATTGACGAAGCCTTGCGGCTTTACCCGCCTGCGGGAGTTGTCTCGCGCACAGCGCAAAAGCCTGACACCCTGTGCGGGGCTGACATCCAACCCGAAGACACGGTCATGATCCCCATCTATGCGCTGGGGCGTCACAAGCTGCTTTGGGAAAACCCGGACCAATTCGATCCGGACCGCTTCGAGGATCGAAAATCAATTAAACGATACGCTTATCTGCCCTTTGGCGATGGGCCGCGCATTTGCATCGGTGCGTCCTTTGCGGTGCAGGAGGCGGTGATCATCCTTGCCACGTTGTTGTCAAGGTTCCGCTTCACACCCGTTAGGGGCCGTGATCCGAAGCCCGTGATGGTCATCACCCTGCGTCCCGAGGGCGGTGTGTGGCTGATGGCCGAACCGGTCTGAGCGAACCGCGCGCTTAGGTGAACTTGTTATCACGCGGGAAACCACGTGGTGCCATGCGACCTGCGGTGGCGCGTTTTCCCGTCCACTCCGCGAGTTCTGTTTCGCTGCGCGTGCGCCCTGCGGGGTCCTGCCAGCTGAGTCCGTCGGCTTGCATGAAGGTCGTGGCGTCGGACAATCCGCCATCTTTGTACTTTTGCAGACGAACACCTTTGCCCCGACCCATCTCGGGCAATTCCCCAACCGGGAAAACAAGCACTTTGCGGTTTTCACCGACAACGGCCACCGTGTCGCCCTGTACTGCTTTGCAGATCATGGCCCGCGTATCCCCGCGCACGTTCAGCACCTGCTTGCCGGTCCGGGTTTGGGCCACGACGTCTGCTTCGGGGACGACAAAACCATCACCGGCGGAGGACGCGACCAACAGCTTGCGATCGGGTGCGTGGGTCAGGATCGTAATGATTTCCGCCTCATTGGGCAGGTCAATCATCAACCGCAGCGGCTCTCCCATGCCACGCCCGCCCGGCAGGCTTGACGCCGACACAGTGTAAAACCGCCCGTTCGATCCAAAGACCAGCAAACGATCCGTGGTTTCAGCATGGAAGATAAAGCGCGGCCCGTCGCCATCCTTGAATTTCAACTCCCGCGTGAGGTCGATGTGGCCGGTCATCGCGCGCACCCACCCCATCTCGGAGCAGACAACGGTGATCGGCTCGCGGTCGATCATGGCCTCAATGGGCACGTCTTCGATCACCGTCGCCTCAGAGAATGTGGTACGGCGCGCACCGCCATCCCAGTCTTTGCCGAACTGTTTCTTGGTCGCGCGCAATTGCTCGGTGATGCTGGCCCATTGTAATTCCGGGCTCTCGAGGAGGTCTTCGAGCGCGGCGCGTTCTGCCATCAAGGCTTCCTGTTCGCGCACAAGTTCCATTTCCTCAAGGCGCCGCAGTGATCGCAGCCGCATGTTCAAAATGGCTTCGGCCTGCACCTCGGTGAGCGTCACATCATCGGTCGGAACCGGCGGGACATAATCGGCCTCATTAAGGGCACGCGGGTGATCCTTGCCCCAATCCTCGGCCATCAAAGCCGCCTTGGGGTCGTCATCATAGCGGATGATGTCAATCACACGATCAAGATTGAGAAAGGCGATGATAAACCCTTCGAGCACCTCAAGACGGTGGTCGATCTTTTCCAGACGGTGCTGGGAACGCCGCTGCAAGACTTCCTGCCGGTGATCAAGGAACGCCTGCAGCACTTCCTTCATCGAACAGACCTTGGGCGTCACGCCATCGATCAACACATTCATGTTCAGCGAAAACCGCAGCTCAAGATCGCAATAGCGAAACAGCATGCCCATCAGCACATCCGCATCCACCGACCGGGAACGCGGTTCGATAATCATCCGTACGTCGTCCGCAGATTCATCCCGCACATCCGCAAGGATCGGGATTTTCTTGGTCTGAATAAGCTCCGCGATCTTTTCGATCAGCTTGGATTTCTGCACCTGATAGGGGATTTCAGTGACCACGATCTGCCACTGACCCCGACCAAGGTCCTCCACCTCCCACCGGCAACGCAGACGAAACCCGCCCTTACCCGTGCGGTAGGCCTGCGCGATGTTTTCCGGCGGCTCTACAATCACACCACCGGTCGGGAAATCCGGTCCGGGCACATACTTCAGCAATGTGTCATCGCGCGCATCAGGCGTTTTGATGAGGTGAATGCAGGCCTCGCACAGCTCGGCGATGTTGTGGGGCGGGATGTTGGTCGCCATCCCCACGGCGATGCCACTGGACCCGTTCGCCAGCAAATTCGGGAACTGCGCGGGCAGAACCACCGGCTCGGTCAGCGTGCCGTCGTAGTTTTCCCGAAAATCCACCGCGTTTTCGTTCAGCCCGTCCAGCATCGCTTCCGCGACAGCGGTCATGCGTGCTTCGGTGTAGCGGCTGGCGGCGGGGTTATCGCCGTCGATATTGCCGAAATTCCCCTGACCATCGACCAGCGGATAGCGGACGTTGAAATCCTGCGCGAGGCGGGCCATCGCGTCATAAATCGCGGCATCCCCATGCGGGTGATAGTTGCCCATCACGTCGCCCGAAATCTTGGCGGACTTGCGGAAACCGCCGGTAGAGGAGAGGCGCAATTCGCGCATCGCATAAAGAATACGACGATGCACGGGCTTGAGGCCATCGCGCGCATCCGGCAAGGCACGGTGCATGATCGTGCTGAGCGCATAGGTCAGATACCGTTCACCAAGTGCGCGGCGCAGCGGCTCGGAAAGGTCCGCTGGTTCTTTGTCGGTGATATCGTCCTGATCGCTCATCGGCTTTGTTTAGCGGGGCAGTTGGCAGGGAACAAGCACCGATTGAAGACACCTTTGAATGTTTGGCGGCGCGGGCGCAGGAACAGGCGTGCGGGGCCTTTACCTGACAAATTCCCCTCTTCAACTCCGGCTCGGATTGCTATTGGGCCTGAGGTAGCAGTCTGTGATATAACAGCTGCGTGGGGATTCTGGGTGTCGTTGATGAAACGTTTTATTCTGCTGTCATTTGTCGTATTGGGCCTTGGTTTTTATGAACTCAGCGGCGGGTCGGATTTTGACCCCGAGGCCGCCCGGCTAAACGTGATTGAAGCGCGACAGGACCGCGAAGTTGCACGCAAAGATGCGTTGCCCGGTCCTGTTTATGTTGCCGCACCCGCCTCACCAGCGCCCAAGGCCGACGATACGGTGACACGGGCAAATCTGAACCTCGTGTCCTTTGCATCCGTGGTCGCCGAACCGGAAGCCCCCGAAGTGACGGCCCCCATCGCCGCACCGCGCGCGGCTGATCGCGACACTGACCCCGAAATTACAGTCGAGCGCCTCGCGGCTGCACAGGATGAACCGCTCAGCCTCGCCGCGCTGAGCCCCCCGCAAGAGCAGCCAAGCAATGTCTTTGCAGGATCATCCATCGTCGCGGCCTCGACAGATACCAGCGTTGAAAAAACCCTGCGGTCCGTCAAAGGTTCGCGGGTCAACATGCGCTCCGGTCCGGGCACGCAGTACGATGTGGTTGCGCAATTGACGCAATCGGCAGAGGTCGAAGTGCTGACGGATACCGGCAACGGCTGGGTTGAACTGCGCCCACTGGATGGCGGGCCGACGGGGTGGGTCGCGGAATTCCTGCTTACGGGCGGTTAGGATTGCATGTCCCGATCCTACTTGGCACATGGTGTCCAACATCAAAGGGGACATGATGCAAAAATCAATTCTGATCACCGGGTGTTCGTCGGGGATAGGCTACTGCGCGGCACAGGGCCTCAAGGTCGCAGGCTGGCGTGTCTTCGCATCATGCCGCAAGCACGAAGACTGCGACAGGCTGCGCGCTGAAGGATTTGAAAGCCCGCTGATTGACTACACGCAACCCGACACCATCCGACAAGGGCTGGACGAAGTTCTGGCAGCGACCGGCGGCACGTTAGACGCGCTGTTTAACAATGGCGCACATGGCACGCCAGGCGCGGTCGAGGACCTGCCCACGGACGCATTGCGCGCCATCTTCGAGGCGAATTTCTTTGGCTGGCATGAACTGACCCGCTCCGTGATCCCGGTCATGCGCGCACAAGGGCATGGTCGGATCATCCAATGCTCATCTGTCCTTGGTTTTGTGACGCTGCCGTGGCGCGGCGCTTACAATGCGACGAAATTCGCGCTTGAGGGCCTGACCGATACGCTGCGGATCGAAATGCGGGATACGGATATTCATATCGTTCTGATTGAACCGGGGCCTGTCACATCGAAAATCCGGCAGAATTCGATCCCGCATTTTGAACGCTGGATCAAATGGGAAACCTCCCCCCGGCGCGCGCAATACGAAAGCACGCTGAACAAACGGCTCTATCAGAGCGGCGGGCCCGACCCCTTCGAACTGCCCCCCGAAGCGGTGCTGAAGAAACTGCGCCATGCATTGGACGCACGCACCCCCAAGCCGCGATACTATGTTACCACCCCTACCTATCTCATGGGCGCTTTGCGGCGCATTCTGCCGACCAGCGCCCTCGACCGCGTTTTGGCGCGCATTTAATTTCGCCCGCGCCTGAAATAGGCATTCGCTTTTATTGACGACGCCTCTACATCGTGCGGTGAAACAAAAAGGACAATTCAAATGGGAGATCCGTTTTTCATTCTGGCCGTGATTGCATGTGTTGCGGTTGTGATCGTGCTGGCCCTCGGGCTCGGCGGCTTTGCAGGTGGTGGCGAATTTAACAAGAAGAATTCAAACAAACTGATGCGCTACAGGATCGGCGCGCAATTCATTGCGGTGATTTTCATCGTGCTGTTTGTCTATTTTCGAAATCAGGGGGGCTGAACGGCAATGGTCGTTTTGAATAAAATCTATACCAAGACCGGCGACGCGGGCGAAACCGCGCTCGGCAATGGTGCACGGGTGGCAAAACATGCGGTGCGCGTGGCAAGCTATGGTACATCCGACGAATTGAATTCCTTTGTCGGCGTAGCCCGACTTGAGGCCGACGGCGAGATGGATGAGGCGCTGAGCCGCATTCAGAACGACCTGTTTGATCTGGGCGCGGATCTGTGCCGGCCCGACATGGAGCAGGACGCCGAAGCGGAATACCCCCCCTTGCGCATGATCGAAGCGCAGGTCGAACGGCTGGAAAGCGAAATCGACGCCATGAACAAAAACCTTGAGCCCCTGCGCAGTTTCATCCTGCCGGGTGGGTCGCCTCTGGCCGCGCATTTGCATGTGTGTCGGACCGTATCGCGCCGCGCAGAACGCCTGTGCGTTGAATTGGCGACGATGGAAGCGATCAATTCATCTGCCGTGAAATATCTCAACCGGCTGAGCGATTGGTTTTTCGTCGCCGCACGCACGGTCAACAATGGCGGCAAGGATGACGTGCTTTGGGTGCCCGGCGCAAATCGCTGAATGACACTTTGGGCCGGCCATTAGTGACGTGTCGGCACCACAAACAGTCCTAACGTGGCGTATCAACGACAGAACGTGACGATTTTACACTGTTTCAAATGCGCAGGCTCCGATAAACCACGATTGAGAAATTGAACGGCGGGCTTGCAATTGAGTCGCCACACCAAGGAGAGAGACGCATATGAAGGTTCTTGTGCCTGTCAAACGCGTGATCGACTACAACGTAAAAGTGCGCGTGAAAGCGGACGGTTCCGGAGTTGATCTTGCAAATGTGAAAATGTCGATGAACCCGTTTGACGAGATTTCCGTCGAACAGGCCATCCGGCTCAAGGAAGCAGGTCAGGCCGACGAAGTTGTCGTCGTTTCTGTGGGCGTCAAGCAAAGTCAGGAAACTCTGCGCACTGCTCTGGCCATGGGTGCAGATCGTGCAATCCTCGTGATTGCGGCGGATGATGTGCACAATGATATCGAACCCCTGAGCGTTGCAAAAATCCTCAAGGCCGTTGTGGACGAAGAGAAACCGGGCCTTGTGCTGTGTGGCAAGCAGGCCATCGACAACGACATGAATGCAACGGGCCAGATGCTGGCCGCCTTGCTGGGTTGGTCGCAGGCGACTTTCGCGTCCGAGGTTGCTGTAGAAGGCGACAAGGCGATTGTAACCCGCGAAGTGGACGGTGGTTTGCAGACCATCAAAGTCAACATGCCCACGGTCATAACGGTTGATCTGCGGTTGAATGAACCGCGCTATGCCTCCCTGCCCAACATCATGAAGGCCAAGAAAAAGCCGATGGATGAGAAAACGGCCGCGGATTATGGTGTGGACGTCTCGCCGCGCCTTGAAATTATCAAGACCGAGGAACCTGCCGAACGTGCCGCTGGTATAAAAGTCAGCTCGGTTGACGAACTGGTGTCCAAACTCAAAGAATCGGGAGCAGTATAATGGCCGTTCTTCTTCTTGCAGAAGTTACCGATGGCACCCTCGCCATGGATGCGACAGCAAAAGCCGTAACAGCGGCACAAACCCTGGGCGATGTGACGCTGTTGTGTACCGGGGCAAGCTGCGCCGATGCCGCGGCTGAGGCTGCAACCATTCAGGGTGTAGCCAAAGTGCTTTGCGCCGAGGATGCAATCTACGGCAAACGGCTGGCTGAGCCGGTTGCCGATCTGATCGTGTCTCTCGCAGGCGATTACGAGCATATCGCGGCACCCGCGACGACAGATGCCAAAAACATTATGCCGCGTGTGGCGGCCTTGCTGGATGTCATGGTGATTTCCGACGCAACTGCCGTCATCGATGCCAATACATTCGAGCGCCCGATCTACGCGGGCAATGCCATGCAAACCGTCAAATCTGCGGATGCTAAAAAGGTTATAACGTTCCGTGGCTCCACGTTTGATGCCGCCCCAACAGGCGGTTCCGCCAGTGTCGAAAACATCGGTGCTGCGGCAAATCCGGGCTTGAGCGAATGGGTTGAGGACAAGGTCGCCGCGAGCGATCGCCCCGAGTTGACCTCGGCTGGTGTGGTCGTATCAGGCGGTCGCGGTGTTGGTTCAGAGGACGATTTCGCACTTATCGAAAAACTGGCAGACAAGCTTGGCGCGGCTGTCGGCGCCTCGCGCGCTGCAGTGGATTCCGGTTATGCGCCGAATGACTGGCAAGTGGGACAGACGGGCAAGGTTGTTGCCCCTGAGCTATATGTCGCCGTGGGTATTTCGGGTGCCATCCAGCACTTGGCCGGCATGAAAGACAGCAAGATTATTGTCGCGATCAACAAGGATGAAGAAGCGCCCATTTTTCAGGTCGCAGATTACGGTCTTGTGGCGGACCTTTTCACCGCCGTGCCGGAATTGATCGAAAAACTCGACTGACTCTGCGCGTTTTACGCAATGAACGGCCGCGGCAATATCGCCGCGTCCTTTTTTAAAGAAAATCGTCCAGCACACCGCTTAGTCGCTCTGCGACTTCGCCATGCGCCTGCGGCCCGAGCACTTTACCCGCGGCCAGGGCCTCCATTTCACTGAACGACATCCCCTTCGTACCGGCGGCTTGCGCCTGCGCTGATGCAGTCACTTCCACAAAGCTGGTGGCGTGTGCGGTCAGCTCGTCAATCATCTCGCGCGTGACGAACAACGGTTCAGAGGCTTGGGCAAGGTCACAAAAGAGCGCGTTACCGGCAGGCGGCGTGTGATCTGCAAACCAAAGCAATACAGTTCGGCCTGTTATTCGGCGCAACATAAGCTTCATGCGGGCCGTCCATGCGGCTTGAATCTCATCCAAGACAAGCTCAAATCGTTCGTGAGACACCTTGTGCAGCATTCCAAGCATGTGGCGGTTGAAATGAAATTCCGAAAAATCCACCTCTGGGTAGATAGACGCAAGCAGCGCTGACGCCTTTAAGAAACGGTCATTGCGACGCGGGTGCACAGTGTAGAACCGGTTAGACAGGTTCTGTGCACCAATAATCTGCATCACAGTCGCCTGCGCGTCGTTTGCCGCATTCAGAACGAAACAATCATTGAGAAACGCATCTATACCTGCGTTTGAGACACCAAGGTTTAAACAAGTTATCCCGATCTGATTTTCAATAATGGCCGGGAACGGCGCATTTATGAATTTACCGTATGTTTCGGTGCCACCAATAAAGGCGACATATGGGACATCCAAGCGCCGCTGCGGGCCACGAAAGAGAATTCGCGACTCTCCATACCGGCACGGCTCATAGTTCAGGGCCCCCGCCCCGAGTACTTCATAGGTCATAAACCCACCCTTATTTTCACCCAAGCATGTTTATGCAGGGCGGGTCCTTACATTTTCTTAATGATAGAATTTTAGACAATGCTGCTCTGCCGCATTGCACTTGCAGCTACCCGTGCCAAAGCCGTAGAATGCAGCTGATAAAAGGGGACTTCCGTGGAAATCAAATCAATTGGAATCGTCGGTGCAGGGCAGATGGGCAACGGTATTGCGCATGTTATGGCCTTGGCAGGGTATGATGTGATGTTGAACGACATCACTCAGGAGACACTGAGCGCCGCGATGGAAACAATGGCGCGCAACATGGACCGGCAGGTCAGCCGTGAGAAGATTTCCGCCGACGAACAGAAAAACGCCCTGGGCCGGATCATAACGACCACAACACTCACGGATCTAGGGCAGACCGATCTGGTGATCGAGGCTGCGACCGAACGTGAAACCGTCAAACAGGCGATTTTCGAAGACCTTATTCCACATCTGAAACCAAGCACGATCCTGACGTCAAACACCTCGTCCATTTCGATCACGCGATTGGCCAGCCGGACAGACCGGCCCGAGAGGTTTATGGGGTTTCATTTCATGAACCCCGTACCGGTCATGCAGCTGGTCGAACTGATCCGTGGGATTGCCACAGATGAAGCAACTTTCTCGGCATGCAAAACCGTCGTTGACCGGCTCAACAAAACCGCCGCCTCGGCGGAGGACTTTCCGGGGTTTATTGTAAACCGTATATTGATGCCGATGATAAATGAGGCCGTTTACACGCTTTATGAAGGTGTCGGAAACGTCAAATCCATTGACAGTTCTATGAAGCTTGGCGCGAACCATCCGATGGGACCGTTGGAACTGGCTGATTTCATTGGCCTCGACACCTGTCTGGCCATCATGAACGTTCTGCATGACGGGCTGGCAGATACCAAATACCGCCCCTGCCCTTTACTTACGAAATATGTCGAAGCGGGTTGGTTGGGCCGCAAAACCCAACGTGGATTTTACGATTACCGTGGCGAAACGCCTGTTCCCACAAGGTAGCCTTCAATCGGTCAACGACAGGGTGTGATCGCGCAGCCACGCCATGAAGGCGCGGGGATCATCCTGCCGCTTGGTGATTTCATCGGGATCTATCGGATGTCCAACGATGGGCGCCTGCGGCTTGTTCAACGCGTGAACGATTTCATGCAGCAGCAACCCCTGACGCAGCATCGGCGAAATGCGGTTCGCTATCTGATATGCACGGGAATTCTGGCCGGGGAATTTAATAGGTAAAACAGTCGCGCCGGACCGACGTATCATCTTGGCCGTAAAGACATTCCATTCGCCCTCAACCGCAGGACCGAAATAGGTTTCAGAGGCAGCCACCCCGCCTGACGGAAACAAGGCAACAACGCCGCCGTTCTTGAGATGCTCCATCGCGTGCGCCCGCATCGCGACACCTTTGCGTTGCGCATCAGGATCATGCGGGAACGGCACCGGTATCATGTAAGACCCTGCAACCTCGTCAATCACAGTCAGAAGGGAACGTGTCAGAATGCGATAATCGGGACGCACCCGTCCAATGAGATCCGCAAAAATCATACCATCGACCATCCCATGCGGATGATTTGACACCACGATCAGAGGCCCTGTTTTCGGAATCCGGTCCAGCTGGTTCTGGGGGGTTTGCAACTCGATCCCCATGACATCCAAAGCCGCACGCCAAAACGCCTGTCCCTGCGGCGCTCCGCGTCTTTCAAATTCCCGCACGAGGCGCAGAATTCTCAGCTTACCGGTGAATGCCTCAACGACACGGATAAATGCCGCTTTCCACGGGTCTTCAAATGTTGATGCATAGGAAATCGCGCTGCGGTCATACTTTTGAAAGTCAACCGGTTTGGCTTTTTGATCTTGGCTGAATTCCTGCGAACTTTCTACCACGAAGTTATCCTTCAGTTCGTAAGGTCAAAGGGCCGACGCGTTAAGTCTCTTCCCCAAAGCGATTTGCAACCAACGCGGTCAACGCTTCTGCAAGCGCGTCCGCATCAGGTCCGTCTGTCTCCACCTCAATAAAGCTTCCCTTGGATGCTGCCAACATCAAAAGCCCCATGATACTGTCGCCGGACGCAGACATCCCGTCCTTGGAAACCTCGGCGCTCGCATCGAACCCCTCGACCACCTCAACCAACTTGGCAGAGGCGCGGGCATGCAGGCCTTTGATGTTCACGATTTCGAGGGAGAATTTGGTCATGGGCTTTGTGGCCTTGTTATTCTGCGCTGATATTTTGACTGTCTATGTACTTTTTACCAGCTTCGAGTGCGGCGCGTACGGCGTCAGGTATCGTTTTATGTCGGCTTTTTGCAAGCTTTATAAGCATCGGCAAATTCGCCCCATAGAGAATTCGGCGGTTTGCAGGAACACAGGCCTGCAAACTCAGATTTGAGGGGGAGCCGCCATAAAGATCTGTCACGAGCACCACGCCATTCCCTTGATCCACGGAATCGGCTGCAACACAAATTTCACGTTCTTTTTCCGCCCTGTCATGGTCGGCGTCTATGGAAATTGCCTCTATCCCGCTTTGCGCGCCGACAACATGTTCGATCGCCGCCAGATATTCCTTGGCCAGTCCTCCGTGTGCGACGATAACAATTCCGATCAAAGCTCAGGTCTCTTCATTTTTCCGCAGGTCCAATTCACGATGTCTAATTGACACCTGCCAGCCTTCTTCTGCAAGGCGCAAAGCATGGAATTGAGCCATCACAACAGAGCGATGTTGACCGCCGGTACACCCAAAGGCGATTGACAAGTATGACTTTCCCTCCTCGCGATAAGCGGGCAGCAGCAAGAGGCTCAGCTCCTCCACTTTCTGCGCAAATTGTTCAAAACGGGGGTCAGCCATCACATGTTTTTCGACCAAAGCATGCGTGCCATTCAAACTGCGTAATTCCGGCACCCAGTACGGATTGGTCAGAAAGCGACAGTCGAGCACCATATCAACGCTGCGCGGCAACCCGCGTTTGTAGGAGAAGGACTGCACAGACACAGTAAGGCGGCGCTTTCCGCCCGGCGCAAACCAGTGTTCCACTTCTGCGCGCAACTGGTGCACATTCAGATCCGTCGTGTCGATCAACACGTCGGCCCGCGCCTTCAGAGGGCCGAGCATCTCAAGTTCGCGCACAATTCCTTCTGATGGACGATCATCAGGCGCAAGCGGGTGCCTGCGCCTTGTTTCTGAAAACCTGCGCAAAAGCACCTCGGTCGAACAATCTAAATACAAAAGCTCCGGCGCCAGACCCGCGATACCCGCCAGCTTACCAAGCGCATCAACAACGACGGTCGTGGAAAAATCCCTGTTGCGCGGGTCAATTCCCAATGCCAGCGGTTGTGCGCTGGCGGGGACATCCAAAAACGCATCAAGCAGGCGCAAGGGAAGATTATCCACCACTTCAAAACCCGCATCCTCAAGCACATTCAACGCGCTTGATCGACCTGCCCCCGAGGGACCGGTGACGAAAACGATGCGCCGTGCGGTGGTTGATGTGTCAGTCATGTGGCTCTCTTCTGCCAGCCTTAAGATATTGCAGAATACCGGCAGGGAAATGGGGGGCGTCAAAATAATATAGACAGGGCAACGTCAGGCCACACACATCAGTACGGTGCAAGTGAGGAAGGCGTTCAGTTTCTTGCTGATCCAAGTCGACAACCAATTCGACCGTGCTGCTTGTGAGCGCCTGTGCGTTCAGCAATCCGATGCCTCTTGCTTCAATCATGCCGTGGGTAGGCCGCGGCGCGCGCGCGCGCACCTTGCCATCCTTGGCCGAAACCTCAGTCTGATCGTCCGACACAAGCACGGCTCCATATGCCATGAGTTGTAACGCCAGCGCAGATTTTCCCTTGCCGGATCGGCCGGTGATCAAGACCCCTTTGGATTGAAAATCAACACAGGTGGCATGCAGCATTTGCGCAGACATCTGGGTCACCCAGCCCCGTGATCAGATCGGTAATCCGACAACAAATCGCGCCCCCAGTGGTTCAGACGTGATATCCGCTTCGGTCGGGCGGATGTTTTCGGCCCAGATCACACCATCATGCGCCTCCACGATTTGTTTGGAAATGGCGAGCCCCAGACCTGAGTTATTGCCAAAATGCTCATCCGGGCGCTGCGAATAAAACCTTTCGAAAACGCGCAAAAGAGCTTCTTCGGGAATGCCGGGCCCGGTGTCTTCGACAACGATAAGAACCCGTCTGCCCTTTTTGCGTGCCCATATCCGTATCGCGTCGCCATCTTCGCAAAAGGATACAGCATTCGTGATGAGATTGACAAAAACCTGAGCAAGCCGGGCTTCGAGGCCGTGCACCATAATCGGAGAATCCGGGAAATCTGTAATAAAATCAATCCCTCTGGAGTGCGCATCCTCTCCAAGATACTGCCCAAGGTTTGTCAGGGTGACAAGAACATCAAACCGCTCCGCCTCTTCCTTGACCAACTCGCTGTCGAGTCTTGATGCGTCAGAAATATCGCTCACCAGTCGATCAAGACGTCGTACGTCGTGATCAATCACATCAAGGAGTTTGTCGCGTTGATCCTCACGTTTGACCATGCGCAGCGTCCCAACGGCGGATCGCAGGGACGCGAGCGGGTTCTTGATCTCATGCGCTACATCGGCGGCAAACTGTTCGTTACCATCAATACGGTTGTAGAGCGCCGAAATCATGCTGCGTAATGCCGCGCTCAACCGCCCGATCTCGTCCGGGCGATCCGAAAGATCGGGGATTCTGATGCGCCCCGGCTTCATCTTGCGGGTATTCCTATCACGACCGATCTCGGCAGCTGCCGCTAAATCTGCCAACGGGTTCGCGATCGTAGAGGCGAGCACGAGGCTGAGCCCAACCGAAACCACGGTTGCTATGACAAACATCTGCAGCACGCGCTCCCGCTCTCCGCGCAGCAGGCTGTCTATTTCTCCTGCCGCTGTCACCACTGCGACCGCGCCAATGGCATTGCCGTTTTGCAGCACCGGCGTCACCACCGTATAAAGCGTCCCACCTGAATTGTCGGATTGGTTGCGAAACTTTGTTCCGTCTCGAAAACTCTCGTCGATCACTGGTATGATCTTGTCACTCAACGCCGTTTGATCCGCCTCAGGCAGATCGCGAATAGGGCTAGCAATAGCAGCCCACAACCACCTGAAGGCATCCGTCAGGTACGTCTTTCGGTTTGGTTCACCGGCGTCAGGCGTAACGGACAGTCGACCTTCGGTGTTTGCGATCAGCATTTTGGATCGATCATACACGAAGACTTCGACGCCGCGGCGCAGGTCGAGATTTTCGAGGGTCAGGCCTATGTCGATGCCATCACCTGTCGCAAAGTTCACCGGTGCGCCTGTTGGTAACTGAACTTCGATGACATCGGCAATCAGTTCCGCCTCAGTCACGAGAGAAGCAGCCCGCTGGAACGTCAAGGCGTCACGCGAAGAACTCAGATAGACAATGCCCGAAAACAGAAAAACAAGCGCAATCAGGTTCCACGTTATGATCTTGCGCGTCAACGGAGATGACCGCAGCGACATCCAGCCGCGCTGCCTGCGTGTCATACGCTTTTCGCTTGGCGCTTTTTTCTCAGGCGTCGTTTGATCGTCCCCCGACGCACTGGCGTCATCCTGGGACGGTGGTGGGGTCATGTCGCGCATGTCTGGGCCCCTCAACCAAAGAGATGTGGCAAGCTATTCCTCGTTGTATCTGTACCCGATCCCATAAAGGGTCTCAATCGCTGAGAACTCTTCGTCGGCCGAACGCATCTTTTTGCGCAGGCGTTTAATGTGGCTATCGATCGTGCGGTCATCCACATAGACTTGGTCGTCGTAGGCGACATCCATCAACTGGTCCCGGGACTTTACGAAACCGGGGCGCTGTGCGAGCGCCTGGAGCAAAAGAAACTCTGTTACTGTCAGCGAGACGTCCCTGCCTTTCCAGCTTACGGAATGACGCAGCGGATCCATACGCAGATCACCACGTTCAATGACTTTCGTTTCTTCGCTGTCGGCCACAATATCGCCTGCCACGGCGTCCTGACGACGTAACAGGGCGCGTATTCTCTCAACCAGCAATCGTTGCGAGAAAGGCTTCTTCACGTAGTCGTCTGCGCCCATGCGCAAGCCAAGAACTTCGTCAATCTCATCGTCTTTGGACGTGAGAAAAATCACTGGCATCGCAGATTTCTGTCGGAGCCGCTGAAGCAGGTCCATGCCATCCATCCGCGGCATCTTGATGTCCAGCACGGCCATGTCCGGCAGCCTTTTGTTGAACGCATCAAGTGCCGCCTGCCCGTCGTTATATGTCTCAACCTCGAAGCCTTCAGCTTCCAGAGTCATGGACACGGATGTCAGGATGTTCCTGTCATCATCCACCAGCGCGATCTTAGACATGAGCCAAACCCTTACATCGGTTCAATTTTTCCCGTTTTGTAGCAATCAGCATTTTCAACCCCACCGAATCAATCCTTGAAAGCGAATCAGAACTTAACGCGTCGGTAATTTGGTCATGAAATAGTTACGAATGATTAAATTATCGCGAATTGTTGCCTCCTTGAAGACTGCGTTAACCCTTTATCGCGTGATAAAACGCCTGCCTGCGACAAAGATGGCGATGATGGCGCTAACTGCAAAAACCGTCCTGTTCACGGCGTAAAACGTCATGTTATGGACCAGCAGGCAGCGCATGCTGGCCGATACAAAACTGCGACCATCCGCTGTCAAAGCGGGCATTTAGGAGAAGTAATATGACACATGGACGGGTGAACCCGGACTTTCGGCTCGAGGATCAAGGGATCACAGGGCTTGGCACTGTCTATTACAACCTGATCGAGCCTGACCTGATCCAATATGCGCTGGCCCGTGGCGAAGGGTCGCTTGGCAAAGGTGGCTCTTTCCTTGTCACCACAGGCAAATTCACCGGGCGGTCGCCAAAAGACAAGCATGTCGTCAAAACTGACTCGGTTGCCGATACCATCTGGTGGGAAAACAACAGGGAGATGTCGCCCGAGGGGTTCGACCAACTCTACACTGACATGCTCGCCCATATGGAAGGGCGCGATTATTTTGTTGAAGACCTGACCGGCGGTTCGGACCCGAAACACGCGATCAATGTGCGAATGGTCACCGAACTGGCATGGCATGGGCTGTTTATCCGCCACATGCTACGCCGCCCAGACCGCGAAGATCTGGATGATTTCATCGCTGATTTCACCGTCATCAACTGCCCGAGCTTTCAGGCGGATCCCGCGAAGCACAACTGCCGTTCAGAAACGGTCATCGCGATGAATTTCGATAAGAAACTCATCCTTATCGGCGGGACGGAATATGCAGGTGAGAACAAAAAATCCGTCTTTACCCTGCTGAACTACCTGCTGCCTGAAAAAGGCGTGATGCCGATGCATTGCTCGGCCAACCATGCGGTTGGGAACCCGGTGGATACAGCCGTTTTCTTTGGCCTGTCCGGCACGGGCAAAACGACATTGTCCGCCGATCCTGCGCGCACATTGATCGGCGACGACGAACATGGCTGGTCCGATACCGGCACGTTCAACTTTGAGGGTGGCTGCTATGCCAAGACCATCAGCCTGAACCCCGAAGCTGAACCCGAAATCTACGCCACCACAGAGAAATTCGGCACCGTCATCGAAAACATGGTCTATGATGCGGAAACCAAAGACCTTGATTTTGAAGATGACAGCCTGACAGCCAATATGCGCTGCGCTTACCCGCTGCACTACATATCCAACGCTTCGCAAGCGGCGCGGGGCGGTCACCCCAAGAACATCATCATGCTGACCTGCGACGCCTTTGGGGTGCTACCCCCCATCTCGCGGCTGACGCCTGCGCAGGCGATGTACCACTTCCTGTCCGGGTTCACATCCAAGGTCGCCGGGACAGAGCGTGGCGTGACCGAACCGGAACCGACCTTTTCGACCTGTTTCGGCGCGCCCTTCATGCCCCGCCGCCCGGAAGTCTATGGCAATCTGCTGCGCGAGAAAATCGCGACCCATGGCGCGACCTGCTGGCTGGTGAACACGGGTTGGACAGGTGGCGCTTATGGCACGGGCAGCCGGATGCCGATCAAGGCCACGCGGGGGCTTTTGACGGCAGCGTTGGATGGCTCCCTCGCGGATGCTGAATTCCGCAAGGATCCCAACTTCGGGTTCCAAGTACCGGTCGACGTCACGGGCGTGCCCGGCATCCTGCTCGATCCGCGCAGGACCTGGGACGATGCGGAAGCCTACGACCGGCAAGCCGCGAAGCTGGTAAAGATGTTCTCCGACAACTTTGAACAGTACCTGCCGTTCATTGACGAAGATGTACGCGCGGCTGCCATAAGCTGACCGCGATACCATTTTGTACGAAGCCTTCGGTCGCGTGAATGCGCGGCTTATGCAGCCAATGCATCCAGTTCGGCAGCTGGCAGATCGAGGATGAAGCGGATATCTTCGTTGCTCATGTAGACCATGACGGCTTCGACCGGTTCATCCTCGTTCTGGATGTACCAGCGCAGCGCCATCGGTTCAGCGTGCATGAACCCCATGCGCAAACAGAATCCTTTATAGGCGACCGGTTTGATCATGAAGCCGACCACATAATCCACGTTGAATTCCTTGATCGCAGAAAGCAAGGCATACCGGCCAAGAACAGTTGACAGACCAGACCCGCGGTATTGTCCAGGCGAGCCGCCTACCCATGTTTCGCCAGAGTACGCAACCCTGCCGGACATGCGCTTTGCACCAGGTCCGGGACGGTAGCGAGACCGGTCATAGTCGATATCTGGTCGCGATGGCGCAAAACCGCGAAAACTGGAGCGGAAATATTCCCCGACACTTTTTACCCCTGTCGGTAGAATACGCAGCGCTTGCGTGTGCATGATCTTGCCCGTTTCATCACGACCGATAATCCAACACGCATTTCCTTTGCCAAGCTTGTGTTGCTTGTTGTCAAAGGGATCTCCTACGACATGGTCAGGCCGCGCCTGATTAACCCAATGTCTGTATTCGTCAAAGTCATATCCCATGGTAAGCCTGACACCGAACCGGTTCAGTATCTCTGAACTGGACGCCGCAAACTTGTCTTCTGCACTCATTCCGTGAATCGCCATTAGCCCCTCCTGCGTTAAGCATTCAAGGCTGACTTTAACTCATTTTATTGGTTTTGCTGCAAAATTCGCGCAGCGGTTACAATTTACTTAACTACATCACCATGTCCTCCGGCATCTGACGCAGCATTTCGTGGGTCACTCCATTAATATGCACATCATAAGTTCTTCTAACGACCGTAATCATGGCAAAGCTATCGTCGGGATATCGCGCACCCAACAGCATCCGCTCATAAGAAATGGGCGTCATTATACCCTCATCCCCCTTCGGCAGGAGGGTGAATACGTGATCGAGTCGCACGGAGCGAGTCGCCTCGATTTCCTCATACGCATAGTTGACGAGCCGGCCAAAGCCGTCGCCACCCGGCATTTGCGCCAAGGCACTGCCGATGCTGGATCGGGCAACCTTCCACCCGAACCAGGTCACAAACGAACTATGGTCTCCAACTTCGGTGAAAAGCCAGTTTCCTTCATGGCGGCGCGATACCGTGCAATAGGGCCTTACTGCCTGAAACGCTTCATGTTCGAGCTCACCACCCGCCTGTGTCCACGCACACATTATTTCTTCGAGAATCGTTCCGGTTGACGTGAACACCTCACTGATCGGCTTTTGCTGCTGAAAATGGCACCATCCATCAGGCTCAACATGTCGTAAATATTGAAGACCATTTATCACATCAGACTGCCCGGAGAGCCACGCATCGCCCCGTGCCAGCACCTCTTCAGCCTCCGGCAAAGCGCGTTTACCTGCGTCGGTCAAATGGTACTGACGGTCTTTTACTGTAAACAATTCAACGCCTTTGGATTCCTCCAAAAGCGCGATATGCCGTCGAAGGGTCTGCCGGGTGCTGCCAAGCTCTTTTACCGCGTGACTAAGGTTGAGCGTCCGCGCAAGCGTCGTGAACGACCGGATCATCTCATGCAACAGCGCATGGCTATCAGGCGGCTTTCGCACCTGAGTAGATTGATGATTGGTGTCCATGATCCTGTTCATGACGGCAGATGGTAAATAAATCACCCACTAATGCAACATTTTTCACCCAACACCCGTAAATTTTTTATCAAAAAAAAGAAAAAGGTACTCAGTTGATCCAAAGAGTGATTCCCGCGATGAGTGAAGGCAACGAAGTAAAAGGGTTTAAAAAGTTATGTCACATCCAGTTGATGCACACGTTGGTCGCAAGCTTAAGCAGATCAGAACCATGCGCCGTTTGTCCCAGACAGATGTTGCCCGGGAGTTGAATCTGTCATTTCAGCAAATTCAGAAATACGAGATTGGCTCCAACAGAATCGCGGCAAGCCGTCTCTATGAACTGTCGCGCATTTTCGACGTCCCAACTTCCTATTTCTTCGAGGGACTGGATGCCGCAACAAAAACCACATGTGAGCGCGATCCCAGCATGGAAATCGTCACTGCATTGGCAAACATTCGTGACGACAGCGTGAAATCACGCATCGTTACGTTCATTGAAGACGTGTCCGGCGTGACAGTGGCACGACAGAGTTAAGGTTATTTAACGGTTTTGCCGGCGGGTGAGTATTTCGCCGGTGTTTTGAGGTTAGTATTCGTAACGATTAACGACCCGTGGCTTCGTGCTGCGGGTTTTTTCTTTTTATTGCGTGATCAAAAACCATCCCTGCCCGGAAAGCGCGCACCGCAGGGGAAAGTAATTTTCATCCAAAATGACCCCTGTCAACGTATTTAAGTTGCGCTGCAAGTGCGAAAGAATTAAACCGACCGAGAACGAAAAGGATGTTGATATGGCCCATGACGGACAAGACCCTTCATTTCATGTGACAGTGCTGGTGGATGACCTGCTCAAGGTGACTGCCGCGGCTGTCCCGCCGGTTGAGGCACTGCTTGAGACAGCCAAGGCAAGGGTCAGGACCAAGGTGAGCGAAAATGGCCGTGTCTCCGGCGCGCTGATCGAACAGCATCAGACAGCCGCGCATGGTCTGGCCTGGCTTGCAACCTATGCGCAATCGCTCAGGCAGATGCAAAAGTGGGCCGAGACACTCAACGCCGAGGGTAATTTCGGCGAGACGGAACGATTGATCCACCAGATCGCCTTTGGTGAATACCTCTGGCAGATCTATGGCGGCATCCAGATGAATCAGGGTGAGATCGTGCGACTGCAGGATCTTGGGCTTGATCAATCTGAAATGCGCGGCCTGATGGAACCCGCCGTGATGACCCTCACGCAATCGGGTAACACGCAGGCGGCGCGCACGCGGCTCGCCGAACTTATGCAGGAACAGTCTGCAAACACCACCGTCGGGGCTTCCGGCCTAGACGAAGAGCTGGAAATGATCCGCGATCAGTTCCGCCGCTACGCCGTCGAGAAAGTCGAACCCTTTGCCCACGAATGGCACCTCAAGGATGAGTTGATCCCGATGGAGGTTATCGACGAGTTGGCCGAGATGGGCGTTTTCGGTCTGACCATCCCCGAAGAATATGGCGGGTTCGGTCTGTCCAAAGCATCCATGTGCGTGGTTTCTGAGGAGCTGTCGCGCGGCTATATCGGCGTGGGATCCCTTGGAACGCGCTCCGAAATCGCAGCAGAACTCATCATCGCGGGCGGCACAGAAGAGCAGAAAGAGAAATGGCTGCCCCGCCTTGCCTCTGCTGAAACCTTGCCGACGGCAGTCTTTACCGAGCCGAACACCGGATCGGATCTGGGCAGCTTGCGCACACGCGCGGTGAAAGATGGCGAGAATTACAGCATCACCGGGAATAAAACGTGGATCACCCATGCGACCCGCACCAATGTCATGACGCTGCTGGCCCGCACAGACCCTGACACAACCGATTATCGCGGCCTGTCGATGTTTCTGGCGGAAAAAACCCCCGGTGATGATGAGAACCCCTTTCCAACCGATGGCATGACGGGCGGCGAGATCGAGGTGCTGGGCTATCGCGGGATGAAGGAATACGAACTCGCCTTCGACAACTTCGAGGTCAAGGGCGAAAACCTTTTAGGCGGCGAAGAGGGCAAGGGCTTCAAACAGCTGATGGAGACGTTTGAATCTGCGCGCATCCAGACCGCTGCCCGCGCCGTTGGTGTGGCGCAATCGGCCTTGGACATTGCCATGCAATATGCGCAGGATCGCAAACAGTTTGGCAAGTCACTGATCGAATTCCCCCGCGTTTCGGGCAAACTCGCCATGATGGCGGTCGAGATCATGATTGCGCGGCAGCTGACGTATTTTTCGGCCTTCGAAAAAGATGAAGGACGTCGTTGTGATGTTGAGGCCGGGATGGCAAAACTGCTGGGCGCACGGGTCGCATGGGCCGCGGCGGACAATGGGCTGCAAATCCATGGCGGGAATGGCTTTGCGCTTGAATATAAAATAAGCCGCGTGCTTTGTGACGCCCGCATTCTGAACATTTTTGAGGGCGCGGCGGAAATTCAGGCGCAGGTCATCGCGCGCCGTATTCTCGGCTGAAACACCTTCTTTTTTGGGGCGCGGGGTTGATTTTTGCTCCGCGCTCTTTCGCGCAACGGCTGTATTTTGCGCAAAACAACCGTCTCATGGGCGGGTTTAATGCCGCACGTGCAAAGTAAAGACCTGCGACTCTCTTCGCACTTGCAGCATTTTCGCTCCGGGCGTATGCCTGAATCATGAAACATCAGCGACTGAACAAACAATCATGGGTAGACAGGGGCCTTGCGGCACTGGTGCTAAAAGGGCCTACAGCTCTTGCAGCTGAACCGCTTGCGCGCGACCTTGGCACGACTAAGGGCTCATTCTACTGGCATTTCAAAGACGTACCGGATTTTCAATCGGCAGTGGTGAAACACTGGCAAGGTCAGGCTTTTGCCAAGATACTCACCGCCCTCGAAGACACAGGCGGCGCAGAGCAACGGTTGCGACGGTTCGGCAAGGAAATCCTCAATGATTCGCATGATCCTGCCATGCGCGCATGGGCCCGGTCCGATAAGTCTGTCGCCAAGGCAATTGCTCAGGTGGACACAGAACGTCTGACCTATCTGACCAATCTGCTGCGACATTTGGGCATCAAGAATGACGACTTTGCGCAAAGCTTGCTGGCAGCACTCGTCGGCCTGCCTGCCGTGACGACTAAAACAGCGGCGGCCAAATCCTTTGAAACCATGGTCGATCTTGTTCTGGCGCTCAAGTGAGGACAACCGGAGCGGTCGTGCTCGCCCTATTGGCGATCGGTGGCTGCGCCAAGGATGAAACCGTGGCGGCCTACGGCGGCGCGGATAAAGTATGGCGCGTGGTCGAGATTGACGGCGTTCCCTTTGGCGAAAATGCTACGTTGACGTTCCCAGCATCAGGTCAGATTGCCGGGGATGGGCCATGCAACGGATACAGTGCGGAAATGACAGCGCCTTATCCTTGGTTTGATGCCGGCCCGATACTGGCAACAAAGAAGCTGTGTCCGGATGCGGCATCCGAAACGCTGTACTTTGAAGCGCTTGAAAACGTGAGCTTATCCGAAGTTCTGCGCGACACGATGATCCTGTCCACGCCCGAGGGCCGCAGCATCATTTTCAAAGCCGGCGGCTGAAGGTTTCGACAAAGCGCGCGCGCGCTTCGGGCAGTGGCTTGCCGCCCAAATCCCGTGCCAGATGTTCGGTCAGAAAATACCCCGTCGTGACAAACGCCTGTGCGATCTCAGCATCCGGACCACCGCCGACCCCGCGCAAAATGGGCGGTAACGGCAACAAACGCTCCGCCCAATCACCCGCCCCTTTGGCAGACACAGCACGACCGCTTTTGGGGGAAACATAGACCAGATCATCGCGCTGGCCCGTTACCGCACATTGGTCAAGTTCAAGGGCATAGCCCATCTCATGCAACAGCTGCACCTCCCACCGCAGATAGGCCAAGGGCCAAAGGTCCCCCTCTTCCAACAGATCAAGCAATCGCTCAGTTTCAAGGTATAATGCGCGATGCGCTTCGCGCTCAGGCAGGCAAAACCCCAAAAGCGCAGTTACCGCATTTAACCCCGCGAGTGCCAGACGGTCGCCCATGGCAGCGGCGGCACGGCTGCGCACGGGTTCGACGTGAAAGCTGCCGATGTGATCTTCGAGCCGCGCGCGCCATGTCAGGTCAAGTTGCGCGCCCGGTTGCAGGATCGGCGCGATCTTGCGGCTGGTGCCGCCCCGCACCACGCCTGCATGACGACCATGTGAGGGGGTGAAAACTTCAATGATCGCAGCACTCTCACCATGGCGGCGCGTGCTGAGCAATATGCCTTCCTCGCGCCATTCCATCAGGCCAGACCGGGGGTATCGAGCAAATGCCGCCCGGCGCGATCTTCCACCTCTATGACCCAAAGGTCGGGGTCAAAGCCGCGTTGTCGCGCAATCGCAGCGTCCACTTCAGTTTCGGTATCTGTCAGGGTCAGCTCCCACGCACGGCTGTCGTGCAGCAGGTCATAGCGGCGCTGATACAGGGTGGCAGCACCATCCAATGTGTTGAGTTTCACCAAAACGCTGCCTGCCGTATCATCCCCATGCGTCACGACAAAGGCCGGAATATCCTGCAACCGCAAGCGGGTCAGATAAGCATCAACCCAAAACCGCGCCGTTAGCTGAGGCATGCACATTTGCCCTGCGCGGCCGATCTGCGAACATGCACGGTTAGATCAGGCATTGCCGTCTTTGAACTCCAAACCCATTTGCGCGTATCGTTCGGCTTCGTCCAGCCAGTTGGGCCGCACCTTGACCTGCAGGAACAAATGGACACGACGGCCCAGAAATTCCTCCAATTCTTCGCGTGCCGCCTTGGAAACCGCCTTGATCGTTTCGCCCTTGTGACCCAGCACGATGCCTTTATGGCCATCCCGTATCACATAGATCAACTGGTCAATTCGGGCCGATCCGTCTTTGCGTTCTTCCCAGCCTTCCGTTTCAACCGTCATTTGGTAGGGCAGTTCCTGATGCAGGCGCAGCGTCAGTTTCTCACGTGTCATCTCGGCGGCGATTGTGCGCATGGGCAGGTCCGCAATCTGGTCTTCTGGATAAAGCCACGGCCCTTCCGGCACCTTACCAGCCAGCCACCCGCGCAGCGCATCAACGCCGTGCCCACGCTCTGCGGAAATCATGAACGTCTCAGCAAAATCATAGCGCTCATTGAGGTTTTTGCTGAGCGCCAGCAAAACCTCGGCTTGCACCCGGTCAATCTTGTTGATGGCAAGCGCCACAACGCGCCCCTGCCCGACGTCGGCCAGACCTTCGAGGATGCGTTCAACGCCTTCGGTCACGCCGCGATGCGCTTCGATGAGCAGCACAACCACATCCGCATCCGCCGCCCCGCTCCATGCGGCGGCAACCATTGCGCGGTCAAGCCGCCTGCGTGGTTCGAAAAGACCCGGCGTGTCTACGAAAACAATCTGGCTTTCACCTTCCATGGCCACCCCACGGATGCGCGCACGCGTGGTCTGCACCTTATGGGTGACAATCGATACCTTCGCCCCGACCATTCGGTTGAGCAAGGTCGACTTGCCCGCGTTGGGCTCTCCGATCAGTGCCACAAATCCCGCACGTTTACTCATCCGCTTGTCTCCAGTTTCGCCAACAAGGCCTGTGCCGCAGCTTGTTCAGCCTGCCGCTTTGACCCGGCCGTGGCCTGATCCGTTTCTCCGGTACTGAGCTGCACGGATATTGTGAAAATCGGTGCGTGATCCGGGCCTTTGCGATGCACCTCTTCGTAGCGGGGCGGTTGCAGTCCGCGCGCCTGCGCCCACTCCTGCAGCGCTGTTTTTGCATCACGCGCATCTTCTTCGACCTCATGCACCCGATCGCCCCAGAGCCGCAGGATCAAGGCCCGCGCCGCATCAAAGCCCGCATCCTGATACACAGCCGCAATCACCGCTTCGATCGCATCCCCCAAGAGTGCCTGCTTGCGCCTGCCACCCGATAGCATCTCAGAGCGGCCAAGGCGCAGAACCGCCCCAAGGTCAATCTCGCGCGCGACATCAGCACAGGTCTCTTTACGTACCAAGGCATTGAAACGCGGAGCAAGCTGGCCTTCGGTCGCGTCATTGTCGAGCCCCAGCAGCGCCTCGGCCATGACCAGACCAAGCACCCGGTCGCCCAGAAATTCCATGCGCTGATTGTCACCACGGTTTGCCGTCGACATGGAAGCATGCGTCACCGCCTGCGCCAAAAGCGAGGGTTGGTTAAACTGATGCCCCAACCGCTTTTGAAAAGCCTTCAGTTCCGCAGAGAGTTTCACTCCACCCTCTTAAAGAAACGATCACTGCGCCATGTCCAGAAAAACAACATGGACCGTCCAGCGGACGAGAACATGACCCTGTCCGCGCGACCAATCAGGTTTTCGTACGGTACAAAGCCGACGCCACGCACCTGCCGCGCCAGACGGCTATCGGCGGAGTTGTCGCGGTTGTCGCCCATAAAGAAGTAATGCCCCTCAGGCACCGTATAAACACCCGTCCGATCAGACGCCTGCGGCCCGATGTCCAGCACGGTATGGCTGACACCATTTGGCAACGTCTCAATCGCGCGGGCCTTGAGGCAGTCGCCCCCGTCGCCGACCGGCCCATTGGAGCAGCGCGGCCTTCGCCCTTCGGGGCCCTGCGGCTCCATCACCTCGACAAAGTTCCCTGCGGGTTCCTGCGGGGCTTCCTCACCATTGATGTAAACGATGCTATTGCGCATCTGCACCGTATCGCCGGGCAAGCCGATCAGACGCTTGATGTAATCGCGCCCCGACACCGGATGGCGGAAAACGATCACATCGCCGCGCTCGGGCTCGCCGCCCAGAATCCGCGAGTTTTCACCGTCCAGAAATCCGCAGATGTTCTTTGCATCCACGTTAATTCCAAAGCGCGGCATGATGATGCTGGGGCAGGAGGCGTAGGAATAGCCGTAGGCCATTTTATTCACAAAGAGAAAGTCACCAACCAGCAGGGTTTCCTTCATTGAACCCGATGGAATCCAGAAGGGCTGAAAGAACAACGTGCGGAAAACACCGGCAATCAGCAGGGCATAGACAATCGTCTTGATCGTCTCGACAATCGCGTTTCCGGATGTCTCTTCTTTGGCGGCCATTTGGGCAGGCTCCATCAATTTGTTTGGCTCGTAATGAGGGGGGCGCGGGGCACTGTCAAGACAGGCCCACACAACGTTGAGTGAGTTTGCCCTGCGCGCTCCCAAGCGACGCAGTTCGAAATGCCACGGTTCACACTGATACTGTGCCGATCTGCGCCGGTACTTTTACATTGGGGGTGTAACGGCTGCTTTCAGCTTTTGACGGGCAAGGCCTCGATCACCACAAAGGCCTGCGCCCACGGGTGGTCGTCGGTCAGCGTTACATGGATGACGGCCTCATGACCGGGCGGGGTCATCGCCGCCAACCGCTCTTGCGCCCAGCCTGTGACATGCATGACGGGCTGGCCGGATTTGAGATTGGTGACCGACATGTCCTTCCACGCGATCCCCATGGCAAGGCCAGTGCCCAGAGCCTTGGAACACGCCTCTTTTGCCGCCCAGCGTTTTGCATATGTGCCAGCAACATCGCGCCGCCGTTCCGCCTTGGCCTGCTCGATGTCGGTAAAGACGCGGTTGCGAAACCGATCCCCAAAGCGGTCGAGTGTGCGTGCAATACGTTCAATATTCGCGAGGTCCGTCCCGATGCCGAGAATCATGCCAGCCGTGCGGTCAGAATCTTCAGGCTGGCAAATGCAAACAACAGACCAAACGCCGCCTCGAAACCGCGCTTGGCGCGCGTATATGCCCGCGCAATCGGTGCCGCCGAGAATAATATCGCATAGCCGAAAAACACGAAGCTGGACGCACAGATCAAAGCTGCAAACAAGCTCCAGACGGATGCAGGGCCTGCGCCGGGTGCCAATGCGATAGCGTAGATTGCGCCCCATCCCAGGACTGCTTTGGGGTTGGTCAGATGCAGCATCAATCCTTTCAGGAAGAGTTTGCGCGCCGCAACCGGCGGAATTTTTACCTCGCCTCCGCGCCAGGCTGAGCGCAGAGACTTCAGCGCAAGATACATAAGATAGGCGGCACCGAGGTATCGAATGACTTCAAAAAGCCATGCGTTATTCATCATGATGGCGGAAAAACCCAGAGCCGCCGTAATGCCCCAACAGGCCGAACCGACAACGATACCCGCAGCCACCGTGAGTCCGGCCCGACGCCCCAACTGCATCGAGGTGCCGGAAATGGCCAGCGTCGCCGGTCCGGGGCTGCCGCCGCCAATGACCCAGCCCAGCAGGATAAGTGGCAAAGGCAACAAGAGCATCGTGTCCGTCATGCCCGCGCCTCATCCATGAGACGGCGCATTTCCGCAATCGCAGGCTCCAACCCCAGAAAGATCGACTCGCCAATCAGGAAATGGCCAATATTCAATTCGAGCACCTCAGGAAAGGCGGCAACGGGCTGCACAGTGTCATAGGTCAGCCCGTGACCCGCATGCACCTCCAGACCGAGGGAATCGGCAAACTTTGCCATTCCCCTCAGACGCTCCAGTTCAGCATCGCGCTGTGCGAAATCCCCTTCGGCATGGGCATCGCAATAGGCACCGGTGTGCAGCTCGATTACCTCGGCCCCGATCCGGTGCGCAGCCTCGATCTGGCGTTTTTCTGCGGCGATAAAGATCGACACCCGGCACCCGGCCTCGCGCAAGGGTGCAATGAAATGGGCCAGCACGTTTTCCTCGCGGGCGACTTCAAGGCCACCCTCGGTCGTGCGCTCTTCGCGCTTTTCGGGCACAATGCACACCGCGTGCGGTTTATGGCGCAAGGCGATCTGTTGCATCTCATCCGTGGCCGCCATCTCGAAATTGAGCGGCACGCTCAGCACATCCATCAGCCCTTCGATATCCGCATCCGAAATATGACGACGATCTTCGCGCAGATGCGCGGTAATGCCATCCGCGCCTGCTTCTTCGGCAATCCGTGCCGCGCGCAGGGGATCAGGATAGGCACCGCCGCGCGCATTCCGCACGGTCGCCACATGGTCAATGTTCACGCCAAGGCGCAGTTTTCTCTGATCGGACACCACTGGCCCTCCCCTGATATTGCGGCCGGATCATTGCCCGGCGGGCGGACGCTCCGCTTTTCGTTTCGCTTCTGCTTTCGCAGCCGCCTTGGCTTTGATCGCTTCAAGTTTGCTTTTGATCAAACCCTTGCGTCGCTTTTGATATACGCGGATGAGCGGCACTGACAAATGGTAGCACAGCGCGCCAAAGAAAATACCCGACACGAACCCGCCGACCATGTAGGGAAAGAAAATCTCGTCATAGAAAACCCGAAGGTGCGACCAGTCTGCGGTATCATCCGTGAACATCGCAACGAAGTTGTGATGCAGATCCGCCGCCGCATCCGCGAACTTGCCGCCAAAGGAGCGGTGAATGCCCTCATCAACCGGATCCCCGAGGATCCAGTGACCCGAGGACAAAGCGGCCACACCGATGGGCACATAGGTCAGCGGGTTGCCAAAGAACGTGGCCATCAATGACGCGATCACATTGCCGCGCATCACGAAGGCCAGACCCGCCGCGATAAAAAAGTGAAAACCGTAAAACGGCGAGAATGACGCGAAAACACCGGCAAATATACCACGCGCGATCCGTTCGGGGCTGTCAGGCAGCCTGCGCATCCGGTGCTTGACGTAATGAAATGCACGGGTCCACCCACCCCGTGGCCACAGAGCTTCAAGCACAGCACGCGGCCAGCTTTTGGGATCTCTGCGTTTAAAGACCAACTGTGGCGTCCTTACTCAATTCTTGTACAGGGTGGCGCGTGCCATTCATCCCAAAATTATGACGACCCGATGACCGCGATGCGACATCAGGCAGGTGTTTCCGATGTATCATGCGCCATATTTCTATACCGCGATACGGAGGCAACATCGCTCTCTGCCTCCAGCGTGAGCATAAGGGAATGAAGATGCGCCACATCTCGAAGCTCTACATAGATCAATATCAGGAAATAATCAGGCTTTCTGTCGACAAATTGTAAATCTGAAATATTCGCTCGGGTTTCACCGATCAATGTGCAAATTCGCCCCAGTGTCCCTGCATCGTTGTTCAGGGTGAGCTCAATCGTCGCCCCGTAGACTGCAGGGTGCGCACCTTCGTGCCAGCGCAAATCAAGCCACCGGTCAGGCTGGGCCTCATACGCACTCATCCGGTCGCAATCAATCGCATGCACGACGACGCCGCGCCCTTTGAAGGTAATCCCGACAATCCGCTCGCCCGGCAGCGGCTGACAGCAAAAAGCCCGCTCAAAAGACTGCCCGGGCGACAGACCTATCACAGCGCGTTTCGCATCAACTTTTGCGCCCTCCTTGGGCACAAGCTCGGGGTACACAGCCTGCACGACTTCGCGTCCGGTAATCTCGGCACTGCCAAGACGGGCGAGCAGGTCAATGCGGTCATCGCAGCGCATGTTGCGCGCTGCCGTCGAGAGCGCCTTGTCGGTCGCTTTGCGGCCCACGTGCTCAAATGCAGAGCGTGCAAGTTCCCGCCCCAGTTTGACGAACCGGGCCCGGTCTTCCTCGCGCAGCGCACGCCGGATGGCGGATCGCGCCTTGCCCGTTACCGCAATATCGAGCCACGTCGCCTGCGGGCTTTGGCCTTCGGCGGTGATCACCTCGACCGACTGGCCGTTTTTCAAACGCGTCCAGAGCGGGACGCGCATGTGATCAACCTTGGCCCCCACACAGGCCATGCCAATGCGCGTATGAATCGCAAAGGCAAAGTCGATGGGCGTGGCCCCGCGCGGCAGCTTCACGACTTCCCCTTTGGGCGTGAAACAGAAAACCTGATCCGAATACATCTCAAGCTTGACCGCTTCGAGGAAGTCCTCATGATCTTCCTCGGCGTCAAACTGCTCGGTCAGGGTGCTGATCCATTTCGCAGGATCGACCGCGAAAGGGTTATTGCTGCGCACACCGTCCCGGTAGGACCAATGCGCCGCCACGCCGGTTTCGGCAACATCGTTCATCTGAACAGTTCTGATCTGAACCTCGACGCGTTTTCCGTCGCGCCCGGATACGGTGGTATGGATCGAACGATACCCGTTGGTTTTGGGCTGACTGATGTAGTCCTTGAACCTGCCCGGCACAGCCCGCCACCGCTGATGAATGGCCCCCAGTGCCCGATAGCAGTCTTCTTCGTTTTCCGTGATGATGCGAAACCCGTAAATGTCCGAAAGCCGCGCAAAGGACTGGTCCTTTTCCTGCATTTTACGCCAGATCGAATAGGGCTTTTTGGCGCGTCCGAAGACTTCGGCCTCTACGCCGGCTTTGTCCAACTCAAGCCGCATGTCACCGGTAATGCGCTGGATCACATCGCCCGTTTCTTTTTGCAGGTTGATGAAGCGGCGGATGATCGAGGCGCGCCCCTCCGGATTGAGCACCCGAAACGCGAGATCCTCAAGCTCTTCGCGCATCCATTGCATCCCCATACGCCCCGCCAGCGGCGCATAAATATCCATGGTTTCACGTGCCTTCTGGGCCTGCTTTTCCGGCTTCATCGCGCGGATGGTGCGCATGTTGTGCAGCCGGTCCGACAGCTTGACCAGAATAACGCGCAGGTCTTTCGACATGGCCATGAACAGCTTGCGGAAATTTTCGGCCTGTTTGGTCTGCGAGGAATTGAGCTGCAGATTGGTGAGTTTGGTCACGCCATCGACAAGCTCGGCGATCTCACTGCCAAAGCGCGCGGCAACCTCGGAGTAGGACGCTTGTGTGTCTTCAATCGTGTCATGCAGCAATGCTGTGATCAGCGTTGCATCATCCAGATTCTGCTCCGTCAGGATCGCTGCAACAGCCACCGGATGATTGAAATACAGCTCACCCGAGTGGCGCAACTGTTCCGCATGCATCTCGCGGCCATAGTCATAGGCCGCGCGAATCAACTTCTGGTTGGTTTTTGGATTGTAGCGCAGGACGAGCGACACGAGGTCATCGGCGGATATTTCCAAATGATCGCCGTCCTTCATGTCATCCGCCTCTCACGCCGGATCAGGCGGGCTGTGCTCAGCCCTGCCCTTGTGCCGCCATCAGTTGACGCAGCAGCATCTCTTCGGACATGCTGTCTTCTTCCGGCTTGTCCTGTTCGGCACCCATCAGCAACGCCATTGCGTCCTCTTCGGGTTCATCAACCTCGATCTGATGCTGATTGCTCTCGATCAGGCGCTCGCGCAGATCGTCGGCACTTTGGGTTTCATCGGCAATCTCACGGAGCGACACAACCGGGTTTTTGTCATTGTCACGGTTCACCGTGGGCGCAGACCCAGCTGAAATTTCGCGCGCACGATGTGCCGCGAGCATCACAAGCTCGAACCGGTTTGGAACTTTATCAACGCAATCTTCAACTGTGACGCGGGCCATGAAACATCTCCATCAGACAGAGTAGGGGCGGAAGTGTGTTATTTAAGTCGGTTGCCACCGCTTTACAAGCAGAGAATTACAGCTCATGGACTTCGTTTCTGAGGTCTTCCGGAAGGGCTTCAACCATCTCATTGACGCTCATTCCCGTGATGGGATGACGCCAATCCGGCGCAACATCGGCCAGTGGGATCAAGACAAAAGCCCGCTCATGCAGGCGCGGGTGCGGCAGGATCAACCGCTCCGGCGATTTGGTCATCTGTTGTTCAAGCGGCAACTGCGCCCAGTGATCATATGTCCCGCGATCAGGCAAAACCTGATCCGCCATCGCGATCAGATCAAGGTCCAGAGTACGCGGCCCCCAACGCTTGGTCCGGGTGCGCTTGAACAGTGATTCAATCTCATGAAGATGGCTCAAAAGGTCGGCTGCATCCAGTTCCGTTTCAAGGGTGAAGGCCGCATTGACAAAATCCGGGCCGGATCCCGCCGGGAAGGCATCTGTGCGAAACAGCCTGCTGAAAGCCCGAATCGTTCCAACCTTAACGGGAAATTCTTTCAATGCATTCAGTACGGTATCGCGTGGGGTTCCGTTGCGTAACCCTTGGTTTGACCCCACGGCAATTAGTGCAAGTGACCGTAATTGTGGCGATTTTCTGCCAATTTTCCCCTGTCTTGTCACTTGCGGCACAGTTAAAAAACCCTATTTTGTTCAATTGTCGGGTGCAGAAATTTTATCACAACATTTTACGAGCACCAGCGCCTGACTAATCGAAAGGACACTTAGATGTTTTACAAGGACGAACGGCTTGCGCTGTTCATCGACGGCTCGAATTTGTACGCGGCTGCCAAATCACTGGGGTTTGACATCGACTACAAATTACTGCGTCAGGAATTCATGCGTCGCGGGAAGTTGCTGCGCGCATTTTACTACACGGCGCTGCTCGAAAATGACGAGTATTCCCCGATCCGCCCACTCGTGGACTGGCTCAATTACAACGGGTTCACGATGGTTACAAAACCGGCAAAGGAATACACCGACAGCATGGGCCGCCGTAAGGTCAAAGGTAACATGGACATTGAGCTGGCCGTCGACGCCATGGAACTGGCACCGCGGGTTGATCACATCGTGTTGTTTTCCGGCGATGGCGATTTCCGTCCGCTGATCGAGAGCCTTCAACGCTCTGGCGTGCGCGTGTCTGTCGTGTCGACGATTCGCAGTCAGCCCCCGATGATTTCTGACGAGTTGCGCCGTCAGGCGGACAATTTCATTGAGCTCGACGAACTGAAAGACGTTATAGGTCGCCCTCCGCGCGAGTATAACGAGGCAAGTTAAATGAAAACCGTTTCAGAGGGGGACCTGCGTTGCGGCATGTCACCCTCTGGACGCAGCCGCGTCAAACCCTTACCTCTGAGACATCTGATCCGGAGTAAGACATGACGAAACCGCCCCTGACCCTCTATCTTGCAGCCCCGCGTGGTTTTTGCGCAGGCGTTGATCGTGCGATCAAGATCGTGGAACTGGCGCTCGATAGATGGGGCACGCCCGTTTATGTCAGGCATGAAATCGTGCACAATAAATTCGTGGTGGACGGGCTGCGCGCAAAAGGCGCCATCTTCGTCGAAGAGCTGTCGGAATGTCCTGACGACAGGCCCGTGATCTTTTCCGCCCATGGCGTGCCCAAATCCGTGCCGACCGCGGCGCAGGCGCGCAACCTGGTCTATGTGGATGCCACCTGCCCCCTTGTCAGCAAGGTGCATATCGAAGCGCAACGCCACGCAGACAACGGGCTGCAGATGATCATGATCGGCCATGCAGGCCACCCCGAAACCGTCGGCACCATGGGTCAGTTGCCCGAAGGCGAGGTCCTGTTGGTGGAAACCCCTGAAGATGTGGCAACCGTCGAGGTAAGAGACCCCGCGAAACTGGCCTATGTCACGCAGACCACCCTCAGCGTTGATGACACCGCCGATGTGGTCGCCGCCTTGCAGCAGCGTTTTCCATTGATTGTGGGCCCGCACAAGGAGGACATCTGCTATGCGACCACCAACCGACAGGAGGCCGTCAAGGCCATGGCCCCGAAATGCGACGCGATGCTGGTTGTCGGGGCACCCAATTCGTCAAACTCGCGCCGCCTTGTCGAGGTTGGCGCACGGGCCGGTTGTCAATACGCGCAGCTTGTCCAGCGCGCCACGGATATCGACTGGCGCGCCCTTGATGGCATCAGCAGCATTGGCATCACCGCCGGGGCATCTGCGCCAGAGGTCTTGATCAACGAGGTGATCGCCGCGTTTGACGCACACTATGATGTGACCCGAGAGATGGTCGAGACTGCGGTCGAAAACGTGGAATTCAAAGTGCCGCGTGTCTTGCGCGAACCGGCCTGAACCGCGCCGCATGTCCGCCAGACAAGACATCTTTGGCTCCCCCGATCAGCAAGCGCTTTTGGGCCGGGGGCGGGCCCTGCATGATCTGACCCATGGCAACGCCGGCTACACCTACTATGGCCGGACCGTTGGCATCGTCAGCCCGGACCGTGCCCCCTTTGCGGAACTGGTGTCCATGACACGGCTGCAAGGGGCCAGCCATTTTGCCCATGTGCAAAACGATCAGATGCCTGCGCTTGTGCAGCAGCTCAAACCCCATGACCTGAGCGCTGTGCAGTATGCACGCTGGGTCGGTGACGCCTCTGCTTTGCAGACCGCACGCGAAACCGTCACCAGCAAACAGCTGCCCAATGGTATCACCAGCCACTGGCTGACGGACGAAAGCGACAACCCCCTGCGCGCATCTTTGGCAAGCGCTGCACTGGCTTGCGGCGTTCTGCCACCAAACCTCGCCGTGTTGAGCGGCGCGCTGCAACCGGGGCTGTGCCGCATGGCCGTCACGGATCAGGGCGAGGTCGTCTCCTGTGCGGCCGCCGCCTCCTATATGCACCCCGATCACCCTGACGGGCAGGTCGAATGCTGGTGGGGCATGCTGTCCACCGTGCCGGACTGGCGCGGTTTCGGGCTGTCTTTGCGCCTCGGGGCCGAGGTGATGCTTGAGATGGCGCGCAGATACGGCTTCACGCGGTTTTTCACCGGAATCGAGCCCGGCAATACTGCTTCCGAGGTGGTCTGTACACGGCTCGGCCTGACCCTCACGGACTCCAGCACGCTGTCGGTGGCGGACCCCGGCCAGTTGAGCGGCGGGCGCATGACAAAGTGATCACAGCCTCTTGCCTTGGGCGGCGCTCAGGCTCATGTTGCCGCGCATGAAATCGATCCCCTTTGCACCGCTCATCCTTGGCCTCGCCGGCCTCATTCCCTTCGTCTGGGGGGCCGCGACCTATCTGGTCGAGCCGCTGGCCCAGTGGGGCGTCCGCGCACTCGGCCCGCGGTTTGTCGGGCCCTACATACAGCTTTTCTACGGCACGGTGATCCTGTCCTTCATGTCGGGTGTGCTATGGGGCTTTGCCACCAAGGCGCAAGGCGCGCGCGCGGCCACCGCTTACACGCTGTCTGTGATCCCTGCCCTTTGGGCTTTTTTCATGTCAGGTGGCGGGCCGACCGCCGCCGCAACCAATCTGATTTTCGGGTTCCTCGGTCTCCTGATCCTTGATTTTGCCTTTTCCATTTGGGGCCTGACGCCAAGGTGGTGGATGTCCCTGCGCATTTTGTTGACCAGCATCGTGGTCGCATGTCTGGCCGTCGGAGTATTCCTGTGAGTGATGATGAAACCCTCTCCGTCTATGCGGCCAAAGCGGGTGACTATGCCAATCTGACCGACGATGCCGCCGCTCAGGACCCAAGCCTGATCGCCTTTATCGCGGCCATGCCAAGGCGCGGGCGCGTGCTTGATCTGGGCTGTGGTCCGGGTGGATCAGCTGCCGTAATGGCGCAAGCCGGGCTTGTCGTGGACGCCTTTGACCCTGTCCCTGAAATGGTGGCACTGGCCGGGCGCCACGCTGGTGTGAGCGCCCGCGAGGCCGGTTTCGAGGATGTAACACAGGTCGATCACTATGACGGGATCTGGGCGAACTTCTCGCTGCTCCATGCCCCGCGCGATGACATGCCAAAGCATTTAGCCCGGATCGCGATCGCCCTGAAACCCGGCGGGCGGTTTCATATCGGGGTCAAAACCGGCACGGGCAGTAAACGCGACACTTTGGGCAGGCGTTACACATATTATAGCGAAAGCGAGTTGGTTGGCCTGCTGGCCGGGGCGGGGCTCACGGTATTTGATCGCCGCGAAGGCTGCGACACAGGTCTGGATGGCGTTGATGCCCATTGGATTGTACTGGCCGCCCATGCCTGAGTTATTCGCCTATACTGACGGTGCCTGTTCGGGCAACCCGGGTCCCGGCGGCTGGGGCGTTTTGCTGCAGGCGAAAGAGGGCGACAGGCTGGTCAAAGAGCGTGCGCTCAAGGGCGGTGAAGCACATACCACCAACAACCGTATGGAGCTTTTGGCCGCCATCAACGCGCTGGAATCCCTCAGTCGCGCCAGCACGATTACCATCGTCACTGACAGCAACTACGTCAAAAATGGCATCACCGGCTGGATTCACGGCTGGAAGCGAAACGGCTGGAAAAATGCCGCCAAAAAACCCGTCGCGAATGCAGAACTCTGGCAAAGGCTGGATGAGGCCAACGCACGTCACGACGTCACTTGGAAATGGGTCAAGGGGCACGCAGGGCACGCGGAAAACGAACGCGCAGACGAATTGGCGCGCGCGGGCATGGCGCCGTTCAAACCATGAGCGTGATCGGTTTCCTTGACTACGCGAGCGTGTTTATTTTCGCCTTGACCGGTGGGCTGGCCGCCAGCAGGCAGCAGTTGGACATCGTGGGCTTTGCCTTTATCGCCTGCCTCACAGCGGTGGGCGGTGGCACGCTTCGGGACCTGCTGCTGAACCGGGATACGATTTTCTGGATCGCACAGCCAACCTACATCGGTGTAGCTTGTGCCGCCGCCTTGGTCGTATTTGTCACCGCGCATCTGTTTGAGAGCCGTTTGAAAACGCTGATCTGGCTGGACAGTTTCGCACTGGCGGTGGCGGTGTCAGCAGGCACCGGTGTCGCGCTGGCGCTAGATCAGCCCGCACTGGTGGTGGTCCTGATGGGGACAATCACGGGCTGCATGGGCGGGCTTTTGCGCGATGTGGTGTTGGATGATGTACCGGTGGTTCTGCGTCAGGGCGAGCTTTACGTGACAGCCGCCTTTGCAGGCGCAACCGTGGCTGTGCTGACCCGGCCTCTCTTCGCGGAGCCTCTTATCGCACTGGCGCTATGCTCCGGGGTTACATGGGCGTTGCGCGCAGGATCACTTGCCTTTGGCTGGCGCTTGCCTGTTTATAAAAGCAGGCCACCCCGACAGTGACAACCACTTCAGACACAGGAGCCTTGGAATGCCCATTCCCTCCCCGAGAACCTCAATGCACCGCCTGATCGCAGGAACATGCCTCACGCTCGCTGCCACTGGCGTCAGCGCGGAGACCACCGGTCCGTCATTTGACTGCGCAAAAGCCGGCTCACAAACCGAAGACCTGATCTGCAATGACACGGCATTGGCCGTACTCGACCGCCGCATGGCCCTGCGTTATGCCGCAGCACTGAAGGCGGCGGGCAACATACAGGGCGGTACCGAAAACGCGTTGAATACATTGCGCGCGATGCAGCGCGGCTGGATCAAGGGGCGTGATGACTGCTGGAAAGCCGACGATCTGCGCAATTGTGTCGAGGCGGCCTATCTGACCCGCGAAGGTGAACTCGTCACCGCATGGATGCTCGAAACACCCCTCGCGACCGCCACTTATATCTGCGACGATAACCCTGCCAATGAGGTCACAACCTACTTTTTCGACACGGAATTGCCCAGTATCCGCTTGGAATACGGGGACAGCATCGCCTCGGGTTCTCTTGTCCCAGCAGCCTCGGGCAGCAAATACGCCATCGACTTTGGTGGTATATTCTGGACCAAGGGCGACAGCGCAGAATTTGAATGGCGCGCAGGCGACCCGATGTCCTGCACAGCCACCACGGGCTAGCAAACCAGTCATGCGCACAAATGACGCTCAGCACAGGTCAGCCCCACATCGGTGAACCAAGGTGCGCCTTGGCTTGGCGTGATTTAGACCTGCGCTGTGTGCCCACGACATCAAAACCAAGAACGCAGGGAGTTTTCCATGTCAGATTTCGTAATACCAGTGCCGCCAACCGCCTGTGTCCCCGTGGCAAGCGGGGGCATGTTCCCGGTCCGGCGCGTTTATTGCATCGGGCGCAACTATGCGGCTCATGCCGTGGAAATGGGCCATGACCCGGACCGCGAGGCACCCTTCTTTTTCCAGAAAAACCCTGATGATCTGAACACATCGGGGTCGTTCCCGTACCCGGCGCAAAGCAGCGACGTGCACCATGAGGCCGAAGTTGCCGTATTCCTGAAATCGGGCGGCACCAACATCAGCCTCGAAAACGCGCTGGATCACGTTTACGGCTATGCGCTGTGCCTCGACATGACCCGCCGCGATTTGCAGGGCATCGCAAAAAAGGCAGGGCGTCCGTGGGAGATCGGCAAGGCCTTTCATGCCTCGGCACCGGTCGGGCCAGTCCACAGTGTGGCGGAGGTCGGCCACCTTGATCAGGGCAGGATCACCCTGCATCAGAACGGCGCGCTCAAACAGGAAGGTGATCTGAACCAGATGATCTGGAAAGTGCCGGAAATGATTTCCTACCTGTCCGAATACTACACGCTTGCGCCCGGTGATGTGATCTTGTCGGGCACACCCGCGGGCGTGGGGCCGGTTCAAAAAGGCGACGCCATGACGATCGAGGTCGAGGGTTTGGGCGCGATGACGGTCACGGTGACCTGACCTGCAAGAAAGCAACCGGACGCCAGGGTTTTGCGGCCCACCCGTGCGGAGGACGCGAAAAGTGACGCAAGGATAGACTCGCCTTTCAAGGTCTTTCGTCGTCTATTTCCTATCGTGCGCAGGAAAACATGCGCGTCTCACAGGGAGAGGATTAAATGAAACATCTTGCGATACTGGGTGCGGCGGCACTTTTGGCCACCCCGACACAGGCATCACCGCTCACAGATCAGTTCACCAGCTTTTCCGTCCTCGGCGACAGCCTGTCGGATATCGGGAACACCGAACGGCTTTTGGGGATTCTGGCGCCGCCGTCACCGCCATCGGCAACCTCGCCAACCGATGCAGAGATCAATTTCGCCCGACTGCGCGCGCCGGGCGTATTTTCAGACGGTCCGACCTGGGCTGCCGGTTTGACGAATGAGTTTCGCAACAACGGGAAAACCGGCGTCAACCTGTCTTTCGCAGGGGCGCAGGCCGCAGATAACGGGGATCCTGTCCCTGATTTGCTGGCACAGATTTTCGCCCCTGCAAACTTGCCGCTGCCGGTCACACCCCCGGTCTCTACCTATGCGGATGGGCTGGGCGGGTTGCTGAATTTGCCAACAGCACCGGGCACGCCGCCAACGCTCAATGCTGCGCGTAACCTTGGCGGCACCCCCTTGGTCAGCGTTTTTATCGGCGGCAATGACTTTCTGAATGCGGCAAACAGCATCGACAGCACCACACCTGATTTCACGGCACTGCAAGCCGCGTTGGGCGGCGCTTTGGCGACCGTGCAAGGGGGACTGCAGGCCTTGGCGGGCGCCGGGGTGCGGGATTTCGTCGTCATGAACCTGCCGGACTTTGGCCTGATCCCAAGGTTCCAGAACGAAGCACCCGCCTTTCAGGCCCAGCTTTCAGCGATCGCAGCCGGATATAACACGCAACTCTCCGCCTTCTTGCAGGGCAACAACCTCTTTGGCGCGACTGTGACCGAGGTAGATGTCTTTGACGCCCTGAGCGATCAGGCTTTGCTGGCGTCTCGCGGCATCACGGACACGCAAAACGCCTGTGTTCAAACCGTCTCAACGACGGCACCCTCCTGTGCAGGCTTCTTGTTTTTTGATGACATTCACCCGACGGCTGAAGGTCACGCGCTGATCAATGACATCACACGCGCTGCACTTGATGAGACCTATCAATTGCAACCCGTCCCGCTGCCGGCCTCCGCGCTGTTGCTGCTGTCTGCTGTTGGCGGCACATTGGTCTTGCGCCGTCGCAAACAAAACAGCTGAAACGTCAAAGCGCCGGGGGTGACCTCCGGCGCATTGCGATCATGCGTTGCAGCCATCCAGCCCGATACGCGCAACCGCATCCGCGCCAAAAGTGGCCTCAGTCACGCCCGCAAGATGGCTGATTGCAACCTTCGCCCCTTCGATTTCAGCGCCGGATACGGTAATTTCCCGCGTTCCAACCGTGTCATCCACGTCAATCGTAAACGCAACCTCAGCGCCGGATGCAAAATCAGCGATGGGCAGCGCAATGCTGTTGTCACCATCCCCGACCTCCGGCACGTCGCGCAGCAATTCGCGCCCGACCACAAGCTCAAGGGGTTGAAACACCTGCACACCCGCACCGCGCTCCGTCACATCAAAGATCAGACCGGCCGCAGATGCGCCCAGATCAATTGTGATCGTAATATCACGCAGCGGGCAATCCCCTGCGTTTACGATGGTAAAACGATCCTTGGGCGCCCCCTCGTCAAACGCGACGATGATATCCGCGCACGCCGCACCGGACATCAAAACGGCCCATGTCAGCCCTGCCATAATCTTCATTTTCACTCTCCTGTCTTTCCATCCAGAGCTTAGCGCGAAACTGCGGTTTGCATAGGAAACCCGCGCAGATCAAATTTATCTTGACCGAAGAACACTATTGAATTTAGCGTTCACAGCAGCACTGTACACAAATGTCCAGTAGTCGCTTTTGATACGAACCGAAAGGCCTCAGTATGAAATCACATTACCGCGTTGTCGTGATCGGCGGGGGCGTTGTCGGCGCATCCGTTCTGTACCATCTGGCCAAGATGGGCTGGAGCGATGTCTGTCTGATTGAACGTTCCGTGCTGACAGCCGGGTCAAGCTGGCACGCCGCAGGTGGATTTCATGCTCTGAATGCGGACCCGAACATCGCCCAGCTTCAGTCCTATACGATTGACCTGTTTGACGATATTCAGGAAGAAAGCGGTCAAAACATCGGGCTGCACAGAACCGGCGGCCTGACCATGGCAGGCACCCCGGATCGCTGGGAATGGCTGCAATCTGCGTATCGCACATTTCAGTCGATCGGTATTCACGACTGCCGCCTCGTCACCGTCGAAGAAGCGCTTGCGCTTAATCCAATCATGTCCGGTGACGGGCTGCTGGGGGGCATGTGGGCTGACCGTGAAGGATACATCGACACCACCGGCACGGTGCACGCCTATGCGGGGGCGGCCAAGAAACGCGGTGCCACCGTGATCGAACACAACCGTGTGCTGGAACTGAACCAAACCCTGCAGGGGTGGGAGGTTATCACCGAAAAGGGCACGATAAACTGCGAGCATGTGGTCAATGCGGCGGGTCTCTGGGCCAAGCAGGTGGGGCGTATGGCTGGCGTGGAATTGCCAGTCTCGCCGCTCAATCACCACTATCTGATCTCGGACACGATCCCACAGCTCGAAGAACTGGATTTCGAGGTGCCCATGACGGTTGACCTCGAAGGGTTCACTTATCTGCGGCAGGATCAGAAAGGCGTGCTGCTGGGCATCTACGAGGTCAATCACCAGCACTGGATGATGGACGGCGCGCCTTGGGAATACGGGTTTGAATTGCAGCAGGAAGACCCTGACCGCATTGAAAATGAACTGACCATGGGGTTTGAGCGCTACCCCTGCCTGCAGGAGGTGGGCGTCAAGACATGGGTGAACGGCGCGTTCACCTTCTCGCCGGATGGCAACCCGCTGGTGGGGCCTGTGCCGGGCAAGCGCGGCTATTGGTCGGCCTGCGCGGTGATGGCCGGGTTCCTGCAGGGCGGCGGCGTTGGCAAATCGCTGGCCGAATGGATGATCAACGGCACGCCTGAGGCGGATGTCTACGGGATGGATGTGGCCCGCTATGGCGTCTGGGCCGAAAACAAACAGTACATCAAGGAAACGACGGGCCAGTTTTACACCCGCCGCTTTGTGATGACCTATCCCAACGAACAACTGCCCGCAGGCCGTCCGTTGAAAACCGCCGGTGCCTATGCAGATATGAGTGCTGCGGGCTGCCAGTGGGGCCGAAGCTGGGACCTTGAGGTGCCGCTTTACTTCGCCGAACCGGGTTTTGTCGAAGCGCCGTCGCTAAAACGCTCAAACGCACACGAAATCGTGGCGGATGAATGTCAGGCGGTGCGCAATGGGGTTGGTCTGCTGGATATCTCCGGGTTTTCGCGTTTTGAGGTCTCGGGCCCCAACGCAGAAAAGTGGCTCGATCGCATCATGGCGTCCAAACTGCCCGCACCGGGCCGCGCCAAGCTGGCGCCGATGCTGGCCGAGGATGGGCGGCTCAAGGGCGACCTGACGGTGTTCAACTGGGGCGATGGCACGTGGTGGATCATGGGCAGCTATTATCTACGGACATGGCACATGCGCTGGTTTGACGATCATATGATGGAGGGCGTCACCCTGCGCGATCTCGGTGAGGAAATGGCAGGCTTCTCGCTGGCCGGGCCTGCATCGCTGAATGTCATCGAGAAACTAACCGACGGCCCCATCGCAGACCTGAAATTCATGGGCTGTGGCAGCTTTGATATCGGGCTGTTGCGCTGCAAGGTCGGACGGCTGTCTGTCGCGGGCGAGCGGGGGTATGAGGTTCACTGCCGCGCGGGTGATCACGCGGTGCTGCGCCGTATCCTGCTGCAGGCAGGCGCGGACGCGGGCATCCGGGAATACGGGTTCAATGCGCTCCTGAGCCTAAGGTTGGAAAAGAGTTTCGGCATCTGGAATGCGGAGTTCACCCAAGGCTACACCCCCGGCATGACCGGGATGGACCGCTGGATCGATTGGGACAAGGATTTCGTGGGCAAATCAGCGGCGGTCGCTGAACGCGATGGAAACGGCCCGTCACAAACGCTTGTCACAATGGAAATCGACGCAAACGGTGCCGACGCCAGCGGATTTGAACCCATTTGGTCCGACGGCGTCCAAGTGGGTTTTGTCACCTCAGGCGGCTTTGGTCATACGGTCGGCAAATCGCTCGCCATGGCGCTGGTGGACCCGACCCACAGCCGCGCAGGCACAGAGGTCAGCGTGCATGTAGTGGGTGTGGAACGGCAGGCGCGGATCATCGCCGCATCGCCCTATGATCCGGACGGCAAGGCCATGCGCGGATGACATTACGCGAAAACACCGGGCGCAGACGGACCCGCCGTGGTGGCGGGCCCAAGGCGGCACCGGAGCGCAACGTGAATTACCGCAATCTGCGCAACCCCTTTCCCCCGATGGAAGTCTTTTCCAGCGATCAGATCGCGGCCATGCATGAAACATCCCTGCGCACGCTGGAAGAGCTTGGCATGAAAGTGCTGCTGCCCGAAGCGGTTGAGGTGTTCCGCAAGGGCGGTGCGCGCGTGGTGGACCAGATGGTCTATATCGGGCGCGATATGATTGACGCAGCCCTTGCAACCGCGCCCAAATCCATCACCGGGCGTGCTGGCGCGCGCGACAGGGACATCCTGCTGGAACTTGGCAGTCTGGTGTTCCAACCCGGCGCAGGTGCCCCCCATGCCACAGACCTTGCACGTGGGCGTCGGCCCGGATCAGCACGGGATTTTCGGGAATATACGACGCTATGCCACCACTTTGATGTCTTCCAGATGATGTCGCCTTCGGTGGAGCCACAAGATGTGCCGACCCACCTGCGCCATTTCTTCACGACCGAAACGCAACTTACGCTGACCGACAAATTCCCCTTTGTTTTTTCACGTGGCACACCGCAAGCGATGGATTGTTTTGAAATGCTGCGCGACTTTCGGGGTGTGACGGATGACGGTTTTGCAGCGGCACCGCATTGCTACACGATCATCAACACCAACAGTCCGCGCACGCTCGACATTCCGATGGCGCAGGGGTTAATCGATTTCGCCAGAAACGGCCAACTCTCCATCGTCACGCCCTTCACGCTGATGGGCGCCATGGCCCCGATCACGGTTGCAGGCGCGATCACCCTCAGCCATGCCGAAGCGCTGGCCGCGATCACGCTGACACAACTGGTCAAACCCGGCGCGCCGGTCTGTTATGGGACATTCACGTCCAATGTGGACATGAAATCGGGTGCACCGGCTTTTGGCACGTCGGCGCATTTTCAGGCCTCGCTGGCGGCGGGTCAACTGGCGCGCTTTACGGGTCTGCCGTGGCGCAGTGCGGCGGGCTCTGCGTCTAACGTAAACGACGTGCAGGCTGCCAATGAAAACCAGATGGGCCTCTGGGGCTGTCTGATGGGTGGGGCCACGGTGATCATCCACGCCGCGGGCTGGCTCGAAGGGGGTTTGAGCGTATCTTACGAAAAAATCATAACGGATGTGGAAGTGCTGAACATGATTGCCGAACTTTGTGCGGGCAAGCAGGCTGGCGTGGATGAAATCGGTTTTGACACAGCGCTGAGCGCGGTAGAACCCAGCGGTCACTTCTTTGCCGCGCCGCAAACGATGGCGCGCTACAACACCGAGTTTTACCAACCCATCGTGCATGATTACGCAAATTTCGGCACATGGACGGAACGCGGGGCGCAGGATGCCAACCAGCGCGCCACCAAAGTGTGGCAGGATATTCTGGCCGTAGACGCACGGCCATCGGTGGATGGTGAGCGATTGGAAACGCTGCAAAATTTCATCGCCAAACGCACCGCCGAAGGCGGCGCACCACCTGAAAGTTAACCCATGACTGAGCGTTCAGACCCCAGAATGCACCGCGACACCTCCGACACTGAACCCATGGTCGGCAATGTCAAAGTGACCCGCGATGACTGGCTGAACATGGCCATGGCAGCCCTGATCCGTGACGGGGTCGAAGGCGTGAAGATCCAGGCCATGGGGGCAGCACTTGGCGTGTCCCGCTCAAGCTTCTATTGGTACTTCAAGTCACGTCAGGACCTGCTCGATGCGCTGCTGGACCATTGGCGGAAAACGAATACAGCCGCTTTGGTTCGTATGGCCGAGCGACCCGCGCAGACAATCACCGAAGCGGTTGGGAATGTCTTTCGCTGCGTGATCAATCCCGCGCTATTTGACACGCGGCTGGATTTTGCCATGCGCGACTGGGCACGCCGGTCGCGAGATGTGCGCGCTGTTCTGGCGGCATCAGATGCGCAGCGTCTGGCCGCCCTGCAGGCGATGTTCGAAAAGTTCGGATACCCGCCCCTCGAAGCCACGGCCCGCGCGCGCATCCTGTATTACATGCAAATCGGATACGATGACGCAAAATTGAACGAACCGATGGAGACCCGGAATAAACTGATGCCCGCCTATCTGGTCGGCTTTACCGGAAAGACGCCATCGGCCCGCGAGGTCGCTGATTTGCGGGACTATGCCAACGCTTTGGAACGCGCAGACCGCTCTGTTGACGGTTCGACTTAACACAGTTTTTTGCGCGCGCCCGCGCAGGTTCGCCCCTTGGAGGGGTGCATTTTCGAACTAACTGGTTTAGCTGTGACAAGATCGTTTTTACAGGGCTTCCCCATGACCCACCCCTTTTCCTTATCTCGTTTTGCATGCGCGTTATTTGCCGCGCTCTGCCTGAATTTCCCGGCCACGGCCGTTGCGCAGGGCGGACCTGCCGCCGTCGGTGTCGAAACCGTCGAGATCAAAACCATCGCTGACACCGTGCCTCTCTTTGCAGAGGTGGTGACAGTGCGCGAGGGTACGATTGCAAGCCGGATCGCGGGTACCGTTGACGAAATTATGGTGCTGGAAGGGACGGCGGTCGGTCAGGGCGAGATGCTGGCGACGTTGGACACCGAGCTTTTGGATATTCTGGCCCGTCAGGCGCAGGCGCGACTGTCAGAAGCGCGTGCAGGCATCGTGATTGCGGAAACCCGCGTTAACCGCGCGGCCAATGCCTTGGCGCGGATTGAGGGGTTACGCAACACGGCGTCTTTCTCCACCAGCCGCTTTGATGATGCGCAAAGCGATCTGTTCGAGGCCAACGGGCTGCTCGCCGAAGCACAGGCGCGAGTCCAGACCGCCGAGGCAAATCTGGCAGAGACCCGGTATCAACTGGACCGCGCGCGGATCACCGCCCCCTATGCCGGCATCGTGCTGGAGGTGCAGATCAACCCCGGTGAGTTTATCGCATCAGGCTCTGCCGTCGTGACCCTGCTGGATGTTCTGTCGATGGAAATCGAGGCCAGCGTACCATCAAAATATGTCAGCGTCCTGCAACCCGGACAAACGGTTGCCGGATACACCGAGACGGGCGTGTCACTGGAATTGAACGTGCGCGTGTTGCTGCCCGTTGAGGATACGGCCACGCGGACCCGTCCGGTGCGGTTTACATCGTCCGATCTGGCCTCTCTGGACCGTTTGGCCATCGGCCAGTCCATCACGATCAACATCCCGATCAGCGCCCCGCGCGAGGTTCTGTCGGTGCCAAAAGACGCCTTGGTGCAAGCCCGCGGCGGCTGGACCGTTTTTGTGGCGGCGGATGGGCAGGCGCAACCGCGCACCGTGCAGATCGGTGTCGCACTGGGGGATCGCTTTGAGGTGCTGGATGGGTTGAGCGAGGGCGACATCGTTGTGACGCGCGGCAATGAACGGCTGCGCCCCGGACAGGAAATCACGCCGATGACCGGCAGCGAGAAAGGCTAGCCCATGGATCTGATCCGCTACGCAATTGATCGCCCGATTGCCGTGATGGCCGCCGTCATCATGGCCGTTCTGTTTGGCACCATCGCCGTCAGCCGCATCCCGATCCAGCTCGCACCGGATGTGCGAAAGCCCATCGTGGTGATTGAAACGCAGTGGCCCGGCGCGGCCCCTTCCGAGATTGAGCGCGAGATCGTCAACCCGCAGGAAGAGGCGCTCAGGGGCCTCGAAGGGCTGGATATCATGACCTCCCGCTCGCGCACCGGCGAGGCGGAAATCACACTCGAATTCGGTGTCGGCACAGACATGGTGCAATCGCTCTTGCTGGTGTCAAACCGGTTGGACCGTGTCGGTGATTATCCCGATGAGGCCAGCGAACCGACACTGGATACATCCGGCGCAGATGACAGCCCCATCGCGTGGATATTGTTGACAGCGCAAGAGGGCAACACCCGCGAAATGCCCACCTATGGCGATTTCGTCGAAGACGTCATTCAGGACCGGATCGAACGGATCGAGGGCGTCTCGGCGGTCAATGTTTTTGGCGGTGTCACCCGCGAGTTGCAGGTCGTGGTGGACCCGCGCAGGTTGTCGCGCTTTGACCTCACCGTGCCCGAAGTCGTGCGTGTTCTGCGGGACGAAAACATTTCCCTCTCCGCAGGCGACGTCGAAGAAGGCAAGCGCCGCTATGTGGTGCGTGCCGAGGGCAACCTCAACACCGTTGAGGCCATCAAATCGGTCGTCCTGCGCTCTGACATCGGTACGGGCGGGTCAGGCCGCGTGCGGGTGGCAGATGTGGCCGAAGTCAGTTTTGCCTTTGAAGAAGCCAACTCGCGTCTGCGCTTTCGCGGCGAACCGGGGCTGGCGTTCAATATCGTCCGTGAACCCGGCGCTAATGTCATCGAAACCATGGCCGAGGTCAAAGAGGTTCTGGCCGAACTTTCGGCAGGTCCGGTGGCAGAGGCCGGGCTCAACATGCGGCAGGCCTACGACGAAACCGTCTATATCAACGGCGCCATTGATCTGGTGACGCAGAACATCTGGATCGGCGGGGCGCTCGCCGCCGCGGTGCTGATGGCGTTTTTGCGCAGCCCGCGCGCCACGCTCGTTGTGTCTCTGGCGATTCCCGTCAGCATCGTGTCCACATTTGTCGCGATGGCCGCCACCGGGCGCACGCTCAATGTCATCTCGCTCGCCGGGATCGCCTTTGCGGTGGGGATGATTGTCGATGCCGCGATTGTGGTGCTCGAAAACATCTACCGATTGCGGGAAGAAGGCAAATCAAGGCGCGAGGCCGCCTATCTCGGCGCGAAACAGGTTTGGGGCGCGATACTTGTCTCAGCGCTGACCACCGTTTTGGTCTTCGTCCCCATCCTCATCATGCAGCTTGAGGCGGGCCAGTTGTTCCGTGACATTGCTGTCGCCATCTCGGTGTCGGTTCTCCTGTCGCTTGTGGTCGCGGTCACGGTGATTCCGGCACTGGCCAGCAAACTGCTGTCAAAAGGCGATCAAAAAAAGATCAACATCTGGGGGCTTGATCACCTTGCGCGCGGATTCCATGGGCTGGTCATGTCCTATGTGCGGCTGACCGTGCGGTTCCGCGCTCTGGGGCTGTTCATGGTGGCGCTGATCGCAGGGGGTGCTGCGGTGGCAACGATCACCTTTTTGCCGCGGCTTGAGTATCTGCCAGAGGGCAACCGGAACCTTGTCTTTGGCCTGATCATCCCGCCGCCCGGCTATAACCTTGATACGACGCAGACCATTGCCGAGCGGATCGAAACAGTCGCCCGACCTCTCTGGGAAGCCGCACCCGAGACACGCACCGAAGACGGCACGCCCACGATTGACAACTTCTTTTTCGTAGCGCGCCCGGGGGCAAGCTTCGTCGGCGCATCCGCAGTGGATGGCACGCAGGCGGGGGCATTGATCCCTGTCTTGTCGCAACCGATATTTGCCGAACCCGGCACCTTTGGCTTCATGACGCAGCCGTCACTCTTTGGCCGGGGTGTCGGCGGGGGGCGCACGATTGAGCTGAACATCTCCGGTCAGGACCTCAACGATATTCTGGCCGTTGCAGGCCGCGCCGCAGGCACGATTTCGCAACTCCTGCCGCGTTCTGAGGGGCACCAGTTCCGCCCAAGGCCGGGTCTGGAACTCGGCGCGCCAGAGGTGCGTCTGGTGCCGGACCGGTTGCGTCTCGCAGATGCCGGGCTCACGTCGTCCGATCTTGCCGTGACGGTGGACGCTTTTAACGACGGACTGCGCGTCGCTGAAATAACCGTGGGCGCAGAACGGGTTAATCTGATGCTGAAGGGCGATCCGGGATTGCAGGTCGGGCAGCGCACGCAGGACATCGGGAATTATCCTGTCGTCACCCCCTCCGGTCAGATCATTCCGGTGTCGGCCCTTGCCGATGTGGTCGTCACCGCAGGCCCGACGGAAATACGCCACCGGGATCGGTTGCGCACCGTCACGCTTGAGGTCAGACCCTCCGACGCGCTGGCGCTGGAAGAGGCCGTTGAACTGTTACAGTCAGAGGTCATCGACGTTCTGGAAGAAAGCGGCCTGCCAAATGGTGTGCGGATGAGCGTGTCCGGCACCGCAGATCAGCTTAGCCAGACGTGGGAGGCTATCCAGATCAACCTTGCCGTGGCCTTGATCATCGTGTTCCTCGTCATGGCGATCCTTTTCGAAAGCTTCGTGCTGCCGCTGGTCATCATGATCTCGGTGCCTGTGGCCGCTGCGGGTGGTGTTGGCGGTCTGGCCTTGCTCAATACCTTCCAGACGCAACCGCTGGATACGCTGACCCTGCTGGGGTTCATCATTCTGGTCGGGATCGTCGTCAACAACGCCATTCTGATCGTGCATCAGACGCTGTTTCACCTGCGTGAAGAAGGCATGTCTCCGATTGACGCCATTGAAGAGGCAACGCGCAATCGCATCCGCCCGATCTTCATGTCCACCCTGACGTCCGTGTGTGGGATGCTGCCGCTGGTCGTCTTCCCCGGCGAAGGCTCTGAACTTTATCGTGGCCTCGGCGCGGTGGTGGTGGGCGGTCTGTCCATGTCGGCGTTTTTGACCCTGCTGACCGTGCCGCCCCTGCTCAGGCTGTGCGTGCGCGCAACGGTCGAGGACGAAGAGACATTGGCGCTGCGCACCCCGGCGCAGTGATCATTTACGCCACCGGGTCGGCACGATGATCAGCGCCCCGACGGAGGACGCAATCGCGTTGATGCCGGGGCTGCGAAAGCCGATCCCGAACATCAGCGTTACGAAATACATCACGAAGGCACCGCCAATGCAGATGATGATGCTCTGCACATAGCCGTTGTGCGTAAACCCAGACCTTTCGGAAAAGAACCCCACAAGGCCCGCGATCACAACCGTACCAATCAACGTCGGGAACATCAGTTTCTTCCTTTAAACAGGGTGCCGTCTTCAATTGCGCTGCCGTTCAGAAAATCAGCCGCACTCTGCGCCGCTTTGCCCGCCCGCTGCACCTGCGTGAGTTCCACCGCCCCTGTGCCACAGACCACCCGCAGCGGGTTCAGCCGGACCGTGCCCGGCACCCCCGAGGCCTCAGAAATGCGCGACCCGAGCAGTTTGACGCGCGTGTCGCCCAGCAAGGTCCAGGCACCGGGGAACGGCGACAGCCCACGGATCAGCCGATCCACGTCTTCGGCAGGTTGCTCCCAATCCACCTGCGCCTCCGCCTTGTCGATCTTGGCTGCATAGATCACACTGTCTTCCGTCTGAGGCACTGCCTCAAGCTGATCGAGCCGCGCCAGCGTGTCGACAATACAAACCGCGCCCAGGGCACTTAGCCGGTCATGCAACTGCGCTGTTGTCTCCTCAGGCCCTATATCGACAGTTTCACGTGCAAGCACGGGGCCGGTATCAAGACCTGCCTCCATCTGCATGATGCACACGCCGGTTTGCGCATCCCCCGCCATGATGGCGCGGTGGATCGGCGCAGCCCCCCGCCAGCGCGGCAATAAACTGGCGTGAATGTTCAGACAGCCGCGCGTGGGCGCATACAGAATGGCCTGCGGCAGGATCAGCCCATAAGCCACGACCACTGCAACCTCGGCTTCCAGCCCCGCGAAATCCGCCAGCGCTTCTTCGCTGCGCAGCGACACCGGGTGGCGCACCGGGAGCCCAAGCGCCTCTGCCCGCGCCTGAACAGGCGAGGGTCGGTCTTTCTTGCCCCGTCCCGCCGGGCGTGGCGGCTGGCTATAGACACAGGCGATCTCATGTCCTGCCGCCACCAGTGCTTCAAGCACAGGGACCGAAAAATCAGGTGTTCCCATGAAAACCAAACGCATCTTATCCTCCAGAGGGCACTAGCCGTTCAGTTTACGCGCCTTGCGCAGCAGCATATCGCGTTTCACCTTGCTGAGATTGTCGAAATACATTTTTCCCTGCAAATGGTCGATCTGATGCTGCACGCTCGTCGCCTCAAGCCCGACAAAATCGCGCCGCACATAGGTGCCGGTTTCATCCATGAAACGCACGGTCACGCCGCGCGGACGTCGGACTTTGGCAAACACACCGGGTAAATTCGGGCTCGCCTCTTCATGATCATTCATGATGGCAGACGCCTCGATAATCTCCGGATTGGCGAGACGAATGCGCCGGTCGCGCGAGTCTGATGCATCCACGACGGCCAGCCGCAACATCACGCCGATCTGCGGGGCCGCCAAGCCCACCCCCGGCATGGCATCCATCGTATCGATCATATCATCCCAGATGCCCAGCACGTCCGGCGTGATCTCCGGTACATCAGCGGCAGCCGTGCGCAGCCGCGCGTCTGGCCATTGAAGGTAAGCGCGCACGCTCATGTGCGGGCCAGTTCCCGTTTCAGCTTGACCATCTTGCGGGTGATCATCTGCCGCTTCAACGGCCTGAGGTAGTCAATAAACAGCTTGCCGTCCAAATGGTCGATCTCGTGCTGGGCGCATGTTGCCCACAGCCCGGTAAAGACTTCTGTCTGCTCCGCACCGTCACGATCCATCCAGCGCAGCTCCACATCTGCCGGGCGGGTCACATCTGCAAACTGCTCGGGGATCGACAGGCACCCTTCCTCATAGACATTCGTCTCATCAGAGGTCGCAATCACCTCGGGGTTGAACATGACGATCGGGCGCGGCGTTTCCCCCGGTTCTTTCACGCAGTCCATCACAAAGACGCGCTGCAAGATACCCACCTGTGGGGCGGCAAGCCCGATGCCCGGCGCATCATACATCGTCTCAAGCATGTCATCGCCAAGCTGGCGCAATTCATCGCTGATATCAGCGACAGGCGCCGCTATTTTCTTGAGCCGCGGATCCGGGTGCAGGATGATACTTCGTTTCATATTTTTCATTTAGGTCAAGCGCCCGCGCTGTGCAACTGATCTCAGGCTTGCGCTTGCCTCGTTTCCCGGTAGCTTGCGCCCGAAGCACACACAGGAGCACATCATGTCATTCAACGATCCCATCGAACGTCGCGGCACGCACAGCAGCAAATGGGACATGATGGAAAAGCTCTATGACGTGCCGCAGCAAGACGGCATCGCCATGTGGACCGCAGACAGCGACTACGCCACCGCCCCTTGCGTGATCGACGCTTTGCGCCGCGCGGCGGATCACGGTGTCTTTGGCTATATGCCGATCCATGATGACTATCTGAATGCCATTCAGTGGTGGATGAAAACGCGCCACAACTGGGACATCGACACCTCATGGGCGCTGACCTCGCAAGGGTTGGGCAATGCCATCGCGCTGTGCCTTGACCTCTGGACGGACCCCGGCGCGCGGGTGGTGATTTTCACGCCCGTCTATCACGAGTTTCAGATCAAGATCGAAAAAGCGGGTCGCGAGGCGGTGACCTGTCCGCTCAAACACACAGGTGACAGCTATGTGCTTGACCTTGAGGACGCACAATCGCGCCTTGATGGCTCTGAACAGATGCTGATCTGGTGCTCACCGCAAAACCCATCGGGCCGGGTCTGGACAACAGACGAGTTGCGCGGGATTGCGGAGTTTGCCGCGCGAAACGACCTGATCCTTGTGTCCGATGAAATACACCATGATCTGGTATTCCCCGACCATACCTTTGTGCCCATGCACATCGCCGCCCCCGAGGTCGAGGATCGCCTGATCGTCCTCACGGCGGCCTCCAAGACCTTCAACATCGCAGGCCAGCGCACCGGCAACATGATCATCCCGGATGCGAAACTGCGTAAAGAAATGCAGCACCGGCTCAATACGCTCGACTACAAACCCGCAGCACTGAGCCTGCAAATGATCACTGCCGCCTATTCGCCCGAAGGCGCCAAATGGGCCGATGCGCAGATCCAGCACCTCGATCAGAACCGCAAGACCTTTGATGCGGCAATTGCAACGATCCCCGGCGTCACCTCCATGCCGCTGCAGGCGACATATCTGGCTTGGGTTGATTTCTCAGGGACCGGGATGAGCTATGATGAGATATCACAGCGCGTCAGGAAATCCGCCCGTATCGCGCCAAGCGCCGGGCCCGATTTCGGTCCGGGCGGGGAGACATTCCTGCGGTTTAATCTCGCCACGCAGCACCACAGGGTCGAAGAGGCCTGCGCTCGCTTGAAAGACGCCTTCAGCGATCTGCAATAGGAATCAGCGGGCGTCTGCGATCAAACCGGCAGGTGTGTGTTCCGGAACTTCAAAATCCAGCGCCGGCGTTCCGCGGACCGCCGTTGCCCGCTTGAATTCATACTGCCGCTCACCCGCTTCCGCCTCACTGGTCACAACCAGGCAGCGGAACAGATGGATGCTGCCATCATAAAGATCGACCATCCCACGCATGTCAGGCGCATCAGCCTCCATCGCAAAACCGGTTTTCCACATGCGCAAAACAGTTTGTTTCTTCCCATCCACACAGACGCGCAGACGCGAGGATTTTTTCATGCCCTCTACTCTGGCCTGATCCAGACCAGATTGAATTTCCTTGGAAAATACCGCTTCCATTTCTACGCAACTCCTTCTTCCCCTGCCACAAGGAGTGCCCGAAGTCTGGTAAATTGCAAGTTAAGTTTTTATGTCACTGGCCAAGGCTGTGCAACAATGCACCGATCCTGCGCGAACCGGATTATGGGTCTCCTTGAATCAATGGCTTACGATAGACCTGATCGAAAAGGAGAGGTGACATGGGTCTTTTGATTGACGGCGTTTGGCATGACCAATGGTATGATACCAAATCCACGGGCGGGTCCTTTAAACGCCAGGACGCGAAGTTTCGCAACTGGATCACCCATGACGGTAGTGCCGGGCCATCTGGCACAGGCGGCTTCACCCCTGATTCGGGCCGCTATCATCTCTATATCAGCCATGCCTGCCCCTGGGCGCACCGCACCATGATCTTTCGCACGCTCAAAGGTCTTGAGGATCATATCACCATCTCCGCCGTTCATCCCGACATGCTGGGCGAAGGCTGGACTTTTGAAGCCGATGACAAGGGTGCCACCGGCGACACCCTCTACAACAGCGCTTTTGCACGCGACATCTACACCCGCGCCGATCCCAGGTTTACTGGCCGCGTCACCGTGCCGATCCTCTGGGACAAACAGCGCGAAACCATCGTCTCAAACGAAAGCTCCGAGATCATCCGCATGTTCAATGCGGCCTTCAACGGGCTGACCGGAAACAGCGATGACTATTGGCCCGAACCCCTGCGCGACGCCATCGCTCCGGTGAACGAGCGCATCTACGACACCTTCAACAACGGTGTGTACAAGGCGGGCTTCGCCACGACTCAACAGGCCTATGATGCGGCGATTGTCCCCCTGTTCGACACCCTCGACTGGCTCGAAGAGCGCCTGTCACACAACCGATACCTCATGGGCGACCAGCTGACAGAGGCAGATTGGCGGCTGTTTACCACGCTTGTGCGCTTTGATCCGGTGTATCATCTGCATTTCAAATGCAACCGCAAGCGCATCGTGGATTATCCAAACCTGTGGGGATACACCCGCGATCTCTATCAGACGCCCGGCGTTGCGAACACGGTCAACTTCGACCATATCGTGCGCCACTACCACTACAGCCACGAAACGATCAATCCCAACCGGATCATCCCGATCAACCCGGTTCTGGATTTCCACAGCCGCCACGGCCGCGTCTAACCCCGTCGCACCCGGCTGTGCGCAGACGGTACTGCTGGGCAAACAGAAAATGTCATGCGCCGCAGGCGCGCCTTTGGATCACGCCATGCCGTGTGGTGCCGCATCTTCAGCGGGGCCGTAGTGTTCGACAATGGCGGCAAGGTCTTCCGGTGGTGTCGCGCTTTGCACAAAAGCGCAGGCATTCGGCGCGAATGAGAATATCGACCCGTCCGAAAAGAAGGACGTGTTGGTCACAAAGACAACCCGTGCTTCCGGCAACCGGTAGCTCGCATAATCTGCCACCGCCAGTGCCGACCCCTCGGCCAGCACAAGATCGAGAATGATAATATCAGTCTGGTGTTCACTCAGATGCGCAATAGCATCGGTTTCACCACCCGCACAACAGACGTCCATCCCCATCCGCTGGAGATGCCTCTGCCAGATCTTAGCCAGGCCATTCTCGCTTTCAACGATCAGGACTTTCATGCAGCCTCCATTCTGGCGCGATACAACAACACATCTTTGAAATAATAAACAATTGGTGTGCCTCAAAGATTAAGAAACGGTTAAGAGTTTAGCTTAAATGTTAACCGTTTCCGTCAGACTTGAATAACCGGCTGAAATCCGCTTTGAGCAACACCAATAACGCGAAAATACGCCGAAATTCTACGTATAGGACCTGTTCTTGACAACAATACGACGTGATCATGGCGGTGGTATCGACGCAGCCCGCAGACGCTTTGGTGGCAGCCGAATCGGCTGGATTGACCTGTCGACGGGTATCAATCCGGTCGCTTATCCCACACTCCCGGTTGCGCAAAACTGCTGGACAGCCCTGCCCGACCAGATGGCCTCCGATCGCCTGCTGGATGCTGCGCGTACCCTGTGGCGCGTGCCCTCGGACGCCGCGATCATTGCAGCCCCCGGCGCCTCCGCCCTCATTGCACAGATACCCGGTCTCGCCACTCCCGGCACGGTCTGCATCCCCACCCCCACCTATAACGAGCACGCAGCCGCCTTTGACGCGCATCGCTGGACCGTCGGCACGGACGCCCAAGCCGCCGCTCAGGTGCTTGTGCATCCCAACAATCCCGATGGGCGCTTTTGGCGCGACGACATGCTGCCCGCCCCCAAGGCCACCCTCACCATCATCGACGAAAGCTTTTGCGACGTGGCCCCCGAAAAATCGCTGATCCACCTCGCCACGCGCCCCGGCACAATCGTCCTGAAGAGTTTTGGTAAATTCTGGGGGCTGGCGGGCCTGCGGCTGGGGTTTGCCATCGGTGATCCCGCACTGATCGCCACGCTGCAGTCCCGGCAGGGACCCTGGGCCGTGGCAGGTCCGGCCCTCGACATCGCAACCCGCGCGCTTTCCGATACCGCATGGGCCGACGCGACAAGAACACGGCTGTCGCAGGACAGCGCCCGGTTGGATGCCCTGATGCAAAACGCCGATGCGCAGCTGATCGGGGGCACATCCCTGTTCCGCCTGTACCGCGTTTGCGATGCCGCCCGCTGGCAGGAGCGGCTGGCGGAACATCACATCTGGACCCGTGTTTTTCCCTATAACAAGGAATGGCTACGTCTCGGTTTACCGCATCCCGTCCAATGGGAACGCTTGGAAAACGCACTGGCATGACGCTGGCGATGGTTCTGCTCTGTGCGTTGCTGCTGGACGCGGTCCTTGGGGAACCCAAGTGGCTCTGGTCCCGCCTGCCCCATCCGGCCGTCCTCATGGGCAGGCTGATCGGCTGGCTGGACAGAACCTTCAACACCGGCCCGGCACAGCGCGCAAAAGGAACGGTCTGCCTGATTTTTGCGGTTGGCTGCGCTGTGATCACGGGCTTTGCCCTGTCTACCCTCGGCCCCCTTGCCGAAGGGATCATCGCCGCCATTCTGCTCGCGCAGCGCTCTTTGAGCGATCACGTCGCGGCAGTTGCCAAGGGCCTGCGGTGCTCTCTGCCCGAGGGTCGCGCGGCTGTTGCGATGATCGTCAGCCGCGATACATCCGACATGGACCCGTCTCAAACCGCGCGTGCCGCCATCGAAAGTGCTGCGGAAAACATGTCGGACGGCGTGATCGCCCCCGCCTTCTGGTTTCTCATCGGCGGGCTGCCCGCGATGCTGGCCTATAAGATGATCAATACCGCCGACAGCATGATCGGCTATCGCACGGCGCGCCATCACGCCTTTGGATGGGCCGCCGCGCGCACGGACGATCTGGTCAACATCCTGCCCGCGCGGCTCACCGCTCTGCTGATCGCGACCGCTGCATGGCAATGGGACGGGGCTGCGATCCGTGCCGATGCCAGATTGCACAAATCCCCGAACGCCGGCTGGCCGGAGGCCGCGATGGCCCGTGCCCTTGGCATCGCGCTGGCCGGTCCGCGCACCTATGACGGCAAGCTGCAGGACTTCCCATGGGTGAACGGCACAGGGCGCAAAGTGCTGACCGCGGATGATATCGACGCGAGCCTTTCTATTTTGTGGAAAGCATGGGGCATGATGTTTACCCTTTGCGTGGTACTTGCCATCCTGCCGTAGAACAGTCCGGAGTTTCCGATGCGCTTAAAAACACTTGCCTTCGTCTTTTGCTTTGCCCTCTCCCCGTTGCCGCTTCTCGCAGCCTGCGGGGGCAGCTTTGATAACTTCGTGCAAAATATGAAGGCCGAAGCGGTCAGCAAGGGACATGCCCCCGCAAGCGTTGATCGCTTTTTCTCAGGTATCCAACAAAGTCAAAGCGTGCTGCGCGCGGATCGGGATCAGGGCATGTTTCAACGCCCCTTTCTGGATTTCTCCCGCAATCTGATCTCGGATGCGCGGTTGTCCAAAGGTCAACGACTGGGCCGCGAATATGACGCCGTTTTTGACAGCGTTGATCGCCGCTACGGTGTCTCTCGGGGTGTTTTGCTGGCCTTCTGGGCCTTTGAAACCGCCTACGGAACCTATCAGGGCGATTTCAACACGGCCAACGCGCTCGTCACGCTGGCCCATGACTGCCGCAGGCCGGATCTCTTCCGCCCGCAGGTGTTTGCCGCGCTCGAGCTGTATGAGATGGGCGATTTCGACCCCAGAACCACGACCGGCGCATGGGCCGGTGAAATCGGCATGGTACAAATGCTGCCCCGCGACATCCTTGAAAACGGTCAGGACGCGGATGGCGATGGGCATGTGCGCCTCAAAACCTCTGCGCCCGATGCGCTGATGTCCGGGGCGGCGATGCTGGCTGATTTCGGCTGGCGCAAGGGCGAACCGTGGCTGCAAGAGGTGCGCCTGCCCGACAATTTCGACTGGTCCCAAACCGGCGTACATGTGACCAAACCGGTCAGTACATGGGCCGATATGGGAGTGACAGCCCGCAGCGGGAACCTGTTTCGCGGCGCAACCGCATCGCTGATCCTGCCGCAGGGCCACAAGGGCCCCGCCTTCATCACATATCCGAACTTCAATATTTATTTCGACTGGAATCAAAGCTTTACCTATGTCGTGACCGCCGCCTATTTCGCAACCCTGATCGAAGGCGCGCCGAAAATGGACCGCGGCGCACCAGACAAGGGATTGAACGCAGAGCAGATGAAAGCCCTGCAATCCAAGCTACAGGCGCGCGGTCATGATGTGGGAAAAGTGGATGGCATCCTTGGCGCGCGCACCCGCATTGCGGTGCAACTTGAACAGCAACGGTTGGGCCTGCCCGCAGACGCATGGCCGACCCTTGCCTTGCTCGGCAAGCTCTGAGGGCGAAGCATTTACCGCTTTTTAGGCGTTGAACCCTAATTTGCGTGATGAAACATACATTCAGGTTGTTTTTTCTTTAAACCCCGCAAGGCCCGCTGCCTTGTGGGGTTATTTTTTTGCCGCAGGGCGCACCGGAAAGCGCAAGCCCTTTTCAGTCAGCAGGATGATCCGTGCGCCACTTTGCACGTAGCGATCACATCGCGAAAATCCATTGCGATAGATTATGCAAACCGTACCATCCTCTTCGATTTCATAGCGACCGAAAGCGGATTCGCCTGAGGCATAGGTATAGGAATACGCCCCGCCGACGGAGTATTTCGACTGCCCGTCGTCATAAAAGACAAGGGTTTGCCCCGCCGTCAGCGCATCCACTTCCTGCCGGTCCAGAATGCGGTCCGTCTCGTTCAGCGCCCATTCGGCAGCAAGCGTGGGCAAGGCAACAAGTCCAAAAAACAGGCAAAGCAGAGTTCTCATCCGCCCACCATAGACCACTCGGGGAAAACTGCGTGACACGAATGAGTGATCAGGCAACCAGCGTCTCTGCCTTTTTCAGATCAACCGAAACAAGCTGGCTGACCCCTTGTTCCGCCATCGTCACCCCAAACAGCCGATCCATGCGCGCCATGGTGACCGCATGGTGGGTGATGATCAGAAACCGGGTGTCGGTCTGACGGCACATCTCGTCCAGCAAGTCGCAAAACCGCGTCACATTTGCGTCATCCAGCGGCGCATCCACTTCGTCCAACACGCAGATCGGCGCCGGGTTGGCCAGAAACACCGCAAAAATCAACGCCATCGCGGTCAGCGTCTGCTCTCCGCCGGACAGCAAGCTCAGCGTCGACAGTTTCTTACCGGGCGGCTGACACATGATCTCAAGCCCGGCCTCAAGCGGATCATCGCTTTCCACCATGACAAGGTTGGCTTCACCCCCGCCAAACAGATGCGTGAACAGCAGCGAGAAATTGGAATTGACCTGCTCGAAAGCGGTCAAAAGCCGCTCGCGCCCTTCGCGGTTGAGGCTTGCGATACCACCGCGCAAGGTCCGGATCGCCTCTTCCAGATCGTTTTTCTCCTGCACCAGCGTGTCATGCTCGACCTGCACTTCCTTGGCGTCTTCTTCCGCCCGCAGGTTCACAGCCCCCAACGCATCCCGCTGACGCTTGAGCCGGTTGACATCCGCCTCAAGCGCTTCGGCGCGGGGCATGTCATCAGGCGTCACATCCAGCTGCTGCAGCAATTGGTTCGGCGTCAGTTGCGCGTCATCCGCGATGCGCTCCGCTGCGATCGCAACGGTCTCCTTTGCCGCATCGCTGCGCGCCTCGGCTCTGGCACGCTCCTCGCGGGCCTCAGACGCCAGACGCTCGGCCTCACGCTCGGCCATCGTGCTGTCCCGCAGGGCCGCTTCCGCCACGGACAGCTTGTCGCTGGCCTGCGCTTTGCGCGCTTCTGCCACACTGATTGCCTCGCTGAGTTCCGCGCGTTTGGCGGCGATTTCGTCCGGTGCCGCACTGGCCTCTTTCAGCTCCGCCTCGGCAGTGGCCTTGCGCTCGATCAGTTCGGCATTGCGTTTCTCCGCCGTCTCAAGACGGCGCCGCCAGCCGCTGATCTCTTTGGTCACCTCCTGCGCGCGCTTGGTCCGGGCCTCCCCCTCACGGCGCAACTCATCATGCGCGGACCGGCGCGACATCATCGTGATGCGCGAGGCCTCAACCGCGGTGCGAATAGCCTCGACCCGGTCGCGCGCTTCGGCCAGATCACCCAGTTCCGCCAGCGCCGTTTCCGCTTCTTTCAAACGGGTCCGCGCGCCCATCGCCTCTTCTTCGTGCCGTGACACCGCCAGACCCAGCGATTCAAGCCGCCCTTCCGCCAGATTGCGATCCGCTTCGGCCCGGCTCAGGGCGCGCCCTGCATCGGCCACGGCACGGTCCGCCGCGCGCCGCGCCTCGCGCGCTTGCGCATCCGCACGGCTCAACTCTTCCAACTGGAGTTTCAGCGCATCATGCGCAGCCCGCGCCCCACCTGCGCGTTGCGTGGCCTGCTCAAGCGTCTGTTTCAATTCCTCAAGCCGGTTCAACTGCTGCAAGCGCAGCGCTGCTGCGGATGGCGCGTCCTCAGCCCAGGCCCGATAGCCATCCCAGCGCCACAAATCCCCCTCGGTGGAAACCAGCCGCTGCCCCGGCTTCAAGGCTGCTTGCAAACGCGGGGCATCTTCGGGCTCAATCAACCCGATCTGGCTCATCCGACGATCCAACACATCCGGCACCGAGACATGCAGCGTCAGCGGCGTCACCCCCTCCGGCAGGGGCTGGGGCGCAGGATAGGCCGGCAACACCGACCAGCCCGAGGGGCCGTCCACCTCAACCTGCGGCGCGCGCAAATCATCGGCAAGGGCTGCGCCCAAAGCCTTTTCAAACCCATGCCCGACCTGCAAGCGGTCCAGAATTTGCCCACCTTCGGCAGTATCGCGCTCCAACAGCTTAGCGAGGGCACCAACCTCGGCCCGCAGCGCGTTCAACTCGCCCTCTGCCTCAGATCTCTGCGCGCGCGCCTCCGCTTCTAGCGCCTGCGTGTCCGCGCGCGCTTCTTCGGCGTCAATCAATGCCTTATCCGCCGCCGCCGCCTGCGTCACCGCCGCCGCTTCGGCCTCCTGCGCAACCGAAAAATCACCGCCCGCCTTTGTTAGCGCCTGCGTTGAGGCGGCAACGGCCTCGCGGGCCTTGGTGGCCTCGCTCTCGGCTTTCTCTTTGGTCTTGCGGCTGTCTTCCAACAACCGCTGGGCCGAACCATGACGCGCCGCAAGGCGGGCCACATCCTCGGTCTGTTCAGACATTTCGTCCTCGCGCGTCTGTAAAACAGCCGCCGCTTCCCGGGCCGCTTCCGCTGCCGCCGCCAAGGCCTCATCGTGGCCTTCAGCGGCCTTTTCCAACTCCTGCGCTTCCCACTCAAGCCGCGCGATGGTTTCCCCCGCATCCCGGTTCAACCCGCCTTCGCGCTCGATGTCCCGGCTCAACTGTGCGATGCGGCCATTCAACGTCTCGATCAACGACTGCGCGCGCGCGTCCTGATCCGCCAGCGTGTCCCGCTGCACGGCCAGGCGTTGCACGACCGCGCCCGCGATCGCTTCTTCTTCGCGCAGGGGCGGCAGGGCTTCATCCGCTGCAGTGCGCGCCTTGGCCGCCTGCCTGACCGCACCCTCCGCCTGCGCCGCCGCCGTGACCTGCGCACGCAACGCATCCTCAGCCGAAGCGCGGGCATCGTCTGCCTCGCGCCAGCGCCGATACAGCAACATCCCCTCGGCACGGCGCAGGTCATTGCCGATCTCACGATAGCGCGCCGCCTGACGCGCCTGACGGGCCAGTTGCGCCAATTGCGCCGCCAATTGCTCGATCACATCATCAACGCGGGCGAGATTCGTTTCCGCCCCCTTCAACTTCAGTTCGGCCTCGTGACGGCGTTGATAGAGGCCCGAAATACCTGCCGCTTCTTCGAGGATACGCCGGCGGCTTTTGGGTTTGGCATTGATCAACTCGGCAATCTGACCCTGACGGACCAGCGCGGGCGAATGCGCCCCCGTCGATGCATCCGCAAAGAGCATTTGCACATCGCGCGCGCGCACATCCCGCGCCCCGACCTTATAGGCGCTGCCCACATCTCGGGTGATCCTGCGGACAATCTCAAGCACGTCATCATCATTGAAACCCGCCGGGGCAAGCCGGTCCGAGTTATCAATCTGCAAGACAACTTCGGCAAAATTCCGCGCGGGCCGTGTTGCTGCCCCGGCAAAAATCACGTCCTCCATCCCGCCGCCACGCATGGCAGTGGGGCGGTTTTCGCCCATGACCCAGCGCAGCGCTTCCAGCAGGTTCGACTTACCGCAACCATTCGGCCCAACCACACCGGTTAACCCGTCAGCGATCACCAGATCGGTCGGATCCACAAAGCTTTTAAAGCCGGTCAGCCTGAGTTTTGAAAAGCGCACCGCTATCTGTCCATTGATTCCCAGAGGCTATAGCCTGCCGCCGTGACACCCCATAAGTCAACTGAAAGACCCTACAGTCTGCGGCAATGCGCAGGTTATCCACAACATATTGCGGTGAAACCGGCGTTGCCGGCCTGAACGGGCGCGGGCAATCCGTCTGAAAACCGCTGGGAGCGGCCACATCGTGTCGCGGCTAAACCGTTTGCTGCGTCCTCCTTTTGGTCATATCATTTTACCAGTGAGGAGATTCCAATGCCATTTCGCCCCGTTGTGTCCGAAAAGCTCTCGATTGCTGTTGTGCATCAGATTGAAGGGTTGATCCTGCGTGGCATCCTTCTGCCCGGCGAACGACTGCCCGCCGAAAGGGAGCTGGCGGAACGTCTCTGCGTCTCAAGGCCCAGCCTGCGTGAGGCCATCGGGCTCTTGCAGGAAAAGGGCCTGCTGAGCACCAAGGCCGGTGCCGGTGTCTATGTGGCCGATGTTCTGGGCTCGGCGTTTTCGCCCGCCTTGGTGCAGCTGTTTGCCCGACACGATAAGGCGATGTTCGACTATCTGTCTTTCCGCCGCGACATGGAAGGGCTGGCCGCAGAGCGCGCCGCCCGGCTCGCCTCCGATACGGACCTGCGCGTGGTGCAGGAGATACTCGATCAAATGGAAATCGCCCACGGCAAACGCAATCCTGAAAACGACGCCCATCTGGATGCGAAATTCCACATGGCGATTATCGAGGCCAGCCATAATGTCGTGATGCTGCACATGATGCGGTCGATGTATCAGCTATTGCGCGAGGGCGTGTTTTATAATCGGCAGGTCATGTTCAAACAGCGTACGACACGCGGCGTCTTGCTGGACCAGCACCGCGCCATCAATGTGGCCCTTCAGGCGCGGGATGGCGCAGGTGCGCGCGCCGCCGTTGCAGCACATCTTGATTACATCGAAACCTCGCTGAGGGACGATGTCAGGGCCGCCGAAAATGAGGAAACAGCGCAGCAGCGTCTGGATCACGTCAAGGAAACAGGGCGCGGAACCGGGCGCTAACCTGCGGTTAAACAGCAAAAAGCCCGGTCTGGAACCGGGCCCTTTCGTCCGTGTAGCGATGTACCGCTAGTGAAGTTTAGCTTCCACTTCGGCGATCGCGCCATCAATCAACTGGTTCGCATCAGCGGCAGTCAACTGCTTGGCGATCACCTCACGCGCGGCCGCGATGGCAACGCTGACTGACTGGTCACGTACATCCTTGATCGCCGCAGCTTGAGCGCTCGCGATCTGATCTTCCGCCGCCGCCACCCGACGCGCCAGTGACACCTCAAGATCAGCGCGCGCCTGCTCAGCAGCAATCGTCGCCTCTTCCTTGGCGGCTTCCACGATACGGTCGGCTTGTTCCTGCACTTCGCGGTGCTTACGTTCGTAGCTCGCAAGCAGGGTCTGGGCTTCCTCACGCAGCGCACGCGCTTCGTTGAGTTCACCCTCGATGCCTTCGGCACGCCCGTCGAGCATCTTGCCGATCATGCCCGGCACTTTGAAATACACCAGAATGCCGATGAAAACGACAAGGCCAAGGAAAACTACAAAATCGGTGTTCTGGAGGGATATCCCACCCCCCGCCGCAAGGGCCGGGTTGGCCGCCAGCATGGCGACTGCAAGCGCTGAAAGACGTGAAATATTACGCATCTGCTTCATCCTTTCAACTGGCCATCAACCGCTGCATTCACGGCTTTGGCATCTGCCTTGCCGCCGAATGTTGCAACGATTTCCTGCGCGGTGTCTTTGGCAACCTGCTGGATCGCTTCAGCAGCACCTGCGCGTATTTCCGAAATCGCTTTCTCGGACTCCGCAGCTTTTGCCGAAATTTCGGCATCTGCCTTGGATATTGCCACATCCAGATCGCTCTGAATGTCAGCCTTCGCCTCGGCGACAATGCGGTGCGCCTCGGCGCGCGCGTCAGCCAGTGCCTTTTCATAGGCGGCTTCGGCCTCTTTCGCCTTGGCTTTGAAGTCCTCAGCCGTGGCAATGTCGTTTGTGATTGTGCCCTGACGCTCGGACAGGATCGCTGCGATCCGTGGCAGAGCGACCTTTGAAAGCACCATGTAAATCACGACAAGCGTGATCACCAACCAGAATATCTGGTTCCCCCAAGTGGAAAAATCCAGCTGTGGCATGCCCGGGCTGGAAGCCGCGACATCAGCGCCATTTGTTTCAGTTGCCATTGTTATCTCCTGCAAGAAACGGGCTGCGGTGGAACCGGGCCGTTACATCGGGCAGCGCGTCAACCGCGCCGCCCGACCGTAAGGATTTCGTCTGTCTAAATCTTAGACAGCGAACATCAGCAGCAGAGCGACGAGGAAGGCAAAGATGCCCAGCGCCTCGGCGAACGCGATGCCGATGAAGAGTGTTGCCGTCTGCGATGCCGCAGCGGATGGGTTGCGCAGAGCGCCTGCGAGGTAGTTGCCTGCAACATTACCAACACCGATGGCTGCTGCCCCGGAACCGATTGCCGCCAGACCTGCGCCGATGTGTGCGAGTTCGCCTTCCATGTGAATTCTCCTTACGATTGGAAGTTGAGTATTTGAACGGGTGTAGCCGCCCGAATTAGTGATGCGGGTGAAGCGCGTCTTTCAGATAAACGCACGTCAGAATTGTGAAAACATAGGCCTGAATGAAGGACACGAGGACCTCCAAACCGTACATCGCCGTGATGCCCAGGATCGCGACCGGGCTGACAAGGGTCAGCGCTGCAAAGCCTGCAAAAACCTTGATCACCGCGTGGCCCGCCATGACGTTGCCCGCCAGACGAATGGAGTGGCTGACCGGACGCACGAAATAAGAGATAATCTCGATGATCGCCAGAACGGGGCGCAACGCCAGCGGCGCCGAGGCAACCCAGAACAGGCTCAGGAAAGCGGAGCCATTCTTGACAAATCCCAGAATGGTCACGGTCACGAACACCGCCATCGCGAGCACAACAGTTACCGCAAAATGCGACGTCGGCGTGAAAGAGGATGGGATCAGGCCAAGGAAGTTGGCGCAGACAATGAACATGAAAAGCGTCATGATGTAGGGGAAAAACTTCAACCCTTCCTTGCCGCAGATGTCTTCAACCATCTTGTAGATGAAACCATAGGCCAGTTCCGCGACCGACTGCGCACGCGACGGCACAATGGCCCGCTTCGAGCTTCCGACAACCAGCAGCAAAATCACGGCAATGATCGAAAAACCCATCCAAAGCGCCGTGTTCGTCGGCGTGTACCAGGTTACGTCACCCCCAAAGAGCGCAGTAATCTCAAACTGCTCCATTGGTTTGAAAACCAACCCGCCGCCTTCTGCCTTGTCCGCCATGTCAGGCTCCCTCGTCTCGATCTGCGGCCTCTTCGGCCAACTTCTTTTCCTGGATTTCCTGCGCGGAGCGGAGCATCGTCTTCACCCCGGCCGCCAGACCCAGCATCGTAAACAGCACCATGAATATCGGCAGCGTTCCAAACAGAACATCCAGCCCGTATCCAATACCGAACCCGATCCCAAGACCGGCAACGAGTTCGATGACCATCCGCCACGCCAGTTGCGCTTGGGAATAGTGCTCATCCGATCGGGGGCCCGGCTCTTGTGCCTTTTTCGCGGCGGCAATCTTAGCCTCAAGCTGCTCTAGTCGCTGCTGTTGGTCTGGATCAGTCACGCGCAATTTGCCCCTTCAAGGAGTTGCTTTGTGCTACGGTGCAGCGCGGCGTGAGTCAACCGGCTTTGACATTCGGGACAATGCCGCCCAACATAATGAAATAAATAGATAAAATATACCGCGCAACAACGGCAGGTCACCCTGTCGCAGGTGTGCATTCCCCGCATTGCACGAAAAGCGATATTCAACCATTTGGTTGACGTTTTACTGCCAAAGGTGCAGATCGGGCGGCATGACACGAGACCTAGATCAGGTTTTTGCAGCCCTTGCAGACCCGACCCGTCGGGCCATCCTCGCCATGTTGCTGGAGGATGATATGGCCGTCACAGACGTCGCCGACCCTTTTGAGATGTCACTGGCGGCGATCTCAAAACACCTGCGCGTTCTGATGCTGTCGGGTCTGATCTCTCAAGAAAAACGCGGCCGGGTGAAATGGTGCAAGCTTGAGCCGGACGCGCTGCGCGCAGCCTCTGTCTGGATGCAGGGGTTCGGACAATTCGAACCTGTCAACCTCGACGCATTTGAACGGTTTCTGGCGGCAGAAGTGCCCCCTCCCGAGGATCGCGACTAAGGCACGGGGCGCGGCACCGCCCCCTCATCGCGCAGCAGCAAGGCCAGCGCGATCATCGTCAACCCTGCCCCCCCCAGTATGATCGGCGGTGGCAGCCCCTGCCCCAGCATCGCCTCCCAGCCGATAACCCAGCTTGGCACGAGATAGGTATAGGCCATCACCTTGGAAGACGGCAGGCACAGCGTGGCCGTCTGCAACAACACGAAACTCGCCGCAGAGGCAAAAAACGACAGATAAATCAGCGTAAACCAGACCATGCCGGACAAGTCAGTCCACGGGGTCGCCGCGATGTCGCGCCAGCCAAAGACCGTCAACAAGATCGCGCCCGCCACAAGCGTGCCAAAGGTGAACACCACCGCGGGTTCCCCCCGGTTCAGTTTGCGCACCATCGGTGTGTAAAGCGCATGGCAGATGCAGCCGATGAAATAGATGATCTCGCCCCGCCCGATGGCAAAGGCCTTGAGTGCTGCCAGATCCGCGCGAAAAATTACCCAAAGCGCACCCATGGCACCGATGACCAAGGCGACTGCGATGCGCGGCGTCACGATCTGGCGCAGCAACAGCCACCCGAACCCCGCCGCGATCACGGGTGTCAGGGTGAAAACGGCGGCAGCACTGACCGGCGGTGCAGTCTTCAGCCCTTCGAACATAAGCACAAAGTAGGTCCCGAACAGCCCGCCCAGCACCGCATAGCGCCAGGACGCCACAAAGGCATGGCGGGGCATACCTGTCGTGGCCAGCGCAGCAAGACCGATCACGCCAGCCGCGAGCCAAAACCGCAAGGCATTCAATGCAGCAGGCGCGACCTCATTGGCAATCTGTCCGCCCAGTGAAAAAGACCCCGCCACCAGCGCTGAGAACAGCAGCATCGATGCATGGCCCTTTTGCGCAGGTGTCACTCGTCCCACTCTTGCGCGGCGTCTTTTACAAAACTCAGGAAAGTCTGCACCTTGGTGGTACGGTGCAAATCCACATGCGTCACAAGCCACAACGGGCCACTCCACCCTTCCTGTTCGGGATGCACCTCGACCAGCTCCGGACGCGACCGGGCCTCAAAGGCCGGCAGGAACCCGATACCCGCACCCTCCAGAATAGCCTCCCGCTGCGCCCGCGTGTCCGAGCTGCGAAACCTGATGCTTGAGGCGGGCACATTCTGACGCAGCCATTGCTCGAAAGGCGCGCGGTTGTTTTCCGCATCATGCGCCACAAAGCGGTGATCACCAAAACTCTTGACCCCGTTCGGGCGACCGTATTCGGCGATATAATCCTTGGTCGCGAACAAGGCGACCCTGTGATGGCGAAATTCCTGCACGACATTGTCCGGCTGATCCGGCACCGTGCCTGCGCGGATCGCCACATGCGCCTCACCATATTCCAGCCGAAACAGGCGTTCGCCCGTGAGGTAACGCACGACAACATCCGGATAGGCATTCTGAAACGCCACCAACACAGGCACCATGCGCGAGGACAGATCAATCAGCGACGTGACCACAAGATCGCCCGACACCTCATTGCCGCGCCCCTTGATGCGCCCGGCAAGCTGATGGAACTGATCATCGGTGGCCTGCGCAACGCGCAGCAAATCCTGCCCCGCTTCGGTTGCGGTATAGCCGCGCGCATGACGCTGAAACAATTTGACGCCAAGACGCCCTTCCAGCGCGTCCACATGCCGGATCACGGTTGCATGATGCACACCAAGCACTTCAGCCGCGCCGCTGACAGTCCCCATACGTGCCACTTGAAACGCTGTTTTAATCTCGTCCCAGTTATTCATCATTCACCTCACTCGGTTTGATGCGCGCAAAACGTCAGGTTTCACAATTTCACAGGCCAAGACAAGCCGGAAGTAAGCCTTGCCCAGTCACAAAGAAGATAGATGCCGCGATCCCTTTGCGGCCACTTAATCAAAAAACCATTCACAAGCGCTTAACCGCAATTCCCCGCGCTGGAGGTCCCACGTTGGACACCAGATGCAACTGCATCAAACCGCGGGTCACACGCTGATTGTATATAGTGCCAAAACCTACTGTGGCCGAACAGGGCCGGGTGCGCTATCTCACGGGGATGAAACTGATCCGCCAAACGCCCGATGAACTCCTGCTGCTGCACCGGCCCATATTCCTGTGCATCGCGCTGGCTGCCGGTGCCCTGTTGGCGCTGGGTGCAGGCGTGTGGAACATCCTGCAGGGTGAATGGCTCAAGGCTGTCATCGCGCTGCTCGCGACCGCTGGCCTCGTGGCGCCCGCCCTCTGGTTCGGCGCAGAACGGGTTCAGATTGCCTTCAGCCGGATCAGCGGCACGTGCACCATCGACACACACCGTCTGTCCGGGGTGCAGCATGAGGTCTTTCGCCTCGGTCAGATCGACGCCGCGATCGTCGAAACCCACAAAGGTCAGGGCGACACCGCAGGCTCGCACCGCGTGGCTCTGACCTTTACCGCGGGGGGCGATGAAAACCGCCGCCCGCTCACGACCGGCTATGCGGGCGGCACCCGTGCCAAGGACATCGCCGCACGCATCAACGGCTGGCTCGACGCGGCCCGCACACCAGAGAGCAAGACTTGACTTGAAGGCTGCCGCCCTTTAAAGCAGCGCGCATATCCGGAAGTTTATCCCTTCCGGTCCCGGTGCATCCGGGATCGCCCTCCGTCAGCGCGTTGCGCCCACGGGGGCAAAACCATTTGGTTTTGTCCCATTGCAATGACACCGGGCGTTTGTGAAATTCATGCCGGGTGCCTACATCAGGGGCATCCTGCAACCGAAAACGAAGGGGGCCATGGCCCATGTTTGAAAATCTGTCCGAACGCCTCTCCGGCGTCTTTGACCGTCTGACAAAGCAAGGTGCGCTCTCCGAGGAGGACGTGAAAACCGCCCTGCGCGAGGTCCGCGTCGCCCTGCTGGAGGCGGATGTGTCTCTGCCCGTCGCGCGCGATTTCGTCAAAGCGGTACAGGAAAAAGCCACCGGACAGGCCGTCACAAAATCCATCACGCCCGGCCAGCAAGTCGTCAAGATCGTGCATGACGCGCTGATCGACGTGCTCAAGGGCGAGGGCGAACCCGGCACGCTCAAGGTCGACAACCCGCCCGCCCCGGTCCTGATGGTCGGCCTGCAAGGTTCCGGTAAAACCACGACCACCGCCAAACTCGCCAAACGCCTCAAGGAAAAAGACGGCAAACGCGTGCTGATGGCCTCGCTCGACGTCAACCGCCCCGCCGCGATGGAACAACTCGCCATCCTCGGTGCTCAGATCGGTGTCGACACCCTGCCGATCATCGCCGGACAGGACCCCGTCGCCATCGCCAAACGCGCCAAGACGCAAGCCGGGCTTGGTGGCTATGACGTCTATATGCTGGACACCGCCGGCCGTCTGTCCATCGACGAAGAGTTGATGAGCCAGGTCGAAGCCGTCCGCGACGTCGCAAACCCGCGTGAAACGCTGCTGGTGGTCGACGGGCTGACCGGTCAGGACGCCGTGCACACCGCCCAGAACTTTGACGAACGCATCGGCATCTCCGGCGTGGTGCTGACCCGGATGGACGGTGACGGGCGCGGTGGTGCCGCACTTTCCATGCGCGCGGTCACCGGCAAACCGATCAAATTCGTCGGCCTTGGCGAAAAGATGGACGCGCTCGAAACCTTCGAGCCGGACCGCGTGGCAGGCCGCATCCTCGGCATGGGCGACATCGTGGCCCTCGTGGAAAAAGCGCAGGAAACGCTCGAACTTGAGCAATCCGAGAAAATGGTCAAACGCATGATGAAGGGTCACTTCACCATGAACGACCTGCGCATGCAGCTTGAACAGATGCAGAAAATGGGCGGCATGCAGGGCATGATGGGCATGATGCCCGGCATGGGTAAAATGGCCAAACAGGTCGAGGATGCAGGCTTTGACGACAATATCCTCAAACGCCAGATCGCGCTGATCCAGTCGATGACCAAGAAAGAACGCGCCAACCCACAAATCCTGCAGGCCAGCCGCAAAAAGCGGATCGCCAAGGGTGCCGGGCTGGAAGTCTCCGAACTGAACAAACTGCTCAAGATGCACCGCCAGATGGGCGACATGATGAAAAAGATGGGCAAAATGGGCAAGGGCGGCATGATGAAACAGGCCATGAAAGGCATGTTCGGCAAGGGCGGTGCGTCGCCACAGGACATGGCCGCAGGCATGGACCCCAAGGCGCTCGAAGCCGCCGCCAAGCAAATGGGCGGCAGGCTTCCCGGAGGTCTCGGCGGCATGGGTGGTGGTGCCGCATTGCCACCCGGTCTTTCAGGGTTTGGCAAAAAGAAATAGCATGACAACGATCCCCACCATAACGACAGACCGGCTGGTTTTGCGCGCGCCGACACAGGCTGATGTCCCGGCTTTTGCTGCATTTTACGCAAGTGACGCCGCAAAGTATGTGGGCGGACCGATGACCGAACCTGAAACGTGGCGCTATACTTGTCAGGTCATTGGACATTGGGCGCTGCGTGGCTATGGGCGCTGGATTGTCACGCTCAAAGACAGCGACGCCCCCATTGGACTTGTCGGCCTGCACAATCCGCTTGACTGGCCGGAACCCGAAGTGGGGTGGTGCATCTGGTCGGGCACTGGCAAAGGCTACGCGACCGAGGCAGGTCGCGCATCACGTGCATATGCCTATGAAACGCTTGGGTGGTCCACTGTGGTAAGTATGATCGGCGTGGGTAACGAAGCGTCAGTCCGCGTTGCAACTGCGTTGGGCGCTGTGCGCGAAAAGAACCACTCACATCCGCATTTGGGTACCATGATGGTGTACCGGCATCCCTCTCCGGAGGCGTTGTCGTGAGCACACTTATCCCTGTAATTGAAACCAGACGCCTGATCCTGCGCGGCCCCGAGCCAGAGGATTATCCGGATTTCAAGGCGACCTTTACCAGCTACCGCGCGCGGTTCATGGGCGGCCCGCTCAATGCCTATGAGGCATGGATGCTCTACGCCGCCGAAATCGGCCACTGGCAGATCCGCGGCTACGGCATGTGGATGATCCACGACAAGGAAACGGATGAAACCTACGGCATGGCAGGCGGCTGGAAGCCGGCGAAATGGCCCGAAGCGGAAATCGCATGGGTGATCTGGCCTGACAAGAACGGCAAGGGCTACGCGCTTGAGGCCACCCATGCGGTGCGCAGTTATCTCTATGGGTTTTGCGGCTGGGACACCGCGGTCAGCTACATCGACCCCAAGAACCTCGACAGCATCCGGCTGGCCGAACGTCTGGGCGCGCTCAAGGATCACGACGCGGCCACCATCGACGGCAATGACGCCGTTTACCGCCACCCGGCTCCGGCGGATCTGCGCGGCTCGCAACTGTCCCATGGCATCGAGATGGAGATCAGCCACTACGCCGATCCGCTCTTCAAACCGAAAGGCTGGGCCCTTGACTGATCGTAAAGCATGCGCGCGCCGCGCACCGACGCAATACCGACGTATCACCGACGTGATACCGACCGCCCAAAATCACCGTTTCGGAGGCCCAGAATGAGCGACGCCGCAACCCGTGCCGCGAGCCTGTTGAAAGAGCATCGCGCTTCCATCGACCGTCTGGATGCCATCCTCGTCTATACCCTCGGCGAGCGGTTCAAACATACGCAGGCTGTGGGGAAACTCAAAGCCGAACACGACCTTCCCCCGTCCGATCCGTCGCGTGAAGCGGCACAGATCGAACGGCTCGAAGATTTGGCAAACCGGGCCGACCTCGACCCGGAATTTGCCAAGAAGTTTCTTAACTTCATCATCGCTGAAGTCATTCAGCACCACCACAAACACCAATCATAAGGCGCATAACGCGCCCCACACATCCAAAGGAAACAAGACCATGGCCATGAAAATTCGTCTCGCCCGCGGCGGCTCCAAAAAGCGCCCCTTCTACCGTATCGTTGCAGCGGACAGCCGCATGCCACGCGACGGGCGCTTCATCGAAAAACTGGGTACTTACAACCCCTTGCTGCCCAAAGACAGCGAAGAGCGCGTGAAAATGGACGCCGAGCGCGTGCAGTACTGGCTGGGTCAGGGCGCACAGCCCACAGACCGCGTTTCCCGTATGCTTGAGGCCGCAGGCCTGAAAGAAAAAGCCGAGCGCAACAACCCAAAGAAGGGCACACCCGGCAAGAAAGCCCAGGAGCGCGCCGAAGAGAAAGCCGCCAAAGCGGCAGCCCCCGCCGAAGAAGAAGCAGCCGCAGAATAATCTGCGCGGCGGGCTTGTCCCGCCTATCCAAAAGCCCTCCGGCCTGTGTTGCGCAGGCCGGGGCACACCGCCTGAATTTCAAACCGGGACAGAGCCGTGTTCAAACCGATCCGATTGCTTTTCCTGATCCTCGCAGCCTTTCTCGCAGGGCTGATGTTCGAGCGAAACAATACATCTGAAAAATGCCGAACCGCCGGTGGCACGATGGATGCTGGCCTATGCAGGAACGTACCATGAGCGACGAAAAGATCTGTGTCGGTGCCATCGCGGGCGCCTACGGTGTGCGTGGCGAATTGCGCATCAAAAGTTTCTGCGCCACCGCCGAAGATATCGAAACCTACGCCCCTTTGACGAGCGAAGACGGGCAGCGTCATTTTCACCTCGCCCTCGTGCGTCCGATCAAAGGCGGCTTTGTCGCGCGGATCGCAGAAGTGACAACCAAAGAAGAGGCGGATGCGCTGAAGGGTGTGCAACTCTTTGCGCTGCGTGATCAATTGCCGTCCCTGCCCGATGATGAATACTATTATACCGACCTGATTGGCCTCCAAGTCCTTGATACCGGAGGGGAACTTCTGGGCAGCGTCAAGACGGTCGCTGATCATGGGGCCGGTGACATCCTCGAAGTCCAGCGGGTCGGGTCGTCAGAAACCGTTCTGCTCCCCTTCACGCTTGCGGTGATCCCAACCGTTGATCTGCGCGCTGGCAAAATAATCGCCGATCCGCCGGAAGGGGCGCTCTGAGGTGGCGCAGGCACCCAAAAGCCATGGCCGCAAGACCATCCGGGCGACGCGCACCCCAAGCTCCCTGATCGGCACGGACGAAGAGCTGTCAGGCGTTTGGCAGGCCCGCATCGTCACCCTGTTCCCGGATACCTTTCCCGGTGTCCTTGGCCTGTCGCTGACGGGCAAAGCCCTGCAGGACGGGCGCTGGCAGTTGCACACTCATGATCTGCGCAGCTTTGGTGTCGGCAAGCACCGCAACGTGGATGACACACCCGCAGGCGGTGGGGCGGGTATGGTCATGCGCGCAGATGTCGTCGGCCCGGCGATCGAGGCGGCACAGCGTTTTGCGCGGGGGCGCTGGCCGATCCTTTACATGTCCCCGCGGGGCCGTCCGTTTACACAGGAAATGGCCAAGGATCTGGCGCGTTGTGATGGTGTCACTGTGTTGTGTGGGCGCTTTGAAGGGGTCGATGAACGCGTTCTGGAGCATTTTGGCGTCACCGAGGTGTCCATCGGCGACTATGTTTTGACAGGCGGTGAGATTGCGGCGCAAACAGTGCTGGATGCCACGGTCCGGCTTTTGCCGGGTGTTTTGGGCAACGTGGAAAGCACCGTTGAAGAAAGCCACTCGAACGGTCTGCTTGAACATCCACAGTTCACCCGCCCGGCGCTATGGGAGGGGCATGCAATCCCCGACGTACTGATGTCCGGCAATCATGCAGAGATCGCGAAATGGCGCGAGGCGGAATCACACCGATTAACTCAGAAGCGTCGGCCTGACCTTTGGGCGGCCAAAACCGGCAAAGACTGACACCGCAGCCAAGCCAGATACACCTATCAAACGTCAAAAAAAGGCACTGTGAAGTATCGTTGGCACCACAGGCCCCGACGTCTGTACCGCTTGAAAAACCGCACGCTTTTGGTATTTGACAGCCATATCAAGCCGCCGTTTATTCGCCAGTCAGACTCGTTTTTTCGGACGGGGACGCTCAAGTACAGGATGATACGCATCACTGCGCAACCTGTTGATCCGAAAAACAACCTCCGGTCGATCATCGCGACAAAGTGAGCTACCAAAACGCGAAACCATTGAGTGAGCCCGCGCCACCTTGTACGCTCTGCAGTATTATTGTTGAGCCAGGTAAGCGAATTTTGAACGAAAGCGATTTTCAGTCCTTTTTGGACGATGTCTCGGAGTGTTTTATCGAGCGTGATTTTGCGCGCTGGAGAAAACGTGTGCTCTATACATTTTCACTGATCACCAGCGCTGGTCCCATCGTCATCAAGACCGATGAAGAGCTGCGCGAGAATTTTGCCCTTTATCTGCAAGCATGTGATGCCATGCAGTTGGACCGCATATTCCGCGTCCCTCTTGGACTTGAGGAATGCAGCGATGGCACATGGCTTGGCAGTTATGAAACCAATTTGTTGCGCAATGGCATGCGCGCAACGGCGCCCTATAAATCCACGGCATTGCTGCACCTGCGTGCAGATGGGATCAGAATGAGTTCCATCATGAATGCGCGCGGTCACCACGACTGGACAGGAAAGCAACCAGAAACCGGTAGCTAGGCACAAAGGCCAACGGATTATTTCAAGCAGCCGTGCCCACTGGATCAAATAGGCTTGATCTGTGCTCTGTTTCCTCTTAGACAGCGCGAACTTGGAGTCGCTTTTGCGGGTCCGGGCCGGTTCCGTATGGAATCTCATGAATAAGGAATGATGTTTGTATCCTCCGGGCGGGCGCTGCGGCGCGCCGGTAAATCCCGAAGCTCTGAAACACGCACAAACTTCGTGGACATACCACGAGCATCATAGGAGACGATCAGATGGATCTGATTGCACAGATTGAAGCGGAACAAATCACCGCTCTGGGAAAAGACATCCCTGACTTCCGCGCCGGTGACACCATCCGCGTCGGATTTAAAGTAACCGAGGGTACGCGTACCCGGGTTCAGAACTACGAAGGTGTGTGCATCGCACGCAACAACGGTCACGGCATCGCCGGATCCTTCACGGTGCGCAAAATTTCTTTCGGTGAAGGCGTTGAGCGGGTATTCCCGCTGCACTCCACCAATATCGACAGCATCGCTGTTGTGCGCCGCGGCCGCGTGCGGCGCGCGAAACTGTACTATCTGCGCAGCCGTCGCGGAAAATCCGCGCGTATCGCGGAAAACACGAATTACAAGCCCAAGTCGGGCGCGAGCGTTTAAGGAGCGGACCGATGAAAGCAGATACACATCCAGATTATCACATCATCGATGTCAAAATGACCGATGGTACAATCATTCAGATGAAATCCACATGGGGCAAGGAAGGCGACCAGCTGTCGCTTGACATCGACCCATCGGCACACCCGGCCTGGACAGGCGGGTCTTCGCGCCTGCTCGACACCGGCGGTCGCGTGTCCAAATTCAAGAACAAATACGCGGGTCTCGGTTTCTAATCCGACTCACTATTTTGATTTTCCAGAGGTCGCGCCTTCCGGTGCGGCCTCTTTTTTGTGCACAATCGGAACTTTCGCCAAGCCTGTAAATGGGTTTGGAAACAGCAAGTTACACAACCCACACAAGATCGTACCTTTAAACTTCTTGCCAGAGTGGCGCTATTTTGGCACCATTTGGGTGTCGCACCATATTTAGCGGCATCTATTTTTTGTGTTTAACAAAGTCAATTTTAAAGGAATACCAGCATGTCCCAACATGATGAGGAAGATTGCTGCTGTGGGGGTCTGTTAACCAGCAACGACGTCCGAACCGGCATAATCTCAGGCGATACTTTCAAAAACAAAACGGTGCAATATGCGGCAGTCGATGGGCTTGCCGTGTTTGAAGGGTGCATTGTGCTTGGCACAGTGGAGGAAGTCGAAGAGCGCACCGCAGCGGCCAAGGCTGCCCTGGATGCGGGCGATGATCCGGATGAGATTGCACATGGTGTCGTGATCACGGGGGCCAATCGACGCTGGCCGGGTGCCCTGATGCCCTATGAAATCGATCCGGCCCTGCCCGCCACCAACGTGCAGCGGGTCAATGACGCCATCGCGCATTGGAAACAGAACACCGGCATGCGCTTTGTGCTGCGCACCAATTCAAACAAAGCGCAATATCCCAATTACGTGCGGTTTCGCCCTGCAACCGGCTGTTGGAGCCAGGTCGGCATGCGCGGCGGTAAGCAGGAAATCGGCCTTGCCGGTGGCTGCGGGTTTGGTGCGACTGTTCATGAAATTGGCCATGCGTTCGGGCTTTGGCATGAACAAAGCCGGGAAGACCGCGATACCAAGGTCAAGATCAACTGGCAGAACATCACGAGCGGCAAAGAGCACAATTTCAACCAGCACATTGCAGACGGAGATGATGTGGGGCCTTATGACTACGGTTCCATCATGCACTATGGCCGCTATGCTTTTTCCAAGAACGGGCAGCCGACCATTGAATCGATCCCGCCGGGCAAGACCCTAGGTCAACGCACCGGGCTGAGTGCTGGCGATATTGCCGCCATCCAAAGCATCTATCAGCTTTGGGAAACCGTTGATGTTGCGCGGGTCTATGCGACGTCGGGCACGAAAAACTGCTGGGTCATGCCGCAGGGTCAGGGGTGGATTCGCATTGATCCGGACACGACCGATGGCTGTAGCAATGTTTTCGACATTTGCTGTTCTGCAATGGCGTTCGGCAAAAAGCTGTCCCTTTTCAAAGACGGCGACAAAGTCTACCGCGCTCAACTTTTATAATTTCTTTTCAGTATCATTTTTATCAGGAGAATTTCTCATGTGGCATAATAACAAAACCGTTTCACGCACCTATACCTCAAAAGACTCGCAGAACTGTCATGCGATCATCAGCGGCATTTCCGGCTGGCAAAAGATCAAGACAGGCAGCAGCGATGGTGTCTCGAATGTCTTTCATGCCCTGAACGCTGCCCGTGCTGGCGCCAAGAAGGTGGATGTCTATATCATCAACAACCAGATTGAACGCGTGGTAATGCGCTGAGCGCGATTGGAGAAAGATGATGTCAAATTCAATTACCGTGACCGTCCAGATGGATGGCGGCACAAGCGCATCGCAAAGTTTCGCGATGGATGATGGGACCGGCGCGCCGCCTCCGCCCATGGACATGGGCGAAGACGCCAATGTCGCAGCAAGTGGGGACGCGCCGCCGCCCGTGGCGGATGAACATGCGGCGTCCGCAAGTGCCTCAGGCGATGATGCCCCTCCCCCCGGTTTTGAGGACGCACCGGACGAGAACGCAGCGCAAGACCCCGGCGATGAGGGTGACAGCCCCCCTCCTCCCGACGTATAAGATACCAGAGCCCGGCACATTCAGGCGCCGGGTTCTTTTTTGCCTGCAACACAATCGGAGCGAGATGACATGATACGCGGCGTTGTGAAGTTTGAAAATCCGGGTGCCCTGCCCAGCGGTCAGAACATCAGGTTGACCGTTCAGGACACATCTCGCGTTGGTGCGGATGCCATTCGCATTACCGAAACCCAAGTCAGCATCCCTGAAGGTTTTGATGCCACCACGGACGCCTTGCCGTTCGAGATCGACGTAGCGGGCAACATCGAAAACTACACGGTCAGCGCGCATCTGGCGCGCCATTCCGGCGATGACATCCGTCTTGGTGACATGATTACGACAGGTGCCATTCCGCTATCGGGCGCAGGCGATGTTGAGGTGATGCTAAAGCAGGTCAACTAGCGCTCGCGACACGCACCCAAATCCCTTTGAAATTCGAACGCTAGGGCCTGTTTCAAGCCCGTTCGCGCCTTTCCAAAGCGCGTTTCCGCTCATATAGTGCCGCCAATAAGGCCATTTGTAAGCGGCCGGGGCAAAGGATCAGGCAAATGGCGCATATTATCGTTGTGGGGAACGAAAAAGGCGGTGCCGGAAAGTCGACCGTCTCCATGCATGTGGCCACTGCTCTGGCGCGCATGGGCCACAAGGTCAGCGCACTGGATCTGGACCTGCGTCAACGCACCTTTGGACGTTATACCGAAAATCGCGCATCATTTCTGGCGAAAGCAGGCCTCTCGCTTGCCAGCCCGAACACGCATGATCTGCCCGAAATCGCCCCTGAAACGTTGAAAGAGGGCGAGAATATCTATGATCACAGGCTATCAGCGGCGGTTGCTGAGCTTGAGCCGGAAAATGACTTTATCCTGATAGATTGCCCCGGCTCCCACACGCGGCTCAGTCAGGTGGCACATAGTCTGGCCGACACGCTCATCACACCTCTCAACGACAGCTTTGTGGATTTCGATCTTCTGGCGCGCACGGATTCAACGGGTGATAAAATACTGGGCCCGTCGGTGTATTCTGAAATGGTCTGGAACGCGCGGCAGTTGCGCGCTCAGGCGGGGTTGTCCCCGATAGACTGGATCGTGGTGCGCAACCGCATGGGCGCGCAGCGCATGGTCAACAAGGAAAAGATGGAACGCGCCATCGCCAACCTGTCCAAACGCATCGGGTTTCGGATCGCGCCCGGCTTTTCCGAACGCGTCGTTTTTCGCGAACTCTTTCCGCGCGGCCTTACCCTGCTGGACCTGAAGGACATTGGCGTCAAACAGCTGAATATTTCCAATGTCGCCGCCCGTCAGGAATTACGCGACCTTATGAAGGCGCTGAATCTGCCCGGTGTTTCTGTTGATTTCTAAGCATTGCGATGTTTGACACCAAAAGGGCGCCAATGACGATAGCGCCCCCTGCGATGGCATAGCGGCCGGGGTTCTCTCCGACCACCGCCCAGGCCAGCAAGGGGGCCAAAGCGCTTTCCAACAGAACGAGCAGACCGACCTCGGCTGAGGTGATATAGCGTGGACCAATTGCCAGCAGAACCGAACTGCCCAAAATAAAACCGCCATGGCACAAGACCAGCGGAACCTGATCGGCGGGTACGGAAAAGGGGGCGGCAAACGGCAGCAAGACAAGTGCTGCCGCGACATAGCCCATCGCCACACTCGGCACCATCGAGACATGTTTGACCCGTCGTGCGGCGGTAAGGGCCGCTGCAAAAAGCGCTGAAACCGCGAGCGCCAAGGCATCCCCGGCGAGGCTTGCATTCTCCGTTTCGCCAGACCCGAAAGCAATCACCGCAAGCCCCACCAAAACCGACGCCATCGTCAGGAGCATCCGCAAACTGATGGGTTCCGCCAGAAACACCCGGCTGTAAATCGCCGCGAAAATAGGGAGAGAGGCAATGATAAACACAACATTCGCCACAGAGGTCAGCGCAACGGCCTGTATGAAAAGCACACCACTCGCCCCCACGCCCGCCATATGGATCAACCCATAGCGCCCGGTTTTCAAAACCGCCCTGAACGGGGCTGTCCCGTGCAGCGCCAATATGCCCAGCCCCAGAAAAAAACCTGCCAAAAACAGGCGCCAGAACGCAATAGTCAGGGCACCAGCATCAATCAAGCGCACAAAAAGCGCATCCGGCACGACCAGCAAGACACCCGCTGTCGTTACGATCAGGCCTTTGGCACTGTCTTTCATGTGACGCCAATTCTCGCTTGTTCCCCGCCGCACCATCAAAGGCCAACAGGGACACAGGTCAACCGTCCGCGCCTGTAGCTTATCGCATTTTAGGCAAGTACTTGTGCGAGTTGCTCTACCTTACTACCTGTGCGTCTATCGCGACATGTGGGCTCACTGCGCAATACGGCGCAGATCTATAGTCCGGGCGAAACGGAAGGCGCAAAAACTGAATGCACCCCTCTCGATAATACTGAAAATACGCGTTCTACCGCATATTATCGGGTTACAGCAGTGGAAGCGGCGGGTCACGATGCCTATGTCCACCACAACTGTCTAGAAAACCAACAGAACAAGCAGCCGAAAGCAGGGATCATTTATGAGCACAATTCTTATGGACCTGCTGTTCTGGATCGTTGTTTTTGTTGTTTTCGTCTACGGCTTCAAATGGCTGCAGCGCCGCAAAAAAGGCAAGCAGACAGACCAAAGCAACACAGATCACTGAACAAGACTACGGCGTGCATTTTAAACACACGGGCGTCGATTTTAACGCGCACGGCGGTCAGGCTTTGGCATATCGCCCGCTCCGCTCTTTTCATGACAACGCGTCTGGCGCATAAATGCTGCAGATAGCGGCACCGAACCGGCCACCTTTCCGCGCGCACAAAAGACATAGGAACCACAATGTCCAAAGCATTCGCCTCTCAGGCAGACCTCAGCGAAAAGAAGATCAGCTTTACCGAAGTGGGCCGCGACCTTTGGGCCTTTACCGCAGAAGGTGATCCGAATTCCGGCGTGATCATCGGTGATGACAGCGTAATGATTATCGAGGCACAAGCCACCCCGCGCCTTGCCCATAAGGTCATCGAAAAGGTGCGCGAGGTCACGGACAAGCCGATCACGCATCTGGTGCTGACCCATTACCATGCGGTCCGGGTTCTCGGCGCCTCTGCGTTTGAGGCCCCGCAAATCATCATGTCGGAAAAAGCCCGCGCCATGGTCGCAGAGCGCGGGAAAGAAGACTGGGACAGCGAATTCCAGCGCTTTCCACGCCTTTTTGAAGGGCACGAGAGCATTCCGGGCCTCACATGGCCGACCACCACATTCAATGACCGCATGTCCGTCTATCTTGGCAATCGCCGGGTGGATATCATGCAGCTCGGGCGCGCGCATACGGCGGGTGACGCGGTTATTTATGTGCCGGATGAAAACGTCATGTTTACGGGCGATATCGTGGAATACCAATCGGCCTGCTATTGCGGTGACGGGCATTTTCATGATTGGCCCGGAACGCTGGAGGCCATCCGAAATTTCGACCTGGAGGCCATTGCCCCCGGTCGTGGCGCAGCACTTGCAGGGCGCGATATGGTCAATGCGGCACTGGACAGCACCAAGGATTTTGTCCGCTCGACCTACAGGCCGGCGGCCCGCGTTGCCCTGCGCGGGGGCAGCCTCAAGGAAGCATGGGACGCGGTGCGCGCGGAATGCGACCCCAAGTTCGCAGACTATGCGATCTATGAACACTGCCTGCCGTTCAATGTCGCGCGCGCCTATGACGAAGCGCTCGACATCGACACGCCGCGCATCTGGACCGACAAACGCGATCTGGAAATGTGGGAGCAACTACACGGCTGATAGAAATAAGGAACCACGATGCGTGACGTGACCGCAGAAATCCAAGACTTGTTTGACCGATATCTTTCAGCCTGGAATGCAAGGGACTTTCATGCCGTGGCCGATTGCTATGCCGAACCCAGCCTGTTTATTCTGCCACATGCCACTGTGCCGATTGCTGACAAGGATGCTTTGGTCGCCCTGTTGGGAACGATTTTTGACGGGCTGGATGCCGAGGGTTTCAGCCATACCGAAATCGGAGCGCTCACTGCACGGGCTTGTGGCGAAAACCTCGCTGTTGTGGATGCCACAGATGTAAGGCGCCTGCGCAAAGACGGCTCGGTGCTGGAAATCATCGACGGGCACTATATTGCGCGACAGGTTGACGGCACATGGTGTTTCACCGTCGCCACCGCCTGCGCGCCGGGCTGGAAAGGACAGCGAGATGAGCAAGTTTGATCCGCCCAGATCAGAGCTGATATTCCGCCTATGGGTGTCCATTGCCGGGTTGGCCATGCTGGTCGGTGCCGTGGTATATCGCGGATGGCCAAGCGGCATCGCCATGTTCGAAGTCATCGCGATTGCGGGTGCCTTTTTCGGCGGCACGTTGATCTGGACGATCCGCAAACTGCGAAAACAGGAAGACACGGATGGCGTATGACTATGCGCCCTTTCCCTATGTCGCCCCGCCGGGCCTGAACGCCGCCGAAGCGCGCCACCCCGTGGTGATCATCGGCGCGGGGCCGGTCGGGCTGGCACTGGCCATTGATCTGGCATTGCGCGGCGTGAAATCGGTGGTGCTGGATGATAACAATGTCGTCTCACTCGGCTCGCGCGCGATTTGCTGGTCCAAGCGCACACTTGAGATTTTCGACCGCCTCGGCGTCGGGGATCGCATGTTGGAAAAAGGCGTGACCTGGAAAGTGGGGCGCCAGTTTCACCGTGACACGGAAATCTACGCCTTTGATTTGCTGCCGGAGCAGGGGCACAAGTATCCCGCCTTCATCAATTTGCAGCAATACTACGTTGAGGAATATCTGGTTGAGCGCGCTCAGGATTTTCCCGATCTGATTGATCTGCGATTTCTCAACAAGGTTGTCGATCACACGGACCATGAAGATTATATGACCCTGACCATTCAGACGCCCAATGGCCCCTACAGGCTCGAAGCCGAATGGCTGGTGGCCTGTGACGGTGCAGGCTCCGCAACGCGCCAGCGCATGAACCTCGCCTTTGAGGGTGAGACATTCGAGGAAAATTTTCTGATCGTGGATGTGGAAATGGCCACCAGCCCCTTTGGCACCCACGACACACCGGAGCGGTGGTTCTGGTTTTCCCCGCCTTTTCACAACGGCCAATCCGCCTTGCTGCATAAACAACCCGACAATATCTACCGGATTGATCTGCAACTGGGCCCGGACACGGACCCTCACACCGAAGCGACCAAAGAACGGGTTATTCCGCGCATCAAAGCCATCATCGGCGACGCGCCCTTTCGTCTGGACTGGCAAAGCGTGTATCGGTTTCGCTGCGCTAGGCTTGAGCGTTTCGTTCATAATCGGACGGTTTTTGCCGGGGACAGCGCGCATGTGGTCAGCCCCTTCGGCGCACGGGGCGGCAATGGGGGCATTCAGGATGTGGACAATCTGGGTTGGAAACTTGCCGCTGTCTGCGCGGGCAAAGCACCGGCAAACCTGATCGACAGCTACGATGCGGAGCGTGGGATGGCCTGCGACGAGAATATCCTCAACTCGGCCCGTGCGACAAATTTCATGACACCCAAAAGCCCTATGGAAACGCTGTTTCGTGATGAGGTGCTTTCGCTTGCCGCACAGCATCCCTTTGCGCGCGCATTGATCAATTCCGGACGCCTTTCCTTGCCCTTTGTCCTGTCGCAAAGCACATTGCACAGCAGTGGCGACAGCCATTTGCCCATCGGCAGCCCCGTGCTCGATGCACCCGTTTCAAGCCCAGATGGCACCGGCTGGCTGATCGACAAAATCCCGTCTGACTTCTGCCTTTTGCATGTCGGGCCAGTACCAATCCCCGCAGTCTGCGACCTGCCACGTATCGGTGTGGGGCACCAAAGCGACTATACCTGTTTCGAGGATCCAACAGGTCTGCTGAAACAGCGATACGGCACGGACGACACTTATCTGCTGCGCCCAGACGGTCACATCTGTGCGGCTTTCAGAACCGTTTCAGAGCAGGCTGTAGCAAAGGCGATGAATAAAGCGCTGGGGAATTCTGCATGACGATCAAACCCAACCCGAACTTCCCTGCAGATGATTTTTACGCCGCTTTGCTTGAGGCCCACAAAGGGTTAAGCGATACGCAGAGCCATGCGTTGAATGCGCGACTGGTGCTTATTTTCGCCAATGAGATCGGCGATCTGGAACGGCTGAACGAAATTCTGAACAAAGCCTCTCCAGAGGCATAATTGTCAGCTGCACAGTGCCCGAACCTCAAACCCAGACCGGGCACGGACCGACACAATGATCAGCGTTGAGGTCGGCAAGACAGGGGTTTGCGACGATAACCGATCCCTCTGGCCTCGCATTCATCCTTGCGCGGAATGTGGATTTTTGACAGCCTCCCGTCACATCTTCAGGCACAGATTTACAATCTCTCAGGGCCGCCCGATGTTTTCCTTTGATCAGGACAGTAGGTAATGCCAAGCAAAATCTTGAGGCCCGGGCGACAGGCACTTCTGGGCGACACAACAAGACTGTGTTGCGTGATATCCTCGTGCCGCTGTCTATGGTGCACGCGCCCGGCAGATTTGGCGGCCGCACAGAAGGCGATTACCTGCGGGGCGATCTGATTGTCAAAAATGGCAGAGCTGTTGGCTTGACCACAGTTGCGCACTCACAAAGCCCGCGCATCCTGATCCCCGCTTTGGTAGAAGCCCATTGCCATCTGGATAAGTGTCACAGCATCAACCGTATGCAAGGTATCGGCGGCGACCTTGCCGCTGCCATCGCAGCACAGGCAGTTGATAAACAGCATTGGACTGCGCCCGACTTACGGCACCGTATGGGACGTGGACTGCACGAATTAGATGCAGCCGGGTGCACGCTGGTACGCAGCCATATTGATTGGGGCACGGATGCAGCACCGCCGCTGGCGTGGTCCGTTCTGCAAGAAGTCTCGCGTGATTTTCCGGCAATGAAAATCCAGATGGCAGCACTTACCAGTATCTCGCAACTGGCGGATCGCGACTTTTGTTTTGCTGTGGCACATCACATTGCAAAGCACAGCGCCGGCGTCCTTGGAGCCTTTATTTTGGATCACGACCAGAGTGATGTGAGCGAGGGCCTTGCGAACATCTTTGCAGCCGCAAATCACTTTGGCCTCGCGTTGGATTTCCATGTTGATGAAGGACTGGGGTCCTACAATGGGCTTGAAGCGATATGTGACGCTGCATTGGCAAGCGGCTTTGAAGGGCCAATTCTATGCGGGCATGCGGTCAGCCTGATCGACCATGATGCCTCGACGCGGGATCGGATATTCGACAAGCTGTTGCGTGCAAAGATCGCAATCTGCGCGTTGCCAACGACCAACCTGTACCTGCAGGGCCGCCGCGATGGCACGCCAAACCAGCGCGGTCTGACCTGCCTGCGTGAGTTGCACGACGCGGGCGTACCAATCGTCATCGCCTCGGATAATGTGGCTGATGCCTTTTGCCCTGTTGGCCAGCACGACCCGCGCGCGGCCTTGCATCTGGCATGTCTGGCCGCACATCTTGACCCGCCCATGGGCGACTGGCTTGCCTCAATCACATTGAGCCCGGCGCGTGCATTGGGTCACGACCCGGCCTATGTAGACGTGACACCCATCGACCAACTGCGCCTTTGTAACGCTTCAAGTACCGCCGAAATGGTGGCCACGCGCAACGCATTGTTACCACTGCGCGCGACGCAGAAGGCACCAAACCTGTGACCTCGACGTCTGGAACACCGAACATCGCGTGGAAAACTATGACCGCCCACATGTGACCAAAGAGGTAAAGGCGGCTCTATCTCGCCGTTATCCTCGACCTGCATTTTCACCGCGTCGTCGCTGGTCAGTGCGCAATCGCGTAACGCGCACCACCTGACCGGAAAAACCCCACCATCTTCGAACGGAAAATGGCCTAAAACGAGCGCTCGGGGCGGCCTTAAAATGCGACCGAACCACGTAGTTTCTGAAGATTGGCCGCAACGCACGTACCAGCATGTCGCAAGAAGATTGCAGTGCGACGCGGATAGCAGAAAAAGCGTCGTTGTTGCTGCGGCTTAGCGACAGATTCAATTCATGGTATTGAATTGCCGGTTCATTGTACGCGGGTCAATCGGCGGCCCCGCATCGCCCAGAGTAACAGGATATGAGAGTGGCGGAGACACAATTGGACCTTTATGCGGCACGGTAACCCGAAGATGGGCTTGACGCCACGCGTGAGCGTGTTTGACTAGGCCCACGTCGCCCGTTCGGCGGCTAAAGAAAAGCAGATCAACTGCATCACTCTGCCGAATGAAACATCGGCAACTGCACGCCACTCGCGCGTGTTCCAACAGAGAGGAAGAACATGACATTTTTCACAAGCACCGGCAAACCATTGCCGCGGTCCGTACTGGACTCCGCTGCGAAGTCCGGAAACGACGCCGTGAGCCGCCGGGAATTTTTGGCGCTGGCGAGCGCTTTCGGTGCTACATCCGCGACCGCCTATGCGATGCTTGGCCTGAGCGCACCCAAGGCCCATGCCGCCGCACATACGATGGGTGGCACAGTCCGCATTCAGCAGGAAGTGCGCGCGCTGAAAGATCCCCGCACCTATGACTGGAGCCAGATCGCAAACTTCAGCCGTGGCTGGCTTGAGTATCTCGTTCACTACGAAAACGATGGCACCTTTACAGGCAAGCTGCTCGAAAGCTGGGAGATCAACGACGACGCGACTGTTTACACCCTGAACGTACGACAGGGCGTCAAATGGAACGACGGCAGCGATTTCACTGCGGAAGACGTGGCACGCAACATCATCGGATGGTGCGACAAAAGCCTCGAGGGCAATTCCATGGCTGGCCGCTTTGCAACCCTGATTGACCCAAATACGGAAAAGGCCATCGACGGCGCAGTCGAGGTCGTGGACAGCCACACCGTGCGCCTCAATCTGCCAACAGCGGACATCTCGCTGATCCCCGGCATGGCCGACTATCCCGCGGCGATTATTCCGGAGGGTTTTTCCGCGGAAACGATGCTCGACAATCCGATTGGTACCGGGCCTTACCTGCCTGAATCGCTAGAAGTCGGCGTGAAAGCCGTGCTTGTGCGCAACGAAGGTCACACGTGGTGGAACGCAGGCAATGGTGCCTGGCTGGACCGGGTTGAGTATATCGACTACGGCACAGATCCCTCCGCGTTCGTGGCGGCGGCAGAGGCCGAAGAGATCGACATGACCTATTCTATTGAAGGTGATTTCATTGACGTCTTTGACACTCTGGATGGCTGGCAAAACAACGCAGTTGTGACAGGTGCGACGATCGTGATCCGTCCCAACCAATTGGCCGAGGTCGACGGCATCAAGCCCTACGAGGACAAACGCGTCCGTCAGGCCATTTCGATGGCCGTCGACAACGCAATTCTGCTTGAACTGGGCGCGGCAGGTCGTGGTGAAGTTGCCGAAAATCACCACGTTGGCCCGATGCACCCGGAATATGCAGAATTGCCCCCGCGCAAATATGATCCGGCCGCAGCCAAAGCCCTGATGGACGAGGCGGGCATGGGAGATTTCGAGCATGAACTGTTCTCGATCGACGATGCCTGGCGCAAGGATACAACAGACGCCGTTGCAGCCCAGCTGCGCGATGCCGGTATCAGTGTGAAGCGGACAATCCTGCCCGGTTCGACATTCTGGAACGACTGGACGAAGTATCCGTTCTCCTCGACCAACTGGAACCACCGGCCCCTTGGCGTCCAGATTTGGGCACTTGCGTATCGGTCCGGAGAGGCATGGAACGAATTCGGCTGGGCGAACGATGAATTTGACGCCATCCTGACCAAGGCACTTGCCACACCCGATCTGGAAGCCCGCCGCGCTCTCATGATGAAGGGTCAGGCGATCGTTCAGGACGAAGGTGTAACGATCCAGCCATATTGGCGGTCGCTTTATAACCACACCAGAGAAGGTCTGGTGGGCGGCGAGCACCACATCTCATTCGAAATCCGCCCGGAACAGATGGCCTGGACGTAAACCAAACATTTAACTGCGGGGAGGGGCCGCGCCACAGGCGTGGCCCCTTTCCTATTGATCGCGTGACGGCGCAGGAGATGTGCAACAGGCTCAATCGCAAGCTGGCGGACACTCGGTACGCGCGACCCCCTGATGAACCCATCCGGGACTGAAACCTAGGCCGCCGAAATCATGAGCCTGACAGGCATGGGCGCAGAGTTCCCCGACCAATTCGCTGCAATTGCCCGTCTTCCAATTGCCGTTTTAAAGCGTCTGACGAAATACCTGGAACACCAAGTATCACGTAACGCGTTGAAATCTCCGATTTCAGGCAACGTCGCGTGATTCAGGTTTTTCGCATGACGCTTTAAGCTTCTGGCGTTGCGGTTGATCATTGTCGTCGAACTGGCCGCCGTTCTCTAGCTTCGGACCGGTGCCGCCGCCTTAGTCATGGCGTTTTCCGGCCTCACCGCGCCCGAAACTGCGCGCCCATCGACCATATGGGGTTCGACTGCTTTTGCCACGATCTACGCGCATGGTAGGCTGATCTAAGTGGTCCGAAGACCCTAAGCGTATTTTGCGCCGCAGTTGTCCTATTTCATTGCGTGCTTTGCGATGAGCCGTGCCTCACTGACGAGGGAGACCATATCCGCCACATTCAGCCCCAACACCTTACTATCCGTCGGGCAGCGGGATAAATGCGTATCCACCATATCACACAAACGCCATGCAGCGCGCGGTTGCAGCATCAGCACCTTGAGGCGCGCATTGGCGAGTTGAATGAGGGCCAGCACCATGTCACGTTCGGGGCTTGGATCTTTAGTCTGGATCCAGACCGCCTCCAACACTTCATGGGACTCCCAGAAATACCCGGCGTCATAATACAGCCGCCCGGCAATAAATGCGGGTGTCTTGTGCAACTCCCCGACTGGAACATGCGGCGTGACCGAGCGCTTGATCGGGTCGAACCAGTCGTCGTGATGCCGCGGACTGAAACCCGGTACATAGACATGCGGTGGCATCGGAATGTCGTGAGAGGAATTAAGCACGGCATTGCTCCAAATTAGGCAGGTTAGACACAGGGGTTAAGGTGGCTCCGCAGAAAATACGCATTTTAAGCTGGCACCGACGGGTCTGGCACTCAGGCCCGTCAGTACCATAACGGCGCATATTCGTTTGCTGGCCGCAAGATTACGCGCCACGATTGCCTCTTGCCTTGCCTCCCAGCGGCAAGTGGCCGTCATATCTGTGACACGCGTAACCGTATGCAACTCGAATCCCTCCCAAGACCCTGCAAACGCCACCGGGAGCATCCTGCACTAACTGTCGCCCATCGCAAGTTGTTCCGGCAACAATTCCACAGTCATCTCCCTTTTTGGGCGAACTATTACACTTTAAACGGGAATTAGAAACAGCGTAATCGCTGGGAACGCGACCAGCACCGCAACCCGCACGATATCAGAGCCGACAAAGAACAATACGGCTTTGTATGTTTGTGTAATCGGCGTCTCACGATCCATCGCATTTATGATGAAAAGGTTCATGCCAACAGGCGGCGTGATCAGGCCCACTTCAACCACAATCAAAACGAGGATACCGAACCAGATGGCCACATGTTCCGGCGACATCCCAAAATCCATCGCCGAGATCACAGGGAAAAAGATCGGAACGGTCAGCAGGATCATCGATAGGCTGTCCATCAGGCAGCCGAACACGAGGTAGAAGAGCAGGATGATCGACAGGACAAACCACGGGCTATAGTCCTGCGCCAGCACCCAGTCTGCCATGAACTGCGGCACGCCGGAGAGCGCCAGAAATCCATTATAAAAACTGGCTCCCAACACGATGAAAAAGATCATCGCGGTCGTGCGGCCCGTCCCCAAGAGACATTCCTTGAACGTCTGCCAAGTCAGGCTGCGCGACACCACGGCAATCAGCCCTGTACCTGCCGCACCGATCGCGGCCCCCTCGGTCGGGGTAAACCAGCCCAGATATATGCCCCCGACGACCACGCCAAAAATGGCCAGCACAGGCCATGTCGCCCCCAAAGCGCGCCAACGATCGCCCATGGGCACAGGCGCGCGCGTGCCGGCTGCATCGGGGTAAAGGCGCACATATAGTGAGATGGTGAGCATATACCCCAGCGCCGCGAGAATGCCTGGAATGAACGCCGCAAGAAACAGCTTTGCGATGTTCTGCTCGGTGATGATCGCATAGATCACCAGAATAACTGACGGTGGGATCAGAATGCCAAGCGTCCCGCCAGCAGCAAGGGTCGCCGTGGAAAACCCGCCGGAATAGCCGTAGCGGCGCAATTCGGGCAAGGCGACCTTGGACATTGTGGCCGCCGTCGCCAAAGACGATCCGCAAATCGCACCAAAGCCCGCGCAAGCCCCAACCGCCGCCATGGCAACACCGCCCCGCCGATGGCCCAGAAAGCTTTCCGCCGCCTTGAAAAGGGCCTTGGACAGACCCGAAAGCGTTGCAAACTGCCCCATCAGCAAAAACAGCGGGATGATCGTCAGGGAGTAATTCGAAAACGTGGTATAGGTCTCGGATTTGAGCTTTGCAAGCAACGGCACCGGGTTGCCATTCATCGCGTAATACCAGCCCCCAAACCCACAGAGCAGCATCGCCAGCCCAATCGGCGCGCGCAAAAACACCATGACCAGCAGCACCAGAAAAGACCAAAAGCCAAGCTCGAGCCTGTCCATCTGGGCAAAGGGTAAAAGGTCAAGCAACGTTGTCATGAAGGGTTATGCCTGCGGCAACAGGCTGCGGCCCGTCACGCTTTCATACACACGCATGATCGCACAATAGACCGCCACGATGCAGGTTACGACCGAGGCGACAAAGCTGGCCGCATAGGCCCACCACAGGGGAAATTGCAAAAACAGCGTCGTTTCACCATTGCCGAAGTACCTTTGCAGTCCACCAAAAAGCTGCACGCTGATCAGGATCAGGCATGCGGTCAGAATAACCTCCCAGAACGCCATCACATAGCGCGTCACGGCCTGCGGCAGGTTTGACGTGAACACATCGACGGTGGCGTGGCCGCTGTACAACTGACAGATCGGAAAGAACGAAAATATCGCAAAGGCGACCCCGGCCTCCAGCAACTCGTAACTGCCTTTGACTTCCCCCACACCAAGGTCGAGCAAAGTACGAGAAAACGCGCCCAAGGCACGGGATGCAAAATCCGTATGCAAGAAATCGCCAAGCGACCGGCCAACAATCGACACTGTGGTCAACATGATCAGCGCCACCAGAACAAAGCCCCCGATGATCGCGGTGCTCCGGGCGAGCAGTTTCACAGCCTGATGCATCATGATCTGCCCCACCGGGGGCGTTTTGGGGCGGGCATGTTCACAATCACGTAAACGGGGTTATTCGGTGTATTGATCAATCAGCATCCGCGCCTCGTCGATCAACGCCTGACCATCAATGCCCTTTTCGGACATTTCCGCGACCCACTCGTCATAGATGGGTGCCGCAACATCGCGCCATTCCTGTGCCTCGTCTGCGGTCAGGGTCACGATTGTGTTGCCCCTGTCCGCTGCCAATTGGCGTGCGGGTGCGTCATTGTCTTCCATGACACCACCCGCAAAGACCGAGAATTCCAGCCCGGAATTATCATCAATGATCTGACGCAGATCATCCGGCAGGCTGTCATAGCGGTCTTTATTCATGGCCAGCACAAAGGTCAGAACATACAGCGCGTTGCCGGTGAATTCGGTGTGATTGTCCACCAGTTCAGGGATTTTCAGGGCTGTGGTCACTTCCCAAGGGATTGTGGTGCCGTCGATGACACCTTTGGACAGCCCCTCAGGTACCGCAGGCACGGGCATGCCCACCGGCGCGGCCCCGACCTTTTCCAGAAGAGAATTCACTAGCCGCGAGCCGCCACGGATTTTCATCCCTTCCATATCGGCGGGCGTGCGCACTTCTCTGTTGGAATGGATGATGCCCGGCCCGTGAACCCATGTCCCCAGGATTTCCACGTCCTGAAAATCCGTGTCCTTCATATGGGTTTCGAACATTTCCCAATAGGCACGGGACGCCGCACGGGCGTTGGTCATCATGAAGGGCAGTTCAAACACTTCGGTCTGCGGAAACCGGCCCGGCGTATAGCCCACGACCGTCCAGACCACATCGGCAACACCATCAATCGCCTGATCCATCAATTCCGGTGGACGACCGCCAAGCTGCATGGATGGAAAGCGGTCGATCTTGATCCGGCCCTCGCTTGCCTCTTCGACGTTATCCGCCCAGACATCGAGGATCAGCTTAGGCACATTGGCCTGCGGTGGCAAAAACTGATGCAGGGTCAGTGTCACTTCCTGAGCCGATGCAGCACCACCAAAGCCCAAGGATAAAGCGGCGGCGGCGACCAAGTTCAAAAACCGCTTACGTGAAATCATCATATCTGTTCTCCCCCCGAGCAACTGTTTGGTATGGTCACGCAACTGGCCTGACCGCCTGCTTAAAACGCTAAGGCAGATGGAAAAGCTTGTCACCCATGTTTGTGAACTCATCGGCCGGTCCGGCCTCAAAGAGGGTAAGCGAAAAAGTGGAATGGTGGCGTTACCTGGACTTGAACCAGGGACCTAACGATTATGAGTCGTTCGCTCTAACCAACTGAGCTATAACGCCATCGAAGCGTCAGTTATTCCAGCCCGCTCTGACCGTCAAGGCACAATCCGCGTTTACTGCCCGCGAACCGCGTCAATCATGCGCTGCACATTATCCGGGTCTGCATCCGGCGTGATGCCGTGACCGAGGTTAAAGATATGCGGCCCGCCTGAAAACGCCTTTACGATTGCGCGCGTCTCATCAATCAGGGCCTGCCCGCCCGTCACCATATGGCTTGACGCCAGATTACCCTGCACGCAGCCATCGACCTGCACATTGGCCGCCGCCCAGTCCGCGCTGATCGAATTATCGAGGGCGACGCAATCCACGCCAGTGGCTTTTGCGAATCCGATGTAGCCATCCCCTGCCTCACGCGGGAAGCCAATGACCGGAGTATCCGGATGGCGCGCCTTGATCGCGGCGGTGATCTCGCGCGCAGGTTCCAACGCGTATTTCTGGAAATCCGCGCCCTTCAGCGACCCGGCCCAACTGTCAAAAATCTTGACCACCTCTACCCCGGCCTCAATCTGTTTGGACAGATATTCGATGGTGCCTTGTGTGATCCGCGCCAGAAGTGCCTCGAACAATTCCCGGTTTTCGTCTTTCAGCGCATGCGCAGGTGCCTGATCGGGCGTGCCGCGCCCGGCAATCATATAGGTCGCCACCGTCCAGGGTGCCCCGGCAAAACCGATCAGCGTCGTTTCCTGTGGCAGCTCCTGGCGCAGAATACGCACGGTTTCGTAGATCGGGTTCAGAACCGCGTCGATCTCGCCCACGGGCTTGAGCTTGTCAAAATCCGCCTGTGTTGTGATGGTGGACAACCTCGGCCCCTCGCCCGTGACAAACCACAAATCCGCCCCCAAAGCTTGCGGCAACAGCAGGATGTCGGCAAACAGAATGGCCGCATCGAACCCGTAGCGGCGGATCGGCTGCAACGTCACCTCGGCGGCCAATTCCGGATTGTAACATAGCGACAGGAAATCACCGGCCTGCGCGCGCGTCGCTTTGTATTCGGGCAGATATCGTCCTGCCTGACGCATCATCCAGATTGGAGGGGTGGGAAGTGTTTCGCCTGCCAAAGAGCGCAGGATGGTTTTTGCCGCAGCCATGATCGTCCTCTTCGTAACTCAAAACGTTGGTCTTCGTCTCAGCCGGTATTGTCAAGTCACAGACGGGTTGTCAGGATAAATTGACGCGCTTAAAGAGGTGATCATGACAGTAAAGCTTCCTTCCCCCGACTCGCCCCTCAAAATCGGCACCCGTGGCTCGCCCTTGGCGATGGCTCAGGCGTTTGAAACTCGTGCGCGCCTGATGCAAGCCTTTGATTTACCTGAGGATGCCTTCTCCATCGTCGTGATCAAAGTCACCGGTGACATGATTCAGGATCGCGCGCTGAAAGACATCGGTGGCAAGGGTCTTTTCACCCGTGAAATCGAAGAAGATCTGCTGTCAGAAAAAATTGACATCGCGGTGCATTCGATGAAGGACATGCCGACGCTGCAACCGGACGGGCTGGTCCTTGACACCTATCTGCCGCGTGAAGACGTGCGTGATGCGTTTGTATCCCCCACACTGAGCGGTATCGCTGATCTGGCGCAGGGCGCGGTGGTTGGCACCTCAAGTCTGCGGCGCAAGGCACAGCTGCTCAACCGTCGCCCCGACCTGAATGTGGTCGAATTTCGCGGCAATGTGCAGACGCGGCTGAAAAAGCTGGCCGATGGGGTGGCGGAATGTACCTTTCTGGCCTCTGCTGGCCTGAACCGGCTGAAAATGGACGAGGTGCCAGCAACGCCGATTGAGGCGGATGAAATGCTGCCTGCCGTTGCACAGGGGGCCATTGGCATCGAACGCCGGATGGCGGATCAGAACACCGCTGATTTACTAAGTGCAATCCATCACATTGAAACCGGCCAGCGTCTGACGGCGGAGCGTAGCTTCCTGCTGACGCTTGACGGGTCATGTGAAACGCCCATCGCGGGCTTGGCTGAACTTGATGGTGATCAGCTGCGGCTGCGCGGTGAAGTGCTGCGGCCAGACGGATCGGAGTCTCTGGCGGGCGAACGCAGCGGCCCAATTGCGGACGGCGCAGAAATGGGGCGCATACTTGCGCAGGAACTTCTGGACCGTGCCGGGCCCAAGTTTTTCGAGTGGCGTTGAGAACAAAACCTTCGGCACGCAGGTCTCGACCGCATTCCATTTTGCCACAAAGCGATATGTAGTATTTGATTTTTCTCAAGAGGTTGCGCATGCTACGCATCTCTGCGGGCAATGCCGTCCGCCGTTTTCTATAAAAAGACCCTTAGCTAAAAACGATCAGGATACTTCATGATTTACTCATCTTTCGAACAATATACGCGCTCATTCATCTCCTCCAGATTCTGCGCAACGGCGATCGCCGTTGGCATTGCGTTATGTGCGTCCAGTGCCGTTCATGCACAAACGTTCATGACCCAAGGTGAACTTTTGGCCACGATACCAGGAAGCCAAATGTCCGGTGTATCAAATCAGGATAACAAAACGCCTTGGGTCCAAGCCTATAGCAAGGCAACCCAAAAGAAGACCGGTAAATACAACGGTATTTGGGGTGGCAAGGACAAATACACCGGCGAATTCTTTGTGAAAGGCGACCAGTGGTGCGAAAAAGGCGACTGGGGGCAAAAGTGCTGGAGCGTAGAACGCGTCAGCGCAAAAGAACTGCGCATCTACGACAATGGAAAGCCCAAAAAGAACACATGGATGCTGAAATAGCGCGTCGCCTGCCGACCCGCTAAATCCACTTCGCCAAAGGCGGCAGGCTCATCAACACGGCGTTTGCGTCGTGGCCTGTCTCCAGACCGAACTTGGTGCCGCGATCATAGACGAGGTTGTATTCGGCATAGAGCCCGCGATGCACCAGTTGCGCGTCTTTGTCTGCCTCGGTCCAGTCGTGCGCCCGGCGCTTGCGCACCAATGGCACATAAGCGGGTAGGAACGCGCGCCCGATGTCCTGCGTCAGGGAAAAATCCTGTTCCCAATCGTTCGTGCAGTGATCATCCATGAATATCCCACCCACGCCGCGTGCCCGATTGCGATGCGGGATATAGAAATATTCATCCGCCCATTCTTTTAGCCGCGGGTAGAAGTCTGTTCCATGTGGGTCCAGTTTTTCCTGTTGCTGGGCGTGAAAATGGGCGGTGTCCTCGTCGTATTCGATGCAAGGGTTCAGATCGGACCCGCCACCGAACCACCACGCATGCGGCGTCCAGAACATCCGCGTGTTCATATGAACCGCAGGCACATGCGGGTTTTGCATATGGGCGACAAGGCTGATCCCGGAGGCCCAGAACCGCGGGTCATCCTTCATGCCCGGAATGCCCTTACGCGCCGCCATCGCGGATTGCGCGCGGGTGCCGAGGGTGCCGTAGACGGTGGAAATATTCACACCGACCTTCTCGAACACACGACCGCCGCGCATCACGCTCATCAAACCACCACCGGCGTCAGAGCCATCATCGCTCTGGCGTTTGGTCTCGCTGACATCAAAAACGGCCGCCTCTCCATCGCTGAGCGGACCATGCGCGTGATCACTCTCGAGCTCTTCAAAAGCTGCCACGATCTGATCGCGTAATTCACGGAACCACGCGGAGGCGCGTGTTTTTTCTGTATCAAAGTCTGTGGTCATGGTGCAGCCTAATGTGTCAGTTTGTCCTGACACTATCTCTAAACTGCTTTGCCGCGCTAATCCAAGCGCAATTGTCAGTGCGCCGGCGCCGCAACAGCATCCAGCAGACTACGCCCGCCGTCGACCGTCATGATTTCCCCGGTCATGAAGCTGGAACTCTCCGCCGCAAGAAACTGAACGGCATCTGACAACTCGGCCGGACCCGCAATACGTGCCAGCGGTGTTTGGCTGCGAATTTCATCGCGCCACTCACTATGCTCACTCATTGATGTCTTAAGCGATGCACTCATCACCGAACCAAAGGCGATGGCGTTCACGCGAATACGCTCAGGCGCCAGAACAAGCGCCATGGAGCGGGTCATCTGTTCAAGTGCGGCAGAGGCGATTGAATAGCCCATCAACTCCGGGCGCGTGGTGCGCGCGGTGATCGAACTCAGGTTGATGATCGATCCACATTGACCTTCTGGCTGGTCAACCCCCTGCTTAATCATCCTTTTCGCAACTTGCTGTGTCAGATGCAGCGCCGTCATCAGGTTTTGCTCCAGCAAAACAGAAACCGATGTGTCCTCAAAGTCCAAGGCATTCGTCTCAAGCACCTGCCGCGACGCATTAACCAGAATATCGACCCGGTCAAAACTATCAATCGTCGCCGAAACCAGATTGGCAATTGTCAGCCTCTGGCGCAAATCACCGCCAAAATAGCGCAGATTGCCATCTTCGGACAAATCACCCCACTCTTCGGCCAGCCTCTTTTCGTCAATGTCGGCACACATCACATTCGCGCCGCGATCCGCAAATTGCCGGGCGATCGCCAAGCCGATGCCGTTCGCCGCGCCGGTTACAATCGCCGTTTTGCCACTTATGGAAAAAGACATGAGTCTCCTTTCAGGATAGCCAGCCTAGCGCCGGACCTGTCGTTTTGGACGCGCTGCATGAAACAGTTTAAAGCGTGTATCACCGCCAACTTCAAAGCAATTTGCAAAGCTGTCTTGCAGGCACTGTTCGTAAGGCAAATGGCGGTTTGCCACCATCCAGAGCTGCCCCTGCGGCTTGAGCATCCCCGCCGCAGCCCTGACAAACGCCTGCCCCAGTGTTGGATCTGCCGCACGGGATGTATGAAACGGGGGGTTCATCACCACCGTGTCCACCTTGCGCTCTGCTTGCCATGTGGTGACATCGGCCCAATGAAACACAGCCCTTGGGTCAGTCACATTGCGCCGCGCGCATTCGAGCGCCATATGATCAGCCTCGACAAGGTGTACCGCTTCGATCTCCGGACGGGTCAGGATGTGCGCAGACAGAAATCCCCACCCCGCCCCAAGATCTGCGACATCGCGCCCAAGCTTGGCGGGCAAAGCATCCGCCAGCAAAGCCGAGGCCGGATCTATTTCGTCCGCTGAAAAAACGCCCGGTGCCGTCCAGAACCCGCCTTCGGTCAGAGTGGGCCCGTCGCGCCAGTCTGCAAACACGCTTGCATCCGGCGTTGCGCACCAGAACAACTTGCCATGAGCTTTGGAAATTGGCGCAGACACCTCTATACGCTTGCGCATGTCACGCAGAATACTATCGATACCGTCAGTTTTTTGCCCATCTATGATCACCACGCCCGCGCTCAGCGACATGGCCTGTGCGATCAAGGCGCGCGCTTCCTTTTTGGCGCGGGGCAGGCATACAATCGTTGCGGCGTTCGGTGAAGTGAGTTCAGTCTCGCAGTGGTAATCCCGCGTTTTCCACGTGTCATATGCGGGTTTGAACCCATCTATGATGCAGGTCCGCTCACGCGGCAGATCCACGAGCCGCGCATCGACAGGCGGCTTCACAACCGTGATTTGGCCAGTGTCGGGCAGCACAAGGCCACCCTCACTCAGAGCCAGCACCAGACGGGCGTCGATCACCAGATTACTCTTCTTTTTCCATGGTGCACTGTAGTGGATGCTGGTGGCGGCGCGCAAAATCCATCACCTGCGCCACTTTCGTTTCAGCGATTTCGTGGCTGAAGACGCCAACGACCGCGACACCTTTTTTGTGCACTGTCAGCATGATCTCAAACGCTTGTGCATGATTGAGGCCAAAGAACCGCTCAAGCACATGCACCACAAATTCCATTGGCGTGAAATCGTCGTTCAGCAACAAAACCTTGTAAAGCGGCGGGCGCTTTGTCTTCGGTTTCGTAGCGGTCAGGATGGACGTATCGCCATCGTCTTCCGAACGGTCCGACATCATGTATAAATCGCGGTGCATTGCTGCTCCTGATGTTGACGGGTGTGGTGAGTCCTTGAACCGCTTATATAACCTGTCTGAGCGTTTAGAAAAGGGGCAAGGCTAAGCGGAAAATTCCGCCCCTTACCAAGTTCGATGTCACTGCGGTCTGCGCCACCGTTGAATGATCCAGAGAATCGCACCGCCGCCCCGGTGAAACAACCGCGGCTCAGCGCATTTTGGCAGAGTTACGCTCGTCTTTGTCGAAAACGGCTGATGCCTGCGCTTAATTTGCATCAAGTTTAAGCTTCATCGAAACTTAACGCCTTCGCTTTAATTCAATGGTTTATCGAAATCAAAAGCTGTGTTAGCGTCAGCGCTAATAAAGCCAGTCGAAAAAATTCGGCGGCATGAGGCAGAAAAAAAGGCGGTTATCATGAAGGTTCGGCGCACCTGGCCGGCCCGCTATGGGCTATATGCATTCGCGGTTTTATGGATGCTTGTTGTTTTACCTCTCAGTGCAGCAGCGGCCCCCTATGCGGCATTTGTGATGGATGCGCGGACGGGCGAGGTCTTGCATTCACGTAACGCGGACACACGGCTTCACCCTGCATCCTTGACCAAGATGATGACGCTTTACATCGCTTTTCAAGCTGTCGAAAACGGTGAGATTTCGCTGGATACCAAGGTCAAGATTTCCCGATTTGCCGCATCCGAGCCTCCCTCGAAGCTTGGGCTGAAATCAGGCCAGCGGATCGCCTTTCGCTATCTGATACGCGCCGCTGCGATCAAATCTGCAAATGATGCCGCAACCGCTATTGGTGAAGCGCTCGAAGGGTCAGAAGCAGCATTTGCGCGGCGTATGACGCGGACCGCAAAAGAACTGGGCATGACCCGCACAACCTTCAAGAATGCGCACGGTCTGACGGAAAGCGGACATATGTCCACAGCGCGTGATATGTCCCTGTTGGGCCGTCATGTGCTTTATGATTATCCCGAATATTATAATCTGTTTTCCCGTCGCTCGACACATGCGGGTGTGCGGGATGTCGCGAATACGAACCGACGCCTCTTGGCGGCATACCGCGGCGCTGATGGGATAAAAACCGGCTACACGCGCGCTGCTGGATTCAATCTTGTCGCCTCAGCAGAGCGCGGACAGGAACGTATTATCGCAACTGTTTTTGGTGGCACGTCGACGATCGCGCGCAATGCACGTGTCGCAGAGCTGCTTGATATGGGATTCAAACGTGCCCCAAGTCGGGCAACTGTGCGCAAACCTCAAAAGCCGTCCTACTTTGCCTCCAGCCGTCAGGGAACGCGTGACGCTACGATCATGACAGCCAGTCTGCGGCCCCAAATAAGACCCACGGTCGCATCGGCCGCGGTAGCAAGCCCGGTAAACGCCGAGGACATCATAGCCGCCGTCGAAGAAGCGAAGACTTCGACCGCAAGCATCGCAAGTACAACCGGAATTCTGAATAGCGATATAAAATCGGCATTGATTGAAGCACAGGAAACGCCGGCACCAAGCACAGCGGCCCCATTGGGCGGTGTCGCCCCAGTGTCCATCAGGCCAGCCATGCGGCCCAAGGATCTCATAAACGCGTCATTGGATCAGCCAGTGGGAAATGAAGTCGTAACCCGGCTTTCAACATCAGGCGGGCGGCAATGGGGCGTAAATGTGGGACAGTTCGGCAGTCGGTATCTGGCAGAACGCGCCCTTTTGACAACCGCGCTCACGGAGATGGAGACACTGGATGGGACGTTGCGCAAGGTCGTGCGCCGACCGACTGGCTTTGATGCAAATTTTCTTGGGATGACCGAAGATTCCGCCGACCTCGCCTGTCGTCGCCTTGAGGCACGTAACATTTCCTGCAAAACAGTCGGGCCCTCCTGAATCCAAACAAAGTTCAGGACATAGGAAACCACCGGCACCAAACGCGTGGTCGCAACCTGTAACCTGACCAAAACCAAGCTGCGGCATCTGCATGCCGTGCCGGGGCGCGTGAGGGGATTTTCTGGACGCTGCCTGCGCGACATGAAGTCAGGACGCGTTCGAATGACTTTTCAAATATAGGACGGGATGACCAGCTAGGTTGCACCGCAGTCGATGAAAAACAGGGTGTTAACGTCGCATTCTCAGATCACACCGACAGAATCATTTTTCTGAATACCTGACTATGTTCGGACAGGGCCTAGCGTCGGCAGGCAGAAGACAAAGGCGCGTAGCCTAGAGCGTCTGACGAAATACCTGAAACATCAAGTATCACGTAACGCGTTGAAATTTTTGATTTCAGGCAGCGTTATGTGATTCAGGTTTTTCGCATGACGCTTTAATCGCTTTTCGGCTTATCGTCCCATTCATCATTCAGGATCCGGCGGCTGTCGCCTTCGGGGTCTTCGTACTGGCGGCTGCGCAGGGTATACAGAAACCCGGCCAACCCGAGCCCCCCCAAGATCAGAGAAATGGGGATGAGGTAGGCCAGAACGTTCACCCACGCCCCCTGATCCGCAGTGCATTAAGCGATACCGTCAGCGAGGACGTAGACATCGCCAAGGCCGCGATCAACGGCGTTGCCAGACCAGCGACGGCAAGAGGCACCGCAACAATATTGTACACCGTCGCGATGCGAAAATTCTCGCGAATCCGTTTGGTGGCCATCCGTGCGGTTGCAAGTGCGTCGGCAACAGGCATCAAATCTTGACCCAACAATACGATGTCAGACGCTGCGCGCGCTGCATCCAAAGCCTGCGCCGGGCTAATTGAAACATGTGCCGCCGCCAGCGCGCCCGTATCGTTCAGACCATCCCCTACCATTAGAACGTGGCGGCCCTCATCTGTCAGACGCTGGACGAATGCCACTTTGTCAGCCGGCAGCATTTCCGCAGCAAAATCCGACATCCCCAGTTGAGCGGCCGTTTGGGCGACCGGCGTTTGACGATCACCAGAAAGCAGAATGACCGGGATACCCTGCCTTTTCAGTGCGGCCATCAACTCGGCAGCGCCCGGACGCGGACGGTCTTCGAAGTGCAAGAGCACTGGCGCGCCATCACCGGTATCCAACGCGGTGCAGAGTACTTCAACCTCGGTCGAAACCCCGATCCATTCGGGGCGTCCCAGACGAACTGTTTTCTCTGCGTATTGGGCTTGCGTACCATACCCCGGTTGCTCCGTCAGGTCGCTGAGCACGATATGAGCAGTTTCATCGCTTTGCGCAGCCGACACAATGGCCTGCGACAATGGATGTGACGATCCCCGCGCCAGCGCATATGCCAACGATCTTTGCCGCGGCGTCAAATCACGCCAGTTGGTGGCGCGCGGGGTGCCCAATGTAACCGTACCAGTTTTGTCAAAGACGACAGTATCCACCTCTGCCAGACGCTCCAACGCCGTGGCATTCTTGATGAGAAGACCTTTTCGAAACAGCCGCCCGGAAGCTGCAGTTGTAACGGCTGGCACTGCAAGTCCAAGGGCGCAGGGGCAGGTGATGATCAACACTGCCGCCGCGATATTGAGAGACACGCGCATGTCGCCGGACCACAACAGCCAGCCCATAAAAGCCAGTGCCGACAGAATATGTACCCCCGGCGCATAAAGCTTGGCCGCGCGATCCGCCAGCGACGTATACCGGGACCGCCCGCTTTCGGCGACCGCAACCAGAGCAGCCAATTGGTGCAATGATGTGTCCGTGCCAACCGCCGTGGCCTCAAGCGTCAATGGCCCTGTAAGATTTACCTCGCCCGTACTCATCGGATCACCGACGGTGCGCATCACCGGCATCGCCTCACCCGTCAGCGCAGATCGATCAACCTCGGATGTGCCTTCAATCACGACGCCGTCTACGGGTGCGCGGGCGCCGGGGCGCACCATCACATGGTCCCCGAGGCGCAGTGCGCTCACCGCGACTTCGCTCGTTTGTCCCATATGCACCCGGAAAGCCCGCGGGACCTCCAATGCGGTCAACTCTTCGGCCGCCGAGCGCGCAGCAGAACGCGCGCGCGCATCAAGCCACCGGCCTGCCAGCAAAAAGAAGGTCAGCGTCAAGGCTGCATCAAAATAAGCATGCTTGCCGGAAAGCCCTGTTTCCCAAAGGGATGTCGCCACCGCCAGCACGATGGCCAGTGTGATCGGCACGTCCATGTTGAGCCGCCCTGCCCGTAGCGCGGCCCATGCGTTTCGGAAAAATGGTTGGGCGGAAAAGGCAAGGGCAGGCAGAGTGATCGCCGCTGAGATCCAATGGAACATATCCCGCGTGGCGTCTGTCGCCCCGGACCAGACCGCAACAGAGAGCAGCATCACATTCATGGCTGCAAAACCAGCGACCGCAAGACGCATCAGGATATCGCGGCTTGCGGCATCGGTCTGCGTTTGCGAGAGCGCGTCGATATCAAGCTCATGCGCTTCAAAGCCCGCCGAGATCACCAGATCGGCAAGCTCCTGAGCCGTCACACCGGGGGCTGCATCAATCATCACACGTTTGCGTGTCAGGTTGACGCGTGCCGCGCGCACCCCGGAATGCGCTGTCAGGCTGTTCTCAACTTTGGAAATACACGCCTGACAGTGAATGGTTGGCAACGACAGGGCCAGCTGCGCATCTGGCAACGGCACATCAACACGCTCGGCGGGTGCGGCGAGGCAACCGGGACAGCTCGCCGGACCATTTGTAGCGGTTGCCGTCATGAACGCGCCTTTGGAACGTGCAGGATCACACGCTGGCGAAACTGTCGCCCGTCAGTGGATGTGGCCGACATGCGGATATTCCAGTTCCCCGGCGCCAGATCGACCGGAGCCACATACCTTTTCCCATCAAACTGAAAATCAGGCGTAGAATCATCTTTGACATGCGTGGCGCGCCCAAGCGTTGCCTCAAGGCTCGCCACTTCAACCGGCTGACCGGCGGCATCTGTCACGGAAAGCAATACCTGGCCCTCACGCGCCTCTGCATAAACGGACCAGCCAAGCGAATGCTGGACTTCTCGATCTTTGTCAAAGCTCTGGCTCGCAACGTAGGAGTTCTTGACCTCAAGTCCTGGAAAAGTGCTGACGGCATTGAATGCAAGGGTCAGGTTGACGGCGATGATCACGGAAAACGCGCTGCAGAAGATCAAAGCCACATGGCGTCCGGTCAATTCTCTGGTCATTGGTTTATAGCCTTCCCTGTGAAGTTGCTGTCCTTGTAGGCCCGGTCCCCGTTTGTGAGATCTTCGATCCAGAAACGCAGGTCGGTGTGATCACCCTCTGCGGGGCCTGAATTCGGCGGCGCGATCACATAGACGCGCTGCAGGTGCGAGGCATCTGCGCCGACGGAAACCGATCCATAGGGCGTGCCTTCCAGTTGGATGCGCACCGCCGGATCACCTTGCACAGCAATTCGGAACAGCCGCTCTTCGTTGTTCTTGTTGCGCAGGCGTATGTCATATGTGTTGCGAATAGACCCGTCAGACATGGTGACAAAAGTGGGGTTGCGCACCGGTGCGACCGTGACTTCGATGTCAGCACGGATAAAAAGCGCCACAAGCAAAGCCACACCAACACCGCCCCAAAGCGCGGTGTAAATCAGCGTCCTAGGGCGGAAGATATGCTTCCAGATCGGACGGGGCGCATTGCCCGCACGTTCAAGTTTCTCATCCGACAGGGCAAGGTAGTCTATCAGACCACGCGGCTTGCCGATCTTGGCCATGACGTCGTCGCAGGCATCAATGCACAGCGCGCAGGTGATACATTCCATCTGCTGGCCGTCGCGAATATCGATCCCCACGGGGCAGACGTTGACACAGGCCATACAGTCAATGCAGTCGCCCATCGGCTCACCGGCCTGCACTTCTTCGGAGTGCTTGCGCGGTTCACCACGCCACGGCCGATAAGCAACGGTTAACGTATCCTCATCCATCATGGCGCCCTGAATGCGCGGCCACGGGCAGGCGTAGATACAGATTTGTTCGCGTGCGAATCCGCCAAAGACAAAGGTTGTCGCGGTCAGAATGGCCACCGTGATATAGGCCACAGCCGCCGCCTGACCGGTGAACAGATTGACGAGCAGCGTCGGTGCATCGGCGAAATAAAACACCCAAGCCCCGCCTGTCGCCACAGAAATAAACAGCCAGACCGTCCATTTCGTCAGCCTGAGCCGCAACTTGCGCGCGTCCATTTTCTCCTGACGGTGCAGGCGCAGCCGCGCGTTGCGGTCCCCTTCGATCCAACGCTCCACCAGAATGAACAGATCGGTCCAGACGGTCTGCGGACAGGCATAGCCACACCACACACGCCCCAGCGCCGAGGTAAACAGGAACAACCCAAGGCCAGCCATGATCAACAGCCCGGCGACGAAATAGAATTCATGGCTCCAGATATCGATCCAGAAGAAATAGAACCGGCGGTTTGCAAGGTCGAGCAGAACCGCCTGATTTGGCAGATCCGGTCCACGATCCCACCTGATCCAGGGCACAATATAATAGATGCCCAACGTAACAATCAGGATGATCCATTTGAAATTGCGAAAGGGGCCGGAAACCCGGCGTGGAAAGATCGGTTCGCGGGCTGCGTAAAGGCTGGGTGGTGTGGCCTGATCGGACAAAGCGGTTCACTCCGGGTTACGGTCACGCACAAACTAGTCTGATTGCGTAAGGCGCGGCCTTGATGTGCATCAAAACCGCGCCTGTTTTTTCGTGACGTGGCGTTAAGTTATTCGCCGCCGCCCAGCTGGTGCACGTAGACGGAGACTGCCCGGATTTCAGCCTCGGAAAGGCGCTGAGTCCAAGGTGGCATGACGCCATAGCGACTGTAGGTCACAGTCTCGATCAAGGTGTCATAGTCACCGCCATAGAGCCAGATTGCGTCCGCAAGGTTCGGAGCACCCTGATCACGATCCCCAAGACCTTCTTCGCCGTGACACGCGCTGCAGTTGTCCAGATAAACCTCTGATCCGGCGCTGACCTGTGCGGCATCAAGTGGCGTGGCGCCGGACAGGTCCATCACGTAGTTGACCACGGATGTGATTTCTTCTGGTTCGAGAATATCGCCAAAGGCAGGCATTTCCGAATAGCGTGCATCGTCGTCATCTTCGTTACGGATGCCGTGCGAGATGGTGGCATGAATGTTTTCAATGTCACCGCCCCAGAGCCAGTCATCATCCAGCAGGTTGGGATAGCCCACGAAACCGGCTGCACCGGAGCCATGGCACTGGGTGCACCATGTGCGGAACACGGCCGCACCGGCTGACGTTGCATAGGTGTTCAGGTCCGCATCGGCAGATATTTCTGTCAACTCCACAGAGGCAAGGCGGGCGTTGATTCCCTCATTTGCAGTTTCAACCGCTGCGATCTCTTCTGCGACTTCACCGCGCGTGGAATAGCCCAGCAATCCCGAGGTCGCAGAGGATACCAGCGGCCATGCGGGATAGGCAATCGTATAGGCGACACCCCAGATAATGGTCAGATAGAAGCACCAGAGCCACCACCGCGGCATCGGGTTATCGAATTCCTCGATCCCGTCCCAGCTGTGGCCGGTGGTGTCGGGATCACCTTCTTGTTTTGGGGGGACTTTGGTCATTTTTTTGCCTCCTCTTGCGGGGCGGGTCGGTCATCATTTCGGAAGATCATGGTTTTGGCTTCTTCATGCAGCTTGTTTGATCCGGGTCGCGCGACCCAAAACCAGATGCCCACGAAAATACAAAACAATAACAAGAGCATCCAGCTATCGGCAAATTCACGCAGCAGGGAATAGGTTTCCATTTCTATTCCTCCTCAGCGGCTTGCATCTGGGGTGAAGGTCGAGAAATCGACCAGCGTGCCCAGCATCTGCAAATAAGCAATCAGCGCATCCGCTTCGGAGATGCCCGGCGCCCCGTCAAAGTTGCGCACCTGCGCCCCCGGATAGCGTTCCAGCATATCGTCATAGTCGCTGTCGGGATCAGCCTGTGCACGGAAATCTGCACTTGCTGCGGCGATCATATCATCAGTGTAAGGCACACCAACGAACCGGTGTGTCGACATCAGGTCAGCCACATAATCCGGCTCGATGAGCTTTCTCTCAAGAAAACCATACTTAGGCATGATCGATTCGGGCACAACCGACTGCGGATCGCGCAGGTGATCAATGTGCCAGTCATCCGAGTAGCGACCGCCAACACGCGCCAGGTCTGGCCCTGTCCGCTTTGAACCCCACTGGAACGGATGATCGTACATGGATTCGGCCGCCAGTGAATAGTGACCATAGCGTTCAACTTCGTCGCGCATGGGGCGGATCATCTGGCTGTGACAGACATAGCAGCCTTCGCGGATATAGATGTCACGGCCCGTCAGTTCCAGCGGCGAATAAGGCCGCATCCCATCGACCTTTTCGATGGTATTTTCGAGGTAAAACAAGGGGGTGATCTGCACCAGCCCCCCGATTGTTACCACAAGGAAGCTCAACACCAGCAACAGCGTTGCGTTGGTTTCAATGAACTTGTGTTTTGCGAGGATCGACATGTACTGATCCCTCCTTATTCAGCAGGGACAGCTGTGCCGAGCGGCGCTTTAGCGGGCGCAGCCTTTACAGTCATCCAAAGGTTGTAACACATGATCAGCGCACCGGAGAGGAACATAACCCCGCCCAGACCACGGACCACATACATCGGGAACTTCGCACTGACGGTGTCGGCGAAAGAGTTCACGAGGAAGCCGTTGGCATCCACTTCGCGCCACATCAGGCCCTCCATGATACCGGTGACCCACATGGACGCCGCGTAGAGCACAATGCCAATGGTGGCGAGCCAGAAATGCCAGCTGACGAGGCTGAGCGAATAGAGACGCTCGCGCTTCCACAGCACCGGCACGAGGTAGTAGAGCGCGCCGAAGGTGATCAGCCCGTTCCAGCCAAGCGCACCGGAATGCACGTGCCCGATGGTCCAGTCGGTGTAATGCGACAGAGAGTTCACCGCGCGGATCGACATCATCGGACCCTCAAAGGTGGACATGCCGTAAAAGGCCAGCGAGGTCACCATCATCCGCAGAACCGGATCGGTGCGCAGCTTGTCCCAGGCACCTTGCAGCGTCATCAGACCATTGATCATACCACCCCAGCTTGGCATCCACAGGATGATCGAAAAGACCATACCCAGTGTCGCCGCCCAGTCAGGCAAAGCTGTGTAGTGCAAGTGGTGCGGGCCCGCCCAGATGTACAGAAAGATCAGCGCCCAGAAGTGGATGATCGACAGTTTGTACGAGAATACGGGGCGTTCGGCCTGCTTGGGCACGAAATAGTACATCATCCCCAGAAACCCGGCGGTCAGAAAGAAGCCGACGGCGTTATGGCCATACCACCACTGCACCATCGCATCCTGCACGCCCGAAAAGACCTGCACGGATTTGGACCCCCAGATCGACACGGGGATCGAGATGTTATTGACCACATGCAGCATCGCAACCGTCACGATGAAAGCCAGATAGAACCAGTTGGCCACGTAGATGTGTGGCTCTTTCCGCTTGATGATTGTCCCGAGATAGCAGGCAAGGAACGCCAACCAGACGATGGTCAGCCAAATGTCCACATACCATTCGGGTTCGGCGTATTCCTTGGATTGTGTGCCGCCCAACAGATACCCGGTCGCCGCCAGAACGATGAACAGCTGGTAGCCCCAAAAGACGAACCACCCCAGATTACCGCCCCACAGCCGCGCCGCGGACGTGCGCTGCACCACGAAAAAGGCTGTTGCGATCAGGGCGTTGCCCCCAAAGGCGAAAATCACTGCCGAGGTGTGCAGAGGCCGCAGCCGCCCAAAGTTGGCGTAGCCTTCGGCCCATTCGAAATTGAGGCTGGGAAAGGCCAGTTGAAAGGCGATGACGACGCCCACCAAGAAGCCCACGATACCCCAAAAGGCTGTCGCAATCACGCCTGCGCGGACAACGCTGTCAAAATACTCATCTTTCGCAATGGGTGTGGCAGGTTCATCCGTATTGCGCAGCGTGACCAGAAACAGGCCACCGGCAACAAGCATAAAGATGATCATGTGAACCTGGTAAGACAGATCGCGCGCATAGCTGGCTGCGATCATCGCAATCAGCGCAACAAGCCCGTATGTCACCAGCTTCAGGTAATTCAGTGTTCCGGTATCCATGTTCCGGTTTCCCTTCCGTCTCGGCTATGTGCAGACGGAGTCCGCCCACACAAATCTTATGAGTTATGAGGTGTGTTTTACGCGCCAAGACTTTGAATTCTTTGATCTGCATCAACACGGGCCGAGATTTTAAATGATGCGGATCAAGGAAACTCCGTTCAGGCGAGGTAGAATGCCCGTAATCTGCGGCAAAAAAGGAGCAATATATGGCTTACAAGTCTGTATTCACAGCGCTTACGTCCTTTGACGAAACCTCACCGGCGCTGGCATTTTCGGCAGCAACGGCTGAAGCACAGGACGCTCATCTGGAGGTGCTTTGCGTGGGTGTCGACCGCACACCGAACACCTATTTCGAAATCGGATCGAACGCGGTCGTGATGCATGCCGCAATCGAGACCGCGCACGAATCTGCAAATCATATTCAGGCCGCAGTGCGCGCGTACCTGCAAAGCTCTTTGTTGCGCTGGGATGTCATCAACAGCATCGCCCCAATTGCAAGTCTGGGACGGACTGTCGCCACCCAGGCGCGCTTTGCGGACCTTGCCATCGTGGGCCTGCCCTATGGGACACCCACGCAAACCGACGATTGCAGTATTCTTGAGGGCTTCCTGTTCGAAGCGGATTGTCCCACGGTCGTCGTCCCCGAAGGCGCAGCCGTGGCGCGCCCTCAAAGCATCGTGATCGGGTGGAACGAAAGCACCGAAGCCCTGCGCGCCATCAAAGCGGCAATACCGTACCTGCAAAAGGCCAAGCACATCCACATCGCCATCATTGACCCGCCGGAAACCGGGCCAGAGCGGTCTGACCCGGGTGGGGCGCTGGCGGTTTACCTGTCACGCCACGGCATACGCTGCGACATCAACGTCATGACACGTTCAGGCCAAAAGGTCAGTGAAAGGCTGTCGCAATATGTGACGGAAACCGGGTCCGATCTGCTTGTCATGGGGGGATATGGGCATTCACGCTTCCGCGAAGCCGTTCTGGGCGGTGCCACCCGCGACATGCTCGAACACAGCAAGGTTCCGGTCATGATGGCACACTAGCCGTCGTGACCAGAGCTTTCTTTAGCTCAGGAAGCCACCATCGCTGTCATCACCCGCCTCTTCCATGAGGCGGTCCATATTTGGCACCACGATGCGCCGCTTGCCCTCCAGCACGACGACTCCGTCTTTTTTCAACGCCGACATTTGCCTGCTGACGGTTTCCAGAGTAAGGCCCAGATAGTCAGACATCGCCTCGCGGGTCAGAGGCAGATCAAAGACGAGGCTATTGGATGCTGCGTGCTTGGACAGGATCGCATCCCGCCGCGCAATAATCGCAAGCAGACTGGCAATTTTTTCGCGCGCTGTTTTGCGGCCCAGCACAAGCATCCACTCGCGTGCTGCATCCAGTTCGTCCAGCGTCATCTCGAGCAGTCGGTGCGCCACATGAGGTGTCGATGAGATCATCTGCTCGAAAGGTTTGCGTCTGAAACAACACATGACCAGGTCGCTTGTCGCGGTGACGGTATAGGTCGCAATTTCGCGCCCCGGACGCCCGACAAAGTCTGATGGCAACAAAAGGCCGACCATCTGCGTGCGCCCGTCTTCCATCGTCTGGGTCAAAGAAGCAACGCCGGAGACGACTGATGCAACAAAATCCATACGGTCTCCTGACCACATGATTGTCTGTCCCGCAGAGAAGCTCCGATAGTATTTTATATCCTCAAGAAGCGCCAATTCTTCAGTATCACACCGCGCGCAGACCGCCCGATGCCTGATCGGGCAATTCGCGCATTCCTTGATGTTTGGCGCTGCGACTTCTTGCATCAAATTTCTCCGCGCTTGATCCATGTCAAAGTTTACCGTTCCGCCAGACCATATCCAGACTCTATGACACTGACATCCAAACTCGCCAAAATGGGTCTATTTGACGCAAGAGTACCGCGTTATACGAGCTATCCAACGGCCCCGCAGTTTTCTGTCGACACCACGGGCGCTGACACACGCTCTTGGATCACTGCGATCCCGCCGGGAAGCCGCATTTCACTGTACTTACACATACCGTTTTGCCGACGGTTGTGTTGGTTCTGCGCCTGCCGCACTCAGGGTATCTCAAATAATGGCCCAGTGTTAGCCTATCTGTCTACACTAAAAGCGGAATTGAGTCTGTTGGCGGACCTCTTGCCAGCCGATATCAGCCTGAGCCGCGTCCATTGGGGCGGCGGCACCCCAACCCTTTTTGAAGCGGCTATGATAGAGGATCTGGCCGGGTCAATCAGTGATGTAGCACCTCTGGCGCCACATGGCGAGTTTTCCGTCGAAGTTGACCCCAATGAGATAGACCAGTCCCGGGTCGATGCGCTGGCCGCCGCCGGCATGACGCGCGCCTCAATTGGCGTGCAGGATTTTGATGTTGAAATCCAGACAACCATAGGGCGGCTGCAAAGCTTCGATGTGACACGCTACGCGGCGGATATGTTGCGGGCGTCCGGGATAAAATCCTTGAACACTGACATTCTTTTTGGCCTGCCGCACCAGACGACAGAAAAAATCGCCGCCAGTGTGCAGAAGCTTCTCACACTATCGCCTGATCGGGTTGCTCTTTATGGCTATGCGCATGTGCCTTGGATGGCGCGGCGTCAGTCTCTTATCCCATCTGATGTCCTGCCCACCCCTGAAGAGCGGCTGAAGCTTTTTGAAACAGCACGTCAGCTGTTCGAATGGGATGGGTATCGCCAGATCGGGATCGATCATTTTGCCGTGCCACATGACACGCTGGCCGTGGCCTCAAAGACTGGCAAGCTGCGCCGCAATTTTCAGGGATATACGGATGAGCCTGCCGAAGTGCTCATTGGGCTAGGAGCCTCAGCCATTTCGCGTTTCCCGCAAGGCTATGCACAGAACAACCCGTCAACATCCGGGTACACCAAGTCCATTCGCACGGGCGAGCTATCCACATCGCGCGGACATCGCTTTTCAGAGGATGATAAGCTGCGCGGGCGACTGATTGAGGCCATTATGTGCGACTTTGAAGTCGATATTGATGACATGGTCGCCCGGTTCCCCAATCGTGAGGCACATATTCGGGCGCTGTTGGGGCGCGCTGCAGCCCATTTTGGCGACATCGTTCAACTAAAAGAGGACAGGTTCCAGGTTTTGCCCGATGGGCACGCTCTGGCACGGATCATAGCGCGCCATTTTGATGCCTATGAAATGTCCAGCGCGGGACATGTTTCCGCAATCTGAGGATGAGAGCGTCTGACGAAGTACCTGAAACATCAAGTGTCACGTAACGCGTTGAAATCCCTGATTTCAGGCAGCGTTACGTGATTCAGTTTTTTCGCATGACGCTTTAGGTCGCGGCCGCCAGCAAGCTGCGCGTGTATTCGTGGCGTGGTGCTTCAAACACCTGTTCGACGCTGCCCAATTCGACCACATCACCCCGTTTCATCACCATGACGCGGTGAGACATCGCGCGCACAACCCGCAGGTCATGGCTGATGAAGATATAGGCCAGTCCGTATTTCTTTTGCAGCGCCCGCAGCAAATCCACGATCTGAACCTGCACCGTCATATCCAGCGCCGATGTCGGTTCATCCAGCACCAGCAGTTTAGGGCGCAACACCATCGCGCGTGCGATCGCAATGCGCTGACGCTGCCCACCTGAGAACTCATGCGGATAGCGGTCCATCGTGACCGGATCGAGGCCCACCTCAACCATCACATCATGCACGAGATCCCTGTGTTCACGCTCCGGATCAACGCTGTGAATGCCCAGCCCCTCTGCAATGATCTGCATACAGGTCATCCGCGGGCTCAGCGATCCGAAAGGGTCCTGAAACACGATCTGCATGTCTTTGCGCAGGCTGCGCAGCTGGCGCGTGGACCACTTGCGCACGTCCTGATCCATGAAGGTGATGCTACCCTCTGACGCGATCAGCCGCATCAACGCCAGTGCCATCGTCGTCTTACCAGACCCGGATTCGCCCACCACACCGATGGTTTCACCCGCGCGCACGGTCATGCTGGCATCGTTGACCGCTTTGACGTGCCCGACGGTGCGACGCAGCAGTCCGGCCTCGATTGGAAACCAGACCTTGAGGTTGTCGGTCTGGGCAACGATGGTCGCCTGATCCGGTACAGAAACCGGCGCGCCCGATGGCTCAGCGCTCAACAGTTTTTGCGTGTAGGGGTGTTGCGGGTTTGCAAATATCTCGGTGGTTTTACCGCTTTCCACGATCTCGCCATGTTGCATCACGCAGACCTTGTCGGCAATGCGCCGCACAATGCCAAGGTCATGGGTGATGAACAAAAGCCCCATGCCCATGCGGTCTTTCAGATCCTTGAGCAGGTCCAGAATTTGCGCCTGAATGGTCACATCCAACGCGGTCGTGGGTTCATCCGCGATCAGCACATCCGGTTTGTTGGCCAGCGCCATGGCGATCATGACCCGCTGGCGTTGCCCGCCAGATAGCTGATGCGGATAGCTCGTCACGCGCGTTGCAGCGTCGTGAATGCCCACCTGTTCAAGCAGTTCGATGATACGCGCCCGCGCCGCCGCCCCGGTCAGCGCCTGATGCAAGGCAAGGCTTTCGCCCAGTTGCTTTTCAATTGTGTGCAAGGGGTTAAGCGACGTCATCGGCTCTTGAAAGATAAAGCTGATGTCATTGCCGCGCACCTTGCGCAACAAGGCTTCATTTGCGCCGATCATCTGCTGGCCGTCATAGGTGACGGAGCCAGAGACCTCAGCACTATCCCCCAGCAGCGACACCGTGGAAAGCGCCGACACGGATTTTCCCGACCCCGATTCACCCACCAAGGCGACTGTTTCGCCCCGTTCGACCGAAAAGCTCACGCCCTTCACGGCAGTCGTCAACGCGCCATCTTGCCTGAACTTGACCACCAGGTCCTTCACTTCCAGCAGTGCACTCATGAAAAGGTCTTTCTGGGGTCGAAGGCGTCGCGGACCCCTTCAAAAATGAAGATGAGAAGCGACAGCATGATTGCGAAGGTAAAGAACGCCGTGAAAGCCAGCCAAGGGGCTTGCAGGTTCTGTTTCGCCTGCAACGTCAACTCGCCTAAGGACGGCGCCGAGGATGGCAAGCCAAAGCCAAGGAAATCCAACCCCGCAAGCGTCGCAATTGTCCCCGTTACGATAAAAGGCAGCATGGTCAGCGTGGCCACCATCGCATTGGGCAGCATATGCCGGAACATGATGGTGATGTTGGAGACACCCAAGGCGCGGGCAGCCCGGACGTATTCCAGATTGCGGGCACGCAGAAATTCCGCGCGCACAACACCGACAAGGGACATCCATCCAAAAAGCACCATGAGCAAGACCAGCAACCAGAAACTTCGCCCCAGAATCGCAAACAGGATGATGATGATATAAAGCTGCGGCGTTGAGGACCAGATTTCGATGATGCGTTGAAAGATCAGGTCCGTCTTGCCGCCGAAATACCCCTGAACCGCACCGGCGATAATGCCGATGATGCTGGCCAGTCCGGTGACCATCAACGTAAAGAAAATCGACAGGCGGAACCCATGCACAACACGCGCCATCACATCGCGTTTCGTCCCATCCGTGCCCAGCAGGTTTTCGCGGTTCGGCGGTAAAGGTGCCGCACCCGGCCGGTCAACGGCAGTGTCATAGGAATAAGGGATCAGCGGCCAGATCGCCCAGCCCTTTTCAATGGGATCACCGTCGATGATACCATCACTCGCATCCTCAATGTAGCCTTCCGGGTCGTCAAAACACAGATCAAGACCTCCCGTGGCGATTAGGCATTTGACCTCCGGGTCGCGGTACACAGCCTCGGTCTGGAAATCGCCGCCGAAGGCTGTTTCCGGGTAAAAATTCCAGATCGGCGTATATATCTCACCCCGATATTGCACGAGGATCGGTTTGTCATAGGCGATAAACTCGGCAAAGATCGACAACCCGAACAGGATCGAGAATATCCACAAGGACCAATAGGCGCGCCTGTTGCGTTTGAAATTGCGCCACCGCCGCTGGTTCAGCGGCGACAGGCGTCCGCGTTTCGGCGCAGCTTTGGGTGCAGCGCTTGGTGCCGGTGAAGCCTCTGGCAGAGGGTCAATAACCGCCATTCCCTAGCCCTCCCGCCGTTCAAAGTCGATGCGCGGATCAACCAGCACATACATCAGATCAGAGAGCAGCCCCACGATCAGCCCGATCAGGCCAAAGATGAACAGCGTGCCAAAGACAATCGGATAATCCCGGGCAACGGCGGCCTCAAACCCCAATCGGCCCAATCCATCGAGGCTGAAGATGGTTTCGATGATCAGCGAGCCGCCAAAGAACACACCGATGAACACCGCCGGGAAACCTGCGATGACAATCAGCATCGCATTCCTGAACACATGCCCATAAAGCACACGGGCCTCTGACAGACCCTTGGCGCGCGCCGTCATGACGTAGTGTTTCTTGATCTCATCCAGAAAACTGTTTTTGGTCAGCAGCGTCAGGGTTGCAAAGGCCGAAATCGTCGAGGCTAGAACCGGCAGCGTGATGTGCCAGAAGTAATCGACAACCTTGCCCCAGGCCGAAAGCTCATCAAAATTATCGCTCGTCAGCCCCCGTAGCGGAAAGATCTGCCAATAGGAGCCTCCCGCAAAGAGCACCAGCAGCAGGATCGCGAATAAAAAACCCGGGATCGCATAGGCCGCGATGATGGCCCCGGAGGTCCAAGTGTCAAAGCTGGTGCCGTCCTTGACCGCTTTGCGTATGCCCAAGGGGATCGACACGAGATACGCGATCAAGGTGGACCACAGCCCCAATGTGATCGACACGGGCAATTTTTCCTTGATCAGTTCAATCACGGAAATTGACCTGAAATAGCTCTCTCCGAAATCAAAGCGCATGTAGTTCCAGATCATGTTCAGGAACCGCTCAACGGGCGGTTTGTCAAAGCCAAACTCCGCTTCCAGCTCAGCGATGAATTCTGGTGGCAACCCGCGCGCTCCAATATACTGGCTGTCGTTCCCGGCACTCAGGTCCTGCGCACCAGCATCATTATTGGCACCGGAGAACCCTTCGAAAACATCGCCGCCGCCCTGAATGCGGGCGATCGCCTGCTCCACCGGGCCGCCGGGCACGAATTGCACCAGTGCAAAGTTGATCAGCATAATCCCGAGCAGCGTCGGAATGATCAGCAACAACCGTCTGATAATATAGGCGCCCACGGCGTTACCTCAGCGCTCCGGCGGCGCGCAAGGCATCCGCCTTATCCTGATTGTACCACCAGAAATCCAACTGGCCCAAGGCAAACGGAGGGATGTCCGCCGGGTGCTCGTACTGGTCATAATAGGCGACCCAATGGCTGGGGTTGTACCACACGGGGATCATGATGAATTCATAGCGCAGCGCCCGGTCGAGTGCTGTCAAAGACGCCTGCTCTTCTTCGCGTGTTGTGGCGTTCAGCGACCGGTCAATGATGGCATCCACCAACGGACTGGCGAGGCCAGCGGGGTTGAACAGCGAAAATTCAGCCGCCTCTGATCCGTAACGTTGCATCAGCCCGGTGCCCGTGCCCAGAAATGCGGCATATGAGTCAAAGACCAGATCATAGTCACGGTCCCGTTCCCGCGTCGTGTATTGCGCGGCATCCACCTTTTCAAAAGTGATGTCGATGCCAAGCGTTTTCACATTTGAAACATAGTTTTCCATGACCGCGCTCAGCGTCGGTGACGTGGCGCTGTTGAACAGGAAATTCAACGAGAGCGTGACCCCTTCCGCATTCCTGCGCACACCATCGTCCCCAACGACCCAGCCTGCATCATCCAGCAATTTCATCGCAGTGCGTGCGTTGCGACGGTCCAGCAAACGCTCGGCATTGGAGGTATGTGGCACCAGAACGGGATCGGTCAGCATTTCAGGCGGCACAAGGTCGCCCAAGCTTTGCAAGAACGCAAGTTCCGCATCAACAGGCAGGTCGACAGCCATCACAGGCGTGCCCTGCGTGAAAGACGCGCGCTGCCGGAACAGTCCGTATTGCAGGCTTTCGTTTGTCCATTCAAAGTTGAACGCAAGGGCCAGCGCTTGGCGAACGCGGCGGTCCGTCAGCGTGTCGCGGCCAAGGTTGAAAACGATGCCCGAGGGCGTGGGCGGTGAGCCATTGGGCAGCTCTTTGGTGATCACCAGCCCTTCGCGGGTCTTGGGAAAATCATAGCCGGTTGCCCACTTCTTGGAATCACCTTCGCTGCGGAAGGTGTATTCACCCGCCTTGAAGGCCTCGAATGCCGCCGTATCATCACCGAAATATTCGATCCTGATTTCATCAAAATTATTGCGCCCAACGTTGAATGGCAAATCCTGACCCCAGTAATCGGGGTTTCGTTTGTATGTGATCCGGCGGTTCACATCGACACTGTCGATCATGTAAGGCCCGGAACCGGGGGAAACGTCGAGCCGGCTTTCATTAAGGCCAGCGCCTGTTTCTTCGTACCATTTCTTGGACCACGCAGGCACAAAGCCGACTTGATCAATCAGGCTGCGGCGCGAAATGCCTTCGGTGAAATAGAACTTGATGGTGAGATCATCAATCACTTCGACCTTGGGAATACGTTTACGCACGGCATCGGCATAGGACTTGAGACCCTCATCCAGCAGCAGGTTATGACTGAAGGCAATATCATGCGCCGTGACAGGGGTCCCGTCAGAGAACCGCGCCTCTGGGCGCATGTAAAAGATCACCCAATCCTTGGTTTCGGGGTATTCGACCCTTTCGCACAGCAAACAGTAGGATTCGCCGTAGGTGTCCGCCGGGGCACTTGCGCCGCCCGTGCCATCGCCCAGCAGGCTTTCATACATGATGCTCGACAGGGCACCTGCGCGACCTTTGCGCGTGTAGGGGTGCATCGAATCAAAAGTCCCCACGACACTCAACGCGATCTCGCCGCCTTTTGGCGCATCAGGATTCACATAATCAAAGTGTTCGAAATCGGCGGGATAGCTCAAATCTCCGTAAAATGAGTAGCCATGGCTGACGATCATATTGTCCTGCGACCGCGCCGAAGTTGACCAGACAGAGCAGATTGCCAAGACTAATACCCCAAGTCCAAGGCCAAACAGACCCTTATATTCCTGGTTCTTACTGATCCGAACTTGCGGTCCTGCCATCTGGACGTCCTCCTGTTGCGTGTCGGAGTGCCCCGACTTCTTTGTTCAGATGTAAGCTAACGGGACGCCGGGCCAAGATACAAGTTGCGAAAATGTGATTAACGCCGCCAACGGACCTGACTAAAACGAAAAAGCCGCGGGCAGTTTTGCGCGCGGCTTCGTCAATTATCGTGTCCTGCGGTTCAGTCGTCGAGGCTGTCGAGATAGGCGATAACGTCCGCCCGATCCTCAACCTTGCGCAATCCGGCAAAGCCCATAGACGTACCGGGTGCATAAGAAGATGGCTTTTCAAGGAAACCGCTCAGGTTTTCAGGTGTCCAGGCACCCTCCATCGACGCAAGCGTGTCAGAGTAGCCATAGCCCTCCGCCGTGCCCTTGTCGCGACCGACGACGCCATACAGGTATGGTCCGGCAACGTTCTCTCCCTGCACCAGCTTGTGACAGGCGGAACACTTGCGGAAGACTTTTGCACCGTCTTCAACGCTGGCCGAGGCCATGATGGTCGCGAAATCAACTTCTTCGACTTCGGCGGTGTCTTCACCGCTTTCCACTTCGATCACGTAGGATGCTTCGCCGTGCATCTCAACGTGGTAAAGTTCTTCTGCGGCCCATTTGCCCAGAAGGAACACCAGCAAGGCACCACAAATGCCACCGGCTGCTTTCGTAAATGTCATTGTATCGAGCATGGGTAGGTTCCATCACTAACTTCTTGACGCGCTATCTACGTCTTCACCTTGGCCGTGGCAAGGTGTACTTACCGCGACGAAACGCCTCTTTCGTCGCAGAAATGTATTAGGAAACCGTAATGACACGTAAAACCGCAATCCGCATCGCTTTTCAGGGGGCGCTTGGTGCATATAGCCATGAGGCTGCATTGAACGCGCGTCCGGACGCAATCGCGGTGCCATGCGCAACATTCGACGACGTGATTGCGGCGATGCACGCGGGTGACGCGGATCTGGCGATGTTGCCGGTGGAAAACACGACCTATGGCCGGGTTGCGGATATTCACCGTCTGCTGCCCGAAAGCGGTCTGCACATCATAGATGAGGGGTTTGTGCGCGTCAGGATCAATCTGATGGCCCCCAAAGGTGTCGGCTTGAGCGAAATCAATCACATCCGCGCGCATCTCGTGCTGATCCCGCAAGCGCGCAGCTTTCTGGATCAGCACGGGATCACCGCAGAAGCGGCGGCAGACAGCGCCGGCGCGGCTGCGGAACTAGCACGAGACCCCGAACCCGGCGTCGGCGCCTTGGCCAGTGCCGTAGCCGCAGACATACATGGGCTTGATATTCTGGCCCGCGATATCGAGGACGCGCATCACAACACCACCCGTTTTTTGCTGATGTCACACGATTTGGACACGACACGACGCGCAGAAAAGATGATCACAACCTTTGTTTTTGAAGTCCGAAACATTCCTGCGGCCTTGTATAAGGCCATGGGGGGGTTTGCGACCAATGGCGTCAATATGACGAAACTGGAGAGCTACATGGTTGGTGGATCATTCACGGCGACTCAATTCTATGCGGACATCGAAGGACACCCCGACGATCCAGGCGTAAAGCGCGCAATGGAAGAGCTAGACTATTTTACGAATATGATCGAAATCCTTGGCGTCTATCCGGCGCATCCGGACCGCGATCAGACGGTGGTGCGATAATCGCTTTCTGTCTCTTGCGCAAAATCTGCCATGCGTTTCGCAATTTTTTGCTCCATGGTGGCTTTGGTCACCTCCAGCGCCTTTAAAAACAGACGGCCAGAGAGTGTTTGACCTTCAAACATGAAACTCAGGGTCATTTCTGTCATTTCGGTTTCGCCCGGTGACAGTCGGCACATCGCCCGCCCTTTGAACGATTTCGCCGTGATAGCCATGACCAAATGATCCGGTGCCACGAGGTCCGTGACCTCAAGGGTCAGGTCAAGCGATTTGCCATGAAACAGAAATCGGATGTCCCAAATTGGCCCCACCGCCGCATCAGACTGCGCACCACGTCGGTGCACCTTTACCCCGCGCGCGATTGCTGCGGTTTCAAATCGCTCAAAATCCGTGACCGCCTGAAATACAAACGCCGCAGGTGCGTCGATCTCCTTGCTCAGCGAAAAATCCATCTGACCGCCTTTATTCCCCTGTCCCGGATAGATGCAGCTGCAGTTGCGTAAATCAATGCACTGCGCGCGCGGGGCGTTTTCTGACCCTGCCTAATTAATACGGTATCACTCCAGACGATCCGCCAGCCAGCTTTCGATTAGGAAGTGCGCAATGGCCCCCTTGCGGGCAGGCAGAATATCGGGGTGGTGCCCTGAATAGGCCACCATCATGTCTTCCTTGCTGACCCACATGGCATCTTCGATTTCCAGCGGATCAACCGTCAGGTCCGTGTTCAACGCTTCACCGGCGCAGCCAAACATCAATGACGCGGGAAAGGGCCATGGTTGGCTGGCAAGATATTCAACCGCGCCAACGCGCACGCCAACCTCTTCAAAAACTTCGCGCCTGACCGCAGCTTCGAGGGTTTCGCCGGGTTCGACAAAACCAGCCAAGAGCGAATACATTTTGTCCGGCCATCCCGGAGAACGCCCAACCAGAACAGAGTTACCTTTTGTAATCAGCATGATAACCACAGGATCTGTGCGCGGAAAATGCGACGCTTTACACGATGGGCATCGCCGCTGCCAGCCCTCCTGCACCATGTCAGTCTGAACGCCACAACAGGCACAAAACCCATGCGTCGCGTGCCATCCGAAAACCGCCTTGCCGGTTGCGGCCAGTTCAGCATCGCGCGGTGAAAGCCATGTCATGACCCGGCGTAATTCTGCAAATACCATCTCATCCGGCAGGTCCGGGTGCCTTTGCTCAGACTGATCAAGAAACCCACCCAACTGATCCTCATCAAGATCATCCGGCACCCAGTTTGACAGATCAAAGGCAAATCGTGCCGCACCCTCTTCGCGCCCAAGCAGAATACTGTCCTGTGATGCATTGCGCAGCACGGGATGATCCAGCGGCAGACGCACAAGCGAGGCGGGGTTGCCCAGCGACACCAGCGGTTTGCCGCGCCAGAACAAGGTTGCCCGGCTGTCCGGGTCAGTGCGCGCGGCAGCCAGCGCCTCGCGATCACTGCGGATTTCTCCGGCGCGGTCCAGACCCGAGCCGCCAAAGGTTACTGTTTCTGCACGTTTCATGTCTGCTCCGCCGCATGGGCGTTGAGCATTTGCATGCAAACATAGAGAGTTCAAGAGCTTGGGCAAGAATGTCGCCAGCAAGCCTTGCCAACCCCAACGTGATCTGTTGGAAGTTAATACATCCATCAGTTGTTATGCGACGCCGAACCGGAGAAATAAAATAGCAGACGCACGGTCAAGAAAATTTCGCCTGCGCATTTTGGCAACAAGTGATTTGCACATGCAGATGACCTGTTTCGACTATGTCAACGACCGTCCCAATCACGGCGGCAGCCTCGCAAAACTGGCGACACTGATAAAGAAGGCGCGCCACGAAGCGAAAGAGACGGGCGCGACCTGCCTGCTTTTCGACAATGGCGATACCTTTCAGGGCACGCCGCTGGCTGATCTTCTGGCGCGCGACCAAATCAGTGGTCCACACCCCATGGTCGCAGCGATGAATGCGCTGGATTATGATGCAGGCGGACTTGGCAATCACGATTTTGACTATGGAAGCGCGCATCTCAACAAACTGCTGCTTGAACAAAATACGCCGATTGTATGTTCAAACATGATCTCGTCCGAACTGAAAACTGTCAAAAGACACGTTATCCTCGAACGCGCTTTGACGGACCAAAACGGCAAGGTCGAAACCTTCCGTATTGGCGTCTTGTCCAGCCTGCCTGACAAGACTGCGCTGTGGAACCGGCATCAACTCAAAGACCGTGTCGAATTCACCCCCCCGATACCGGCCTTGCGCAGCGCGGCTGCGGATTTGCGCGCACAGGGCGTAGACCTTGTCATTGTGCTGGCACATATGGGCTTTTCGTTTTTCGACGAGGGGCCCGAAGCACAAAACCTGGTGCACGAGGTTGCAGACCTTGAGGACGTGGATATCGTTATCGCGGGTCATACGCACCTGCGCTTTCCCGGCCCCGATCATACAGGTCTGAAAAATGTGAATACTGTAACGGGGCATGTGCATGACACACCCGTGGTGCAGCCCGGCCCAACCGGCAATGATCTGGGGGTCATTGATCTGACCCTTCAAAAGACAGACACAACGGCGATCTGGGACATGGCCGGGGCAAAAATTGCCCTATGGCCGACAGATCAAAGCACCCAGGAAGATGCCGAACTGGTGGCCTGCACGCAAAGCGTACATGATCAGACCCGACAACACCTTGGCCAACAAGTCACCTACATCGACAAACCCATGCACAGTTATTTTTCGCTGTGCCATCCGAGTCCGATACCTGCCCTGCTTGCGGCTTCCAAACACCAGGCCATCCGCAAGATGGTTACGGGCACGCAATACGCGGACCTGCCCCTACTGGCCGCTGCATCCGCGCCCTCAACCGGCGGATTTGACGGACCAGACAATTTTTTATTCTTGGCCAACGGTAAGGTTGAACGGCGGCATATTTCCGGCATGAACCCCTATGCGAACCACGTCTGGGCGGTCAAAACCACGGGTGCGCAAATACGTGACTGGCTTGAGCGCTCAGCCCTGATTTTCAACACCCTCGCGCCCGACGCGCCAAACCAGATGTTGATCAATCCGCATATCCCAAGCTTCAGATGCGATTTCATCTACGGGCTGAGTTACACAATCGACCCTTCGCGCCCTCCCCGCTTTGATGCATCCGGACAAATCGTACCGGGTGCACGCGGCAGGATCGATGACATTGTCTGGAACAATGCCCCCTTGCAGGAGACGCAGGAATTTCTTGTTGCCACAACGGACCACCGTGCAAGTGGCGGCGGTCTTTTCAAGGTTTTTTCACCTGACGAAATTGTCGTGCATGGCCATGCCCCGTTACAGGAGGCTGTCATGGACTATCTCAGCGATCCCGACTTTGACGCCTTGCGGGCAACGCAACCTTGGTCGTTTCCTGAAGGGATTGGCCGTACTGCCATATTGTTGACGGCACCGGAGGCCGAAAACCATCTGGACGATATCGCGCGATTGAAACCAGAGGTATGCGGCCAGACCGACGAAGGTTTCTTGCGAATTCGCATCACGCTTTGAACGCAAACACGGTCTTGCGTAATGCAGCCCGCTTGCCTATATGGAACTCGAGAGGTTGGTGCGGGCGAGCGCCTCGCCAACCCGGTCAGATCCGGAAGGAAGCAGCCGTAACGAGCCCCGCTTGGGTCGTTATCCAGCCTCTCACCTTACCCTCCATCAAGCGATATGAGCGGCGCTTATGTTCAAAAGCCGGATTAAGGCAAGCCGTTGTTTTGGCCCGACCACTTTGTGGCTCACCCGACATTCTGCAAACAGACACGCCACCCCCCGTGAACCAACTTTCCTTACGCAGTAGTACCTGAGTGCCCGTTAGCCCCAAGTGAAAGATGTCGAGGTCACCGCTTTGGGGTCAGGGCTGATGACCATCCAACCGCTGCTTTGCAGGCTTGATACCGACGGTCCATCGCAGAACAGGCGTGTGTCTGCCCGACCAGACCGTGAGGGGCAGCCCTTAGCGAAAGGGTACACATAATATGCAGGGCTCCAGTGCTGATAGAACAGTTGATGAACGCGGCATCAGCTCACTGCCAAATGCATCTTGGCCAGGAAAACGACCGATGCCTTGACGCTGAACTTGGCCACAAAAATACACATAAAGCGCTCCAAAATATAGAAATCCCGCAATTTCGCACCAAAAACCACCATCAAAAACCATTTCTGTCGTAAAAAACGGTCTAGAGATGTCGAAAATCTATTCAAATTGTAAAGGTGGCGAGCCGTGGAGGACTCGAACTACGTTTTCAGAAAATCTCAGAACGCATCATTTCTTCTATATATAACAGTATTTTATTGACCGCATTGTTTCAAGAGGTTGCAATCAATACCAATATGTCTCACCATAAATGGTGGGAAAAATGGTGGGATGATTGTGAAGTTAAACGCAAAAAGAGTTCAAGCTGCAAAGAACCCCGGCATGTACGGTGACGGATCTGGACTTTATCTGAATGTGGCGGCTGGGGGCACTAAAAGCTGGATCCTGCGCGTAACCATCAAAGGGCACAGTCAACGCAGAGAGATAGGGCTTGGAAGTGCTGATACTCTTACTCTGGCGGAGGCCAGAATAAACGCCCAGAAATTGCGTACTGAAGCAAAGGCAGGGCGAGATCCAATCGCGCTTAGGGACAATCGGGAAGCGACATTCGAAGAAGCAGCCCTCGCACTACAGGAAAAGCTATCACCAAGGTTCCGGGATGAGAAACACAAGGCAGCATGGCTATCCACCCTAACAAATCACGCTTTCCCAAAAATTGGATTGCGGAAAATAGCGACAATACAACGCCATGATGTTCTGGCAGTTCTCGATCCTATCTGGATAGAAATGCACCCTACCGCCAAGCGCTTGAAACAACGCCTAGAGGCGGTATTTGATCACGCAATAGGAAAAGGCCAGCGATCCGCCGCAAACCCCGTAGATCGCGCTCTTATGCGTTCTTTGGGAAAAGCAGGGCATCGCCCTATTCACCACGCAGCACTTAGCTGGCAGGATGTTCCAGGGTTCATGGCGGATCTGACCGAACGGGAAGCGATTGCCGCGCTGTGTCTTCGCTTCATTATTCTGACCGCGGCACGAAGCGGTGAAGCCCGCATGGCAGCATGGAATGAGATCGATCTGGAAGATAGAACTTGGATCATTCCCGCCCAGCGCATGAAGGCGGACGAAGAGCACCGGGTGCCGCTCAGCTACCAAGCAGTGGCCATTCTGAGAGAGGTTCAGGGGCTGGACGGCAATCTGGTGTTCCCATCACCGCAGAGCGCCACACTTGGCATAGGCAAGCCTCTCAGCGTCAATGCCTTCCGCCCTCTATTCCAGCGCATGAAACGCGAAGGGCTGACTGCACACGGCTTCCGCTCATCCTTCCGAGACTGGTGTGCGGAAAAAGCCCACGCCGATCGACAACTGGCCGAAGCAGCGCTGGCGCACCGTGTTGGCGGTGTAGAAGGCGCATATTTCCGGTCAGATTTGTTTGAGCGTCGGCGCACTTTGATGGATGCATGGAGCCGATTTGCCACCGGCCAGAGTGGCGATGTGGTGGAGCTTGTGAGAGCGTGAACGAACGCGAACTTCCTATCGTTGATGGCTCGGGCCGAATTCTTCCAGGCGCTGCCGAAATAATCTGGGGCCTCATGCATTACCCTAACGATTTAAGCACGGTCATGACATTTCATAATTTGGCAAGAACCCACCGTAACGACTTACAGAAGGATCCTGATTGCAAGCCACCAAGGCTGCTGGATCTATCGCTTCATGACATGGAGCGTCGTAATGGGCGAGCGCGAGTTGCAGGCTTAGTATTACAAACGGCGCTTCGCGTGGCCGAAACTGATGCTTCTGGAAGGCTCAGGAAAAGCTACGCCTTTGCTGCAAAAGTCTTGGGAGATGCACCCAGTAGCGGGAAAAAACGCGCCGAATTTCCTTCCGACGAAAGAGCAATAAGACGAGCATATAGTGACTTTCGGCAAGTATCACATCTTTGGCTGGCCTACATGGTGTCGGCTGCCACACCAGACCCAAATCTGTTTGAAGGGGAGCTGGGGTTGATCTGCTTTTTGGAGAAATCACAGAGCTTTCTAAAAGAAGCCCGTCTCGCAGACATAGAAAAAATTGACGGGCTCTGGACTGCACCGGCTGTATTAGAAATCCCCGGAAACGGTTGTTTTAAATATCTCGAGACCGAAGAGTTGGAAAGTTTTCTATCAAGCTACTGTATTTTGGAAGACCGGCCTACTGAGTGAGGTGTGGTCGCAGCGTTTAGCCCTCAGGCGGACTAATCTTAATTGAGCCAACATGCACACATCTAAAACATTAGGATGATGCAATGAAAACCTCAACACGAAGCCAGCTAATCTCCGTCAAAGAGGTAGCCACTACGCTTTCGCTAAGTGTTCCTACAGTTTGGCGACAGGCCAAGGCAGGTGCACTCCCCTCACCCATCAAGATTGGCGGATCTACTCGCTGGCGCCGATCAGACATTGAAGCGATCTTTCAACCCGCTAACCCGGAATAAAAAAACCCCCACCGTTCAATCAAGCGCGGCAGGGGTATCTAGAAATACAAGAGATACGTACTTTTACCCGATCAGCCGCGCCCAATCAAGGGTGCCCACGATGCACAGATACAAACTCAGCCAATATAAAGGCGGTTGGCAGATTGCTCGCGTTTTGAGCCCCTCAGACGCCTCAGACGCTCACACTTTCCTGATCTGTACAGTTAGGTGTGATGAAATTGCTAAGAGGATTTTCCAATCTCTCGAAAAGAAACGTTCGATCTCACAAAGTGAAATAAAAAACGCACACAAATTACGAAGATCGTGGGGCCGAGCCAATGGCTAAAAAACTACGGCCGGGAAAATACCAAGCACTCAGAATGCTGTTACAATGTTCACCCTTAAGCACAGATGAACGATATTTGCTGATGTACTTTGACAGCAACGATAATGACATTTGGGAATACACCCAGGAAGGTGTCGTGGAGGATCTTGGGTGGGGATTGTCGAAGTATCAAAAAGTGAGACGATCCCTTGTTCGTTTAGGCATGGCCGAGACAAAAAAGCTGTATGGAAAAGATCCTGAAACTGGGAAAAAGGTAGTAAAGGGATTTAAAGTCCAAGTGCATCTACGTGTTGTTATCCAATATTTAGAAAATGCATCTAAGTGTTTAAAATCAACGTCATCAAAATCAACACAGTTAAGAGATACATTAAATAAAGGGCTCTACAACTCAAACGTACTAGATGAAAACGACCGTTTTTAGCGCTAGCTGCACCCGCCTTTGCACAACTTCTAATCTTGTAAATATACGGGGTCACTATCGCTCGAAATTAGTGCCTCCGGCACCGAGGCCGAAACGTGTCACTACCGAACAATCGTCAGCTTCAACGTTTTTTTTGCTTAGAAAAGAAAGGCGTCTTTGAGGGCTTATCGCCTCAATTCAAATCTTAGACTAGTTGCGCGCAATGGTCCGAAAATCTCGACGGCAACTTTTTAGCCAATCGATAGATACTCAACACCCGCCTTTTTGTGTCTTATCAGAGGTCACTGGCGCGTTCAAAATATACAGTACTTTCGACCCGTCAAAACACAGCTAAACCTCTGATATTAATTAGAGATACGCCACTACATCTGACGTTCAGAATTCCCCCTTTTTTTGTCTGCTTTCAAAGTGAGGGATTTTCGGCTTATCCGTCGGGCTTTGGAGCCCACAGGGTGGTTCTTAGGGCGATGTGGGTGGCTTATGGTGTGGTTGTCGCGCCGTTGCGGACGTTCGGGGAGGCGCCGATCGATTTGGCCGGCACCTCCCGCTGGTTAGATCAGCAAGCGAGAGGGCGCTCACGCTGCAGCCGCGATGTCAGGCGCTGACGCTCTCTTTCACCTTTTGCCCTACGTCTTTCATCCGCCTTGGCCTTGTTGGCTTCGTACTGCTCGGAGAACGCCTCTCCGGCGCCGCGGGCGTTTTGCATCAGCAAGATGGCAGACATCAGTGCGTCATCCGGATTTCGATCTTCCAAAATAGCAAGCTCTTCCGCAGCCCGCATGACCATGCTGCTTAGGTCGCTGGGAACTTTGTACCAAACGAACATGATTGCGCGCACCAACTCAAGATGGGCTTCGATGGCTTCCGGCGTATCCGGGTCTTCCTTGGCCGCGTGCAATGCTAACTCAAGGCGACACCAGCTCATGGCAGGGTCTTCTTTTGACTCTCGCGCAGCTAGCTCACGATACCCTTGGGCAATCATTGCCCCGAGATCCATCCGCTTTGCCCAAACACGTTGGACTGCCTCTGAAACGCGCGTCCGGGCGATCTGGGCTTCACTATCAATCTGAATTTCCGTCATTTGTTTTTCTCCTGATTTCTAACACATGGAAAATCGCAAAGTGCTGTGCAGGCAGCAATGTACGAGAGGGCTTTGGTGACTTTTCGATACTTACAAAATACCGCCACTCTTACAGGCGGAGAGCCGTTCTAGTAACCAAGGGCACCAAAAACGCCGAAGCAGCACCTGGTGCGCCGCATATCGCCTGTGAGGGCACCCGTAGCGGCGCAGCACATTGTTTGTATAGACCGAGGCCATGGATTCAGCCCCGGGTGCTCAAGCGGGTGCGTCTCGCACTATAGCGGGTGCAGAAAGACCAGCATATGGCGCAGGACTTTGGGCCGGATGGGTGTTTTTGACGATTAACTGAATCAATTTGACGCACCGCGCCAAGGCCAACGTTTTGCATTTTGTTAATGACACGTTATCTTATACGTGAGAGGTGGAGAGATGTTCGACAATTGGGTTCCCATAAACGCCAAGACCGTGGCACGCTGGTTTGTTAACCATGCTGACCGTGATGCGGGCGAAGCCATAACGCAGCTCAAGCTGCAAAAGCTCGTCTATTACGCGGACGCATGGTTTCTTGCAAATTTCAACAAGCCACTTGTCACTGAGAACTTTGAGGCTTGGGCGCACGGTCCAGCGATCCGTTCTTTGTACGCCAAGTATAGAAATCATGGATGGGAGGCGCTTCCTCGCGAAAAAGGGTCGCACCCAGACTCGAACGTGGCTGGCTTTCTTGAGGCGGTCTATGACGAATATGGGCAGTTTAGCGCCAAGGCTTTAGAACGAATGACACATGATGAAGATCCTTGGCGGCGTGCGCGCGGTGGTTTGTCACCGGAAGCGGCATCCAACACTGTTATTCCCAAGTTAGATATCCGAAATTATTACGCGGCTAAAATTGGCAAAGAAGAGATCAAAAAATTACAGGATTGAATCTGGGGGCAAGAGGCAACCGGACCCAATCACAAAGCATGCTCCATCTGTGGTGCGACATGGGACCGTTGGTGTAAGCCTTCGCTATTTTCAGAAAAATCATCAGTGCTTTTCGGCTTGGAGCAATCCGGACCTTAAGAAATTTTCCGGCTTTGTGACCAAAATGGCGGGTTGGTCACAAAGCCAAGTCACTCAAAACACAAAATTTTGCCACGCCCATCAAGGGAAACCTAAAAAGCTCCCAGTAGGGGTAAGCCCAGATCAAAAAGTATGGTCGCTGGACGTCACCGGCGCTGGTCGCGCTCACGGTTTCTTTTCAAATGATACATTCTATCTCGTCTGGTTAGATCGAGACGGGAAGATTCTTGGGCATTAAGCCGCCCGCTGCCAATACCCCTTCCATTGGAGCGAAGCAGGAGCTGCTATCGAGTTAGATACAACGATGTAATCCAGCGTTCCACTATCGGTGCTTCGGCTTCCTTCCGGCCATGCTGCACCGATGGCATACTGGTAAAGGTACTACTGATCGACACAGATAGTTCTGTGCTGGGGTCAAACGGCCGAGGTCAGCTTCTCGCAGGCTTTTCTGACCAAAAAAATTCCAAAACTCAAAACAACCGCGAGATAGATGCGGGGCCTAGATGTATAATCGCCGGGCCCATTTTTTGGGGGCACCCCGTCGCTCAGCGCATACACGAAGAGGGTCGGTGGGGGTCGATCGTGTAAACCGACACCCCACCCTGTGTCTTACTATTTGATGTTCGCGACACCCTTTGCCAGCGCTTCAAAGATCAGATCATGCGCAGATGAGGCATTGCCCAAAACGTATTGACCCAGATCTTCTTTGAACCAGGCGATCTGTGCGATTAGGTCTTCTGGCGACGTGGCTGGAGTGCTGGCCAAAAGGATGCTAAGCGCTTCCGCGGTATCCATGTGTCTTGTCTCTTCGGGTGTATCGTCTGTGGCTTCCGCCGCAGCATCTCTGGCCTTGTGCCAGTCAGCCAGCCATTGCACATGACTGACACCGCAACGCCCGGCTAGGCCGCGAAAATCAGATATCACCTGAAGCAACTTTTCTTTTCGCACTGCGTCACTGTCATCAGCTTGAAATCCAGCGTGATCTAATGCGGCCAGTAACGACGCTTTGTCTTGGCTGCTGATCTGATCGAGTATGTTTTGCAAGTCTTTCATTGGCTCTTCCTTCGTTTGAATTGCCCGGAATGGGCGGGAAGAAGAAACGACGCATAGCCAAGTCTGATGGTGGGAAATACGGTGGGATGTAAATACAAACCTTAATATTTCACAATAATATCATGTACTTACTGAGACAATATGGCGAGCCGTGGAGGACTCGAACCCCCGACCTGAGAATTAGAAGTTCCCTGCTCTAATCCAGCTGAGCTAACGGCCCGCGTTTGCAACAAGACAACCCAGTGAGGTGTCTCCTTGTCGCATGTGTCTATCCTTGGGTCTGCGCCCGGTCAATTGAAGAAATGCACAACCTCAGTGCGTCCACGCCCCACGACGACCCGTTGCAAAATTCTCGCCATATCCGCCGGCGCGAATGTTCGGACGGCGTTTCTTTGGTTCCTGAATGTCGGCGTCAATTCCGTTTTCGCGCGCGTATTCCACCGCCGCCTCTTTGGTGTCAAAACGCAGCTTCACCTGCGACTGCATATCGCTGGAGGATGTCCACCCCATCAACGGATCAACTTCGCGCGACGAGCCCGGCGCAAATTCCAGTATCCATTTATGGGTTTTCGCCAATCCCGACGACATGGCGGTTCTCGCAGGTTGATAAATTCGCGCGCGCATCGTGCCACTCCTCAGAAATCGTATGCTTTTATCAGCAATTTTTAGCCCAAGAGCAAGACGCCAAATACGCGCATCTCCTCAGTTTTACCTCAAAGTGAAACCGCATGGTTCCTTAAAGGCGTAACGCTCGCGCATCCCCTTTACGCGTAGCACTCGCGCGTCGTACAAACTGTAACGCCAATAGCTGCCCCTCAACACCATTGCGCAGAAAAACCCCGAAAACCGGGCCAAATCCGTCGACTGTGCAGTGTTCCTGCCAAAACGTGTCAGTAAGCCTGGGCAATGGCCTTGATCACGGCGCAGATAAGCGCATCTTGGCAGGGAAAGAGAGAACCGCATGCCCTACGCACATTCCGACACCACCGAGGCCGTTTTAGCCAACGCCGCACCCGATGTGCGCGCCCGTCCGAAACTGGAAGGCGGCAAGGCGTTCAAGCTCGCGACCGAATTCGAACCCGCAGGCGACCAGCCCACCGCGATCAAGGAACTCGCCGCAGGTGTGCGCAATGGCGATCGGGATCAGGTGCTTTTGGGGGCGACCGGCACGGGTAAGACCTTTACCATGGCCAAGGTCATAGAAGAAACGCAGCGCCCCGCGATCATTCTGGCTCCAAACAAAACACTGGCCGCCCAGCTTTATGGCGAATTCAAAGGGTTCTTTCCCGAGAATGCCGTGGAGTATTTCGTCAGTTTCTACGACTATTATCAGCCCGAAGCCTATGTGGCCCGCTCTGACACCTACATAGAAAAAGAAAGCCAGATCAACGAACAGATCGACCGCATGCGCCACTCTGCCACCCGTGCGCTGCTCGAACGCGACGATGTGATCATCGTGGCCTCCGTCTCCTGCATCTACGGCATCGGATCGGTGGAAACCTACGGCGCGATGACGCAGGATCTCAAGACCGGACAGATGTACGACCAGCGGCAGGTTATGGCCGATCTGGTCGCGCAGCAATACCGCCGCAACGATCAGTCCTTTCAGCGCGGCAGCTTCCGGGTGCGCGGCGACAGCCTCGAAATCTTCCCCGCCCACCTTGAAGACCGCGCATGGAAGTTGTCTTTTTTCGGCGAAGAACTCGAAGCTATCACCGAATTTGACCCGCTGACCGGTGAAAAAACCGACACATTCGAGCAAATCCGCGTTTATGCCAACAGCCACTATGTGACGCCGAAGCCAACGATGAACCAGGCGATCATCGGCATCAAGAAAGAGCTGCGCACCCGGCTGGATCAACTCGTGGGCGATGGTAAACTGCTCGAAGCGCAGCGGCTGGAACAGCGCACGAATTTTGACCTTGAGATGCTGGAGGCGACCGGCGTCTGCAACGGGATCGAAAACTATTCCCGCTATCTGACCGGCCGCGCGCCGGGCGAACCGCCGCCCACGTTGTTTGAGTTTATCCCCGACAATGCCATCGTCTTTGCGGACGAATCCCACGTCTCCGTGCCGCAGATCGGCGGCATGTACAAAGGCGACTACCGGCGCAAATTCACGCTGGCCGAACACGGGTTCCGCCTGCCCTCCTGCATGGACAACCGCCCCCTCAAGTTTGAGGAATGGGATGCGATGCGCCCGCAGTCGGTCTTTGTCTCGGCCACCCCCGCAGCTTGGGAAATCGAACAGACGGGCGGTGTGTTCACCGAACAGATCATCCGCCCCACCGGCCTCATCGACCCGGAAATCGAAATCCGCCCTGTCGAGATGCAGGTGGACGATCTGCTGGATGAGGTGCGCAAAGTGGCCGCCGATGGCTTCCGCACGCTGGTCACGACGCTGACCAAACGCATGGCCGAAGACCTCACCGAATATATGCACGAACAGGGCATCCGCGTGCGTTATATGCACTCGGATATCGACACGCTTGAGCGGATCGAGATTCTGCGCGATTTGCGCCTTGGCGCCTTTGACGTGCTGATCGGGATCAACCTGCTCCGCGAGGGGCTGGATATCCCCGAATGTGGTCTGGTGGCGATTTTGGATGCGGATAAAGAAGGCTTCCTGCGCTCTGAAACCTCACTGATCCAGACCACGGGACGCGCGGCGCGTAACGCCGAAGGGCGCGTGATCATGTACGCCGACCGCATCACCGGCTCGATGGAGCGCGCCATCGGAGAAACAGACCGCCGCCGCGCCAAACAGGTGGCTTATAACGAAAAACACGGGATCACGCCCACGACGGTGAAAAAGAACGTCGAGGATATTCTCGCCGGGCTTTACAAAGGCGACACGGACCAGTCCCGCGTCACCGCCAAGATCGACAAACAGATGGCCGGTGGAAATCTGCAAACGGTGCTGGACGGTTTGCGCACAGATATGCGCAAGGCCGCCGAAAACCTCGAATTCGAAGAGGCCGCCCGTCTGCGCGACGAAGTCAAACGCCTCGAAGCCGTCGACCTCGCCATCGCTGACGACCCCATGGCGCGTCAGTACGCGGTCGAGAAAGCCGTGGAAGACAGCGCCAAATCCTCAGGCCGCAGCACGCTGGGCCGCGGCGGCATGCGCGGCGGGGTGAAGCGGAAACGGGGGCGGTAGATCCCTCGACCCAGCCAAGATAAAAGGGATACTAATTTTGCAAAAACCACCAACATTTGGGGAACTTAGGTTTTCTTGCCCGCATTGCGGCGCGCTCGCTCATCAACATTGGTCAACTGTACGTACAGAAAGCAGGGGCAAAGACAAGACGCCCGGTAGACTCTCTAAGGAACACTTAAAAGAATTGGCCGAAAAGGCAGAAAGAGCAGACAGCGAATTTGACGATGACGATAAAAAAACACTCCAAGAATACCTCAGGGCGTCGGACGGTGAGGTATTCAGAGCAAGAAAAAACGATTACCCCAATTCGCGGCTAGTCTACAACGTGGACGTTTCCTCGTGTGATTCATGCTATGCGATTGCACTTTGGGTAAACGAAACGATGATTCACCCCAAAAGTGGTCCAATAGGCCGTGCCCCGTCGGACATGCCAGCGAGGGTGCGTACGCTTTTCGACGAGGCCGGCGCAGTATTTGCAACTTCGCCTCGCGCTGCCGCTGCCCTGCTTCGTCTAGCCTTGCAGCATCTATTAGAAGAGCTGGGCGAAAACTCAAAAGACATAAACAAAGCAATAAATAGCATGATTGACAAGGGCTTAGATGATGAAATAGCGAAGATAATGCATTCGCTTCGAATTATTGGGAATGAGTCCGTACATCCCGGACTAATATCTGTGGATGATGAGCCCTACATTGCCGAAGCGTTATTTGACCTATTGAACCAGATTGTAGATCACATGATTATAAAGCCTCGCAAACGCAGCGAACTTTGGGAGCGGCTTCCCGCAAATAAGCGTCAGTCTGTAGAAGATAAACTGGCTAAGCGAAATTCCCCACAAGAAGAATCAGAGTAAATTCTCTGGGGCCGGAGTGATTGTCTTTTCCCACGCGTGCGACAAGGATTGGCGCCCGACCCTAGGGGGGCGTGAAGCGCCCTCCCTGGGGGGAGGGTCGGGCGCTGGCCGCGCAATGCGCGGCCGTCGGATAGCGGCGGTGCGTAACATATCATACAGGCGCACTGTTTGTGGCATATAGGCTTTTCTTGCGCTGCAAGATCAATTGTCCAACAGCCCTTATCTGCATCCAAGCACCCCTTTACGCCGTACTCTAGGACCAACGCTCCTTAGCACCAACCATTTTGCGTTAATGTAATTTGTTTCACATCCACCCCGCCCAAACCGTGCCAAACTCAAAAACAGGGCATTTTCCCTGTTGCACGGAAAGTTCATTTCATGACCCAACTCGCTTTTGGCTACGGCTTTATCATTTTCACCGCTCTCATCGTCATTATCGGCGACAGCGTCATCAAGGTGGCGGCGGATGCGGGGCACACGATTTCCTCCTCTTACGTAGTGATCGGCGTTGTGCTCTATGGCGTCTCGGCGGTTCTGTGGTTTTTCGCCATGCAGCACATCACGCTGGTGCAGGCCGGAGTCGCCTATTCGATGCTGACCCTTGTCGCGCTCGCCATCATCGGCGCGCTTTGGTTCAACGAGCCGCTGCATCTGCGCGAATACGCGGGTCTCGCCTGCGCGTTGCTCGCCATGGTGCTGATGAGCCGCATCGCCTGAATACGCGGTTGTAACCGACGCGCCGCGCCCCACATCTGATGCATGAGCAAACGCGACCCCTTCCGACCTGTTGACGCCGAGGCCCGCGCGCTGGCGCGCGATCTGATCGACCATGCCACTTTTGCAGCCCTCGCCGTGATCGAACAGGGACACCCCAGCGTGAGCCGCATCGCCTTTGCCACCGACCCCGATGGCGCGCCGCTGTCGCTGATCTCGGACCTGTCCTCGCACACCACAGCGCTGGAGGCACAAGCCGACTGTGCCCTGCTTGTGGGCGAACCATCTGACCGGGGCGATCCGCTGACCCATCCACGCCTGACGCTGCACGCGACGGCATGTTTCATCCCCCGCGACAGCGCCGAACACCCGGCCCTGCGCGCGTATTATCTGGCGCAGCGCCCCAAGGCGAAACTCTATATTGATTTCGCTGATTTCCGGCTGGTTCGCTTTGACGTCCGCCTCGCCCTGCTGAATGGTGGATTTGGGCGCGCGTATAAACTGACGGCAGAGGACCTCAACGCCACGCCTTGAGCAGAAGTTGTAACCTGTGAAATATCACTTTCGGGCCTTGTCCTCATCCTGCAATCGGATAGGTTGCGGGCCAATCCAATCAACCCTAAGAGGTGTGCTATGTCGCTTTTTTCCACCCGTTCTCTCGCCGTGATCGCCGCAGCGGTCCTTTCCACCGGTGCCAGCGCCGACACCTTCCTGAAATATGGGGAAGTCGAGGGCTGGAAGGTCTATATCGATCAGGAAAAGAAATCCTGCCTTCTTGAAACGGTCGATAGCGAAGAGAATGTCGTACAAATGGGCCTGACCGAAGACCGCGGTGTTGGCTATCTCGGTGTCTTCACCAAGGGTGAGACCGCCCTGAAAGCAGGCGACACCGAAGCGGTTGTGATCCTGATCGGTGAGAACATGTATGTCGGCGAGGCCACGGGCATGCGCGGCAACATCACCAAAGGATACTCCGGTGGTTATGTGCTCAGCGACAGCCCGCAGTTTGCCGAGGATCTGGCCCAGCAATACACGATGACCGTCTTTCCCGAAAAAGACTATGCCTTCACCATGGACCTGAGCGGCACCAAAAAGGCGATGGCAATGGCACGCGAGTGCACTCAAAAGCAGATCGGCGGGTAAAACCCCAACATCTCAAGGGCCGGTGGCACATCGCCCCGGCCTTTTTTGCGCGAGATTTGAGAACCGGGAACGCCGCCCTATGTTTCGAATATGCGCTGTGCCCTGCCCCTGATATTTTTAGCGACCACCTGCCCGGCGTGGGAATTCACTCCCGGCCAGCCCTGCCTGTTGAACCATGAGGCGCGTGGCACAGAGGTGGCGTTAACCTACGATCCCACCGCACCGCTCTACACGATATCCATCACCACGGATGCACCGTGGCCCCAAGCGCCGGTATTCTCCATGCGGTTTGATGGGCCTTCGGGGTTGATGATTTCAACCGACCGCCAGACCCTGAGCGCGGACCGCCGCACGCTGACGGTCACAGATCGTGGATTTGCAAATGTGCTGGACGGGTTGCAGTTCAACGACACCGCGACAGCAACATCCGGCACTGTAGCCGTGCGCTTTTCTCTCAGCGGTGCGGCCCAACCCGTCGCCGACTTCAGACTGTGTCGCGCCGAACCCGGCGTCTGACGAAGCCGGGATGCACATGTATCACAGTCAAACGCTGTCCGGAGTTTAAACCCCCACGAACCCCGTTTAGAAATCGAACAGCTCGTCTAGGAAACCACCGCGCTTTTTCTTTTTGTAGCCGCCACGGTCGTCGTAACCACGCGATGGGGCTGGGGCAGCAGGTGGGGCGCTCCGGTCGAGGATCTTGTCGAGTTCGCCACGATCCAGCCAGACGCCGCGACATTGAGGGCAATAATCAATTTCAACACCGCTGCGGTCGGTGATCACAAGGGTCGTTCCATCAACAGGGCATTTCATTGCGCTCTCCTTTTTCTCTGTCTTAAAGATAGGAAGTCTGTTTCGGATTTCACCCATGAGAAACATCAAAAATCCCTAAAAACGCGTAACCAATTTTTAACTCCCGTTAACCATGATGCAGTCTGGGAGACGAATGTGATGCGGTCTGTGGTTTTCGCGCTGATATTGGCCTTGGCGAGCGCATCTTCCGCGCAGGCCGGTGCGTGGCTGCGGGAAAAAGGCAAAAGTTTCGTATCGACCTCCGTGCAGACGACCGAGAACAACGGCAGCTCCGTCAGCTTTTACATGGAATACGGGTTGGGTGAAAAAGTCACCATCGGGGCCGATATCACCTATGACACTGAAATTCTGAATTATGTCGCGGGTGCGGACATCGCCGCCACGACGATCGAAGACGTGCCGATCGGATCTGGCATCCTGTTTGCACGCTTTCCTTTGGGCCCCGTGGACCAGCCCAACAAATGGGCCTTTCACCTTGGCATCGGGGCGCGGTACTTCGAGGCGGAGTTTCTTCAGGCCGCCGAACTGGGCCTGTCCTGGGGCCGTGGTATTCAGATCGGCAGCAAATACGGCTGGGTCAATGTGGACAGCAGCTATAATGACGCCGAAGCACCCGCCGAAGCGCGCATCAAAGTGGATGGCACGGTCGGTTTGGGGCTCACCGATAAAACCAAGGTCATGCTGCAGATGTTCAACACTTTCGAGGATGGTCAAAGTTTCTCAAAACTCTCCCCGTCACTGCTGTTTTCGCCCGGCAAGGGCCGGGTAACCTTTCAGTTCAGCAGCGAAATTCCGACCAAAGGCGGCGAGGCGTCGCTGAAACTCGGGGTCTGGACGGAGTTCTGATGCCGGTCAGGTGATGAAATCGGCCGCATCCAGAATCTGCACCCCATTGATACGCCAGCCGTTTTCAGTTTCGAGCATGCGGTAATCAAGGATATGCACCTTGCCTTCCATGTCCTTGATCCGAACCCGCTGCCAATGGATGCCGTCCTCAGTACGGTTTTCCAGATACTCCACCGTGTCGGGCCGCCAGACCATCGGATAGCCCTGCGTCACCATGCGCCTGAAATTCTCAGGCGTGGCGAAATAGCGTTGCAAACCGGGGCTGGCGTATTCCATCGCCTGCGCAAAATCATCTTGCTGAAAGGCCGACAGTTGGTTGTCGATCACATCGCGCATGTCCTTGGGGTTCGCCACCGCGCCAAAGGCGGCCAGAACCGAGAACACAACGCCTAAAACAACTGCACGCATGAGCTTTCTCCTTGATCGGTTAGATCAAGAGTAAACCGCCAAACCCATCCGGCAAGGGTGTCAGTCGTCGCTCAGCAATTCACCGGCAAGGGCGGCATCAATCAGAGCGACTGTTTCCTGCACCCCGTAAAGGGCGATGAAGCCACCAAAACGCGGCCCCTGCGACGCGCCCAGCAGCACCTCATAAAGAGCCGTGAACCATCCTCGCAAGGGATCAAACCGCTCGCGCCCGCAGGCATAAACGATGGATTGCAACGCCTCATCATCCACCGGACCGTCATAGGCCTTGAGTTGATCACGCAGGTCTTCCAGCGCCTCACGCTCCAGATCACCGGCCGCGCGATAGACTTTCTTCGGCTTCACGAAATCGTTGAAATACCGCACGGCGAAACCTGCCGCCGCATCCATATCAGGATTGTTTTCCGGATTGGTTTCAGGCGCATAGCGCTGGATGAACCCCCAAAGCTGCGATTTATCCTGCGCCGAAGACACGCTCGCCAGATTGAGCAGCATGGAGAATGGCACCAGCATGTTAGATGTCGGCACATCGCCCCCATGGATATGCCACACCGGGTTGTTCAACCGCTGGGTAATGTCCTGACCGGCATAGGCGCGCAATTGCTGGTGGTATTCGTCGACAGCTTTCGGGATCACGTCGAAATACATGCGCTTCGCCGTCTTCGGCTTTTGGTACATGAAATACGACAGGCTCTCGGTGCTGGCATAGGTCAGCCATTCATCAATGCTCACCCCATTGCCAGACGATTTGGAAATTTTTTGCCCGTTTTCGTCCAGAAACAACTCATAGGTGAAATGCTCAGGCGGGCGCTGGCCCAGGATACGGCAAATCTTGTCATAAATCGGCGTGTTGGTGGAATGGTCCTTGCCATACATCTCGAAATCCACGCCGAGGGCCGCCCAACGTGCCCCGAAATCCGGCTTCCACTGTAATTTGACCGCACCACCGGTGACGGGCAGCGTCATCTCTTCGCCGTCTTCGGTCTCAAAGGTGATGGTGCCCGCCTGCGCGTTGACCTCTTTCATCGGGACATACATCACGCGACCGCTCTCGGGATGGATCGGCAGGAAAATCGAATAGGTCTGGCGCCGCTCCTCGCGCAGGGATTTCAGCATGACCGCCATGATTTCATCGTATTTGGCAGCCGCGCGCAGCAAGACTTCATCAAACTGCCCGGTGTTATAGAACTCGGTCGCGGAAATGAATTCATACTCGAACCCAAAAGTATCCAGAAACCGGCGCAGCATGGCGTTGTTGTGCTCCCCAAAACTGGAATGCGTCCCGAACGGGTCCGGCACGCTGGTCAGCGGGCGTTGCAAATGCGCCGTCAGCGCTTCGGGGTTGGGCACATTGCCCGGCACTTTGCGCATCCCGTCCAGATCATCCGAAAAGCAGATCAGCTTGGTCGGAATATCCGAGATTTCCTGAAACGCCCGCATCACCATCGAGGTGCGCGCCACCTCGCCAAAGGTCCCGATATGCGGCAACCCGGAAGGGCCATACCCCGTTTCGAACAGGACATAGCCTTTTTCCGGCGCGTTCTTTTCGTATCGCTTGAGCACGCAGCGCGCTTCTTCAAAGGGCCATGCTTTGCTCGTCATCGCGGCGGTACGGGTGTCGGACATGATATATCAAACCTCTGGGTGTCGTGCCTCTTGCGCGACGTTCCGCCCGTCCCTATTGCCTTGTCATAGTGGCGTCAATAATCTGCGCCTGTAACCTTTTGCTGAAAGCACCCCTCCCTTGCCCGATACACCAGCCCATTCATTTTCTGCTCAGGACTGCCTTGTGGCGCTCATGATCGCTGTTTCCGCCTCTGACGAAGACATGCGCACCGCAGAACTCGTGAAAATTCAGGCTGCTGTGCAGCTGCTGCCGATCTTTTCCGACTACGACCCGGATCGGATCACTCATGTAACGCAGGTGGTCTTTGATCTGCTGGAACAGGAAGACGGTCTGGATGCGCTCTTTGGTCTCATGCGCGAAGGGCTGCCCGAACGTCTTTATGAAACGGCCTACGCTCTGGCCTGCGATGTGGCGGCCGCAGATGGCAAGCTGGGCGAAACCGAACTGCGCCTTCTCGAAGAGGTGCGCTACGAACTCGCGCTGGACCGGTTGCATGCTGCCGCCATCGAACGCGGGGCCCGGGCGCGCCATCTGACCTGACCCCAGCCCGATCGAGGGCGCAAGCCCGCCCTGCGACCAAGGGCCAACTACGCCGCCGAATCGTAAACCGCCCCCCACCGCATGATCAACTGCCGCTGCAGACGGCGCGCCCGTGTGGCATAGCTGCGCCCGCCGGGTGGACGCTCGCGCTGCGCGCGGGTGATGCCCGCCCGGATACCTTCGTCGGCGACAAAAATGGCAAAAACCAATTCGCGTCCCTCGGGTGTTGTGACATACCCTCCCAGACCCGAAACAAAATTCAGCGTCCCGGTCTTGGCATCCGCCTGCACTGGGTGCTCATTGACCAGACGCCCCTGCGAATCCAAGAGTTTCACCGGCTTGAGCAGCGGACGCAGCAAGGCCGCGTGACCAATGGCACCGAGGCCGCGCACCATATCCTGCGCGCTGACCCGGCTGTCGCCACCCAGTCCTGAGTGATCAACAAAGGCCGGGCTTTGCATGTTCAGCACATCCTTTGCCCATGCATTCATCTCGCGCGCCGACGCCGCAAGGCTGCGCGCCTGCCCGGTCCGCGCCTGCGTCGCCGCCATCCCAATCATTTCGGCGGTCAGGTTGTTTGAATACTTCAGCATCGCGCGCAACACATCACTGAGCGGCTTACTTTCAATCTCGGCCAGAACGGTCCCTTCGGGTGCCGCTTTTTGCATTTTGGCCGCGGGCAGAACGATCCCATGCGACCGGGCGAGCGTTGCAAACACCTCTCCCGCATAAAGCCCCGGACGCCGCACCGGCAGCCAGCGTGACCCGCCCGACCCCAAGGCGCCGCTTGCGACGGTCCAATTATCGCGGCCGTTCGCTTCCTCATAAGTGTAAATCGGCGCGCGCCGCTGCACGACCTTCATGCGGGCGATGTCCACCTCGGGGCGGTAGCGCCCTGCCCGCGCATCCATCGTCACCGTGTATTTGCCGCCCGCCCGTTTCCACTCGAAATGGACACGGTTGAAATTGAGCGCGATACCGGCCACCGCCGGGCTATAACCCACATGATCCGGCTGCTCAGGATCAATGGAACGCACCGTGGCAACGGGCCCTTCGTAGACACGGAAATCCCCTTTGACCTCGCGAATGCCCGCCTCTTTCAACTGCGCGGCCAGCGCTGCAAAGGCGCGCGTATCTGTGGTCGGATCGCTCCCGCCCACAAGAACCAGATCACCCCGGACCACACCATCCGTCACGCCGCCCGTCGCAATCACGCGGGTCTTGAACCGGTGCGCGGCCCCCAATGTGTCCAACGCATAAAGCGCCGTGATCGCCTTGGTCACACTGGCAGGCGCGATACCCAGTTCGGGGGTGCGCGCCTCAAGAATTTCACCGGTTTTGGCATCCGCAACCGCAAAGGCCACATCACCCGACAGCCGCGCCTTTTTCACCAGCGCCTCTGGACCCGGCGGGCGCAGCAGGCCACGGCCTTTCGGTGGGCGCACAGACACCAGCGGGGCACCGGCGGCCAGGGGTGTCGCAATCGTCGCCATCAACGCCTGCACCACAGCGCGCCGCGTAAAGCTCAAGGAAGGTTTCTTTTTCATGGGGGAATCCTACTCTCAGCCGGGGCGCAGAAACAACAGTGCAAAACCCATGATCTTGCACCAATTTCGGGCGATCATAGCCTCAGACCCAGCCGCCCCTCGACCGGATCGCTGATGAAGACTGCTCTACCATCGGTACGTTAACAAAACACCACGCAGGGGCTGCGGCGCGCCCCAAAAGCTGCGATGCGCGGCTGGGTATGCGCGCGCGGCCAAAAACCGCCGCAGCCGGGCTCATCCGCGCCGGTATTCTGTCGCCGGGACGGGCAAGAACCCCAAGCGGCGTGGTGCTGGCGATGTCACGCCAGCGCTGCCATTTGTGAAACTGCGCGAGATTGTCAGCCCCCATGAGCCACACGAAATGGACCCCCGGATAAAGTGCGGACAACTGATCGAGCGTCGCCGCCGTATAGCGCGTGCCAAGCCGCGTTTCGACGTCGGTGATGATCACGCGCGGGTGCTGCATGATCGCCTTTGCACGGGCCATCCGCGTGTCCAACGGGGCCGGACCCTGCGGTTTCAACGGGTTCCCCGGAGAGACCAGCCACCAGATCCGATCCAGACCGAACCTTTTGAGCGCCTCGCGTGTAATATGCGCATGGCCCTGATGTGCCGGATCAAACGAGCCGCCAAGCAGACCGATCACCTCACCTGCGCGCGCTTTCGGAAAGCCTTGTCGCACCCATCGCTCCCTTGCCTGATGGTCAACGCCCTACAATCAGGCCGGGGCCGTGCTTGTCAATGGCATGACTGCATCGCCACAGTTTATCTGACCGCTCTGCAACACGCGTGCACACCATCCGCCATGCCCGCGCACCGCCGAATAGCCGCCCGGCCCCAGGATTTCCTCCATGCGGCTGCACGGGGCGCAAATTCCGGTCACCTCCAACACGACGTCTCCGATCTGCAACTGCCGGTTCTTTAATGCAGCAAGGTTGATGCCCGATATCACGAGGTTGCGCCGCAACTCTTCGGGCGTCACCACACCCCGCCCAAGCATCGCGCCGATTACCGGCAGATGCTCCGCCTGAAGCAAGGTCACAGCGCGCTTTTGCGACGTTCCGTGATCGCCCGTCAGCCCAGTTGCGCCGACCTCGGCGCGCGCGCAGGCGACAAGAGGCGCACGGCGCGCGGGACGCAGGCCGATCCATGTCACCGCGCCGAGCTGCGCATGGCGCGCGATCAATGCCTTGAGCGGGCTGTCCATCCTAACGATCCGAGCCTTCAACGCGTAAATCCGGCAACCGCTCCAGCGGATAGTTCGGATGCAACTGCCAGAACCCATCCTCGCCCAACTCAAGCGGGCGCAGCGTCCCACCGGGAAAGGCGCGCGTGCGCAGCGCCAGCACAATATCGGACAGCACCGCAGGGTTATCGCGAAAATAGGAATGCCCCCCGCCCCGCACATTTTCCACCCGGATCACATGCACCAGTTCGGATTTACGCAACCGCGCCAGTTCCGCCGGGGGCAGGGATTCAGTGGTTGCCGCCCCCAGTCGCTGCTCATTGGTTAGGATCGAAGACAGCCGCAGCGCCCCATCGCGCGGGTTGATATAAATGTTGATCTGCTCAAAGGCTTCTGAGAACCGTTCCGCCTGCAAGCGTTGGCGCACCACGCCCGTGTCCAGATCGGCCGCCGCCAAAATCAATGTCCCCGTTTTCATCGCCAGTTTGGGTGGCTTGCCCGCCCCGCGATAGAAAATTACCTGCTCGCGCAGCGCCTTGGTCATGACATCCGTACCGCGGGAATGGGCCACGATATCGATGTCTTCCAACTCCGGGATGTCGGCCAACAGCCGCAACATCTCCTTGGCGTGGAAAACACTGAAATCACCCGCCTCGCGGTCCCGGAAATACCCCAATACACCGCCATTGCCCGCAGGCCAGCTGAACACGATCGGGATCGACTTGCGCCCGGCAAAATGCCACAGGTTCGCCAGCGTGGTCACGCTTTTGTCAAAGCCCGACCCGACACCATGGGCATAGAGCAGCACGCGTTTGTTCCCGGTGCGCAGGATCTCGGCGCGAATGGCGGCCTGAAACGCGCGCCCTTCCTGCGTATAGACGTCTTCCTCATCGGGGTCGAAAATCAGCGCCCCATCCGTACGCAGCGTGCTGAGCGGCACCGGGTTGAACTGCACGCTTTCTGCCACAGCAGAAACATCGAGCCGGGAAATCCGTCCGCCCCGATCAATATAGGTGCGCGTGACCAGATCGTCCCAACTGCTGGCACCGAACTGCACCTGTGCTGTTCCAAAAGCCATGCCCTCCGAACGCCCCGACCCGTAAATCTCAGCGCCTGCGCCCTCCTTCTCACTCAAACGATCCGTCAGATAAAAGATGCGCGGTGCGGTTGTCTGCAGCACCAGCGGCACGTCTTCGTTCGGGAAATTATGCCCCTCCGCATAAAGGTTCGGCGGCGGCGCAAGGCTGATGCTCTGGGGCACACATCCCGCGAGGACCAAAGCCGATGCCATCAGCGCGTGTTTGATCTGCATGCTGTCAGCCCCGCAATATGCCTTGTCTTTATCGCTACCATGCGGCGGCGATAAGTCAAATCACACTACATCACGGACGTTTACCTGCCGCCGTTGAGCGGCACCCCTCTGCAGCCCTGCCATCCGCCGTGCTCAGGGCACTGACGCCTTCGCCCGCCGCAACAGCCAATCACCTCACCTTGGCGCGAAATCGCAGACCCTTGCCGGACAGAGCAAACGTGCGAGTTCAGGTCCAACGCTTGAAAAGTGAGAAAACCCTCGCAACAAAAACCGCAGGCGTCTACGTTTGGGTGATGCGGTCTATTGTTCCAAACAACGCGCCCTGCATGGCGGTCAAAAGCACATCACCGTCCAGAGTGGAAACGCCGTTGCAGTTGCTGGCCGACCAAAGCCCGGTTGTCGGGAAACTGGCAGTGTTGCAAAAAGCAGCCAATCAACGCCCTGTGATGCAACGCTACGATGACCTGAGCAAACTCTATGCCGAAACCGATGACTTCGACGGCAAACAAGAGTGGATCGCGCATTTCACACGTGCACAGAAAATTCTCAACGATGGCAAATTAGTTCAGGCAAGCATCAGCAAGCTGGCCAAACAAATGGTTGCAAACGACACCGCCCTACATGAGACCTTGGAAACAGCGATGGCTGAACATTGGGGTGCTCAGGATACCGTCATGACTGGCATGGTGCCGCCTGAGACCTTTGTCGAGGTCGTGCAGGACGGCAGGCTGTTCCGCGACTACGTTGGCCAGCGTCACGGCGTCCACACGCATCAAATTCAATGGTTCATCCTCTATGATAATTTCGGGGACCGGGACCTCGTCCACACCATGTACCGCGAATCCGTACAGCCGCGTTGGAAAATAGGCAGCAAAAACATGTGGGACCGTATCGTGGACGGCGCGCAGGAAAAAAAAGGCGACAAGTACCTCAAGACAGGCGATTTTACAGTGCCAGAGAACCTGCAAACTTTTTTTGAGAACAAAGCACCGGGAAAAAGATCCATCAGAAAAGACAAGAAGCGGCGAAGGGCGCTACATCAGGTCGTCGAGGACTCCGCCGCGGCCCAGCCTGAGAGCATTCTTGCCTACCGGGAACTCTATCCTACCGTGGCGGATTACAACGACGCGCTGCGGGATGCGATCCCTGCCTTTGTCGGCCCTGAAGCCTCCCCAATGGCCATGATCACAGCGCTTAACGCCATACGGGACGAAAAGCTCATCCATCAGAAAGATGATAGTGCCCCAAGGATCGAATGGACGGGCTGGAAACGTGCCGACAACGTGGATGCGACCCACGTGTTCGAACCGACGGTAGGCAGGTTTCTAGACTAGGACAGGTTGGATGCCCAAGTCATTCGCCTGCGTTTACGGTCGCTGCGAAACCTCGCAAACTGTCATGATCTTTTGCTGGCCCAGCAAGGCGCACAACATCAAAAGCTGCCGCCAAACCTGAGGAGTTGAAAACACCTGTGGGCTGCCATATCAAGCGACAACTCAATTCGTCATATCCGCGAGGAACACCCCAATGGCCGCCTATCAATACGTCTATCACATGTCCGGCGTTTCCAAGACCTACCCCGGGGGCAAGAAGTGTTTCGAGAACATCCACCTGAACTTCCTCCCCGGCGTGAAAATCGGCGTCGTCGGCGTGAACGGCGCGGGTAAATCCACGCTGATGAAAATCATGGCCGGTCTGGACACCGAATTCTCCGGCGAAGCATGGCACGCCGAAGGGGCCACTGTCGGTTATCTGCCGCAGGAACCCAAGCTGGACGAGACGCTCACCGTGCGCGAAAACGTCATGCTCGCCGTCGCCGATAAAAAAGCGATCCTTGATCGCTATAATGAACTGGCGATGAACTACTCGGATGAGACCGCCGACGAGATGGCCGCCCTGCAGGACCAGATCGACGCCGACAACCTCTGGGATCTCGACAGCCAGATCGACGTCTCCATGGAGGCCCTGCGCTGCCCGCCCGATGACGCCGACATCAAATCTCTCTCGGGCGGGGAAGCGCGCCGCGTCGCCCTGTGCAAACTGCTGCTCGAAGCGCCAGACATGCTGCTGCTGGATGAACCGACCAACCACCTCGATGCGGAAACCATCGCATGGCTGCAAAACCACCTGATCGCCTATAAAGGCACCATCCTGATCGTCACCCACGACCGCTATTTCCTCGATGACATCACCAGCTGGATCCTCGAACTCGACCGTGGCAAGGGCGTGCCGTATGAGGGCAACTATTCAGACTGGCTGGAACAGAAAGCCAAACGCCTCAGCCAAGAGGCGCGCGAGGACAAATCCCGCCAGAAAACGCTTGAGCGTGAACTTGAATGGATGCGGCAGGGCGCCAAGGCCCGCCAAGCCAAATCCAAGGCCCGGATCAACGCCTATAACGAGATGGCCGAGGTCTCGGAACGTGAAAAACTCTCCCGCGCGCAGATCGTTATCCCGAACGGCCCGCGTCTGGGCTCCAAGGTGATCGAAGTCTCAGGCCTCGCCAAACATCTCGGCGACAAGCAACTGGTTGAGGGGCTCGACTTCTCCCTGCCCCCCGGCGGCATCGTCGGCGTGATCGGCCCCAACGGCGCGGGTAAATCCACGCTCTTCAAAATGCTCACGGGACAATTGGAACCGGACGCGGGCACCATCGAATACGGCGACACCGTCGATCTGTCCTATGTCGATCAGAGCCGTGATGATCTGGCCGCAAATGACAACGTCTGGGAGGCCATCACCGGCGGTGCAGAACTGATCCAGCTGGGCGATGCCGAGGTGAACTCCCGCGCCTATTGCTCGTCCTTCAACTTCAAGGGCGGCGATCAGCAGAAAAAAGTCGGCCTGCTCTCGGGCGGCGAACGCAACCGCGTGCACATGGCGCGGCTCTTGAAGGCGGGCGGCAACGTGCTGCTGCTGGATGAACCGACCAATGATCTGGACGTCGAAACCCTGCGCGCGCTGGAAGACGCCCTCGTCGATTTCGCAGGCTGCGCCGTGGTCATCAGCCACGACCGGTTTTTCCTCGATAGGATTTGCACCCACATTCTGGCATTTGAAGGCGAAGCCCACGTGGAATGGTTCGAAGGCGGCTTCACCGATTACGAAGAGGACAAGAAGCGGCGGTTAGGTGCGGATGCCCTGGAGCCGAAAAGGTTGAAGCACAAGAAGTTCGTCCGTTAACGTCTTGCCACCCGCAGACGGTTTGTTGATTAAGGTGTTTCTGTTATGCACCGGACTGCCGTCTGTAGGGCATTCACCGACCGGGCACCAATGAAATCGAATAGTACAAATGAACTAAGAAATTTAACATAATATCTCAAATGATGGCCGCATCGTAAATCATTTCTTAAAGACTTGACCGCTCTATTGACTAAACGGCTCGAAGCCATAATATTCACATGAAAGAGGCTACGATTGGTCTAGACCAAAAGTAAGCAAAGGATCAAATGCATGGTATCCGAAGGTTCTCGTGACTAACACTACGCCGTGTAGTGTAATTGAAACAATGAATGAGGCAACACAAACGATAGTTTGTGTTGCCTCTTCGTTTTCGTATCTATCGTTGGCAGGACCTGTTGTCATCGCAGTATCAGCATGTATCGCCTTTGCGGGATACCGGGCCAGCACTGCGATGGCACGTAAGCGCGCCACAATCGACCTTATAGAGAAAGTGGAATCGACAATCCTGTACAGAAAGATGCAATCCACCTTCATGTATCACCGGGAAGAGGGCACCCTAAAAAACCTGAACGACCCCAAAAACGAACGAGACCGTCAGGATCGAAAGGATATTCAGGACTTCCTCAACCACTACGAACTCGTTTCCATAGGCATAAAAAGTGATATCCTCGATAAAGGTATATATATAAAATGGATGGGCGGACCATTCGTTCGCGATTGGAATGCCGCGACAGACTTCATCCAACGCGAGCGATGGAAAGAAGATGATAAAAGTCCAAGCGGCTTTCGCTATCACAGTGACCTGCTCCCCTGAAAAGTCCGGTGTTTTGAGTTAGCCTGTTCTCCAAGTAA
>NZ_BPES01000011.1:0-140092 GCF_019654895.1 Roseobacter sp. OBYS 0001
CGTGCCAATGTTAACATGCGGTTTATTACGTTCAAACTTTGCCTTTGCCATGATGGCCTCCTTAGATATTCATTTGAGTTGTCGATCAACCCGGTGTTGGTACTTGCCGCCCCGGCAGGGGCGACCAAATTAAGCGAATTTTGCCTGAATCTCGTCGGAGATATTCTGTGGCACGGGGTCATAGTGATCGAATTGCATCGTAAACTGCGCCCGACCCGAAGACATGGACCGCAGAGTGTTGATATACCCGAACATGTTGGCAAGCGGCACAAAGCAGTCGATCGCAATCGCATTGCCCCGTGGTTCCTGACCGGACACCTGACCCCGGCGTGAGGTAAGGTCACCAATGATGCCACCAGTGTATTCTTCCGGTGTAACCACTTCCACTTTCATGATCGGCTCAAGCAGCTTTGCGCCCGCTTTTTTCATGCCCTCGCGCATGCCCATCCGTCCTGCAATTTCAAACGCAAGAACAGAGGAGTCAACGTCGTGGAATTTCCCGTCGATCAGAGCGACCTTGAAGTCGATCACAGGGAAACCCGCCAGCGGACCAGAATCCATCACCGATTTAATGCCTTTTTCGACACCCGGAATGTATTCTTTCGGAACCGAACCACCAACGATGCGGGATTCAAACGAATAGCCTTCGCCCGCTTCGGTTGGCGACAGGATCATCTTGACCTCAGCAAATTGACCGGACCCACCCGATTGCTTCTTGTGGGTGTAAACTACTTCGGCTTCGCGAGAAATCGTCTCACGATACGCAACCTGTGGCGCACCGATGTTTGCTTCGACTTTGAACTCACGCTTCAGGCGATCAACGAGGATGTCCAGATGGAGTTCACCCATGCCCTTCATGATCGTTTGACCGGATTCGATATCTGTTTCCACACGGAAAGACGGATCTTCCGCCGCCAGACGTGCAAGACCCTGAGACATCTTCTCTTGGTCAGCCTTGGTTTTTGGCTCAACCGCGATCTCGATCACCGGATCCGGGAACGTCATCGTTTCCAGAACAACCGGATCGTTTACGGCACACAGGGTATCGCCTGTTGTGGTATCCTTCAGACCCGCAAGCGCGATGATGTCACCGGCGAACGCCTCGTCAATCTCTTCACGGTTGATGGAGTGCATCATCATCATGCGACCAACGCGTTCTTTTTTGCCTTTGGTCGAGTTCAAAAGAGTATCACCCTTTTTCATCTGACCCGAGTAGATGCGTGTGAACGTCAACGAACCGACGAAGGGGTCGTTCATGATTTTGAATGCAAGACCCGAAAACGCCATGTCATCGTCCGCACGACGCGGGATATCACGGGTTTCTGTCTCATCACCAGGCTTGAAGCCCATGTAGTCGACAACGTCCAGCGGGCTGGGCAGGTAGTCGATAACCGCGTTCAACAGCGGCTGAACACCCTTGTTTTTAAAGGCTGAGCCACACAGCACCGGAATGAACTTGATTTCCAGCGTGCCCTGACGGATCAGTTTGCGCAGCGTGTCCACATCTGGCTCTGCACCATCCATGAGGTAATTTTCCATGGCATCGTCGTCCATCTCGACCGCAGTCTCGATGAGTTTGGCGCGCCATTCGTCGGCTTGTTCTTTCAGGCTGTCGCGGATCGGTTTCTTGACCCAGCTCGCGCCAAGGTCTTCGCCTTCCCAGACCCATTCTTCCATGGTCACGAGGTCAATCATGCCTTCGAGCTCGGTCTCTGCACCGATTGGAATCTGGATAGGGGCCGGGATCGCACCGGTGCGGTCCTGAATCATTTTCACACAGTTGAAAAAGTCAGCGCCGATCTTGTCCATTTTATTGACAAACACAATGCGCGGGACTTTGTACCGGTCGGCCTGACGCCAAACGGTTTCGGTCTGCGGCTCGACACCAGCATTTGCATCCAGAACGGCAACCGCGCCGTCAAGCACCGCCAGCGAACGCTCAACTTCGATGGTGAAGTCAACGTGGCCGGGTGTGTCGATGATGTTCATGCGGTATTTCGTGTCAGAAGTCGCCTCTGCTGTGGGCTCTTCCTGACGCTGCCAGAACGTGGTGGTCGCAGCGGATGTGATGGTGATCCCGCGTTCCTGCTCCTGCTCCATCCAGTCCATGGTTGCGGCGCCATCGTGCACCTCACCAATGTTGTGGGATTTGCCGGTGTAAAACAGAATACGTTCGGAACAGGTTGTTTTGCCGGCATCAATATGGGCCATGATGCCAAAGTTACGGTACCGGTTGAGCGGATAGTCGCGTGCCATGGGGCTGCTTCCTCGAGATATCTAAAAACGGTTGAACGCGCCCCCAGACGGGGCGCGACTTGGCGGGGGAACCCGCCCGGTTTACCAGCGGTAGTGGCTGAACGCTTTGTTCGCGTCTGCCATTTTATGCGTGTCTTCGCGCTTTTTCACGGCAGTACCGCGAGACTGAACAGCATCCATCAGTTCGCCTGCAAGGCGCTCTTCCATGGTGTTCTCATTGCGCGAACGGGCGGCTTTGATCAACCAGCGAATGGCCAGCGCCTGACGACGCTCAGGGCGCACTTCGACGGGCACCTGATAGGTGGCACCACCGACACGGCGCGAGCGCACCTCGACGGAAGGCTGGATGTTGTCCAGCGCTTCGTGGAACACCTCGATTGGCGCGCGCTTGATCTTGGTTTCAACGCGCGTCAGGGCGTTGTAAACGATGGTTTCTGCGATCGACTTTTTGCCGTCGATCATCAGGTTGTTCATGAATTTTGTCAGAACCAGATCACCATATTTGGCGTCGGGCAGGACTTCGCGTTTTTCGGCTGCGTGGCGACGGGACATATCGTATTCCTCTTACTTCGGACGCTTCGCGCCGTATTTCGAACGGCGTTGCTTACGGTCTTTGACGCCTTGGGTATCCAGAACACCACGCAGAATGTGGTAACGGACACCCGGAAGGTCTTTGACACGACCGCCACGGATCAGAACCACGGAGTGTTCCTGAAGGTTGTGGCTTTCGCCCGGAATGTAGCTGATGACCTCAAAGCCATTGGTCAGACGAACCTTTGCAACTTTACGCATCGCAGAGTTGGGCTTTTTGGGTGTGGTTGTGTAAACGCGCGTGCAAACGCCGCGCTTTTGCGGGCACTCTTGCAAGTGCATCGATTTGGATCGTTTGATTTTAGGCTGCCGCGGTTTGCGGATCAGCTGTTGGATCGTTGGCATTCCGGCTTTATCCCCGTGTTGCTCACATATGTGTGCACGGGACGGCCCCGTGCGGTTTCAATTTTACACGGCTCACGCGTCCATGAGCCGCCCCTTGCGCAAAAAGCGCGTTTATTTCTTGTCGCAAGACCGCGCGACAACAAAAAAACCGCCTCCGCTTCCGTACCGAGGAAACGACGCGGTGGGTTAACAGAGGATCGGGCCGATAGGGGGCCGGATCGTGACCACTTTAGTATGATGTCAGTGCAGGCAAGCGTAATTCCTGCTCCGAGATAGCGCGCGTATAAAAGGAGTCGCCAAGGGTGTCAACAGCTTGCCTGAAACGGCGCACATGTTCCGGTGACGCTGTGAAATCGAGCTGTCCTTAGTGGGCGGCCATCAACTGGCGTTCCCGGTAAAAGGTGAACAACCCCGTTGCCACGATAAGACCCGCCCCGAAAAAAGTCAGCGGCGTGGGCCAGTCCCCAAAAAACGTCCACCCCAGCAGCAGCGCCCATATCAGCCCCGTATATCTGAACGGCGCGATGAAAGACACATCCCCCGCCCGCATCACCTGAACCGAAAAGAAATAGCCGCCTATAATGAACAGAGCAGCCGCGAAAACCATACCGCCCAGTTGCGGCGTCACGGGTGCCCATTCGATGAACAGGCAAGCAAAACCCGATGTCACCAAGACTGAAAATGACGCGGCAAACGTGACCAGCAGCGAAGGGACGCGCGCAGACATGCATCTTGTAGAAAGATCGCGAACCGTTACGCAGATAACGGCAAGCAGAGCCAAAATCGACCAGATCGAAAACCCATCCGCGCCGGGGCGCACAATCAGCAGCATGCCAATGAATCCAACGCCGATGGCTGCAAACCGACGCCAGCCGACGGCTTCTCGCAAAAACAGCGCCGATCCGAGCGTCAGCATCAGCGGCAGCATTTGCAGGATAGCGGTCGCGTTAGCCAATGGCATATTCAACAGCGCCGTCACAAAGAACACTGCTGCCGCCACCTCGGCCGCCGACCGGACACCAATCAGTACCCAGTCACGCCGCGATATATCAAACTGCCAAGCCTTGTTTCCATGTGCTAAAAAGCCAATAAAAACAGTGGACAGAACACCACGCAGAAAAAGAAGCTGGAAAAGCGGCAAGTCCCCATCGGTGGCCTTCAGGAATGCATCGTTCAGCGTAAAGCAAGCCATGGACGCGATCATGAGTAAGGCGCCATTCATGTTTGCCGACATCAATTCAGATCCTGGACTGTAGGTTTAAGGGGCTTCGCGTCGCGAAATGGCGTCAAAATTGACCGGCAACTGCCATGTGTGAGAAAATACCCTTTTGTACAAAATGAAAAGCCCCCACCGGTATGATCCGATGAGGGCCTCTCTATTTCATGAGCCGCAGTCTTAGTCGCGGCTGTCTTCCTCGTGATGCACTGGCTGATCAAAGACGTCGCCACCCACCATATCGTCCACCACAGGTGCCGCGAGGGCCGCTGCCGCTTCTGCTTCTTCACGGCGTGCTTCGATCACAACATTGTCGCGATCCTGAGCCACACGACGCATTTTCATGGTCGCGCCACCAGTCCCGGCTGGGATCAGGCGACCCACTATGACGTTTTCTTTCAGACCGACCAGCTTGTCTTTCTTACCTTGCACAGAGGCTTCCGTAAGAACACGCGTGGTTTCCTGGAAGGACGCCGCAGAAATAAAGCTGCGGGTCTGCAACGACGCCTTGGTGATCCCCAGCAGGATCGGTTCGCCCTTTGCGGGGCGGCCGCCTTTGCTCAGCGCTTTTTCGTTCGCCTGATCAAACTCCTGCTTGTCGACATGTTCGCCCTTGAGCAGCGTGGTGTCCCCAGATTCCTGGATTTCCCACTTCTGCAGCATCTGACGCACGATGACTTCGATGTGCTTGTCGTTGATCTTCACGCCTTGCAGACGGTAGACATCCTGCACTTCGTCGATCATGTAATCCGCCAGCGCTTCGACACCCATAATGGCAAGAATGTCATGCGGCGCCGGATTACCGTCCATGATGTAGTCGCCCTTCTGGACAAAGTCACCTTCCGCAACCGGGATGTGCTTGCCCTTGGGCACCATGTATTCGACCTTGTGATCCGGATCTTCGGAGGACTCAATCGCGATACGACGTTTGTTCTTATAGTCCTTGCCGTAGCGCACATAACCATCGATTTCCGCAATGATAGCGTGATCTTTGGGGCGACGTGCCTCAAAGAGTTCGGCCACACGTGGCAAACCACCGGTGATGTCCTTGGTCTTGGCACCCTCACGCGGGATACGCGCAACCACATCGCCCGCCTTGATCTCGGTTTGGTCCTCAATGGACAGAACCGCATCAACGGACATCGGATAGGTCACCGGATTGCCCGCATCGTTGCGCACAGGTTCCCCATCGGCATCTACCAGAATGATTTCAGGCTTCAGCTCGTTGCCCTTGGTCGCGGAACGCCAGTCGATCACGATCTTCTGTGTCATGCCGGTTGCATCATCGGTCTCATCCTTGATGGCGATCCCGGACACGAGGTCCACGAATTTCGCCATGCCGGATTTTTCCGCAATGATCGGCAACGTGTAGGGATCCCATTCAAAGAGCTTGTCGCCGCGCACCACTTTTTGGCCTTCGGTAACAAACAGCTTTGTACCATACCCTACTTTGTGGCTGGCACGCTCCTCCCCATTATCATCATGAATGATGAGTTTCATGTTCCGACCCATGACCATGATCTCGCCCGCCTCGTTTTCAAGCGTTTGAGCATTGTCAAAGACAACTTTGCCGGAATGGCTTGCCTCGAGGAAGGACTGCTGCCCACCCTGTGCAACACCGCCAATGTGGAACGTCCGCATGGTCAACTGTGTACCCGGTTCACCAATGGACTGTGCCGCGATGATGCCGACAGCCTCACCAGAATTGACCATCGTACCGCGTGCGAGGTCACGACCATAGCACATGGCACAAACGCCCTCTTCGGCCTCACAGGTCAGCGGGCTTCTGATCCGCGCCGATGCGACACCTGCTTCTTCAACAGAATCCGCCATGCGTTCGTCGATCAAAGTACCAGAGGCAATGATCACCTCATCCGTGCCCGGACGCACGATATCCTCGGCCACGACACGGCCCAGAATACGTTCGCTCAGCGACGACACAACTTCACCATCGTTCACAGCAGCGACGGCTGTGATTGACGTTTCGGTGCCACAATCGCGCATGCGCACGATGCAGTCCTGTGCAACATCACCCAAACGCCGCGTCAGATAACCGGAGTTCGCCGTTTTCAAAGCAGTATCCGACAGACCCTTCCGCGCGCCGTGCGTGGAGTTGAAGTACTCAAGAACGGTCAGACCTTCCTTAAAGTTGGAAATGATCGGCGTTTCGATGATGTCGCCGTTCGGCTTGGCCATCAGGCCGCGCATCCCGCCGAGCTGTTTCATCTGTGTCACCGATCCACGCGCACCGGAGTGTGCCATCATATAGACCGAGTTCGGTTCCATTTCAGAGCCGTCCACGTCCGTCTGACTGGCCGAGATTGAGCCCATCATCGCGTCCGTGACCTTGTCGTTACACTTAGACCAGGCATCGACCACTTTGTTGTACTTCTCGCCCTGAGTGATCAGACCGTCCATGTACTGCTGTTCGAAATCCTTAACCTGGTCGCGCGTCTCACCGACGATCGGCCATTTGGTATCGGGGATCAGCATGTCGTCCTTGCCAAAGGAAATCCCGGCTTTGAACGCTTCCCGGAAACCCATGGTCATGATGTGGTCACAGAAAATGACCGATTCCTTCTGACCGCAATAACGGTAGACGGTGTCGATGATCTGCTGCACTTCCTTCTTACGCAGCAAACGGTTGACCAACTCGAACGGTGCCTTGGCATTGAGCGGCAACAGCGCGCCAAGACGGATCCGGCCCGGTGTCGTGTCAAACCGCTGCATCACTTCGAGACCATTCTCGTCGATCTGTGTGATCCGCGCGGTGATCTTTGAATGCAAATGGACCACCCCGGCGTCAAGCGCATGTTGCACTTCTTCGACGGAGCCAAAGACCATCCCTTCGCCCTTCATGCCCGCACGCTCAAGGGTCGTATAATACAGACCCAAGATCATATCCTGCGACGGCACGATGATCGGAGCGCCGTTTGCAGGGGACAGAACGTTGTTCGTGGACATCATCAAAACGCGCGCTTCAAGCTGCGCCTCAAGGCTCAGCGGCACGTGAACGGCCATCTGGTCCCCATCAAAGTCCGCGTTAAAGGCGGAACAGACCAACGGGTGCAGCTGGATCGCTTTGCCTTCAATCAGCACGGGTTCAAACGCCTGAATGCCCAAACGGTGCAATGTCGGCGCACGGTTCAGCATCACAGGGTGTTCGCGGATGACCTCGTCGAGGATATCCCAAACTTCGGGACGTTCTTTTTCGACCAGCTTTTTCGCCTGCTTCACAGTCGAAGAAAGCCCTTTGGCCTCAAGTCGCGAATAGATGAACGGCTTGAAGAGTTCGAGCGCCATCTTTTTGGGCAGACCACATTGGTGCAGCTTGAGTTCGGGACCGGTCACGATGACCGAACGACCCGAGAAGTCGACGCGTTTGCCCAAAAGGTTTTGACGGAAGCGGCCTTGTTTACCCTTCAGCATGTCAGACAGCGATTTCAGCGGACGCTTGTTGGCACCCGTGATCACACGGCCGCGACGGCCATTGTCAAACAGCGCATCGACAGATTCCTGCAACATCCGCTTTTCGTTACGCACAATGATATCAGGTGCGCGCAATTCGATCAGACGCTTGAGACGGTTGTTCCGGTTAATCACCCGACGGTAAAGATCGTTGAGGTCGGAGGTCGCAAAACGACCGCCATCCAGTGGTACCAGCGGGCGCAGTTCAGGCGGAATCACAGGGATCACGGTCAGAACCATCCACTCCGGGCGGTTGCCGGATTCGAGGAAAGATTCCACGACCTTCAGGCGCTTGATGATCTTCTTGGGCTTCAGCTCACCTGTGGCTTCTTTCAGATCAGCACGCAACTGGTCTGCTTCGGCTTCCAGATCAATCGCGGCCAGCATTTCGCGGATCGCTTCGGCACCGATGTTGGCGGTGAAAGCGTCCATGCCATAGATGTCTTGCGCATCCATATACTCTTCTTCGGTCATCATCTGACCGTAGGTGAGTTCTGTCAGGCCCGGTTCGATCACAACGTAGTTTTCGAAATAAAGCACACGTTCCAGATCACGCAGCGTCATGTCCAGCATCAAACCGATGCGCGACGGCAGCGACTTCAGGAACCAGATATGCGCAACCGGCGAGGCCAGTTCGATGTGGCCCATCCGCTCACGGCGCACCTTTTGCAGCGTGACTTCCACACCGCATTTCTCGCAGACAACGCCGCGATATTTCATGCGCTTATATTTGCCGCAGAGGCATTCGTAATCTTTGATCGGGCCAAAGATACGCGCACAGAAAAGACCGTCCCGCTCAGGCTTGAAGGTCCGGTAGTTGATGGTTTCGGGTTTCTTGATCTCACCGAAAGACCAAGACAGGATCCGCTCTGGCGATGCCAGAGAGACCTTGATCTCGTCGAATGTCTTCACCGGTGCAACCGGGTTAAACGGGTTGTTTGTAAGTTCCTGGTTCATTTTAGTCTCCCCATATGGGTGTTTGTCCGTAGACAAGAAAATCTATTGCAAGTGCAGCGAAAATCGTGACTCAGACCAATCTCATGGTGTAGTGGACGCTTCTTTCATACCATTTGGCTTCTCGATCATGCGGCCAGAAGGCATTCATAATGTCGATGGCGAGAAAGAAGCACCCAACCAATCCCATTTGGATTGGTCCGGTTGTTGTCACTCATCCTCCTCCGCATCCAGGAGTTCCATGTTGAGGCCGAGGCCGCGGACTTCTTTGACCAGAACGTTAAAGCTCTCGGGCACGCCCGCTTCAAAGTTGTCCTCGCCCTTGACGATGCTTTCATAGACTTTCGTCCGTCCGGCCACGTCGTCCGACTTCACGGTCAGCATTTCCTGCAGGGTGTATGCAGCGCCGTAAGCTTCGAGCGCCCAGACCTCCATCTCACCAAAGCGCTGACCACCGAACTGCGCTTTACCGCCCAAGGGTTGCTGGGTGACCAGCGAGTATGGACCGGTTGAGCGCGCGTGGATTTTGTCATCCACAAGGTGGTGCAGTTTCAGCAGGTATTTGACACCCACGGTCACCGGGCGGGCAAACTGCTCACCTGTGCGACCATCAAAGAGCACCGACTGACCGGATGTATCAAAGCCCGCGCGGGTCAGCGCATCGTTCACATCCGCCTCTTTCGCGCCGTCAAAGACCGGCGTCGCAATCGGCACACCGCGTGTGACATTGCCTGCCGCCTCGATGAGCGTGTCCTCATCCATGCCAACAATGCCTTCGTCATAGACATCTTGACCATAGGCAAGGCTGAGCGCGTCGCGCACAGGTGTCAGATCGCCAGAACGACGGTATTCCTGCAGCGCCTCATCCACATTTACACCGAGACCGCGCGCGGCCCAGCCCATATGTGTTTCGAGGATCTGACCCACGTTCATACGAGATGGAACGCCGAGCGGGTTCAGACAGAAATCGACCGGTGTCCCGTCGCCAAGGAACGGCATGTCTTCCATGGGAACGACTTTGGAGATAACACCCTTGTTCCCGTGACGACCGGCCATTTTATCGCCCGGCTGCAGCTTGCGCTTTACCGCCACGAAGACCTTGACCATCTTCATCACGCCCGGGGGCAGATCATCGCCACGACGGACTTTTTCCACCTTGTCCTCAAAGCGCGCATCAAGCGTGCGTTTCTGGATTTCGTACTGCTCGTTCAGGGCTTCAACGACTTGTGCATCCGCCTCATCCTTGAGCGCCAATTGCCACCACTGACCACGCGGGAGCATTTGCAGCAGATCATCAGTGATCTCAGCGTTGGAGGAGACACCTTTCGGCCCCTTCACCGCCACCTTACCCATGATGGTGGACTTGAGACGCGCGTAGATGTTGCGATCAAGGATCGCCATTTCATCGTCACGGTCACGGGCCAGACGTTCGACTTCTTCCCGCTCGATCTGCAGCGCACGTTCGTCTTTTTCCACACCATGGCGGTTGAACACGCGCACTTCGACGACGGTGCCGAAGTCACCCGGTTTGACGCGCAATGACGTATCCCGCACATCCGACGCTTTCTCACCAAAGATGGCGCGGAGAAGTTTTTCTTCTGGCGTCATCGGGCTTTCACCCTTCGGTGTGATCTTGCCTACGAGGATATCGCCCGGCTCCACATCGGCACCGATATAGACAATGCCCGCTTCGTCGAGGTTGCGCAGCGCTTCCTCGCCGACGTTCGGGATATCGCGGGTGATTTCTTCTGGCCCCAGCTTGGTGTCACGCGCGGCGACTTCGAATTCCTCGATATGGATCGAGGTAAAGACGTCGTCACGGGCGATCCGCTCGGAGATCAGAATGGAGTCTTCATAGTTGTAGCCATTCCACGGCATGAAGGCGACGACGACGTTCTTGCCGAGCGCCAGTTCCCCCATATCGGTGGACGGACCATCCGCAATCACCTGCCCTTTGAGCACCGTGTCGCCCACCTTCACCAGCGGACGCTGGTTGATGCAGGTGTTCTGGTTGGAGCGCTGGAATTTGCGCATGCGGTAAATGTCCACACCCGCGTCACCCAGTTCCAGATCAGATGTCGCACGAATAACGATACGCTGTGCATCCACCTGGTCGATGATGCCCGCGCGTTTCGCCATGATCGCCGCACCGGAGTCGCGCGCAACCACTTCTTCGATGCCAGTACCCACGAGAGGGGCCTCGGCCTGAAGCAGTGGAACCGCCTGACGTTGCATGTTCGAGCCCATCAAGGCCCGGTTCGCGTCATCGTTTTCGAGGAACGGGATCAGCGAGGCCGCAACAGATACCAACTGCTTGGGCGACACGTCGATCAGGTCGACATTCTCGGAGGGTGCCAAGGTATAGTCACCGGACTGACGCGTGCTGACCAGATCGTTTTTGAAACGACCGTCCTCATCCAACTGCGCGTTCGCCTGCGCAACAGTGTGACGCATCTCTTCGGTGGCGGACATATACTGTACTTCGTCCGTTACCATGCGGTTTTCGACCTTGCGGTACGGTGTCTCGATGAAGCCGTATTTGTTCACGCGGGCGAACGTAGCCAGCGAGTTGATCAGACCAATGTTCGGCCCTTCAGGCGTTTCAATCGGGCACATCCGTCCATAGTGGGTCGGGTGCACGTCGCGCACCTCAAAGCCCGCGCGTTCACGTGTCAGACCGCCCGGCCCAAGCGCAGAAAGACGACGTTTGTGCGTCACTTCCGAGAGCGGGTTGGTTTGGTCCATGAACTGGCTGAGCTGCGAGGAACCAAAGAATTCACGCACCGCAGCGGCTGCTGGTTTGGCGTTGATCAGATCCTGCGGCATCACCGTGTCAATCTCAACCGACGACATGCGTTCTTTGATCGCACGCTCCATGCGCAGCAGACCCACACGGTACTGGTTTTCCATCAATTCGCCGACGGACCGCACACGACGGTTGCCGAGGTGGTCGATATCGTCAATGTCACCACGCCCATCGCGCAGGTCTACCAGCGCCTTGATGCAGGCCACAATGTCTTCGCGGCGCAACGTGCGCTGCGTGTCTTCGGCGTCCAGTGCCAGACGCATGTTCATTTTCACGCGGCCAACGGCAGAAAGATCATACCGCTCAGCGTCAAAGAACAATGTGTCAAACAAGGCCGATGCCGCCTCGACGGTGGGGGGCTCGCCCGGACGCATCACGCGGTAAATATCCATGAGCGCGGTGTCGCGGTTCATGTTCTTGTCCTGCGCCATGGTGTTGCGCATGTAAGGGCCCACATTCACGTTGTCGATGTCCAGCACCGGAATCTCGGTGATCCCTGCTTCGACAAGCTCTTTTGCAGTACCGCCGATCAGCGTGCCGTCTTTATCGTACTCAAGCGTCAGCTCATCGCCAGCCTCGACATAAATCGCGCCGGTCTCTTCGTTGATGATGTCCTTGGCGACAAACTTGCCCGCGATGTGCTCATACGGCAGCAACAATTCGGTCACTTTGCCTTCGTCGATCAGTTTCTTGACCGCGCGCGGCGTGACTTTCTTGCCCTTTTCGAAAAGGATTTCACCGGATGCCGCATCCACCAGATCGTATGTCGGGCGGGTCCCGCGCACGCGATCAGGGAAGAATGGGGCGACCCAGCCTTTGTTCTTCTCAAGCTTGTACGTGATGGTGTTGTAATAAGCGTCCATGATCGCTTCCTGGTCGAGACCCAGCGAATAAAGCAGCGTGGTCACGGGAAGCTTGCGGCGACGGTCAATCCGCGCAAAGACGATGTCTTTTGCGTCGAACTCAAAGTCCAGCCAGGAGCCGCGATAGGGAATGATCCGGCAGGCAAACAGCAGCTTGCCCGACGAATGCGTTTTACCTTTGTCATGATCAAAGAACACACCGGGGGAACGGTGCATCTGGGAAACGATCACACGTTCGGTCCCGTTCACCACAAAGGTCCCATTGGGCGTCATTAAAGGCATATCGCCCATAAAGACGTCTTGTTCTTTGATGTCTTTGACCGATTTTGCACCGGTGTCTTCATCCACATCAAATACGATCAGGCGCAGCGTCACCTTCAGGGGCGCGCTGTAGGTCATGTCACGTTGCTGACATTCCTCGACATCGTATTTGGGTTTTTCGAGCTCGTATTTTACATACTCAAGTACCGACGTTTCATTGAAATCTTTGATCGGAAATACAGATTGGAATACGCCTGTAATGCCCTCACCATCGGTGGGCACATCTGCTTCGCCTGAGTTCAAAAACAGATCATATGAGGATTTTTGCACCTCGATCAGGTTCGGCATATCCAATACTTCGCGGATTTTGCCATAATATTTACGTAGACGTTTCTGGCCAAGGAACGATTGAGCCATATTAGGTGTCACCTTTCAGAGTTCTCACCGGTCGAGGACGCCGTCGGGCCACGGCACCTCGCCCATACGAGACGATACGTTTCGGTCTATTCGTGAGCACCGTCCCACCGGTGCCCTCCCGACCATTGAACCGCATCTTGGAAAACGCCCTCATTGAAAGGCCCTTACCAAGACAGGTTGAGCCGGACCTGAAATCTCAGGTCCAGCTCGGTTTTTGTCATCGAAAGCCATGTAGTCCGGCTTCCGAGTGAGGCAACTTAGGCCAGTTCGACTTCGGCGCCAGCTGCTTCCAGCTTGCCTTTGATCTCTTCGGCTTCGGCTTTGTCGCAGCCTTCTTTGATTTTGCCGCCAGCTTCAACCAGGTCCTTGGCTTCTTTGAGGCCCAGACCGGTGATGCCGCGTACTTCTTTGATGACGTTGATTTTCGAAGCGCCTGGGCTTTTCAATACAACGTCAAACTCTGTCTTTTCTTCCTCGGCAGCGCCTGCATCGGCAGGACCGGCCATCATGACAGCGCCACCGGCTGCTGGCTCGATGCCGTATTCGTCTTTGAGGATTGTCTTCAGTTCTTGTGCTTCGAGCAGAGTGAGACCAACGATCTCTTCCGCCATTTTCTTCAGATCAGCCATGTTTTAGCTCTTTCCGTTAACGATATGTGTGTTCCAACGCCGAGTGTTCAACCCAACGCCAATAAGACGATTGCTTAAGCGGCCGCCTTGTCCTCAACAGTGGACAAGATGGATGCGATATTGCTTGCAGGTGCGCCAATGGCCCCGGCGATGTTCGAAGCAGGTGCGCCCAACATGCCCGCGATAGTAGCAATAAGCTCCTCGCGCGAAGGCATTTTGGACACGGCTTCTACACCGGCGGCGTCCAACGCGTTCTCACCCATTGCGCCGCCGAGAATCACGAATTTTTGATTCTCCTTGGCATAGTCCTGAGCAACCTTGGCCGCGGCCACAGGATCCTCAGAAAAGGTCAGAACGGTCATACCCGTCAGAAGGTCAGCGATGCTTGCGCATGGCTTGCCCTCAAGGGCGATCTTGGCGAGCCTGTTTTTGGCAACACGCACAGACCCACCCGCGTCGCGAGCGCGCGCACGAAGGTCCTGCATTTCAGCAACTGTCAGACCGGCGTAGTGGCTAACCACAACGACACCAGAGCTTTCAAAGATCTGGCCGAGTTCGTCGACCAGCTGTTCTTTTTGTGCTCTATCCACAGTTTCACTCCAATTGTGGTCGAGTTCCCCCGACCGGCTCAGTTTAGAGAAGCGATCTTCTGCCTCTCGTTTCGGGTCCAATTCAGGGTCCCGAGCCATGACCGCCCGAAGGCTTGAATGATCTCGTTTCCCATCTCGGGAAGGAATTATGCGAGGTGACCCCCGAACCCTCCGTCTCGGACAGAAAGCAAGGCCAACGTATTGGCCCTGCCTACTTGACGGGTTGCCCCGCCAAATTCTTATTCGACGTTCGCGTCTTCGACAGCGACTGACACGCCCGGGCCCATGGTCGAGCTCAGCGCGATCTTTTTCATATAGGCCCCTTTGGACCCAGATGGTTTGGCTTTGGACACCGCACTGACAAAGGCGCGGATGTTTTCGACCAGCTTGGCTTCATCAAAGCTGATTTTGCCAACGCCTGCATGCACGACGCCGCCTTTTTCAGCCTTGAACTGAACTTCGCCACCTTTTGCCGCTTTCACCGCGGCTTCGACATCCATCGTCACGGTACCGACTTTTGGGTTCGGCATCAGGTTACGCGGGCCAAGCACCTTACCCAGACGACCGACGATCGGCATCATGTCCGGTGTCGCAATGCAGCGATCAAATTCGATCTTGCCGCTTTGGACAGTTTCCATCAGGTCTTCTGCGCCAACGATATCAGCCCCAGCCGCCGTTGCTTCATCCGCTTTTGCGCCACGGGCAAACACAGCGACGCGCACTGTTTTACCGGTGCCGTTCGGCAGGCCAACGACGCCACGAACCATCTGGTCAGCATGACGCGGATCAACGCCAAGGTTCATCGCAATCTCAACTGTCTCGTCGAATTTGACCGAGGAATTTGCCTTCATCAGGGCCACGGCTTCTTCGACAGTGACGTTCTCTTTGCCGGCAAATGCCTCACGCGCGGAACGCGCTCTTTTTCCAAGTTTTGCCATCTTACTTCACCTCGATGCCCATGGAACGGGCAGAGCCCAGAATGATCTTCATTGCCGCTTCGATCGACGTGGCGTTCAGGTCTTTCATCTTCGCTTCCGCAATCTCGCGGACCTGCTTGGTGCTCACATATCCCACGACTTCGCGGGACGGCGTCTTGGCACCAGACGACAGCTTGGCGGCCTTCTTGAGGTAATAAGACGCTGGCGGCGTCTTGATATCCATCGTGAAGGATTTGTCCTGATAATAGGTGATCACGGTCGGGCAAGGGGCGCCTTGCTCCATATCTGCGGTCTTGGCGTTGAACGCCTTGCAGAATTCCATGATGTTGATGCCGCGCTGACCCAGCGCCGGGCCAACCGGCGGGGATGGGTTTGCTTGCCCGGCGGGCACCTGCAGCTTCATGCTGCCAACGAGTTTCTTGGCCATTGGCCTTCTCCTTTTTCCAACCCTGTCGCAGCGCGCTGCTTCAGGTCCTCGGCGGGAAACCCGCCGTTGTTGTCGTGGTCCGGTTCAGATGCCGCGGCACCTTCGCCTCCCACGCCTTACACACGTCAGGTCTGCTTGTTGACCTGCGTGAATTCCAGTTCGACCGGTGTTTCCCGGCCAAAGATCGAAACCGACACCTTCAGGCGTTGGTTCTCATCGTCTACTTCTTCGATCATGCCATCGAAGTCCTCAAACGGACCGTCGGCAACCTTGACCTTTTCACCCACTTCAAAGTGGATCAGTGTACGCGGCGCTTCTTCGCCTTCCTGAACACGGTTGAGAATCGCGTTCACTTCCGCATCCCGCATTGGCATAGGGCGACCTTGCGGCCCGAGGAACCCGGTAACGCGGTTGATGGAGTTCACAAGGTGATAGCCCTTGTCCGACATCTCCATATGCACCAGCACATAGCCCGGCATGAACCGGCGCTCAGTGGTCACTTTCTTGCCGCGCCGCACTTCAATGACCTCTTCGGTTGGAACCAAGACTTCGTCAATCTGGTCTTCCAGCTCCTGCTCGGCCACGGACGTACGGATTTGTTCTGCGATCTTTTTCTCAAAGTTCGACAGGACACTGACCGAATACCACCGCTTTGCCATTTGAACCTTATTCCCTGTCTGCGATCGACACATCAGTGCGCCAATTTTTCTTTTACTATCAAGCCTTTTGGCCGCTATCCCCGAACAGAAAATCGGCGCACAACTCGAATCGCCGCACGCCCCCGCTCAGGTCAGGGTTGCGGGATACTCCGCAAACCTGAATGTTTCAAGGGGATTAATCTGTTTTTTGTGCGGCTCGAAAGACGCCTTACCCGAACATCGTCAAGACAGACTGCAAGCCCCAGCGGATCAAAATATCCACCAAAGCGAAAAATACAGCCGTGAGCGCCGCCAGAATAAAAACCATAACTGTGGTCAGCATCACCTCACGACGCGTTGGCCACACGACTTTGGACACTTCAGCACGAACCTGCTGGATGAACTGGAGCGGATTGGTCGTGGCCATGGGACACCTTCTTTGTGAGCTAGCTATGGCGATGTAACGGCCAAAGCTACAGAATTCAAGAGACCATTGCGATCAGTCTGCGTTGCCTTTGCCCAACAGGGTCACTGCTCTGTAACAACCGGGTCAAGGACGGCCCGACCAAGGCACAAACGCGCGGATGACGAAGCCTGAAAAAGACGACCGGACAAAGCCACAGAATCAAACTGCCATAGCCTCAGGAAAACCCTTCCATCAAGCACCTTTGCCACGTCGTCGAAAGTCGACACCGTCGTGCGCAAGATATTCCCGCGGCATCTTACGCGATCGGACGGCTATCCATGACCAGCCGCCACACCATGCACTCGAACGAGTGTTACCCGCATTTGGAATACCCACACGACCCACAGGTCATGCATCCCTCGACCATGCGCAAATCGAACTGGCCACAGCTGCTGCAGGCTTGCCCGCGCTGGGTATCCAAGCCCACGACCTGTGCCTGTGGGTCCGATTTCAGACCCAATCCCTCACCTGCGATAAACCCGGTCGCGATCATGTGCTGTTCGATCACACCGCCAATCGCCGCGAGGATCGACGGGATGTACTTGCCCTGCATCCACGCGCCGCCGCGCGGATCGAACACTGCCTTCAGTTCCTCGACCACGAAGGACACATCCCCCCCGCGCCGGAATACTGCCGAGATCATCCGCGTCAGCGCGACAGTCCACGCGAAGTGCTCCATATTCTTGGAATTGATGAAGACTTCAAACGGTCGCCGATGCCCGTTCAGCACGATGTCGTTGATCGTAATATACAGGGCATGCTCACTGTCGGGCCATTTGACCTTGTAGGTGTTGCCCTCCAACTCGCTGGGGCGATCCAGCGGTTCGGACATGTAGATCACATCGCCATGGGGTTGCTGCGGTTCGGCGGCATCGTTTGTGATGACTTCGGGGGCTGTACTTTCCCCCAGCAATTCCGAAACCTTGACGTTTAGCGATAAAGCAACAGCCGAAAGACTATCCGACCTCAAGGTTTCACTAGAACCACTGAGGAACTTACGGAGAGTGCTTACATCCAACCCGGCCAACTTAGAAAGAGCTGCAACACTAGTCTTGCGGTAGTCGATCATTTTCCCAATGTTTTGACGCAAGTCACCACTCAGTAATGGCTTCTCTTCCGCCACACTCAACACCGACCCTGTCACCGCGTTCGGCCTATACGTCGTACATCCCTTACAGCCGCTATCCCACGCCTCCATATAGACGTCCTTGAACGCGTCAAAGCCGATGTCTTCAGGGCAGTTGATCGTCTTTGAGATCGACGAATCCACCCATTTCTGTGCTGCCGCCTGCATTTTGACGTGCTCCAGCGGAGCCAGCGTCTGGGCGTTCACGAAATAGTCGGGCAGTTCTTTGTCGCCAAACTTCTCACGCCACATCTGAACCGCATAATCGACGACTTCTTCCTCGGTCCGGCTGCCATCTTTTTGCAGAACCTTGCGGGTGTAGGCATAGGCGAAAACCGGCTCGATGCCCGAACTGACGTTCCCCGCATAAAGGCTGATCGTCCCCGTTGGTGCAATCGAGGTCAGCAACGCGTTGCGAATTCCATGTTCACGCACAGCTTCGCGCACGTCCTCATCCATTGCCTGCATCGTGCCGGACGCCAGATATTTGTCCGCATCAAAGAGCGGGAACGCGCCCTTTTCCTTCGCCAAGTCCACCGACGCCAGATATGCGGCGCGGGCGATCGCGTGCAACCAGCGGTCGGTCTGACGCGCCGCCTCGTCCGAACCATAGCGCAGCCCGACCATCAACAGCGCATCCGCCAGACCCGTGACACCCAGCCCGATCCGCCGCTTTGCATGTGCTTCGCGCGCCTGCGCTTCCAATGGGAATTTCGAGGCATCCACCACGTTGTCCATCATGCGCACAGCGGTCGCCACCAGATCATTCAGCGCGACCTCATCCAGTTTTGCCGCCTCTTCAAAAGGCGCGCTGACAAGCCGAGCCATATTGATGGACCCCAACAAACACGCGCCATAGGGCGGCAGGGGCTGTTCGCCGCACGGGTTCGTCGCGGCAATTGTTTCGCAGTAATTCAGGTTGTTGGCCTGATTGATCCGGTCAATGAAAATCACACCGGGTTCGGCATAATCGTAGGTCGCCTGCATGATGCGGTTCCACAGATCACGCGCCTGCAAAGTGCGGTAGACCTGACCGTCAAACACAAGGTCCCACGGGCCATCCGCCTTGACCGCCTCCATGAAGGGATCAGTCACCAGCACGGACATGTTGAACATGCGCAGCCGCGCGGGGTCCGATTTGGCGGCGATAAAATCCTCCACATCCGGGTGATCGCAACGCATGGTGGCCATCATTGCCCCTCGGCGCGACCCTGCCGACATGATCGTGCGACACATCGCATCCCAGACATCCATGAACGACAAGGGGCCAGAGGCATCCGCCGCCACGCCTTTTACGTCTGCACCCTTGGGACGGATCGTCGAGAAATCATAGCCGATCCCGCCGCCCTGCTGCATGGTCAAGGCGGCCTCTTTCAGCATGTCAAAAATTCCACCCATGCTGTCGGGAACCGTCCCCATCACAAAGCAATTGAACAGCGTCACCGACCGCGCTGTGCCCGCCCCAGCCGTGATCCGACCCGCAGGCAGATATTTGAAATCTTTGAGCGCGGAATAGAATTGCTCTTCCCAAATGTCAGGTGTCTTTTCCACCCGCGCCAGATCGCGCGCGATGCGCCGCCATGTGTCCTCCACCGTGACATCAATGGGCGCGCCGCCTGCTTCCTTGAAGCGGTACTTCATATCCCAGATTTGTTCGGCAATTGGGGTGGTAAAGGCTGACACTGGTGGGGTCTCCTGATCTTAGTTATCCACAGACGGCTGTGGAAAAAATACTATCTCTTGAGGGTATGAATTCCGAAGCTACTATATACGCCATGGATACAAAGAATCAAAGCACCAAACGCACGCATCTTATCAAACTCTCCGTGGGAACAGAGACAGTAGACGACCTTGCGGCTTGGCAAGCGACGAAACGCGCGCAGACGCCGGACGGCTTGCCGCGCCATGTCACCCGCATGTGGCCCAAACGCGAAGTGGAAATCCTGAATGGCGGCTCGATTTACTGGGTGATCAAAGGCGTTATTCAGTGCCGCCAGACGGTAATGCGCTTGGATGAGTACATCAGTCAGGATGGGATAAGACGTTGCGCCATCGTGCTTGATCCCCAGATTATCCGCACGCAGACGAGTCTGAAGCGACCGTTTCAAGGCTGGCGGTATCTGCCGGTTTCTGACGCGCCACCGGACCTGCCCAAGGGGCGTGCCTCAGAAGAACCATTACCGGTTGAACTCAATCGTGCATTGGCCGAGATCGGCGTATTATAGCCCGCCTCTAACCGCCGATCTGCGCAATCAGTTGCTCGGCAATCTGCCGGTCGGCTTTGTCCAACGCGGCGGCTCTGCTGCGCCACAGCGTCGCCTGTGACCGCAATACGGGACCGTCGCAGAGTATCTTGAGGTGGTTGGCGCGCAAGGTCTCTCCGCTTGAGGTAATATCTGCAATCGCTTCGGCCGTTTCATTGGCCACCGTACCTTCGGTCGCGCCCTGGCTGTCAACAAGTGCATAATCCGCAACGCCGCCCTGACGTAAATACTCGCGCACAAGCCTATGGTATTTCGTCGCGATCCGCAGACGCATCCCGTGGGCTTGCCGAAACGCCGTGGCAACCGCATCCAGATCATCCAGCGTATCCACATCCACCCAGGCCTTTGGCACCGCAAGCACAAGGTTCGCAAACCCAAAGCCAAGCTCCTGCACAGGCTCGACCATCTGATCCCAGAGCGGCAGTTTCTCCTGCACCAGATCCGTGCCCGTGACGCCAAAATGTATCCGACCAGCCGCCAGTTCACGCGGCATTTCGCCTGCGGACAACAGGATCAACGCCACGCCCTCGATACCATCCACCGCCCCGGCATATTCGCGATCCGACCCTGCGCGCGACAGGGTGACGCCATGCTGGCCGAACCAGTCAAAGGTCTTTTCCATCAACCGCCCTTTGGACGGGACACCCAGTTTCACGGTCATGTGCCGCCCTCCAGCATCAGCATCAGATCGGGCCTGATGACCCCACCGACGGCGGGGATTTCCGCACCACCTCCCAATCGCCGGGTCAGCGCATCATAGCGACCGCCTGTCGCCACCGCGGGCAAATCGTGACGTTTCGGGTGGTAATAGCCAAAGACAAAGCCATCGTAGTATTCCATCGAAGTACGCCCATAACTCGCCTCAAACGGCAGCGCGTCGACATCCACACCGCGTTTGGCCAGTGCTTCGGCGCGGTCAGACAAGCGTGCAACCGCCTGTTCGATACTCGGCATATCCACAGCCAGATCGCGCAGCTGCTGCAAGGCGAAAGGCATGGTTTCGCGCACATTGACCAGCGCATCCAGCAGGTCCACCTCGGTCTCGCTCAGGGGGGCGGTCGCGGCATCGGCATGCAACAAGGCGATCCGCGCGTCGATCTCGCTCTGGCTGCGTTTGCCGATCAGGGGTGCATCCGGGACGGCCGTATGGCCTGCCAACAATTCCAACCGCTGTTTTGACGGTTTGATCCGTCCGGCGTAGCGGTCCAGCAGGCTGCGGAACCGGCGCGGGCGCCAGATGTGACGCAAAAGCGCGGATTTCCGGGCATCTGTGGTGCGCAGACCCCGCACGGCAGCGGTCAGAATGCCGATATCCCCCGTCGCTGCGCGCAGGCCCAAGGGCGAAAGCACAGTTTCAAACAGGCAAAACACCTCTGCATCCGCAGCGGCCGGGTTTTCGCGGTCAAAGACCTCATAGCCGACCTGAAAATACTCATTCGCACGCGACGGGTCGTGTTCCTGCCGGCGGAACACTTCGCCAGCGTAGGTATAGCGCGCAGGTTCTGCCCCATGCGCCATGTGCATCTGAACCACGGGCACTGTAAAATCCGGGCGCAGCATCTGCTCACCCCGAAGCGCATCGGATGTTACATAGGCCCGGGCGCGAATTTCCTCGCCGTAGAGATCAAGGAGCGCATCGGCAGGTTGCAAAATAGGCGCCTCGATGCGCTGCGCCCCTGCCGCCTCAAAAGACGCACATAGGTCCGCCGCACGCGCCAGCGTCGCTGCACGCGTTGTCATTTTTCCAACCCGTGTTGCGCCAGAATTTCGCGCACTTTTGCAACAAGGTCTGCGCGCGGCACCTCAAACTGGCTGGGGCGGTCCTTCCATTCCTCAAGCGTGGCGCTTTTGGCGATTTCAGCACCAAGGATCAGGTCCTTGATCTGCACCACGCCCTTTTCGTGCTCGTCGCCGCCCTCGATCACGGCGACGGGGCTGTTGCGCGTGTCGGCATATTTGAGTTGATTGCCAAAGTTCTTGGGATTGCCCAGATAGACCTCCGCACGGATGCCCGCCTGCCGCAGTTCAGCGACCATCGCCTGATAATCCGCCATACGGTCGCGATCCATGACGGTGACGACCACGGGGCCTACGTCTGTTGTGTCCAAACGCCCCTTGGCATGAAGCGCCGCCAGCAGCCGATCCACCCCGATCGAGACGCCCGTCGCAGGCACTTCCTGACCTGTAAAGCGTTTCACTAAATCATCATACCGCCCGCCGCCTGCGACAGACCCAAAGTTGCGGGTGCGGCCCTTTTCGTCCTGAATTTCGAAGGTGAGTTCTGCCTCATAGACCGGGCCGGTGTAGTAGCCAAGGCCGCGCACGACGGAGGGGTCGATGACGATGCGGTCAGTGTCATAACCTAACGAGGCGACAGTTTCAGCGATTTGCTTCAACTCTTCCACACCCTGTTTTCCAACTTGGCTCAGGCCAACGATCTCTTTCAGGTGACCACAGGTCAAAAAATTACGAAAACCAATCACGTCTTGAAGTTTTTGAACCTCTGCAGACGCATTGCCCTTCTTTATTTCAGCCACTGATCTGTCCATTGCATCACTAGAATTTGCAAAAGTCATAACCGTAGCGGCTTGGTGACTTGTGAGTCCTGCGCCTTCCGTGAAATCTCCACTTTCGTCACGCCGGCCCTCGGTAAGCAACTGTAGAACCGCATCGACACCAAGTCGGTCTAGCTTGTCTATTGCCCTAAGTACCATCCCACGTTTCTCAGAATGGCGTTCAGGATGCAGCATATCTAGTACTCCTGCGACCTCCATGACCCCATTCAGCACCTTACGGTTGTTGATCCGCACCACATAGTCTCCACGCTCGATCCCGACCGCCTCAAGGCAATCGCAGAGCATCGCGCAGATCTCGGCATCCGCAGCCACCGACGATGCGCCGACCGTATCCGCATCGCACTGATAAAACTGGCGAAACCGCCCCGGACCGGGCTTTTCATTGCGCCAGACGGGGCCCATCGCGTAGCGGCGGTAGGGTTTGGGCAGGTCATTCTGGTGCTGGGCATAGACCCGCGCCAAGGGGGCCGTCAGATCATAGCGCAAGGCGAGCCAGTCGCCGGGTTTGTCCGCGTCCGCGTCTTCCTGCCAGGCGAACACGCCCTCATTGGGGCGGTCCACATCGGGCAGGAACTTGCCCAGGGCCTCAACCGTTTCCACGCCTGAACTTTCCAGCGCATCAAACCCATAACGATGATAGACCCCGGCAATCTTTTGCAGCATCTCTGCGCGCTGGCTGACTTCGGCACCGAAATAGTCGCGGAAGCCCTTTGGCGTCTGCGCCTTGGGGCGGGGTGTCTTTTTGGGCTTGGCCATGAGGGGTCCCTTTGGCTGGTCTGGTCGCGCGCGGTCTAGCGGATGCAACGGCTACAAACAAGATGGGCGCGCAGGCTCTTTATCGCGCCGGGTGTGCATGCTAGGGGCTGGGTCATGGAAAAGCTTGAAGAACAGATCGCCCATCTGACCCGCACCGTCGAAGACCTGTCCGATGTGGTTGCGCGGCAGGAAAGTGAAATCGCGGTGCTGACCCGCCGTGTTTTCATGCTGATGCAGCGGGAAGGCGAACGCGAGGCGCAAGGTTCCGGCAGCGTGGTTCTGGGCGATGAGCGCCCGCCGCATTACTGATCAGGACGCGTTGCGTCAGGCGATGCAAACGCAAAACGCCATCAGATTTCCTCAACCTCCAGCACGCCGGAGAGGGATTTGATCGCGCCCTTGATCTGCGGGTTCACGATGAAATCCTGCCCCAGTTCAACCTCGACCTCGCCCGGCAAATCCGCCCCCATCAGGCACAGCATGACCGGTCCCTGCGCACGGCCCTTGACCGCGCGGCCCGCACCTTCGAGCACCGTTGCAACGGCAGCCACCGCTTCGGGTGCGTCGACAAAAACCTTGAGCCCCATGCTGCTGACATCTGCCGTCGCGGCGTCAATCGGCCCGACCGAGCGGCCCAGCAGTTTAAGTTGATCAGATTCCATCGTCGCCTCAATCGTGACGACGATCTTTGAACCGGCCTCAAGATGATCGCGGGCCGCCTCCAGCGTGTCAGAAAACAGCGTCACCTCATAGGCACCGGTCGGGTCCGACATCTGCGCAAAGGCAAAGCGGTTGCCACGCGCCGATTTACGTTCCTGCCGACCGGCGACGATACCCGCAAGGCGCGCATTCATAGCCCCCCGTTCGGTGACTTTTTCAGTCAGCTCATCAAGGGTCATGAACGGCACGCCGCGGTCATTGCCCCATTTGCGTTTCAGCTGACCCATGTAATCATCAAGCGGGTGGCCAGAGAGGTAGAAGCCGACCGCCTTGAATTCCTCGCTGAGCCGTTCGGCGGGTTGCCAGTCGTCCACCGGATGCAGGCGCGGTTCGGGCAGATCATCGCCCGCCTCGCCAAAGAGAGACACCTGATTGGAGGCTTTCTGCTCATGGATCGCCGCTGAGTAATTCACCAGCGCATCCAACGCCCCAAAGACGCGCCGCCGATTGGCGTCCAATGCGTCAAACGCCCCGGAGCGCGCGAGCATCTCAAGCGGGCGTTTGCCCACACGTTTGAGGTCAACCCGCCGCGCCAGATCAAAGAGCGTGGCAAAGGGTTTGTCGCCCCTCCCCTCTGTGATCAGTTTCATGGCTTCGACGCCCACGTTCTTGAGCGCACCGAGCGCATAGATTAACGCGCCCTCCTCAACCTTGAACGTCGCGGCAGAGCGGTTCACGCAGGGCGGCACCCATGGCAGTTCCAGCCGCTTGCGCACCTCTTCAAAATAGATCGCCAGCTTATCGGTCAGGTGGATATCGCAATTCATGACACCGGCCATGAATTCCACCGGGTGGTTCGCCTTGAGCCAAGCCGTCTGGTAACTGACCACCGCATAGGCCGCCGCGTGCGATTTGTTGAACCCGTAGTTGGCGAATTTCTCAAGCAGGTCAAAGACTTCGCGCGCCTTGTCTTTGTCGACGCCATTGGCCACCGCGCCCTTTTCGAACTTGGGGCGTTCCTTGGCCATTTCTTCGGCGATCTTTTTACCCATGGCGCGGCGCAAGAGGTCCGCGCCGCCAAGGCTATAGCCCGCCATGACCTGCGCGATCTGCATCACCTGTTCCTGATAGACGATGATGCCTTGCGTTTCTTCGAGGATATCGTCGATCAGCGGGTGGATGGATTCAAGCGCGCGCAGCCCGTTCTTGACCTCGCAATAGGTCGGGATGTTCTCCATCGGGCCGGGACGATAAAGCGCCACAAGTGCGACGATATCCTCGATACAAGTGGGTTTCATCCGCTTGAGCGCATCCATCATGCCCGAGCTTTCCACCTGAAACACAGCCACCGTCTTGGCGCTGGCATAAAGCTTGTAGGACCGCTCATCATCCAGCGGGATCGCATTGATGTCGTTTTCCGTGCCTGCTGCGGGGGCGTAAAGCTCCGTTCTGTCGGCGGCAACGTGCAGCGGCCTGCCCGATGCCATGATCTGCTCAACCGCGTTCTGGATCACGGTCAGTGTCTTGAGGCCCAGAAAATCGAATTTGACCAGCCCTGCCTGTTCCACCCATTTCATGTTGAACTGGGTGGCGGGCATTTCAGACCTTGGGTCTTGATAAAGCGGCACCAAAGCATCGAGCGGCCTGTCGCCGATCACAACCCCGGCGGCGTGGGTGGACGCGTTGCGCAACAGCCCCTCGACCTGCTGGCCATAGTTCAGCAGCCGCGCCACGACCTCTTCGTTTTTGGCTTCCTCGCGCAGGCGCGGCTCATCCGCCAGTGCCTTTTCGATCGACACGGGCTTGACGCCCTCGACGGGTATCATCTTGGACAGACGGTCCACCTGACCGTAGGGCATTTGCAGAACACGGCCGATATCGCGCACCGCAGCCTTTGACAAAAGCGCACCAAAAGTGATGATTTGTCCCACCTTGTCGCGGCCATATTTTTCCTGAACGTACCGGATGACCTCTTCCCGCCGATCCATACAGAAATCGATGTCAAAGTCCGGCATAGACACACGTTCCGGGTTCAAGAACCGCTCAAACAGCAGGTTGTAGCGTAGCGGATCAAGGTCCGTGACCGTCAGCGCATAGGCCACAAGGCTTCCCGCGCCCGACCCCCGGCCCGGCCCCACGGGTATCCCCTGCTCCTTGGCCCATTTGATGAAATCCGCAACGATCAGGAAATAGCCGGGAAAGCCCATGCCCTCAATAATGCCAAGTTCGAAATCGAGCCGTTTTGTATAGTCTTCGACGCTTGTGGCATGAGGTATAACCTCCAGCCGCGCCTTGAGACCTGCATGTGCTTGTTTGCGCAGTTCCTCGACCTCGTCATCTGCAAACTTGGGCAGAATGGGGTCGCGCCGATACGCCTGAAAGGCGCAGCGTCTGGCGATCTCAACAGTGTTCTCAATGGCTTCCGGCAGGTCCGCAAACAGAGCGATCATCTCCGATTGAAACTTGAAATAATGCTGATTGGTCAGACGGCGACGGTCATCCTGCTGATCGACGTAAGCGCCCTCTGCAATACAAATCAACGCATCATGCGCCTCATACATATCTGATTTCGGGAAATAGACGTCATTGGTCGCAACCAGCGGCAGGTCCATCGCATAGGCCATCTCTACAAAGCCGCGCTCAGTCAACCGTTCCTTTTCCGGCTGGCCGGACTCGCCCGGATGGCGCTGCAATTCGACATAGAGCCGGTCCTGAAACGCCGCTTTCAGCCGGTCCATCAGCGCCTGCGCGGCAGGCATCTGACCAAGTTGCAAGAGTTGCCCGACAGGCCCATCCGGCCCGCCCGTCAAACAGATAATCCCGCCTGCATTGATTTCGAGTTCCGACAGGGTCACCTGCGGCAAGGCCCCGCCCTTATCGATATAAAGGCATGAATTCAGACGCATCAGGTTCTCGTACCCTGTCTCGTTCTGGGCCAGCAAAACCACGGGTGCGGGCGCGCGTTCCCTCTCACCGGGCTGCGCGGTGACATAGGCCACATCGACCTGACAGCCCAGAATGGGCTGAACGCCTGCCCCGGACATGGCGACTGAAAACTCCAGTGCGGCAAACATGTTGTTTTTATCCGTCAACGCCAAAGCAGGCATGCCCGCATCACGGCATAAAGCGGGGAGTTTTTTCAGGCGCAAAGCCCCCTCCAGCAGTGAGTATTCGGAGTGGGTGCGCAGGTGAATGAATCGGGGATGTGTGCTCATGAAGACACCCTATGCCAGCGCGCGCAGCGCTGCCAGAGAGCACAGACACGCCAAGATCATATTTTCAGCACAGCCCTGAAAGACGGCTTTGTCACCTATATTTTTTCTTGCCACACCCGGCTTGCTTGAATAGCGTCGGCAATTGTCGACCGCCTGCTGTTCTACGCCGCATCGAACGCAAGGCACACCCAAGGGTCTGAAGTAACGCGGCGGATCTGACTGAATGAACATCACGTTTCGCCTGAACGGAGAAACTGTAACGCTCTCGGATGTATCGCCGACAACGACAGTATTGGATTGGTTGCGGGATCATAAAAGGCTGACCGGCACGAAAGAAGGCTGTAACGAAGGCGACTGCGGCGCGTGCACCGTCATGGTGACGGATGAAACCGGCGCCAGAGCGCTGAACGCCTGCATCCTGTTCCTGCCGCAGATCAACGGCAAAGCCCTGCGCACCGTCGAGGGGATATCTGCGCCCTGCGGAACGCTGCACCCGGTGCAACAGGCGATGATCGACCATCACGGCAGCCAATGCGGGTTTTGCACCCCCGGTTTCGTGGTCTCCATGGCGACGGCGCATCTCAATGGGGCGAGCGATGACGATGTGCAACTCTCCGGGAACCTGTGCCGCTGCACCGGCTATGCGCCGATCATCCGCGCCTGCGAGGCCGCCCGCGATGCGGCCGTGCCACCCCATATGCAGGACACCTCCCCCGACCCTTCGCCGCTCGTATCCGCTGCGGGTCATGCGCAACCAAAGACTTCGGACGCTTTGGCCGAATGGTACATGCAACACCCGGATGGCACGTTGATCGCCGGGGCCACGGATGTGGGCTTGTGGGTCACCAAGGACTTCCGTGATCTTGGTCAGGTCGCCTTTCTGAACAACTGCGCTGACCTGCGGGCGATCACATCAACCGATGACGGGATCGAGATCGGCGCGGCGGTCACATTGAGCGATCTGGAAACCGCGATGGCAGACCCGCACCCGTCCTTTGCAGCCCTGATCCGACGCTATGGATCTGTGCAGGTGCGCAATGCGGCCACCATCGGCGGGAACATCGCCAATGGCTCCCCGATCGGGGATGGCCCGCCTGCATTGATCGCACTGGGGGCGGTGCTGCATTTGCGCCGTGGGGCGGCGCGCCGGAGCATGCTGCTTGAGGATTTCTTTCTGGAGTATGGCAAACAGGACCGCGCCCCCGGCGAGTTTGTCGAGAAAATCACCCTTCCGCATCAGCCAGACCGATTGCGGTGCTACAAGCTTTCCAAACGGTTTGATCAGGATATCTCCGCCCTGTGCGGGTGCTTTTCGATCACCGTGGAAAACGGGCGTGTTGCGCAGGCACGGCTGGCCTTTGGTGGCATGGCGGGCACGCCAAAACGCGCATCGCAGGCAGAGGCCACACTACAAGGTGCCGAATGGTCCGAGGCCAGCGTCACCGCTGCAATGGCGGCTCTCAGCGCGGACTTCGAACCGATGAGCGACATGCGCGCCAGCGCGCAATACCGTATGATGACAGCGCAAAACATGCTGCACCGCTATTGGCTTGAGGATCAGGGCATCACCACATCCGTGCTTGAGGTGGCCCCATGAGCGTCGCCAAACCGCTTCCCCATGATGCTGCGCGCCTGCATGTGACCGGCGATGCCCGCTATGTTGATGATATCCCCAGCCCCACCGACACGCTGCATCTTGCATTCGGCGTGTCTAGGGTCGCCCATGGCAAAGTAACGGGTATGAACCTTGACCCTGTGGGACAGGCGCAAGGGGTTGTCGCGGTTCTGACCGCAGAGGATCTGCCCCACACGAATGATGTCTCCCCCGCCGCCCACGATGAACCTTTGCTCGCGCAAGGGGTGGTTCACTATGTGGGCCAGCCGATTTTCCTCGTCGTGGCCACCTCGCATCTGGCAGCACGGCACGCCGCACGCCTTGGCGAGATCGAGATCGAAGCCCTGCCCGCGCTGCTGACGGTTGATGACGCGCTCAAAGCAAACAGCCGCTTTGAAGACGGCCCGCGCATCTATGAACGCGGCGACCTTGGCGACGGTTTCGCCGCGGCAGAACATGTGATCGAAGGGCAGCTTGACATCGGCGGTCAGGAGCATTTCTACCTCGAAGGTCAGGCGGCTATCGCTTTCCCGCAGGAAGGCGGCGATATGCTGGTCAGCAGCTCTACCCAGCACCCCACCGAAATCCAACATAAGGTCGCCGAAGCCTTGGGCGTGCCCATGCATGCGGTCCGGGTCGAAACCCGGCGCATGGGCGGTGGTTTCGGCGGAAAAGAGAGCCAGGGCAATGCCTTGGCCGTTGCCTGCGCCGTGGCGGCAGACATGTTACGCCGCCCCTGCAAGATGCGATACGATCGTGATGATGATATGGTTATCACCGGCAAGCGGCACGATTTCCGTGTCGAATACAAGGTTGGCGTTGATGCCCGTGGTCGAATTGCCGCCATTGATTTCACACACCTTGCGCGCTGCGGATGGGCGCAGGACCTGTCCCTGCCGGTGGCGGATCGCGCGATGCTGCACGCGGACAACACCTATTACTTGCCTGCCGTGCGCATCACCAGCCACAGGCTGAAAACAAACACCCAAAGCGCGACGGCCTTTCGGGGGTTTGGCGGCCCGCAAGGGATGCTGGGGATTGAGCGGGTCATGGACCATATCGCAGCCACCCTTGATCTCGACCCGCTCGATGTGCGGCACCGGAATTTTTACGCAGCACCCGGTGCGTTGGCGCGCAATCAAACCCCTTATGGCCAAACGGTCGAAGACTTCATTGTCCCGGAAATGATCGCCCGGCTGCGCACAGACTGTGACTATGACGCGCGCGTGCAGGCGGTCGCACAGTGGAATGCAGAAAACCGCTGGATCAAAAAGGGCATCGCCCTGACACCGGTCAAATTCGGTATTTCCTTTACGCTTACGCATCTTAATCAGGCGGGCGCATTGGTGCATGTCTATCAGGATGGGTCAGTGCATCTGAACCATGGTGGCACGGAAATGGGTCAGGGGCTGTTTCAAAAGGTGGCGCAGGTCGCCGCTGCGCGCTTTGGCATCGACACCGCACAGGTCAAGATCACCGCGACAGATACCGCCAAAGTGCCCAATACCTCCGCAACCGCTGCCTCTTCGGGGAGCGATCTGAATGGGATGGCCGTACAGGCGGCCTGCGATACCATTCGAGGCCGTATGGCCGATCTACTGGCGCAGGAGCATCAATGCGATCCGGCGGATGTGGTGTTCAGGGATGGCATCGTGTCAGTTTCCGGTGCTGAATACAGTTTTGCGGATGTCGCGCAAAAGGCATATCTCGCACGGGTCAGCCTATCTGCGACCGGGTTTTACAAGACGCCGAAACTGGAATGGGACAGGATCAAGGGCAAGGGCCGCCCGTTCTTTTACTTTGCCTATGGCGTCGCGGCGACAGAGGTTGCGGTCGATACGCTGACCGGGGAAAACCGCATACTGCGCGCCGATATTATCCATGACGTAGGCGCCTCCCTGAACCCCAGCCTTGATATCGGGCAGGTTGAGGGTGGCTATGTGCAGGGCGTCGGATGGCTGACAACCGAGGAACTGATCTGGGACGATCAGGGCCGTTTGCGCACCCATGCGCCCTCCACCTACAAGATCCCCGCCTGTTCGGATCGACCCGATGTGTTCAACGTCTCGCTCTGGGACGCGCCCAACAAGGAAAACACCGTTTATTGTTCAAAAGCCGTGGGAGAACCCCCTTTGATGCTGGGCATTTCGGCATTTTCCGCCCTGTCGCAAGCGGTTCAATCCTGTGGCCCGGCCTATGCGGACCTGCAGGCCCCGGCGACTGCCGAGGCAATTTTAAAGGCGATAAAACGCACCCGCAAAGAGGTTTGGGACTAATGTCATTTGACCGCTCTGCCATGATCGACGCGTGCAAACACCACGGCCTCGTGACGCGCGTCGTCGTGGCGCGCGTGCGCGGATCGGCCCCGCGTGAGGTGGGTGCCGCCATGCTGGTCTGGCGCGCGGGCGCTTCCGGAACGATCGGTGGCGGCGCCTTGGAACATGCGCTTATGACGGCCGCGCGCGACATAGCCTCACCCGGCTATTTCAACATCACACGCCACGCATTGGGCCCTGATATGGGACAGTGTTGTGGCGGATCGGTTGATATCGTGACCGAGAGCTTTGATCTGGCCGCTGCCGAGGCCTTGCAAGAGGATGTGATAGCCCGCGGCCCCGGCGACATGCCGCTGCCCGTCGCCCGGATCAAAACGACCGCGCGCAACACGGGCGTGCTGCCGGAACCTGCGCTGGTCTCGGGCTGGATGGTTGAACCCGTAACCACGCCCACCCGCGACATCTGGATCTGGGGCGCGGGCCATGTGGGTCGCGCCCTGATATCGGTGCTGGCCCCTTTGCCCGGCGTCAGACTGACATGGGTGGACGTGACTGCGGGCCGCTTTCCCGACCATATCCCCGACGCAGTCACCACATTAACCGCAGCACGCCCCGAACGGCTTGTCGCCTATGCACCGCAACAGGCTGAACATATCATCGTCACCTTTTCGCATGATCTGGATCTGGAGCTCTGCCATCGGCTGTTGCACCACGGGTTTGCCTCTGCCGGGCTAATCGGGTCGGCCACCAAATGGGCGCGTTTCAAATCCCGGCTCAAGGGATTGGGGCATAGCGGTGCGTCGATTGACCGTATCACTTGCCCGATTGGTGATCCGTCCCTCGGCAAACACCCACATGTTATTGCCCTAGGGGTGGCGGCGGATCTGCTGCGCCACACATCGGGCGCTGCCCGCATGGAAGGATACGCATGACACCCCTTTTATCTTTGCAGGGTCTGACCAAAGCCTATCCGGGCGTGCTGGCCAATGACAGCGTTTCGCTCCAGATCGAACCGGGTGAAGTCCACGCATTGCTTGGCGAAAACGGCGCGGGCAAATCCACGCTGGTCAAGATGATATATGGCCTGGTCAAACCCGACACAGGCGACATGCGCCTGCACGGAGAGGTTTTTTCACCTCCCGAACCCCGCGCGGCCCGTGCTGCCGGTGTCGGCATGGTGTTCCAGCACTTTTCGCTTTTCGATGCCCTCAGCGTGGCGGAAAACATCGCTCTGGGCATGGAAGACGCCCCGAAAATGGGGGCGCTGTCCGAACAGATCCGCAGGGTTTCGGATACATACGGTCTGCCGCTCTCGCCGGATCGCATCGTCGGTGATCTATCGGCAGGTGAGCGGCAACGCGTTGAAATCATTCGGTGTCTGTTGCAAGCGCCCAAGCTGTTGATCATGGATGAACCCACGTCGGTCCTGACCCCGCAGGAGGTTGATATCCTGTTTGAGACATTGCGTACCCTGAGTGCTGAGGGCACATCGATCCTTTATATCTCCCACAAACTCGAAGAGATCCGAACTCTCTGTGATGCTGCCACGATACTGCGCTTGGGCAAGGTGGTGGGCGATTGCATCCCACGCGACACCAGCGCACGCGACATGGCGGAAATGATGGTGGGCAAGGTGCTGACCACCCCGAAACGGTCCGGCGTGGCCTTGGGAGAACCCTTGTTGCACCTGAAGAACCTGTCACGGCCAGCGCCTTCCGCCTTTGGCATGCCGCTGCGCGATATCACACTGACCTTGCGGCAAGGCGAAATCCTCGGCATTGGGGGTGTGGCCGGAAATGGACAGGATGAACTGCTGGCGGCCTTATCCGGTGAGACACTCGCCGATCCGGGCATGGTTCTTTTTCGCGACACGGATATCGGCAAAGCAGGGCCAAACGCGCGGCGAAAGCTGGGCATACTGGCCGCCCCTGAAGAGCGCTTGGGCCATGCGGCAGCCCCGGATATGTCACTGACCGAAAACGCCATGCTAACGGGGGCGGCGCGCGAGAAACTGGAACAGAACGGGTTTCTCAACTGGCCCGCCGCGCGCAGCTTTGCCGAACGTATCATCGACGCTTTCGATGTACGCACGCCGGGTCCGGAAAACGCCGCGCGCTCGCTGTCGGGCGGCAACCTGCAGAAATTCGTGATCGGCCGCGAGGTGTTGCAGCGCCCCGAAGTCCTTGTGGTCAATCAGCCGACATGGGGCGTTGATGCCTCTGCCGCTGCCGCGATCCGGCAAGCGCTGCTGGATCTGGCCGAAGGTAATGCCGCTGTCATCGTCATCAGTCAGGACCTTGATGAGTTGATGGAGATTTCCGATCACTTCGCCGCGCTGAACGAGGGTCGCCTGTCGACGCCGCGCCCCACCAAAGGGCTCACGGTTGAACAGATCGGCCTGATGATGGGCGGCGCACACGGGATGGAGGTGGCGCATGTTTAGCCCGCAGAACCAAACACCAATGCGCCAGATAAGGGTCCGACATGCTCAGGCTTGAAAAACGCCCCCAGCCCAGCCGCCTCTTTGCCTATGCAACCCCTGTTCTGGCCGTGCTTGCCACATTCTTTTTCGGCGGACTCCTGTTTGCAGCCTTGGGCAAGGACCCGGTCGAATCCATCATCACGATTTTCTGGGAGCCACTATTTGGCGAGTTCTCGTTTTTCTACCGCCCGCAATTATTGATCAAAGGCGCGCCGCTTGTGCTGATCGCGATTGGCCTCAGCCTCGGTTTCAAAGCAGGGATATGGAACATCGGGGCCGAGGGGCAATATATCATGGGCGCGCTGTTCGGGGCGGGTGTCGGGTTGGCATTTTACCCGGCGGAAAGTGTTCTGATCTTTCCTGCGATGGTTCTGGCCGGTGCTTTTGGTGGCTGGATCTGGGCCATGATCCCAGCATTGCTCAAGGTCAAATTTGGCACAAACGAAATTCTCGTCTCGCTGATGCTGGTCTATGTAGCAGAGCAATTTCTTGCCTCCATGTCACTGGGATTATTGAGAAACCCCGAAGGCATGGGCTTTCCCGGCAGTCGCAACCTGCAACAGTATCCATCTGCCCATAATGCCGATCTGATCGCGAATACGGGCATGCACTGGGGCGTCGTTGCGGCGATGATTGCGGTAATCTTTGCCTATGTTCTTCTGGCCCGCCACCGGCTCGGCTTTGCCATCCGCGTCACCGGTGAAGCACCGCGTGCCGCGCGTTTTTCTGGTGTGAACCCAAAGCGGCTGATCATCTTTTGCCTCGGCACATCGGGCATGCTGGCGGGCCTTGCCGGGCTTTTTGAGGTCTCAGGACCCGCCGGTCAGGTCGGCATCGATTTCAACGCGGGCTACGGCTTCACGGCCATCATCGTCGCGTTTTTGGGGCGTTTGCACCCTGTCGGCATCGTGCTGGCCGGGCTTTTGATGGCGCTGACCTATATCGGCGGCGACATCGCACAGGGCCAATTGGGCCTGCCCGCCGCCGCCATTCAGGTCTTTCAGGGGATGTTGTTGTTTTTCCTTCTGGCGCTTGATCTTTTCACCAATTACCGGCTGCGCTTTGGCCGGACGGAGGTTGCATAATGGATCTGTCTGCCATCAACCCGATCCTGCTGATCGCCGCCTTGATGAGTGCCGCGACCCCGATTTTGCTGGCCGCCACCGGTGAATTGGTCGCCGAACGTGCAGGTGTCCTGAACCTCGGCGTCGAGGGCATGATGATCGTCGGTGCCATCTGTGGCTTTGCGATTGCGGTTGAAACCGGGTCCCCGGTGGTCGGTTTTATCGCAGCGGCCCTCGGCGGCGCGATGTTGAGCCTGCTTTTTGCCTTCCTGACACAGGTGACATTGGCCAATCAGGTTGCGTCCGGGCTGGCGCTAACGCTTTTTGGATTGGGCCTCTCGGCGCTTTTGGGTCAGGGATACGTTGGCATTAAACCACCACGCATGCCCGATGTGAATTTTGGTTTTCTGGCGGACATCCCGCTTATCGGCCCGATTTTGTTGTCGCACGATCCCATTTTGTACTTTGGGATCGGCTTGGTGGCTGCAGTCTGGGCGACACTGAAATTTACCCGTGCAGGGCTCGTTCTGCGCGCTGTGGGCGAAAACCATGACGCGGCCCATGCTCTGGGATACAAGGTTGTGCGCATCAGAACGCTGGCGATCATGTTTGGCGGGGCTTGTGCGGGGATGGGTGGTGCCTACATCAGCCTGATCCGGGTGCCTCAGTGGACCGAAGGGATGACGGCAGGTGTCGGGTGGATCGCTCTCGCACTGGTGGTATTCGCCAGTTGGAAGCCATGGCGTGTGCTGCTGGGTGCCTATCTTTTTGGCGGAATCAGCCAGTTACAGCTTAATTTGCAGGGAGCTGGCGTTGCCATTCCGGTCGAATATCTGGCAATGTCGCCCTACGTTATTACAATCGTTGTGCTCGTTATCCTGTCTGCGGATAAGAGCGCTGCCCCCGGTTCATTGGGCCGGACGTTTCACGCCTCAAGCTAGAGGCATATCAGCGCTCCGGCACAGGGGCGGTTTAACATGGGGAAGACCTGACTATGAAAATTACAACCCTACTGGCCAGTGCTGCCTTAGCGCTTGGCCTGGCCACCGCAGCGGTGGCGCAGGACACAACCAAAGTAGGTTTTGTCTACGTGGGCCCCGTTGGCGACGGTGGCTGGACCTTTACGCATGATCAGGCCCGTCAACAGGTCGAGGCCGAGTTCGGCGATGCCGTTGAAACGGTCTTTGTCGAAAGCGTCGCTGAAGGCCCGGACGCAGAACGTGTCATGACGCAGATGGCGCTTAATGGTGCGGATCTGATTTTCACCACCTCCTTTGGCTATATGGATCCCACCAACAATGTAGCGGCCAAATTCCCCGACGTGAAATTCGAACATGCGACCGGTTACAAACGCCTGCACCCCAATGTGTCGACCTATTCCGCCCGTTTTTACGAGGGGCGTGCCGTGCAGGGCCACATTGCAGGCAGCATGACCGAAAGCAATATCGTCGGATACATCGCGTCCTTTCCCATCCCGGAAGTTATTCGCGGTATAAACTCTGCCTATCTTCACGCTTCCAAGGTGAACCCAGATGTGGAGTTCAAGATCATCTGGGTCTACACATGGTTTGACCCTGCGAAAGAGGCCGACGCGGCCACAGCCCTTATCGAACAGGGCGCAGACGTGATTTTGCAGCACACCGACTCCACAGCACCGCATGCGGCGGCTCAGGAGGCCGGCAATGTGATCACCTTTGGGCAGGCTTCGGATATGTCCGCCTATGCGCCATTCCCGCGCGTCAGCGCGATTCTGGACGAATGGGGTGACTACTATATCGCGCGGACCAGAGCGGTCATGGATGGCACCTGGGAAAGTGTCGACACATGGCACGGTATCGGTGATGGCATGGTTGGCATCGGCGAGATTACAGATGCGGTTCCCGCGAATGTCAAAGAAGAAGCAATGGCCCTCAAGGCATCCTTGGCTGACGGGTCATATCACGCGTTCACTGGCCCGATCAACAAGCAGGACGGGTCCGTCTGGTTGGCGGAAGGTGAAACCGCAGACGACGGAACCCTTGCTGGCATGAACTTTTATGTTGAGGGTGTCACCGGAGACATTCCGCAATAACCCCGGATCATAACCGCGAAAACAAAGCCTCGGAGAACTCCTCCGGGGCTTTTTTATGCGCGTGGATTTATGCGGTCAGCCGACACACAAAAGCGCGTAAAACGTCTGCAATCTGATCCTGATCAAGGCTTACCACTGAGCGGTGGTGTAAAGTTCAATTAACTTAAAGGAGAAGTTGAAATGTACACCAATATCATCGTTCCAGTCGTATTCGATCATGGCGAACGCAGTGCACAGTCTTTGAAAGTTGCCCAGCAACTGTTGGAAGAGGGCGGAAAAATAACACTGCTACACGTCATGGAAGAAGTGCCTTCTTACGCAACAACCTACCTGCCCGAAGGGTTGAAGGAGCAGCATGAAAAAGACGCTGTGGAAGGGCTGAACGAAATGGCCAAGGGTTTGACGGCAGACTGTGCATTTGCCGTCGTACATGGCCACGCCTACACAAGTATTTTGCAATACAGCAAAACGCATGAAGCAGATTGCATTGTCATCGCGTCCCACAAACCGGGGTTCGAGGACTACTTTCTGGGCTCGACCGCGGCGAGGGTCGTGCGCCACGCAAAATGCGGCGTGCATATTTTGCGCTGAACCAAAGACAATAGCGCTACACGATCAGCTTAACCTGTAACTTGAGATGCGCGTGAATTGATTAGAAAACCGGCATTACTGGAAAAGAAATCCGAGTTTTCTAATTAATTATTAAAATAATCGTCCAGATCTCAACCAGTGCTAGAACCCTCTCTATGAAAGAGGGACAATATTGGTTAATAAAAAGCTAATATCATGTGTTTGGTGCAGATCGACTGCACTTCAAACACTCCACTAAAACTATTTTTAACTTCAAGTTAAGGCGAACAAGCAATGTTTAAAAAATCAATTATAGCTGCGGCAATCGTGTCCGTTGGTTTTGTTGCACAGGCAACTGCTGCAACGCTCAACGGTACTTTTACCATCGATATCTATCAGGGCACTGGTTTGAACTCGGCGCAGTCCAGCGCGTTGAAGTCAAACCTGGGTGGTAGCAACAGTACGCTACTCGACACAATCACATATACAGGCGATTTGGATTTCAGCACGAACAACGGTACAGCGACGACAATCGAAAGCTGGCTCAACACCGGTGGTGGAACGTATACACTGAACAATCCCATTGGTGGTTTAACGCTGAGCGAACCGAGCATCTCCAACGGTACAGCCAGAACGACGTGGTTCGACATTTTTGGTGTATTCGCAAGTGGTTTCGACTCGATGATCTCACATGATGACGGCATCTCGGTCTTTGATGACGGCGTTGAAATTGCTGAAAAGTCCGCGCCGACCACGGTTGTTGATACAGCCGCTCTAGGCTTTAATGGTGGCGAATGGAACCTGCTCTACGCAGCGACCAACAGCGACCCATCAGTATTGAAAGTCACTGGTGATAGCTTGCCGTCAACCGTGCCGCTGCCTGCAGGCCTGCCCCTGCTGCTGGCCGGTCTTGGAACTTTCGCTTGGATGCGCCGCCGCAAAGCTGCGTAACATATCCAAGTAGTCTACGAAAAAGCAGCCCTTCGGGGCTGCTTTTTTTGCGTTCAGTATGAATACTCGCTGTAGATGCGCGTCAGATCGCCGTTCCAGTCGCCATGATAGTGATCAAGCAGTTCATCAGCGGATGTTTTACCGGTCTCGATGCTCTCATGCAGCGCGTTCAGGAAATGCGTTTCATCCGGCACCATGCCCCCGGCACCGGGCCGTGCGCGCGCGGCAAGGCCTGATTGGCTGATCGCGACTGCTTCACGCGCCAGATCATGCATGCTGATGCCGTTAACCTGTGCCTGAAGGCCATCAACCGACGCAGCAACTCGCAATTCTTCGCGCGTCTCGGCGTCAAACCCTTTGACAAGGTCCCATGCGGCATCAAGCGCTGACTGGTCGTACATCAACCCAACCCAAAACGCCGGCAGCGCACAAAGCCTGCGCCACGGACCGCCATCCGCACCGCGCATTTCGATGTATTTCTTCATCCGTGCTTCGGGAAATGCTGTTGTTAAGTGGTCCGCCCAGTCGGACAATGTCGCAATCTCCCCCGGCAGTGCTGACAATTCACCCTTAAGGAAGTCGCGAAAAGACAAGCCGAGTGCGTCAATGTATTTGCCATCCCTGTAAACGAAATACATCGGCACATCCAAGGCATATTCGACCCAGCGCTCAAACCCGAAACCCTCCTCAAAAACAAAGGGAAGCATACCCGTGCGTGCCGCGTCCAGATCGCGCCACACGCGCGAGCGCCAGGATTTATGGCCGTTCAACTTGCCCTCAAAGAAAGGTGAGTTGGCAAAAAGCGCAGTTGCAACAGGCTGCAACGCAAGTGCGACGCGCATCTTCTGAACCATGTCCGCTTCGGAGCCGAAATCCAGATTAACCTGAACCGTGCAGGTACGCCGCATCATGACACGGCCCATCGTGCCGACCTTGGTCATGTAGTCATTCATCAGTTTGTAACGCCCCTTGGGCATCAGATCCATCTGCTCATGCGTCCAGATGGGGGCAGCACCCAGCCCGATGAAACCCACGCCGATCCGGTCGGCGACCTCTTTCACTTCGCGCAGGTGGATGTTGACCTCATCACATGTCTCATGGATCGTCTCGAGCGGTGCGCCGGATAGTTCCAGTGCGCCGCCGGGTTCAAGGCTGACATTCGCGCCGTCCTTTTCAAGGCCGATGATCTTGCCGTCCTCAGAAACCGGTGCCCAGCCGAAGGTATCGCGCAACCCTTCGAGCACGGCCCGAATGGAGCGATCCCCCTCATAGGGCAAAGGCAACAGGGTATCCTTGCAGTAGCCGAATTTCTCGTGCTCTGTGCCGATCCGCCATTCTTCCTTGGGCTTACAGCCGCTGGCCAGATAGCTGACCATCTGGTCGTATGACGTAATTGGGCCGCCGCCAGACTGAGGGATAGACATAGGGGAGGCTCCGTCTGTTTTAATTCACATTGCCCCAGAGGGATGGGCCGAATTTAGCCGGGTGTCAATGCAACCGGGCTTTTGCGTCAACTGGCCTGCCACGCTGCCAGATCACCTTTGTGGTCTTCTCTGACGACTTCAAAGCGGCCAGCACATGTTCCATCCGAAGGCCGGGCAATGTCGCAAAGGCATCGAAAAGCGCTTCCGCCTCTTCGGCGTTCACCGGGATAAGCAACTCGGGTGCTGTATCTTCGCGCAGCCGCCAATGCGCGGGGAAATGCGTGTGATCAAGCGTCACGCTGGTCAGTTCGCGCAACGCCACAGCACCACCGGTCAAAGGGCCAAAGTAGGTGATCTGCCCTTCATCGACCTGCACCGATCCCGGACCGTCACCCGCATGGCGAAATCTGGCACGCTGAACCCCGATCCAGATCAGCGCCGCCCCGCCCACAAGCGCGGCAAGTGCAGGCAACAAGAACAGCGGACCCGCATCACTGAGCCACAAAAGCCCGATGCAAACAGCAACCGCACCGATCAATGCCTCGCGCCAGCGGATGATTTGCGCCTTGGCCTCAGGTCGGATCATCTCGCATCCTTTCGCTGTCGTGATGCGCCCTCATGTCCAGTCCCCCAACGCCTGTTGCCAAACGGTCAATGCAGCAACCGCCGCCGTATCCGCCCGCAGGATGCGCGGCCCAAGCGACACGGGGTGCGCATGTGCAAGACTGCCGAGTTTTTCACGTTCACGGGGCGAAAAACCACCCTCCGGTCCGATCAGGATGGCCCATGGCCCCGCCTTTTGGGGCAGTGTCATGCTCTCGCCTGCACGTTCTTCATCACAAAACATGATACTTCTCGTGGTATCCCAACCGTCCAGCACCCGGTCCAGCCGCGCAAGATCGTCGACTTTGGGTACAAAAGTACCGCCACATTGCTCGGCAGCTTCCACCGCATGCGCCTGCAGTCTGTCGCGCTGAATGCGCCCTGCATTGGTAAATTCCGTTTGCACCGGCATGATCCGCGCAGCCCCCATTTCCACGGCCTTCTCCACAATGAAATCCGTTCGGGCCTTTTTGATCGGCGCGAACAACAGCCAGAGGTCCGGGGGCAACAAGAGGGGCCGTGTCTGACGAAGCAGACGCAATTCCCCTGCCCGCTTACCTGCCTGTGCCACTTCGGCCAGCCACTCGCCGCTTTGCCCGTCAAAAACCAGAACATGCGCGCCGACGACCAGACGCATCACGCCGAAAAGGTAATGTGCCTGATCGCGCGACACAGGAACAGATTGCCCCTCCCCTAAAGGGTGATCTACATAGAGGCGGATTTTGGCTGTGACTGAGCGGTCCATACGGAGATACATATGCAAGAGCCAGCCCAAGCGCCAGATGGTCAGGTCGCAGATGCGCCAAAAGACAACTGGGTCGATGTCTATGCCCCGGCGGCGGCGCGCCCCTATCTGCGTCTCAGCCGTGCGGATCGCCCGATTGGCACATGGCTGTTGCTGCTGCCCTGCTGGTGGGGGCTTTCGCTATCCATGCTTTATGATCAGCAGGCCAGCTGGTTCGATCTGTGGATCGCCATTGGCTGCGCATTCGGCGCTTGGTTGATGCGCGGTGCGGGCTGCACGTGGAATGACATCACCGATCGTGATTTTGACGGGCAGGTTGAACGTACCCGCTCGCGCCCGATCCCCTCGGGTCAGGTCACTCTGCGCGGCGCCGTCATCTGGATGTGCCTGCAGGCCTTGCTGGCGTTCTGCATTCTGCTGACATTCAACCTTGCCGCAATCGGCCTTGGTATCCTGGCACTGCTGCCTGTCGCGATCTACCCTTTTGCGAAACGTTTTACGTGGTGGCCACAGGTATTTTTGGGCATTGCGTTCAACTGGGGCGCGCTTTTGGCATGGACGGCCCATAGCGGCCAGCTTGATGCGCCAGCCGTTGTTCTTTACGCCGCCGGTATCGCATGGACCCTGTTTTACGACACGATTTATGCCCATCAGGATACAGAAGATGACGCGCTGATCGGGATTAAATCCACCGCACGGCTCTTTGGAAACAAAACCGCCGCATGGTTGCGCCGGTTTCTGATGGCGACGGTTGGGCTGATGGGTGTCGCCGTGATCTTTGCCGTCATGCCAGCCGCGAATATGCTGGCCCTTGTCGTCGCCCTCGGCGGGCCATGGGCCATGGGCTGGCATATGGCGTGGCAGCTGCGCGGTCTGGATACCGATGACAACGCAAAACTATTGCAGCTGTTTCGGTCGAACCGCGACACCGGCATAATCCCGCTTGTGTTCTTTGGCATCGCGCTCCTGCTGTGATTGAAACCTGCGCGCGTGCCGCGTATCAAAGGGCGCAACCTCTAACAGTTTCAGGATGATATGCCACTTTCTCGTGCTCACCTCGTTGCGACAGCCTTTGCAACTGCTGCAGGCGCGTCCTTGCTGGCAGCAAGCTATTCGGTAAACGTCATCGAAGACAGATCAGAGACTGAAATACGCTATCTTCTGGATCGCAACGGACTGACTTGGGCCGAAGTCGAAGCCGACGGCCTTCGGGTCATGATGGCAGGTGTCGCACCGACCGAAGCGCTCCGGTTCCGGGCACTGAGCCTCGCTGGCTCGATCGTGGACGCCGCCCGCGTGGTCGATGAAATGGAAGTGGCAGCGGTCGCTGAATTGGAGGCACCGCGGTTTTCAGCCGAAGTCCTCAGGAATACCGCAGGTGTTTCCGTTATAGGGCTGATCCCGCAAAGCACCGACCGCGCGGCGATCATGGAGGGGTTCTCGGCAATGAGCGACTTGCCCGTCACGGACCTCCTGGAAACCGCCGACTACCCGGCCCCAAGTGGCTGGGAGGACGCGGTGGCCTATGCCATCACCGCTATCAAGGATTTACCGCGCGCCAAAGTGTCGGTCGATGCCGGTCGCGTCTCAATAACGGCCATTGCGGACAGCGCCGCAGACAAGGCCGAGATGGAGGCGCATTTGTTCCGGATTGCACCTCCCGCGCTGCGCGTATCGCTGAATATCACTGCCCCGCGTCCGGTGATCACGCCCTTTACACTCCGATTCGTGAAAGACGGCAGCGGCACGCGATTTGACGCCTGCTCCGCCGATACGGATGAGGCGAGGGGCCGTATTCTGGATGCGGCTTTCAAGGCCGGGCTGACGGGTCCGGGACGCTGCACCGTTGGCATGGGCGTGCCATCCCCCTCATGGACCGAAGCGGTCGTAAACGCCATTGACGCGCTCAACACCTTGGGCGACGGGACGGTCACTTTTTCCGATGCCGATGTCACCCTTGCTGCGGCTGAAGGGACAGATGCGGGTCTGTTTGACCGGGTTATTGGCGAGTTGGAAGCGACCCTGCCAGACGTCTTTGTCCTGAACGCCGTTTTGCCATCGCCAAGTGATGCGGACAGCGGCCCGTCTGAGTTCATTGCAACCCTCAGCCCGGAAGGGCAGGTGCAATTGCGCGGTCGGATGCCGGGCGAAGCGATACGCGATGTCGCGGACAGTTTTGCAAAGGCCAAATTCGGATCGGACAATGTCTATACGGCAACGCGCAATGTCGCGGACCTGCCAATGGATTGGTCCACGCGCGTTCTGGCCAGCATCGAAGCGCTTGGCTTTCTCAACAGCGGGGCCGTGACGGTCACACCCGAACGCATCACCTTGTCGGGACGATCCGGCAACGCTGAGGCCAGCGAGACAATTGCGCGACTGATGGTGGAAAAACTGGGCAATGATGCAGCCTTTGACGTCGATATTGCCTACGTCGAAGCGCTCGACCCTGTTGCAGCCTTGCCCACTGCCGAAGAGTGCGAAATGAAGATCGCCGACATCGTGGCCGGGGGCAAAATCAACTTTGAACCCGGTTCGGCAACAATAGATGCGGCAGCACTCACCACCATGGATCAAATCGCCGATGTATTGCGGGTCTGCGGGGATCTGAAACTCGAGGTGCAGGGTCATACCGACAGTCAGGGCCGCGAGGAAATGAACCGCTCGCTCAGTCAGGCGCGGGCACAATCGGTGCTGAATGAACTGAGGGCGCGCAAGGTTCTGACATCAAACTTCATCGCGAAGGGCTACGGCGAGGCCAACCCGATTGCCGACAATGACACCGAAGAGGGGCGCGAGGCCAACCGGCGCATCGAATTTAAACTGATCCGACCCGAACCAAGTCTGCCAGAGGGCGAATCTGCGCTGGAAAGCATTGCCGAAAAAAGCGATACAGTGACAGAAACCGAATAATCCGCGCCAACCGGTACGTCGAAAGGACAGTAGAATGACCAGCCCGCAATTTGTGGTGGCGACAGCAATCATGCTGTTTATCGCCTTTTGCCTCGGATGGTTTGCCAATTGGCTGGTGCACCGTTTTTCACGCGTCGCAGCCGATGATGTCGCGCAGCTGGACCGCATGAGCCAGGAACTGCATGAAGCGGAGGAAACCCGCGATCAGGCGATCACCTACTTGCAACAGCGCGAAGCCGAACTGACCAACCAACTTGCGCAGACCGAAGCCGAGTTGCGCGCGGCGATGGATGGGCTTCGCGACGCCCGTCACGAAGCCGAAGAGATGCGTGCACGCGTCAACCAGAAACAACAGGCTGGCTGACGGCGTATCGCGTTATTTTACGGTCAGATGGGCGCAGCTTGCATGATGCCCCACGTTTTGCGACGTGCTGCCCAGTACGAGCGCAGAAAGATTGCCGAGCCCACGGCGCCCGGTCACGATCAGGTCGGAGTCAACGCTGTTTGCGTATTCGATCAGCGCTTTCGCTGCATCGCCTTCACCCACATAGGTTTTGATCTCACCGGTGTGTCCGGCAGCCTTGGCAGTTTCGATGGCTTTTTCGAGCATCACAGCCGTTGATTTGGCTGTTTCTTCGGCTGAGGGCATCGTTGTTGCAACGTGGTAACCCGCAACAGCCCCCATGGCAAAGGCAACAGTTTCGGGATGCGGCGTATGCACGACATGCACGGATGAATCGTATTTCGTCGCCAGATCACAGGCCATCCGAATAGCGTTATCCGAAGGTTCTGAACCGTCATAGCCCACACAAATTGTCGAAAACATCGTCTAATCTCCCTCTATTTCTGATGGGAAGATTATACCTCGAACAGCACTACGTGCGATATGACTTGGATCAACGCTACAGCGTATTGGTTACCATCGCTCCAGCGCGGCTTCGTCCTCGTCGCGCGCGGCAACCCATGATGCGCCTTGGGACGTGATCTCGCGCTTCCAGAAAGGCGCGCGGGATTTAAGGTAATCCATCAGAAACTCCGCAGCTTCGAATGCATCCTTGCGGTGGCGTGCAGCGGTTGCGACCATCATGATCATTTCGCCCGGCACCAAGCGGCCATGACGGTGAATGACGAGCGCATTGCCCAGCGACCAACGCGACATTGCCTGCTCGCCAATATCCGTCAATGCCGCCTCGGTCATGCCGGGGTAATGCTCAATCTCCATCGCCTCAAGCGGGGCTTCATGTGTGTCCCGCACGATGCCCGTAAACGTGACAATCGCTCCCATACTGTTATGCCCTGACGCAAAGGTCTGTGCCTCATGGCCAAAGTCAAAGGGGGCGTCCTGCACCACGACCCGCATGCGTCAACCTCCGGTCATGGGCGGAAAGAACGCAACCTCTTTTGCGCCCGCGAGCGGGGCGTCAAATTCGCACAACTCCTGATCTATCGCGACGCGCAAAGCCGAGGTATCGGCAAAGGCCGCAGCATAACGCTCTTCCTTGGCGCGCAGTTCCGCCACGAGATCGTTCACGGTTGCCGCCGACGTCTCGACAGTCTCGCGCGGGGTGCCAATACGTTCCCTAACCCAGGCAAAATAAAGCACATTCATTTGTCGTCATCCTTCAGATACGGCATGGCTTTCATTAAATAATCCACACCGGTTATCAACGTGAGCGCTGCCGCGATCCACAATAGAGTCAGCCCAATCGACCCGGCCCATTCCATTGCCATGTGTTTCCAGCGCAAACCTTGCAGGTCCGGTTCAGCACCCGCAAAAACAGCATCGACCATCGTCTGATCCATGCCCCAGGCGGACATCCCCAGATAATGTTCAAAGACACCGTGCGAAAAGAGCACCGCAATGGCAACCATCTGAAGCGTCGTTTTCCATTTGGCCAATACAGTCACTTTCAAAGTGCCGGCCGTATCGCCCAGAAATTCGCGCAGCCCTGACACAAATACTTCGCGAAACAGTATCACCGTGGCGGGCAAAACCAGCCAGGGCGACCAGCTGGAAAAGCCGATGATGACCATGAGGGCGATCACCACCATGGCCTTGTCCGCAATCGGGTCCAGCATCGTGCCCAGCTTGGTCTCCTGCTTCCACGCGCGCGCAAGATAGCCGTCAAACCAGTCCGTCACGGCAGCCGTGACAAACAGGATCAACGCGAACCAATCCGCATAGGGTCGCGTGAAATAGAGGAACATGACCGCCACCATCGGGGCAGCTATCAGGCGGGTAATGGTTAACAGGTTTGGAATAGTCATTCTCATGTCAACACCTTACACCGCCGGGTTTGCGGGTGAAAGCAACAACCAAGTGCAATACCGCTTACGGCAATAAAACCCCCAATCACTGAACGGGGCGTGAACAGATCAGCCGCGTTCGTGAAAATAGTCATATATTTTTTCCGCCAAAGCGCCCGAAACGCCGTCCACTGCCTTGAGGTCAGTAAGATTGGCGCGCGCAACCGCCTTGGCCGAACCGAAATGCGCCAGAAGCGCGCGTTTGCGGGCAGCGCCAACGCCGGGCACATCATCAAGCGGGGTGGCCCCCACAGCCTTGGACCGCTTGGCCCGATGTGTGCCAATGGCAAATCGGTGCGCTTCGTCCCGCATCCGCTGGATGAAATAGAGGACCGGATCATTGTGGCGCAGGGCAAAAGGGCGATTGCCCGTGCGATAGAATTCTTCCTTGCCTGCATCGCGGTCGACGCCTTTGGCAACGCCAACCATCGGAATGTCCTCAACGCCATACTCCCGCATGATCGACGCCACGGCACTGACCTGTCCTGCGCCCCCGTCGATCAGCAACAGATCTGGCCAGTGCCCCTCTTTGCGTTCCGGATCCTCTTTGATGAGGCGCTTGAAGCGCCGTGTCAGCACCTCTTTCATCATACCGAAATCATCGCCGGGGGTGAGATCCTCCCCGCGAATGTTGAACTTACGGTACTGATTTTTCAAAAACCCCTCGGTCCCGGCCACGATCATCGCACCGACGGCAAAGGCCCCCTGAATATGCGAGTTGTCATAGACTTCGACCCGCTCGGGCGGGGCCTTGAGGTCAAAGGCTTCGGCCAGCCCTTTCATCAGGCGCGCCTGCGTCGCGGTCTCTGCCATCTTGCGTGCAAGGGACTCGCGGGCGTTGCGCAGGGCACCATCGATCAACTCCGCCTTCTCACCGCGCTTGGGTACGATCAATTCAACTTTGCGGCCAAGCTTTCCGGACAAGGCATCTGCCATCAGGTCCGGGTTTTCAATGTCACTGCTCAATATGATCTGGCGCGGCGGTTCGCGGGTGTCATAAAACTGACCGAGGAATGCCTCCAGAACCTCGGCCGCATCTACGTCCGCCCCGACGCGCGGATAGTAGTCGCGGTTCCCCCAGTTCTGATTGGCGCGAATGAAAAACACCTGCACGCAGGCCTGTCCGTTTTCCAGATGCAGCGCCACGATATCTGCCTCGGCCACGCCCTTGGGGTTGATTCCCTGCGCGGTCTGCACCTGCGTCAGCGCTTTGATACGGTCGCGCAAAGCTGCCGCACGCTCAAACTCCATCGCCTCGGAGGCCTGCGACATATCACGCGCAAGCCGCGCCTGAATATCCGTCGTTCTGCCCGTCAGGAACTTTTCCGCATCCTTGACCGTCTGCCGGTATTCCTGCGGGGATATCTTGCCAACACAGGGCGCAGAGCAGCGTTTGATCTGGTACTGCAAACAGGGGCGCGTCCGGCTCTCGAACATGCTGTTGGAACAATCTCGCAGCAGAAACACGCGTTGCAGCTGGTTGAGCGTTCTGTTCACCGCCCCCGCCGACGCGAAGGGGCCGTAATAGCTGCCCTTTTCCTTCTTCGCCCCGCGGTGCTTTTTGATCTGCGGATAATCATGATCTGCAGAAACGAGGATGTTTGGAAAACTCTTGTCATCGCGCAGCAGCACATTGAACTTGGGCTTGAGCTGTTTGATGAGGTTCTGCTCAAGCAGCAGGGCTTCGGTCTCTGTCTTTGTGGTCAGAAACATCATCGACGCCGTCAGGGATATCATCCGTGCGATGCGGGGCGTATGACCAGTTGGCCGCGCATAGCTCGACACGCGCGCGCGCAGGTTGCGCGCCTTGCCGACGTAGAGCACCCGGCTCTCAGAATCGAGCATCCGGTATACGCCCGGTGAGACATCAAGCGTTTTCAGATAGCCCTGAATAACCTCGCAGCCCAGCACCTCGCCTTCCGGATGAGTGTCAACTTTAACTGTCATAACGCTCTTTACATGATTCCCGTTTCGGCTGCACTGTAACGCAGGTGGCTGCAAGGCTTAAGGTGTCCACCGAACCTGTGGACAACTCTGCTGATAACTTGCACCCAGCCGGGATTTTTCCTTTTTTTCTTGATGTTTCCACGAAATGCCCAAAAAACAGGCACAAACTCAACCCCTTGTTTTTACAGAAAACTTTCTTGCAGATCTGGCAAGGGTTTGAAAATATTAGCATTTTTGTAATACTTTTGTAACGACGATCCGAAACGTGCAAAACTTTTCTCGGACTGACTTATTCAACCCCAAGTATGTCTGGCGTTTCCCAGCCCAGATGCTGCCCGCCATCGATGCAAAGCAGCTGACCTGTCAAGGCTGGTGCATCCAGAATATACCCGAGCGCTGCGCTGATATCTGCCGGATTCGATCCTCGTTTCAGAACCGTGTGCGCTCTTTGCGTCCTGAACTGTTCATCGGTTTGCCGTCCACCCTGCAAGGTCGGGCCGGGCCCGATGGCGTTCACACGGATCGCAGGAGCCAACGCCTGTGCCGTCGTCTGGGTTAGCGCCCATAGCCCCATCTTGGCCAGCGTGTATGTCATGAACTCCGGCGAGAGTTTGCGCACTCTCTGGTCGATCATATTGACGATAACCCCCGACGCATAAGGCTCGCCCGCGTCATCGGTTTTCGGTGCCATCTGCTGATCCGCCATTTGCTGCGTCAGAATGAAAGGCGCGCGCAGATTGCTCTGCATATGCCGGTCCCAGCTTTTTCGTGTGGCAGTGTCGATGGTGTCATATTCAAAAATGGATGCGTTGTTGACCAGGCATGTGATGTCCCCGCCAAGGCAGTCACGGGCCTGCACAAAGAGGTTGGCCGTCTGCGCATCGTCCAGCAGATCGGCTTGCAACATATGCCCCTGCCCCCCCGCTGCCTCGATCAGGCGCACCGTTTCTGTGGCCCCCTCAGCTGATGAGGCATAGTGCACCGCCACCCGGTAGCCGCGTCCCGCAAGATACACCGCCATCGCACGTCCCAGCCTGTGGCCCGCACCTGTTACCAACGCCCTTGTCATCAGAAAAGCCTCCGATCCCGTGTCACGCAAGAAGTAAGACAAGATAGGCGATATACAGCACCGACAGAACCACCCCCCATGCCCGCGTAATATTCCATCCGAAAAAGACGAAAGGCAAAAGCAGGAAGGACGCCGCCAGCATGACCCAAAAATCAAACCGCATGAACTCGGGATCAACCGGGATCGGCCCCACAAAGGCCGCAACGCCAATGATCGCCAGCAGGTTGAACATATTCGAGCCGATGACATTGCCCAAGGCTACATCAGCCTGACGGCGCAAGGCGGCCATAACAGTCGTCGCCAGTTCCGGCAGCGAGGTCCCGATCGCGACGAGCGTCAAGCCGATGACCGTGTCGGAGATGCCGTATTCTTTTGCAATCACCGTCGCATTTTCGACCAGCAGGCTTGCGCCCAAGGGCAAACCAACCAACCCCAACCCGAGAAAGATAAAAATCCGCCACATCGGCAGATTTGGATCAACCCCTTCGAGGTCCTCTTCGGGGTTCTCACATTCTGACGTGCTGTGATTGTAGGCGTCCCGAAAAGCGTCCCCAAGCACCAGCGCCAGAGCGCCCAGAAGAACAAGCGCCGCAATCCAGTCAAAGACACCGCGATAAGCCAAACCTATGAAAAGGACAGACGCTAGGATCATGTGAATATATGTCTTACGCGTGTCACATTCTGAGGTGTGCATCGTCGCCAGCAAGGCCGGAATACCAAGCACCAGCAGGATGTTCGCCGTGTTCGATCCGACCACATTGCCCAAGGCCAATCCCGGCACACCGTCCAGCACGGCCTGCACCGAAATCAGCAGCTCAGGGGCAGAGGTGCCAAAGGCCACGATTGTCAGGCTCACGATCAGTGCAGGCACCCCAAGGCGCAGGCTCAGGTTCACCGCACCCTTGACCAGTGAATCGCCAGCAAGCAGGAGGATAAGCAGCCCAAGGCCGGACAACAGCCAAGGCGTCATGTACGGTTTCCTTTATCGCCACACCCGCAGGGACCCCGCCCGATACGGTAGCGTCCGCAGGATTTGCACTTGGCCGACGCGAGGCGTTTTCCACCCAACCAGTGCATCTTGCCGAACATGGCAAGCACCCCCATGAAGACGAGAAACAGAGTGACGATCTTGAAAATCATCCGGTTACAAACCAAACTGCGCGAAGGCGCTGCGTTCTGCGATACTGTGCAACGTATCGTCTAGGATACGGCTGCCAAAGCGGCTGAGCAGGGGTTTGCGCACGCCATAGCTGCGAAACTTCACCTTGTCGCCAAAGCGCTCAATCATCATGGGTTTGAGGTGGCCGATACCATCGATCAACCCAAGCTCAGCGGCGCGGCGTCCCAACCAGACTTCTCCGGTGAACAGATCGCGGTCCTCGGGCAGTTTGCCGCTGCGGCGCGCGGAGACGTGATCTTTGAAATTGCCATGGATGTCTTCGAGCAAACCTTTCAGGCGGGCCACATCTTCGGGATTTTCCGGGCGGAACGGGTCAAGCATGGATTTTGACTTGCCTGCCGTGTAGACACGACGCTCTATGCCTTGGCGTGCCAAAAGCTCATGCGCCCCAAAAGACGCCGAAATCACACCGATCGATCCGACAACCGAGCTTTCGTCCGAGTAGATTTCATCCGCAGCCGCCGCGAGCCAATAGCCACCAGATGCGGCCACATCCTCGACAAATGCGATCACGGGTATGCCTTTTTCTTCGGCTAACCGCCGAATGCGTGCACCGATCAAGGAGGATTGCACGGGGCTGCCACCGGGTGAATTCACTTCCAGAGCGACGGCCGCAGGCTTGCCGCGCGAAAAAGCCTTTTCAATCGCAGGCGCGAGGCTTTCGTCGTTCAAAGTGCCACGGCCCGCGGCGCTGATCACACCAGCCAGGCGGATCACTGCGATGGTCGGGTCTGATTTCAGAAAGGGTATCCAACGTTTCATGTGTGCTCATGTAGAATGACGTCCCGCATCAAACAAGGCGGATACGACAAGAGTTTTCACACGTCACTTTATTGCCGAAGACGCCAACCGGTTTTGAAGATCCAGCCGATCACCAGCAGACACACGCCCGTAAAGGCTGCAATAGCCATAAGGGAAAGGCCAATCGGCACATCTGCAGCGCCGAAAAACGACCATCGAAATCCTGAAATCAGGTAGACGACCGGGTTGAAAAGCGAAATCGTTTGCCAAACCGGCGGCAGCATCGAAATTGAATAAAATGCGCCACCCAGAAAAACCAGAGGGGTAATCACGAGCAAAGGCACCAGTTGCAACTGTTCAAAATTGCTTGCCCATATGCCGATGATGAAACCCAAAAGCGAAAAGCTGAGGCAGGTCAGGACGAGAAACAGTATCATCGCGATTGGGTGCGCGATCTGAATGTCCACGAAAGCAAAGGACGTGGCCAAAATAATCACCCCGATAAACATCGCCTTTGCGGCAGCAGCACCCACATAGCCCGCGACGATCTCAAGAAAGCTCACGGGGGCGGAAAGGAGTTCATAGGTCGTCCCGATGAACTTGGGGAAATAGATGCCAAAGGATGCGTTGGAAATCGCCTGCGTGATTACCGACAGCATGATCAGCCCCGGCACGATGAACGCGCCATAACTGACCCCGTCCACTTCCTGAATGCGGCTGCCAATGGCCGCGCCGAAAACCACAAAGTAAAGCGATGTGGACAAGACCGGGGACAGCAGGCTTTGTGCGATGGTTCTGAAGAACCGGGCCATTTCGAACATAAAGATGGTTTTTACGGCGATCAGGTTCATGCTTCGACCTCCGCGTCTTGATGGACCAGATCAACGAAAATGTCCTCCAGACTGCTTTGGCGCGTTACGACATCGCGCAGCACGAGCCCCGCAGCCGCAACATCCGCCAACAGCGACGTAATGCCCGTGCGTTCCGCGCGCGTGTCATAGGTGTAGGTCAGTGAGCGACCGTCCTGAGCAAGGCTGAGGCCGTATTTCGCCAAAGCCGCGGGAATGCCGTCGAGCGTTTGGGTCAGTTGCACCTGAAGCTGCTTTTGCCCCATGCGCTTCATCAGCTCGGATTTTTCCTCGATCAACAGCAACTCGCCCTTGGCGATCACGCCAACCCGGTCCGCAATGGCTTCGGCCTCTTCGATGTAATGGGTCGTCAGCACGATTGTCACACCAGACGCCTTGAGATCCGCAACGATCTCCCACATGTCCTTGCGCAACTCGACATCCACACCTGCCGTTGGTTCGTCCAGAAACAGCAGGCGTGGCTCATGGCTCAAAGCTTTGGCAATCAACACACGTCGTTTCATGCCGCCGGACAGCTCACGGATCTGATTGTCGCGCTTGTCCCACAAAGACAGTTGCCGCAGGATCGCCTCCACCTTTGTGTCATCACTCGGCTTGCCAAACAGCCCGCGCGAAAAACGCACCGTGTTGATCACACGCTCAAAGGGCTCAAGATTGACCTCCTGCGGAACCAGACCGATCATGCCCCGGGCTGCGCGAAAATCCTTGATGATGTCAAACCCACCCACGCGCACGCTCCCGCCGCTGGCCCGCGTGATCCCGCAAACAGTGGAAATCAGCGTCGTTTTGCCTGCCCCATTCGGCCCAAGCAGGGCGATGATCTCGCCCTCTTCAATCTCAAGGCTGACACCGTTGAGCGCTTTGAACCCGTCAGAATAGACTTTGCGCAGGTCCTTGATCTCAAGAATGGCCGTCATTTGAACGCTCCCCCACAGAATTGCCCGAACAAATAGGGCCAGGTGGCCGGAATGGACAGAGCAGAAATGCGCAGTACCTCTGCGTCCCGGATGCGGTGCAGCGTGTCGCATCTGTGCAAGACCTGCATCGTTTGCATGATATGGGTAGCAAATGACAACTGTTGCTGAGAACAAGTCAGGCCTTGCGATCCTGTTCATCCTATTCGGGGTTCTGGCCATTTCCGTCAATGATATGCTGATCAAACAGCTTTCCGGCCAGTATCCACTGCACGAACTCGTCTTTCTGCGCTCGGTTCTGGGGCTCGCATTTTCGGTGTTTCTGGTCCAGATGGAAGGCGGCTGGCGCATTCTGAAAACGCGCCAACCTGTATTGCACGCGATACGCGGCCTGCTCATTGTCGCAGCGAACATGAGCTATTTTGCGGCCCTTGCCGCGCTTCCGCTGGCGGATGCAACGGCGCTGTTTTTTGCCGCACCCCTTTTGATCACCCTATTGTCGATCCCGATTCTGGGGGAAAAGGTTGGCATCCTGCGCATGACGGCCGTTCTGGTCGGGTTTTGCGGTGTGATCCTGATGCAGCGGCCCTGGGCGGGCGCTGACACGCTTGAGGCGTCGCGTCTTGTATTGTTGCTGCCCGTCTTTGCCGCCTTGATGTATGCGCTCAACCAGTTGATGACGCGAAAACTTGGGGTCAGCAGCAAAGCCTCTGCGCTGTCGGTCTACATTCACATGTCGTTCATCGTGGTCTCGCTGGGGTTCTATCTTGTTGCCGGGGATGGCCGGTTCGCGGCGGGGACAGAAAACGCCTCAGTAGAATTTCTGTTGCGCGCGTGGATTTGGCCGGTGGGCATAGACTGGTGGTTCATCCTCGGGATGGGCGCCAATGCCGCTATCATCGGCTATTGCCTGAGCCAAGCCTACCGTATCGCGGATGCCGCAACAGTCGCGCCGTTTGAATATGTCGGGCTGCCTCTGGCGGTTTTCTGGGGATGGCTGATCTTTGCGCAACTCCCGGTCTGGGAGGTCTGGGCGGGTATCGCGCTTATCCTCGGCTCGGGGCTGTTCGTGTTCCTGCGCGAGCAGCAAAAAGCCCGCGTGGTGGCGCGCGGCCCGATCAAGCGTCAATAGCGTCGCGTCGCTCCAGATAATACCGCACCGCGTCCTGCACATGGCGGAAACGGTCTCCGCCCAGATGCTTGCCCCCGTACCAGCGCGTCACGACAACGATTTCGTCCTGTAGCCCTTCGCGCTCCAACATGCGCAGGATCACCATACCGGCCCCGGCCTCACCGTCATCATTTTTGAGCGGACCGCTGGAAGTCAAAAGGCCCCATGAATGATGCGTCGCCTTGGCAAATTTCTTTCGCCGCAGCAGCGCTTTGACAAAGGCCTTGGCCGCTGTTTCATCTGCGCAGGGCCCGCCGGAGACGGCATATTTTGACCCGCGATCGCTTATGATCCCTTCGAAAACCTGCACGCCCAGCCCCTCACGCCACCCGGACCACAACCTTGCCGGTTGCTTTGCGCGTGCGTAGTAAATCAAGCGCCTCATTGGCCTGCTCCAGCGGCAGGACATGGCTGACATGTGGTTTGATCTTTCCGGCCACATACCAATCGGTCAGCACCTCGAAACTATCTGTCAGGACCTTTGGGTTCACCCGCGTATAACCACCCCAGTAAAAGCCGATCACCGTCAGGTTCTTGACCAGCAGATGGTTGGCCGGAATTTGCGGCACCTCGCCCGAGGCAAACCCCAGCGGGATCAGGCGCGCCTCGGGTCGGCACGCCCGCAAGGCCGCCTTGAACTGCTCACCCCCGATCGGGTCATAGACCACATCCGCGCCGCCCAATGCCTTGACGCAGTCCCGAATATCATCCGTCTCGGAATCGATCAGATGATCCGCACCTGCCGCCTTGGCCACCTGTAGTTTCTGCGCCCCCCGCGCCACTGCGATCACCTCTGCGCCCATCAATTTGCCCAACTCGACCGCCGTCAGCCCAACGCCGCCCGAGGCCCCAAGCACGAGCAATCGCTCCCCCGCACGCAGATGCGCCTTATAATCGAGCGCAACATGGCTGGTCCCATAGGCAATGAGGAAAGCGGCGGCATCTTCATCGGACATGACATCCGGGATCGGCACACAGATATCGGCGGAAATTGCCGCGAAATCCGCCAAGGCGTCAAAGCCGCAATAGGCAGCGATCCGTTGACCGACCGTGAACCTATCCACGCCCTGCCCCACCTCGGTGACCGTCCCGCAGAGTTCCATACCAAGGGTAAAGGGCACGTCGGGCCGTTCCTGATAGGTGCCTTTGATCGCCAGCAAATCGCCAAAGTTCAGACCGCAGGTGTGCACCTTGACGACAACCTGCCCGGCCCCGGCGGAGGGGTGCGGTATGTCTCGCAGGCTGAGGGGTTTGCCAAGTTCCGTCACTTGCATCGCGCGCATCGAAACATCCTTTACTGCCGCATTCTGCGCCTATCTGCCCAGAGGGCGTGCGTATTTGCAAGGGGCGCAGCGGTGCGATGCGCCTTTTGGTCTTGGCAAGCCTGTGGTCGTCATGTCAGGACAGCGGTGCGACCAAGCCGCCGGACACAGCATGACCTACACCCGCTATGCCATCTACTACACGCCACCGCCCGGGCGGTTTGCCGAGCTTGGTGCGCGCTGGCTTGGATGGGACATCGCCAAAGGCCAGCCCGTCGGTTCACCAGACCTTGATATCGTCGCGACCCCGCGCAAATACGGGTTTCATGCCACCCTGAAAGCGCCGTTCTTTCTTGCGGACGGGGTCACGGAAAATCACCTGCTTTGTGCGTTTCGCGATCTGGGTCAGAACCTCGCGCCCGTCGCGTTGGAGGGGCTCGAGGTCAGACGTCTCGGCGGGTTTGTGGCGTTGGAGCCCTTTGGAAATAAGGATGCCTTGCAAAGCCTTGCAGCCAACTGCGTCACGCGGCTTGACCTTTTTCGCGCGCCCATGAGCGAAGCGGAGCGTCTGCGAAAAACAAAACCGCATATGACGCAGGCGCATCGCCAGAACCTCGAACAATGGGGATATGCCCATGTGATGGACTCGTTTCGGTTTCACATGACGCTGAGCGGTCCGCTCCCCAAACACATCCGCGACAGGGTGATGACGCAGGCCGAGGCGCATTTCGCACCAGCGCAAATTGCACCGCTGACAATCGCCACGATCACGCTTGTCGGCGAACGCGCGGATGGTACTTTCAAGTCGATAGAACAGGCGAGGCTGCGCGACCCGCAGACCGGTGCCGCAATATGAAGGCCAGCCGCATGAGGTCGCTCCCCACCTGATCCACAAACGCGGGCGGCGTGTTTTACAGATCAAGCACCAATTCACCGCCATCCTGCAGCGCACGCGACTGGCACAAAATCATCTGATCGCTGCGCTGTTTAGCGGACAGAACAAAATCCCGATGCTCGACCTCACCCGAGATAACGCCGCATTTGCACACGCCGCACAGACCGTCGGAACACTTCAGGTCAACGGCGACGCCCGCTGCAATCAGCGCCTGCGCGGCAGATTGATCGGCGGGCACCGGGATGCGCCGACCGTCTTTCAATGCCAGCGTGAAATCATGGTTTTGATACTCCGGCAGGTCGGGAACCGTGAAATACTCCAGATGGCGCGCCTCTTCAGAGACGCCCGCCTTCTCGGCCGCCTCCATAACGGCCGCCATATAGCGATCAGGGCCACATGCGTAGACATGCGCACCTGTCCGGGGGGCGAGGAAAATCGCATCGAGCGGTGCGCGCGTACCATTCTCACTGTTGTAAACATGCACCCTGTCTGCCCATGGCACGGAGTGCAGCAGCGGCACAAATGCCGCCGTTTTCTGATGTGAGACCGAGTAATGCACCTCGAACGACCGCCCCTCAGCATGAAGCGAATGGGCCATCGCGATCATGGGTGTCAGCCCAATGCCCCCACCTATCAGAAAACTGTGGTCGGCGTCGCGCACCAGCGGGAAATGGTTGATCGGTCTGGAGACAAAGACCTTTCGGCCCTCAGCGAAAATACGGTGCAGCAGCCGCGAACCGCCCTTGCCGGTCTCTTCGCGCAACACCGCAATTTCATAGCATGTGCGATCTGCCGGGTCTCCCATCAGGGAATACTGGCGCAGGGCATCAGGCGCGATGACAATGTCCAGATGCGCCCCGGCGTCCCAGCGGGGCAGCACCGCACCATCTGTCGCTTTCAGCAGGTAGTGACTGATTTTATCCGTCAGATGGGTAACGCGCGCGACCTGCACCTGAACGACAGGGCTGTCATTGGTGTCGGCCGCGTAAGCGTGCGCCCAGGCACCTGTTTCGCCGGCCTTGCGCCGACGCTTGTATTCCGCTGCAGATATCAGGTTCTGATAGGCCGCGATCCCCGCCTCACGGTCCATCGGAAACGGGTAGGCCCAAGGCGGTGGGGCCAGCGGTGCCGGGTATACCGCCAGCGTCTGATCGGCGTATTTCAGGTCGAGGTCGACCTGCAGATCCCGCGCATTCACCGGTGCGCGCGCAGGGTGGTAGCCGCCGTCCTGATCAAGCTCGATGTCCCACCACCACTTTTTGACGGGCTTCAGCCCCCCATTGCCCAAAGCGTCATCCAACCGCGCCAGCACCGGTGCGGCCTTTGGCACCTTCATCGCCGCCCAGCGAAACGGCTTTTCCGCAAACAAACCCTCAAGGTTCCACGGGCAGGTTTTCATGCAGCGCCCACACATCGAACCGCCCTTGGTCGTAATGCGATAGGTTGCGCATTTCTGGCTGTCCGATTTCCAGATTTCATAGCCGTTGAACATCTTTTTCGGCCCTGCGGTGATTGCGCCCGAGGGGCATTCGCGCGCACATTTGTTGCAACTTTCGCAAAACCGCTGGAGCCCGAAATCAATCGGCTTGTCATGCGCAAGCGGCATATCGGTCGTCACCACCCCGGATTTCAGGCGCGGCCCCAGAAACGGGTTCAGGATCACCTCACCAATGCGGCTGACCTCGCCCAGACCGGACAAAAGCAACAGGGGCGGTTGCAGCACCTCGCCATCCATGACCGTGTGCGCCTTGGCCTTATAGCCCATGCGCCTGATCTGACGCGCGATCACCCCGCCGAGCAGCGAGAACCGCAGATAGGCCCGCATGGATTGCGCCACGCTGATCCAGTCATCGCCCGAGGCCCCCTCCATCGTCTCGAAACCCTGATCTATAATCATGCTGATCGCCTGATCATGCGGCGGGTCCAGCACGGCACCCGTTGCATCATGGCTATACCACGTCCAGTCTGGGCAACGGCTGATGCCGACCGCATCGACGCCCAGAAAGTAACTCGTGGCCTTGATGTTAGCTGCGTTCTCTTCTGCGGTCGCAATGTGTTTCTGCCCCGCTTCGGGGCCATCCTGAAACGGGATCAAAGCACCCAACATCCGCCGTTGCGCCATCGAAGGGGCCGATTTGCGCGCGTAGTAGCCCCCGGCGGCGGCCTTCTGCACCGCCTTACCCAGATCACCGAATTGCGCACGCGCGAACATGTCCGCCCGTTTGGGCACCCGCGCGACATGCGCCTCATCAATATAGGTCGTCGGCTGCTCAACCCGTTTCAGCGTCTCGAAAGGGTGCGGTCCTTTGGCAAAATCGCGCCGCGCAAACGGGTCCTTGTTCAGTGCTGATTTTGCGGTTCCATAGCCAACCCACCACGCAGGTGCATTTGTTTTCAGCCATCTTTGCTCGGGCAATGGACGCAGCGGTCGGTCATGCGCGACTGGCAGTGTCGTCGTGACAACCGCCACCCCAAAACGATCCCCCACAAAGGGGTTCACCAGTTTACCGGCATCAACAACGGCCAAGCCTGCCGCGACGGTCAACTGGTTCAGATCAACGTCCGTGCTGGTGGCGGTATGCGCCTTGGCATCCCAGCCCAGCAACCTGATGTATTCGGCCAGAACGACCGCCGTTTCGGACGCGCGCAGACAGGCCCGATGCGCCTGCGCATGCTGGATCCAGGCGGCGCCCGTTTCGTCGGCGCGTGGGTCGCGCGGCATGTCATAAAGAAAGACCAGCGCGTGCTCATGATCCACGATGGTGCTGGGGGGTGCCTGCACGCTTTCCTGCAAATCCGCCATGATCGTATCGATGCCAGACGCCAGCGTCTTGACCTGTTTGGCCTTGAGTTCCTGCGCCAAGCGATCAATGCCCGCATTTCGCACAGGCTGCGCGAGCAAGGCGCTTCGGGGCACAGGCCCAACGCCCACCATGGCCGCATCGCTGAAATAGCCGAAGGCTTTCAAATGCTTGGACCGCTCATCCGGGTCATCCGGGCAGGTCGCCCGCGTGCGGTTCACCAAACCGTCGCGGATCGCATCCATGGTGGCCTGATATTCATCCATCGCATGAATGATCGACAGCGGGTCATCGTGGTTTTCAAACGACAGGGGCTTCATCGCAGGCACGGACGTAAGGTCGGGCATTGCGCCACGCTGCAAGCGTTCCATCGGGTAAGGGCCAAGGTGCGGCGGGCGTTTTGCGGTAGAGAAAAACCTTGTCGTCACTGTGGACACTCAATCAGCCTGACAGGAGACCACAACGGCACCCTTCACCGGGCAGCAGCACCGCCAGATCAATCAAACCTATACGCAAACGGCGCGGCTTTACCAGCCCTGCGCCATCACGCGCATCAGGCAGCGTTCAAAACCAGATCGGACGCCTTTTCTCCGATCATGATCGCGGGCGCATTGGTATTGCCTGAGACGATCTCGGGCATGATTGAGCAATCGGCAACGCGCAGCCCGTCGATGCCGTGAACGCGCAATTTATGATCCACGACCGCATCCGCGCCATCGCCCATTTTGCAGGTGCCAGTGGGGTGATAGATGGAGGCGGTATTGTTGCGTGCCCAATCAAGTGTCGCGTCAAAGTCATCCATATCCAGACTTTCATGCGGGCGATACTCCTGCGAAATCTTGGAGGTCAGCGGGGCATGGCGCGCAATGGAGCGGGCGATGTTGACGCCAGCGACCACCGTCCGGCAATCCGTCTCAGTCGAGAGATAATTGGGGATGATCTTGGGGTAGGCGCGCGCATTGGCCGAGGCCAGTCTGATTTCACCTTTGCTTTCAGGGCGCAGCTGACACACGGACATCGTGAAGGCTGAGAACTTGTCCGCCCCCTTGCCCGGGTTTTCCGCCGACAAGGGTTGCACATGAAACTGGATATCAGGGGTTTCCAGATCATCGCGGGTTTTCAGAAACCCGGTGGCAAGGCTGGCGGCCATGGTCATGGGACCAGCACGGAACAAGGCGTATTTCAGCCCGATCTTGGCTTGCCCCATCAGGCTTGTCACCTCATCATTGAGTGTGGGTTCGTTGCATTTATAGACCAGACGCGCCTGCAAATGGTCCTGCAGGTTCTTGCCAACTCCCGGCAGGGCCTTTTTGACGTCTATGTTGTGTTCAGACAATTGCTCCGCATCGCCGATCCCCGACAACATCAAAAGCTGCGGCGAGTTGATCGCCCCGCCACACAGGATAACCTCGCGGTGGGCATGGATCATGTGCTGTTGACCAGACCGATCCGTATAGGTCACACCAACCGCGCGGCCCTCTTTGATCTCGACCTTGTCCGCCTGCGCATGCGTAATGATCTTGAGGTTGGGCCGTTTCTTGATAGGATTCAGATAGGCCACCGCAGAACTGCACCGCCGCCCATTGCGGCTGGTCAACTGGAAAAAGCCGACGCCTTCCTGTTCGGCGCCATTGTAATCGGGATTATATTTGTAACCCGCAGCCTGCGCCGCCGCGACCCATGCATCCGTGATGGGCCGCTGGATACGCATGTTCGAGACCGAAAGCGGCCCCTGATCCCCGTGAAACTCATCCGCACCGCGTTCATTGCATTCGGCCCGCTTGAACAGCGGCAAAACATCATCCCAGCCCCACCCGGTATTGCCCATCTGCCGCCAGCGATCATAGTCCTGTGGTTGCCCACGGACATAGAGCAACCCGTTCAGCGATGACGACCCGCCCAGCACCTTGCCACGCGGCCATTCAATGGACCGCCCGTTCAGACCCGGATCGGGTTCGGTTTTGTAACACCAATCAACGTTTGGATTGTGGATGGTTTTGAAGTATCCAACGGGGATGTGGATCCACGGGTTCAGATCGCGCCCGCCTGCCTCCAACAGGATCACCTTGTTTTTGGGGTCAGCGCTTAAACGATTGGCAAGGACACAACCGGCTGAACCTGCTCCGACAATGACAAAATCTGCTTCCACGACGCACTCCCCCATGTAGAATAAAAAAACTCTAGGCAAAAACGATTAACCATACTAGGGTTTTTTGGGACGAAATGTCTCAATAATCGACGTTCAGGGAGGAACGCATGAAATTACATAACAATTTGAAGGGCATCTCACGCCGCGATCTGTTTAAAATCGCAGGTCGCTACGGCATGAGCTCGACCCTCCTTGCAGCCGGCACGTTCGGCGGTGCAATGAGTTTTGCAAATTTGGCAAAAGCTGCTGAATCCACATATGAAAAACGCTTTGCGAAAGAGGCGAAGTATACGCTGAAGTTTGGTGCTTCGGGCTTCAATGCACGCAACCTTTTGATTGAACGCGCAGGCTGTCTGGAATTCGCGCGCGACCTCGAAAGCCGCACGGACGGCGAGATTCGCGTCGAGTTCATCGGCGACAATCAGATCTGTGGACAAACATCCTGCGTTGAGAAAACGCAGCAAGGTATCGTCGATATCTATGCGGCATCCACGCAGAACTCTGCGGGTGGTGCCCCATATCTGAACGTTCTCGATTACGCTTACATGTTCCGCAACCGGGCGGATCAGTACCACTTCCTCTATTCACCCGCGTCGCAGGCTCTGCTGCGCGAGCCCTATGAAAAGCGCCACGGCCTGAAGTTCCTGTTCAGCCATGCAGAACTACGCGGCATCCAGTTGGGCCTGAACTTTGAAGACAAGCCTTTGGTGACGTCCGTTGAACAACTTGCAGGCACCAAGAACCGTGTCACAGGGACACAGCTTGGCCGGATCGCTATGGAAGCGCTGAACCTCAACCCGGTTCCGGTGGCGTGGGAAGAAACCCTTGATGGCCTCAAGCAGGGCCTGATTGACGGTGCCGAAACATGGGCATCTGCCGTTGCCTATGCCAATATGTCACCAGTTGTATCGCAGTCGGTTCACCTGAACTTCTTCTGCGGCACAGAGCATACAGCCATGTCTGCGTCTGTCTTTGACAGCCTTGGTGGCGAATTGCAGGATGCTGTGATGGAATCGTCCTATTTGGCGCAGGTCCATGTTCAGGCCGCGAATGAGGTCGCGCTGATCAACACTGTTGGTCAGTCTGATCCACAGCTGCCAAACACGATCTTTGCCCAGAACAACGTGCGCAACGCGTTCCTGTCTGCCGAAGAGATCAAGAAAGCCGAAGAAATGTGCTCGCCAGAGTATCAACCACAATTGTGGGAATCATGGCGCGAGCGGCTCAACGGCTGGTCCGGTGGCCTTGATACTTATCAGGACATCTACGACGAAGTACGCAAGATTCCCGGTGACACCTTGCCCGAGAATGTTGAACCTCGCCGGTGGTGGAAAGCCTAAATCAGGCTTGACGCACAATGAGAAAGGGCCGACCCGAAGAGGCGTTTGGGTCGGCCTTATTATCTCAAAAATACCACCTCATAATGGTGGAATTCCTAAAGTGAGGGGGAGATCTATATGTCTTTAATTTCTGAAGCCGTAGCTATTGTTCCTGCTCTTTTTTCAGGTAGTGCCTGGGAAAAGAGAAGCGCGTTTGACACAGATGGCATGTGGCTGTTCTGTTTCGTGGCCACGCTCGTTTGCGGGTATCTGGCGCATCTGTTCTACAAGTTTGTCCCGTTCTGCGAAAAGCATCTTGAACGTGGCTTGTCAGTTACAATGTATCTCATCATCGCGGGTATCATCTGCTGGGGTGTGATCGACCGCTTTGTCTTCTCGCACCAATGGTCCGGGTCCACGACGGTTCCCCCCTTCCTCTTCATGGTCATGGCGTGGTTTGCCTGTTCCTATAACGTCAAACTGCGCACGCACCTTAGTTTTAGTGAATTTCGCTCAAAAATGCGCCCTGTCGGGCAGATGGCGACACTGACGCTGGACGCTGCTTTGTGGCTCGGTTTTTGCTGGATCGCTATTACAACCTCCTTGCGGTTTACCGCACTGTCCGCTGACAATTTTCAGTTGGTCGATGGCGTCGATGATGTCATGAAATGGTGGTTTTACCTGACCGTCCCGATTGCATTCACGCTCATGTCAGGCCGCGTCATCGGAAACTGGCTGGAGGACTGGAACAATTTCCGCTCCGGCACCCCCATCATCAAACAAGCTGTTATCGGCGGAGACGTATAATGTCAGATGGATCTTGGATTACACTTATTTCGCTGGCCGTCACGGCTTTGTTCATGCTCGGCACGCCTGTCCTGCTCGTCATTTTCTACTGGGTGATTGGCTGTAGCTTTGTCATTGATCTGCCGCTGGCCAACACTGGCAACGAGTTGATCAACGTGTTCAGCAAGGGCTTTGCCCTGCTTGCCATGCCCCTGTTCATCCTGACCGGGGATTTGATTAACCAATCCGGAATTGCGCGACGATTATCGAATTTTGCCTATTCCTGTCTGGGGTGGCTGCGCGGCGGTTTGGCCATGGCATCCATCGCGGCATGCGGGCTTTTCGCGGCGATCTCAGGGTCGAACTCAGCCACAACAGCTACGATCGGGTCGATGCTGCATCCCGAAATGGTCAAAGGCAACTACGACGAACGCTTTTCTGCGGCCACGGCGGCGGCGGGCGGTACGGTCGGCATCATCATTCCGCCGTCGATCATCTTTATCGTCTACGGGTTCCTGATGAACCTTCCCATTTCCGAGCTGTTCATCGCGGGTATCGTGCCCGGAACGATGATGGTCCTCGCCATGATGACGGTTGCGTTCATCGTCTGCACGATCAATGGCTGGGGTATCCTGATCGGTCTGTCCTTTCAGCGGGTGATCAAAACCGCATTCGGGGCGTGGCTCGGGTTCTTTGCAATCGGGCTGGTACTCTGGGGTATCTACACGGGTAAATTCTCGCCAACCGAGGCTGCGGGTGTGACCGTTGGTTTTTGTGTGTTCGTGGGTCTGCTTTGTTATCCGCTCAACAAGGTCCTCGGTAGTGATGCCGACGTGCCAGTGAACGAAAAGAGCTTTCTGTCGATGTTTGTCGTCGAAGGTTTCACCTTGCCAAGCGTGCCAGGCATCGTGTCCCGGTCCGCACAGATTACAGGTATTCTGGTGCCACTGATCGCGGTGTCGGTTGCGATGCAACAGGTCCTGTCATCGCTGGGTGCAAAAGAATACATCGGCGAGTTCGTGACCGGCATGGGCGGGTACTACGCGGTGCTGTTTACGGCGATGGCGATTGTCTTCATCACGGGCATGATCCTTGAATCCCTGCCTGTGACCATCATCCTTGCGCCAATTCTGGCCCCGATTGCCGTGTCTGTCGGTGTTGATCCGGTCCACTTTGCGGTTGTCTTCCTTGTGGGTGCGTCAATTGGGTTCATTACGCCGCCCTACGGGTTGAACCTATATGTGGCCTCAGGGGTGACAGGGGTGCCTTACTTCAGGCTGCTCAGGTTCTCCACGATGTACCTTGCTGCGCTGCTGATAGTTTGGGTATTTGTCGCACTCACGCCGATCACCGCTTTGTGGTTGGTTGGGTTCATGCAGTAACCTGAGACGGAACCACTATGCCTGACGACCTCTCTCCTGAAAAGCACGGCCAGATACCGACGAATTTGCGGCTGCTGGTCTTGCTTGAAGAGGTCGCCAGGGTTGGGGTTCCGGTCACGCCTTCGGCGTTAAAAGATACGCTGAACTTGCCGAAACCAACCCTGCACCGCCTCTTTCACACCGCGGAGGAAGCAGGGTTCTTACAGCGCGACATCGACGGCCGGTCCTATAGTCCCGGCCCTCGATTGCGCAAACTGGCGGTCAACACGGTTTCTTCGCAACGGGTGCGCATGCTGCGACTCGTGATCCTGCGCCGCCTTGCCGAGGAAATCGGAGAGACCTGCAACATCTCGACACCTGACCGCGAAGGGATGACCTATCTCGACCGGGTGGAAACCCATTGGCCCTTGCGTATTCAACTGCCTGTCGGCTCAAACGTGCCCTTTCATTGCACCGCAAGTGGCAAGATGTACCTCTCTGCACTGCGCCCCGCCTATCTCGACAGACTGCTGGCCAATCTGAAATTGGATGAATATGTCCCCGGCACAATCACCGACCGAGACGCGCTCAAGGCAGAGCTGGAACTGACCCGCAAACGTGGTTTCTCCACGGATGCCGAAGAGTTCATGGAAGGTATGGCAGCGGTCGCTGTCCCAATCTATGATACGCAAAAGAGGCTGGTCTCAACCCTGTCCGTGCATGCACCCTTGCAACGCCAGAGCCTTGAGGACCTTGTCGCCAAAGTTGACAGTCTGTTTGCCGCTGCAAGCGATCTGTCAGAGCTGATCAACTCCTAGCCGACGACGCCATCCACCCAAACGTAGCTTGTTTAAACGCATTGATTGAACCGCTTGTTCATTCTTCGAGGCCACGCTGTTACAGCACATGAAAGCGCGACACAGGCGCAAGCCAGAGGCTATTTGACCTCAATCCAACATGTCTTTGCCGCGCTGCTCCGGGTTACTGCTGGACCTGTAAAGAGACCATCATGCTCTCTGCCCCGGACCCGCTGCGCAGACCGGACACTGGTGCTGCGTCATGCGCATCTCGCCCGATGGCAATGCGAATGTACTTTTCATCCGGGGAGACACCATTGGACACATCAAAGCCGACCCATCCAAGGTCATCAAGATGGACTTCGGCCCATGCGTGGCTGGCATCCTGATCAATGGTTTCGTTCATCAACAGGTATCCGCTGACATAGCGCGCGGGCAATCCGGCGACCCGGGCGGCAGACACGAAGATGTTTGCATGATCCTGACACACGGCCTTGCCCACATTCACCGCCTCTTCGGCCGGGGTCGATGAATGTGTGTGGCCAGCCTCGTAAGGCACCGTTTTCAGGATCGCCGCGCTCAGCGCGTGCAGCCCATCCAGCCTGTCCTTTTCAGCGCCGACAGTCTCAGCGAGTACTGTAATCTGCGGTCCCGCCTTGGTCAGCGGCGTGTTCTGCGCGAAATGCCAAAGTGGCGCGCACCCGTACACTTTGCCCACGACACCGGCGGTATCACGCGTTTGCACGACCCCGCTGGCGACAAGCTGCAGTTTTTGCGTGCCGGTTTCGGCGCTGACCAGATCAACATGATTGCCGTAGTGATCACTGTAACTCGCCTCCACCTTGCCACCGGTAACGTCGAGGCTCCAGCGATGGACCGTTTGCAGGCCAGAATCCAGCGGATGCAGCCGTACCTTCTGCAAGGCAAAACCAACTGGCGCTTCATACGCGTATTCGGTTTTATGTCGGATGGAGAGTTCCATTATGCGTTGAACCTGTAATCTTGCTGGATCTGAAGACCAAGCGTGTTTGTATCCCGGATCACCGCATTCAGAAATTCGTGCAACCCTTCATCAAAAATCGAACTGATATCGCGGTCCCTAAGACGTGCGTTCAGATCCTGCGCAAGATCAAGGCTTTGGGGACGGTCGCGGTATTCGTCCGCAAGATAGGTCAGGTGATCCACGATCTGTGACGCGCAAAAGGCCAGAGATCGCGGCAGGCGACGGTCGAGGATCAGAAAGCTGGCAATGTTGGGTGCGTTGTAATCTCCCTCGACAGCCCAGCGAAACGAGGCATGTGCTGAAACCGACCGCAGGATCATTTCCCATTGCACGTTGTCCATGCGGCTGCCCACAAAAGACGTGGCAGGCAGCAGGGCGTGATACTTCACGTCAATGATCCGCGCCGTGCTGTCCATCCGTTCGATGAAATTCCCCAAACGGCTGAAATCATAGATGTCATTGCGCAGCATCGTGCCATGCAATGCGCCGCGTACCAACGCCGATTGCTGGCGGATCAAGCTCAAAACTTCGGGCAAATCGGTTTCCGGAACAGGATCTTTCAGGGCTTTTGTCAGCACCATCCATGTTTCGTTGACCGCCATCCAGACTTCGGTGGTCAGTGCCGTGCGCACCAGTCGCGCATTGTCGCGCGCGCCCTTGATCACGGATAGAACCGAGTTCGGGTTGTCCGGGTCGCGCAACAGAAAATCCGTGACCCGCGCGCTGTCATAACCATCATGTTTGGCTGTGTACGCCGGCCGCGACGCCGAGGTTACGATGACCGATTTCCATTCAGATTCCGGATCGTTTGATCGCGTCAGCGCGATGCGAAACCCTGCCTCAATCAGACGCGCCGTATTTCCGGCACGTTCCAGATTGCGGAACATCCAAAATAATCCACCTGCGGTTTTGCCCAGCATATCAGCTCTCCAATACCCAAGTGTCTTTGGTTCCGCCACCTTGGCTTGAGTTCACAACCAGACTGCCTTCGGTCAGCGCCACGCGTGTCAAACCACCCGGCACGATGTTGATGGAATTGGGGGACACCAGTGCAAAGGGGCGCAGGTCCACATGCCGCGGGGCAAGACCCGCGTCGGTCAATATGGGCACAGTCGAGAGCGACAACGTCGGCTGCGCAATATAGTTCGCAGGGTTGCCCCTTAGCTTATCCGCAAAATCCGCCAGTTCCTTTTTGTTGGCGGCCGGTCCTACAAGCATGCCGTACCCGCCCGAGCCATGCACCTCTTTGACCACCAGATCCGCGAGGTTATCGAGCACATATTTCAGCGTGTCCGGTTCTGAACAACGGTGCGTCTGAACATTTTTCAGGATCGCCTTTTCACCGGTGTAGAATTCAATGATTTCAGGTACGTAGCTGTAGATTGCCTTGTCGTCCGCAACCCCTGTGCCCGGCGCATTCGTGATCGTGATATTTCCGGCACGGTACACATCCATAATACCCGGCACACCCAGCATGGATGCGGGATTAAAGGTGAGTGGGTCGAGAAAATCATCATCCACACGCCGGTAGATGACATCGATCACCTTGTAGCCGCGTGTGGTCCGCATTGCGATGTGCCCGTCAATGACGCGCAGGTCGTGCCCCTCCACCAGTTCGACACCCATCTGGTCCGCGAGAAAGCTGTGTTCATAATAGGCAGAATTGTGAATGCCCGGGGTAAGCACCACAACACACGGTCGCCCGGTGCATCCCGCAGGTGCCGAGCCCTCAAGTGAGCGGCGCAAGTTCTTGGGATAATCGCTCACGCGCTGCACTTTGATCTTGCTGAAAAGCTCGGGGAACATCTGCAGCATCGTTTCGCGGTTTTCGAGCATGTAGCTGACACCGGATGGCGTCCGCGCATTGTCTTCCAACACGTAGAAATCATCTTCGCCGGTGCGCACGATATCTGTCCCGACAATATGCGTATAGACGCCACCGGGCGGTGTAAAATCCATCATCTGCGGCAGAAATGCTGCGTTCTTTGCGATCAGTTCAACGGGAACAATACCCGCACGCAGGATTTCCTGCCGATTGTAGATGTCGTGCAAAAACGCATTGATTGCCCGCACGCGCTGTTCGATGCCGCGCGACAGCTTTGTCCACTCCGCCCCCGACAGAATACGCGGCACCAGATCGAAAGGGATCAGCCGTTCTTCGGCGTCCGATTGGCCGTAAACGTTGAATGTAATCCCGGTGCGTCGAAAGAAGACTTCCGCTTCCTGCGCTTTTCGCGACAATCTGTTAACGTCCTGTCCGGCAAACCAGGATTGATAGTGGCGATAAGGTGCGCGCACATCATCCCCTGCCGTCATCTCACTGAAGTGATTTATTTTTTTTGTCATGTTGCCAGCGTAGCGGACCGTTCAAAGGGTGCAACCACGTTTATGAAAAGGCCCTGACGGCATAGCTAACAGGCTGAAAAATATGACATTTGCCTAAATATTGACCAATTCCAGCATCGTGTTCAGGCAAGGCTAGCGGTAAAATCCGATGTGCGCGACGCTAATGTCAGCCTCAAACGCTTTGCCAATCGCCAGAATGCCAATCCTGCGCAGGGCCGCAGGGTTAAACGTACTATCGGTTCGGTGCGGTTGAAAACTAGAAAAGGGAAGACGTGCAACGCGCCACGATGCGGTTGATGTGACTTGTGCGCGAAAAGACTGCCACGGTCGGCTCAGCTGTGCAGTGCGCAACCTGACATCATAGCTTTCGCCATTGCCCCTTAATTTGATTTCCAAACCGGTCCAATCCGATGCATCCACCACGCCGTCGTCCGGGGACAGATCAAAAGCCATCTGAATAAAACCACCATTGTTCTGCAGACTTACGTGCCCCGTCAGTCGCGCCACCGGTTGTTGAGCGTCCATATCAATGGACAAGCTACCGTCGGACACACCGCCCATGACACGGTCCGACACATATTCCCATGTCGGGTTCAGTTTCACAAAGCCCCCAAGAGTACATCGCTTTGGCACAGAAAGATCATGGACCGGCCCCTAAAAGAGCCGACAATTGAAATGCGGTTTTCGCGGCGACAATGCATCACGGTTCCGGGTCGTCCTTTTCTGTCGGCAAGCCAAGGACACGCGGAAACAAACCAACCAGAAAAGCTGTCGTCATTCCAAACGCAAGAATCCCGTTCACTGATGCCATGGCCCCAAAAATGCGGAAGGCAGGCCCAAGCGTTGTGTCCCCATACCCAACAGTTGTGTAGGTCACGAGTGCAAAATAGATCGGCTCTTCGTAGCCCGGTAAAGCCCCAAGGGCCCAGATAGAGAATGCCCAGATATAGAGGTGTATCGTGTGCGACAGCATCAATGCGAAGACGACAGCCGAATGGACCGCAAAATATTTCTTTTGGGTGGTGGGCTCCATGGCCTGCTTCATCATTCGAAGTCGCCGGGTCAACGACACCATGACACCCACGTGAATAAAGGTGCACAACACCAGTAACGAGCTGCCTAGCGTGATTTGAAACAGAACGGACACGTCAGATATACATCCAGATGACACTTGTCGGACGCGATAGCAAAAACGCGCTGCAATCTAAAGGCAAAACAGTTGCCGTTGCACAGACCCGGTTTCAACAGGAACGGGCATTTTAGCGACGGGCCTTTCGGATCATCACAGCCTTGGCGAACACACCTGTATCAACTCAATCGATTACACCCGCAAAACCAACGTCGATATCCCCGCGTGTCGCGCAATACGGGCGGCGTTCGGCCCCATAAAGCGATCGGCGAGGTCCGGCTTGTGCGCACCAACGATAACGAGGTCAGCGTGGCTCAACGCGATGGCTTCAAGAACCTTTTCATAAACCACGCCGATCTCAACGATATGCTGGACACCTTCCGCCTGTGGCAGCGTATCGCTGACGAGTTTATGGAGCGCCTCATTTGCCGCTTCGGCGGCGTCATGCATCGTGCCCTCTTTGAAAAACGAGCCGACCCATGATGACCCATAATCCGGCAGGACCGTCACAACGCTGAGCGTGGCACCATAGAAACCCGCCAGATTGTAAGCTTCACGCAGCAATTTGGCAGCTTCATCCTCATGGGTCAGATCAACAGAACACAGGATGTGATTTGTCATGCGACGGCCTCCTTCGCTTCCTGTTTGCGTTTGCGGCCCATTTGCAGCAGGTAAACGCCGCCCACCAAAAGGAAAGCGGGGAGGTAAAAGACCTCTTTGGGTATCCTGTCCGCTTCGACTTCCAACTCGACAATTTCCCAGTCAAAATCGATGCCCAATTGCTCGGCTGGTCCGCCAAAGTTGAGGTTGTCGACAAATATCCTGTCGTCTTCCTCACGGAATTCTATGCCTGCGCCATCAAACAGGCGGGTAACCCCGTCGGCACCTGCATCCCCCACCGGCAAAAGATAGCGCGCGTCGATCATGTCACCGTTGAGGTTTTCACCAACCAATCGCACCCTGAGCGACGCCCCCGATTCAGCCGATTGCGCCATTTCAAAGAGTTGCGTGCCCGGCATCGTTTCGAATTCCGGTGCAATCCGGTTCAGGAAATACCCCGGCTGGAACAGCATAAAGGCCGCAAACAGCAGCACGGCACTTTCATAAAGCCTCGATTTCACCATGAAGTAATTCATCGTCCCGGCGGCAAACAACAGCATGGCGATCAGGGCCACGATAAACACGAAGATGGCCTGCACCGGCCCCACATCAATCAACAGAAGATCCGTGTTGAAGATGAACAGGAAAGGCAAAAGCGCGGTCCTTATCGAATAAAAGAACGCCTGGAACCCGGTCTTCAGCGGATCGCCCTTGGAAATCGCGGCGGCGGCAAAACTCGCCAGTCCCACAGGGGGCGTCACATCCGCCATTATACCAAAGTAAAACACGAACATATGCACCGCGACCAGAGGGACAATCAGACCCGATTGAGCACCCAGTTCGACAACAACTCCGGCCATCAATGAGGATACGACGATGTAATTTGCCGTTGTCGGCAGACCCATCCCCAAAATGATCGAAATCACCGCGACGAAGAACAGCATCGCCAGAAGGTTCCCGCCCGACAGAAATTCAACGAATTCGGCCATGACCTGACCGATACCCGTCAGGGTCACCGCACCAACGATGATACCGGCGACGCCCATCGCGGCGGCCAGTCCGATCATGTTGCGCGCCCCGGCAATCATGCCTTCCGCGATGTCAGAAAGACCTTCGCGCACGTGACGCAGGGCCTCCCCCTCGCCTCTGAAAAAGGCCTTTAGCGGGTTCTGCGTCAGCAGGATGAAAAGCATGAAGATCGTGGACCAGAAAGCCGACAGCCCCGGCGACTTTCTTTCAATCATCAGCAGATACATCAACAAAAGGATCGGCATCAGGTAATGCACGCCAGTCTTGAAAATCTCGCGCGTGGGCGGCAGGTGCTGCATGGAGTCGATGCTCATATCCAGATCAGGACCCTGAGCCGCGTAGCGCACAGCCGCGATATAAGCGACCAGCATGATCGACAGAATGACCCAGAGAGATGCGCCGCCAAAGGTTGAACTGATCACGTCGACGAGAAAGCCGCACAAAAAGAGCGTACCGCCCGCAATAACGATAGAAATCGCAATGATGAAAATCGCGCCAAGGATAAACTTGACCGGGTGCATGCGGCTTGTACCCGTCATGCCCATTTTCAGCGCTTCAAGGTGAACGATGTAGACAAGCGCCACGTATGAAATGGCGGCAGGCACGATAGCGGTTTTCACAACCTCGACGTAGGATATGCCCACATATTCCGTCATCAAAAAGGCAACCGCGCCCATGACAGGTGGCGTCAGCACCCCGTTAATCGAAGAGGACACCTCGATCGCGCCAGCCTTTGTGGCCGGAAAACCGACCTTTTTCATCAGTGGGATCGTGAATGTGCCTGTCGTGACCACGTTGGCAATCGAAGACCCTGAGATCAGTCCGGTGGCAGCCGAGGCGATAACCGCCGCTTTGGCCGGGCCGCCGCGCAGATGGCCGAGTGCCGCGAAAGCCAGCTTGAGGAAATAGTTGCCCGCCCCCGCCTGATTGAGCAAAGCACCAAACAGCACGAACAGGAACACAAAGCCTGATGAAACACCAAGTGCGACGCCAAACACCCCTTCGGTCGTGAGCCACATGTGACTCATCGCCTTCTCGAAGGAGGCCCCTTTCCATTGCACCACTTCTGGCAAGCCTGACCAAGATCCAAAGAAAACATAGGCGAGGAAAAACAGCGCCACACCCATCAGCGGGAACCCGAGGGACCGTCGTGCGGCCTCCATCAGCAGAACGATCCCGATGCCCGCGATCACCACATCTGTCGTGTTGGGCGCGCCGGTGCGTTGGGCGACGCCGCGATAGTCCCACCAAAGGTACGAGGCTGCAATCGCCGCGACGATCGCTACGGCCCATGTGATCGCCGGAATACGGTTGCGCGGGCTGGATTTCAGCCCCGGAAAGGCGAGGAAGGCCAGCAAGACCGCAAAGCCAAGGTGGATGGCGCGCGTCTGCGTGTCGTTCCAGACGCCCATGCCGAGCATGAACGGTAAGGGGGATGCGATCCAAAGCTGATAGATTGCCCAGACCAGGGGCAGATACCAAAGAGCCGCTCTGCCAAATGCGTCGTCCGGGTTGCGCCCGCCGGTATCGGCATCGGCCACGATATCTTGAAGGGCCGTATCCGGGCCCTTTGACTGTGCATCTGTCATGCTGTCCCCCTTGTTGGGAATATCAATTTATTTTTGTTTTTATCGGTTTTTGCTCCCGCCGCTCAGAGCGCCGGGAGCTGTTTCAATTCTGAAAGGCTTACATCCAGCCACGCTCAGCATAGTATTTCGCAGCACCGGGGTGCAGCGGGGCGCTGAGGCCATCCTTGATCATCTCTTCTTCCGTCAGGCGACCAAAGGCAGGGTGCAGTTTCTTGAAATCTTCAAAGTTCTCGAAAACCGCTTTGACAAGCACGTACACCACTTCATCCGGTGTATTGGCATCTGCCACGAAGGTGGCTTTGGGACCCCAGGACGCAATTTCTGCGTCATTGCCCGGGTACAGGCCCGCCGGGATGGTCGCTGCCGCATAGGCAGGGTTGGCTGACAGTACCTTGTCCGTACCCGAGGTCGTCAGGTCGAGGATTTTGATCCCACAGGTCGACGTCGCCTCCATGGTGGAGCCGTTTGGAAGACCAGCGGCCCAGATAGCTGCATCAATCTTGCCATCACACAGCGCTGCTGCTTGCTCTGACGACTTCAATTCCGCCGCAAGAGAGAAATCACCCGGCGTAACACCGGCAGCTTCCATCAGGACGTCTGCAAGCACGCGCGTGCCCGATCCGGGGTTGCCGATATTGACCCGCTTGCCCTTCATATCCATGACGGAATTAATGTCTGCGTCTTCGCGGACCATCACATGCATCGGTTCAGGGTGTACTGAAAAAACTGCGCGCAGATCAGCGTATGGTTCATCCCCGTCAAAGGCACGAACACCTTCCATGGCTGCGGATTGAACGTCTGACTGAACAATGCCAAAGTCCAATTCACCTTCGCGAATTGTGCGTGTGTTATAGACAGACCCGCCAGTGGACTCCACAGAGCAGCGGATGTTGTGCTCTTTGCGGTCCTTGTTCACAAGACGGCAAATTGCACCGCCGGTTGGATAGTAAACGCCCGTGACACCACCTGTGCCAATCGTGATAAACGTCTGCTCGGCACTTGCGGCTCCAGCCATGCCAAGCGAAGCGGCCATTGCCGCCCCTGTCAGAAAGTGTTTTGCGAACATGTGTTGATCTCCCTTTATATGTTGCAATTCGGTATTTATGGCGTCCAGTTCTCTCCAAGACGCTCAATAGTTTGTTCTGCTGCGCGTATTTGCTCTTCAGCATCGGGTCCGGCCCGGGCGATGAGCATAGAAATTATCGTCTCCAGTAATACTAGCGTTGCCGCATAGGATGAAAAGAACTGAGGGCTCTGTGTCGCCACGATGAAGCTATGATTGGCAAATTGCAATGCGGGAGATGTCGGACTGTCAGAAATGACAACCGTTTTCGCCCCCCTGTCTTGCGCAGCTTTCAGCGCAGCGACGGTACGGCGTGCATATGGTGCTTTGACCAGTCCGACGACGACATCGCCCTCATTGATCCGCGACAGCGTGGCAGAAAGCTCAATCCCATTGCGCCCTGCCACCTTCCAGTTTTGTTTGAACCACTGGCCCATGTATCCCAGATAATCGATAACCCCCGCCGACCCCATGGAGCCGACCAACAAAACAGTCTTCGCCTCGTCAATTTGCCGGACGGCGCGTTCAAGCGCATCCCTGTTTACGCTTGCAACCAGCTTTTCGACATTTGCAATGCAGGCTGCGGATTGATGTTCAAGCAGCGCGCGGCCTTGCTCCTTGCCTGCCTGCGCGCGTAGTTTGGCCGCGCGTTCCGAGAATGGCGACATCTGACGCTCAACGACAAGACGGCCCTCTTCGCGCAACTGTTCGTAGTCACGATACCCCAGCGCACGCGCAAGCCGCGAAAACGTCGCCGGTGATACGCCACTGCTCTGTGCAACCGAGCGCAGAGAGCGCGTTGCAATTTCCGCAGGGTTTTCCGACACGAATTTTGCAGCAACCCTCAGCTTGTCGCTCAAATCTGCATATGACCCGCTGATCCTGTCCTGAACTGTCATGTTGGCAATAATGGCTCCATCCTAAACGTTAAATACACTGTTTCATATGTTTTGATATTGTCAATGGCTGAAACAAGTGTTTCAAATGGCGTGTAACCGAAAGAAATACCATGACACCTTCAGAAATACCTGCACATGCCTCCGTCGTCGTCATCGGGGGCGGCATCATGGGCTGCTCGACCCTCTACCATCTGGCCAAGATGGGCGTTACAGACGCGATCCTGCTGGAGCGCAACAAGCTCACCTCGGGCACCACATGGCATTCCGCGGCGCAGGTGCGCGCGCTCAGACACTCGCGCAACCTGACGCGCATGATCCAGTATTCTGTGGATCTATATGCGCAGTTGGAAAAGGAAACCGGCCAGAATGTGGGTTGGATCCAGAAAGGGTCCCTGTCCATCGCGACAACACCAGACCGGGCAATTCACGTCAGACGGCAAGAAGCCCTTGCGCATGCTTTTGGCATCAAGGCCGATTGGGTCAGTGCGGGCGAAGCACAAGAGCGTTGGCCCCTGATGAACGCAAGCGATGTGCTGGGGGCTGTCTGGTCGCCTGAGGATGGCCGCGTTTCACCCTCAGACGTCTGTGCCGCGCTGGTCAAATCAGCCAAAAGCCACGGCGCAGGCATTTTCGAGAACACAGGCGTCACCGGCATTCTGACTAAAAACGGGCGCATCACGGGTGTCGAAACAACAAAGGGAACCGTCAGTTGCGATGCCGTGGCACTATGTGCGGGGCTGTGGTCGCGCAAGATTGGTGGCATGGCAGGTGCCGAGGTACCCGCGCTGGCCTGCGAACATTTTTACCTGCTGACAAAACCGCTTGAGGGGATCGAGGGCAATGTGCCGACCCTCAGCGATCATGACAATCATCTTTACATTCGCGACGACAGCGGCGGTTTGTTGGTGGGGTGCTTTGAGCCGATGGGCAAGCCAATTGCCCCCGGAGTTCTGGATCAGAATTTCGAATTTGGCCTCTTGCCCGAAGACTGGGATCATTTCGAGCCCATGATGCTCAACGCCCTGCACCGCCTGCCCTGTCTGGAAACGGCAGAAGTTAAAATGCTGCTGAATGGCCCCGAGAGCTTTACGCCCGATGGTATGTTCATGCTTGGGGAAACGGCTGAGACACGCGGGCTGTTTTTGGGCTGCGGCATGAATTCGGTCGGCATGGCATCCGGGGGCGGGGCGGGCATGAATCTGGCCCATTGCATCGTCCATGGGCATACTGCTTATGACCTTGGCGAAGCGGACGCCAAGCGTTTCGCGCCTGTGTTCAACTCGGTTGATCATCTGATGGCCCGCGCGCCTGAAATCCTTGGCACACATTATGAAATCGCCTACCCCGGACGTCAGCTTAAGACCGCGCGCGATCTGCGCGTGCTGCCGCTGCATGCGGAATACGCCAAGGCCAATGCGCATTTCGGTCAGGTCTACGGGTGGGAAAGGCCGCTCTATTTTGGCAAATCAGCGGACCCAAAGATGACCTTTGGACGGCCCGACTGGTTTGAGAATGTGCGCAGGGAAGTCCACGCAGCACATGAGGCCGCCGCAGTTTTTGACGCATCCCCCTTTGGCAAAATCGAAGTGACAGGCCCCGATGCCTGCGCCTTTCTGCAGCATCTGGCCATGCGCAACATGGATCGCCCCGCCGGAACAGCGATTTACACCCCCCTGCTGAATGAGCGCGGCACCTATGAAAGCGACATCACGGCACACCGCATCGCAGACGATCATTACAGGCTTTTCGTCGGCACCAATGCGATCAAGCGCGATCTGGCTTGGGCACTGCGGCAGAGCGACGGTTTTGACGTCACGCTGAAAGACAGCACCGAAGACTACGCCGTTCTCTGCCTGATGGGGCCGGAGGCCGCACGCATCGTTGCCGCGACGGGTGCACCGGAACTATGCGACCTTGGGTATTTCAAAGTCGGGCCTGCATTCATTGCAGGCAAACATGTCCGCGCCGTGCGTATGTCCTATGTGGGCGAAGCGGGCTGGGAAATCACCTGCAAAGCCGAAAACGCGCAGGCGATTTACGCAGCATTCCAATCTGCGGGTGCTGTCCCTGCAGGTCTTTTTGCGCAATCCTCCATGCGCATTGAAAAAGGGTTCGCGGCCATGGGACATGAACTTGACGGTGATCTCAGCCCGGTCGAGGTTGGCATGCACGGCATGGCGAAAAAGACCGGTGGGTTTATCGGTGCACAGGCTTTGGCAGAGCGCGCGCAGACGTCAAAACGCTCTCTGGTCACGATTGTCTTTGACGATGAAACCGCCGTGCCTCTGGGTCATGAACCGGTTTACGCAGGCCCGGACATCATCGGCCAGATAACCTCTGCCAGTTTTGGGTATCGGATTGGCGCACCTGTCGCCTTGGCCCATGTAAACGCTGCCGTTGATGGCGGCGCGGTCGAGATCGATATCGCAGGGACCAAATACACCGGACGCATGCAGTTTGCGGCGGCGTTTGATCCCAGCGGTGTGCGGATGCGCCCATGATCAACCAAACCGCCCCGGCAGACCCAGATGGATTCTGCGCGCGCCATGCTCTAGAAAAAACCAACGCTCACTTTGCCATTCCGCTTTGCACAGGAGAAACCTGATGTCGCATGTGTTTCCGCGTCATTGTAAAAAAGCCATCCCCACCGCCGTCCGTGGCGCGGGGTGTTATCTCTATGATAGCACCGGCAAGGCGTATCTGGATGGATCAGGCGGTGCTGCTGTTTCCTGCCTTGGACATGGTGATGCGGATGTGATCGCCGCCATACAGAAACAGGTCGCTGACCTTGCCTTTGCGCATAACGGGTTTTTGACGTCTGAACCAGCCGAAGCGCTCGCCGATCTGTTGATTGAACATGCACCCGCTGACATAGAACGTGTTTATTTCGTCTCTGGCGGTTCCGAGGCGACGGAGGCCGCGATCAAACTTGCGCGGCAGTATTTTGTCGAAAAGGGTCAGCCAGAAAAACGGCACCTGATTGCGCGGCGGCAAAGCTATCATGGCAATACGCTTGGCGCATTGGCGGCAGGCGGGAATGAATGGCGGCGGCAGCAATTTGCGCCTTTGCTGTTTGACGTTCATCATATCGCACCCTGTTACGAATATGTGCTGCGTGAAGAGGGTGAAAGTGCCGCTGCTTATGGTCTTCGTGCCGCACAGGAGCTGGAAGACGAGATTTTGCGCCTTGGGCCTGAAACCGTCATGGCCTTCATGGCCGAACCTGTGGTGGGTGCGACACTCGGTGCTGTTCCCGCTGTTGAAGGGTATTTCAAGCGCATCCGTGAGATTTGTGACACCTACGACGTGCTTCTGATCCTTGATGAAGTGATGTGCGGCATGGGTCGGACGGGCCATCTGTTTGCCTGCGATGCAGATGGGATCGCGCCTGATATCCTGTGCATCGCCAAGGGGCTTGGCGCGGGCTATCAACCCATTGGGGCGATGCTGTGCACGGGCGAAATCTACGAAACAATAAAGAACGGAACAGGCTTTTTTCAGCATGGTCACACCTATCTCGGCCATCCGGTTGCCGCCGCTGCCGGGCTGGCGGTGGTGAGCAAGATTGTTGGCGACGGACTATGCGATCGGGCCCGGCGGCAAGGCGAGGTGCTGTCAAAAGCGCTGCATGACCAATTCGGTCAACATCCACATGTGGGCGATATCCGCGGCAGAGGGCTGTTTCAGGGCATCGAAATCGTTGAGGACAGGGAAACTAAAACACCCTTTGACCCTGCAAAGGGATATGCCGCGAAAATCAAAACAGCAGCCTTCGACGCAGGGCTGATCTGTTATCCAATGGCGGGCACGCGCGACGGACGGGCGGGCGATCACGTGCTGCTGGCGCCGCCTTTCATCATTGAAGACAGCCAGATCGATGAATTGGTCGGCAAGCTGGCGACAGCCCTTGAACAGGTTATCGGTGCTGACCCTGCTGCGGTTTAACCGGGTCTGACGCTCGCTTAGTTACGGCCAAATGCGGACAAGCGGTTTATTTCATCAAGCCGTTCGAGGTTAACGACCGTGGAGAGCATCAAGCGATCCTGGCTCCAATCTGGCGGGGTTTGGATCGCCAGCGACAGCAGCGCTACTGCCGCAACGAAAGGCAAAACCAATGCCAGAACGGCGAGCCGCGATTGCTTGGCATCCCGCAAGTTCGTGAGCGACAGAATGCGCGCTTCCAGAAAGCTCTTGCCGCCCTGCCGTAATGTGGGTCTGTCAGCGCTCACCAGCGTCACCTTTGGCACGGCGATGACAAAGTCACGGTCGCGGCTGAGGGTTTTTTGACACACGGACAAAAGCGTATCGCAATACTCGCGCATATCGATGCGACCGCGCGACAAAACCTCGCTGTCGCAATTCAGCTCACGCAGGTTTTCGACCTGCCGCTTCCATGCGTGATAAACCGGGTTGAGGAAAAAGACCGGCTTGAGCGCCTCGATCAGGATTTCCCATTCAAGATCACCCTGCCGGATATGCTGAAACTCATGCGCCAAAGACACCTTAAGCTCATGTGCCTCCGCCAGCATGTGAGATGGGATCACCACGTAATAGTTGTAAAAACCACGCGTGGAGAACGGGACAAGCGATTGGTCTGACAATCGCAAATGCACCCTGCCAAAACGACGCCAAGCATAGCTGCCCCGCACAATCCGTCGCAAGCACATCACGGACACCACCAAACGCATCACCCCTATGACAAAGCCCATACCCAGCACAGCCATGGTCAGCCAGGCAAACCACCCCACGCCGGACACGATGTTCAGCGTGACCGTGTTGCGCAGCGTCACCAGCGCCTCAAACTCTGTTGCGCGCATCTGCAGACCGCCGTTCAGGTAGTAGGAAACCACCATATCAGACAGGTTCAGCGTCACACCCTGAGCAAGCCCGGTCTGTTGCAGCAGCCCGAAACCCATCGCGATCAGAGGCGCCAGCAAGATCGTCAGGAAAATACTGTTGAGCAACCGCAATTGCGTCCCATAGGCGCGCTCCAGACCAAAAAGGCTGAGCCGCCCGCGCACCAACACCCAGAAAACATACGCACAGACAAAAAGGATATTGGCATTCACATAGGCGTCTAGCAGCTTATCCGCCGGTATCATTTTTCAACCTCCGGTCTACAAGTGCGCGGATTTCGCCAAGGGCTTCTTCGGTCAATTCGTCGTCATTGACCAATCGCGCCACAAGGGATTCCGGGGTGTCGTCAAAGAGTTTGCGCGACAGATCCTTAAGCGAGCGGGATTGATAGACGTCTTTCTCCAACTCAGGCTTATAGACAAGCTGTTTGCCCACCTTGCGGCTGGTCACGAACTCTTTCTGCTCAAGGATCCGCAGAATGGTCGCGCCGGACGTATAGGCAAGGTCACGTTCTTTGGGCAATTGACTTAACACATCGCGCACGGTCCCCTCCCCCAAGGCCCACAGCTCGTTCATGAATTCCAACTCCACCTCAGTCAGAAGCTCACTTTTTTTGCGTTCTCTCATGAAAAAGCCATCCCTTGGCGCGGCTCATGCCAGAACGCCTGTAAGTAAATACTATGATTTTCGTATTCCAAAGAGATTTCTCATACCTTTCGAAAACAAAATATGGCCCAGACGATGGAAATGCCCACCGGCCACCAGACGGGCTGGCCCACCAGACCGAGCCACGCAAGAAAGATGTAAGACGTCCCCAAAAGGGAAATAAACAGCCTGTCGCCCCGCGTGGTGGTCAGCCCGAGGATACCGCGCCGTTCGTCCCCGCCCGGCCTGCGTATTTCAAGAATGGTGAGGATCGCCATGGCACTGAATATACCGCAAAACAGCAAGAACGTTGCGGGCGTCCAGGCCATCCAGAACTCCGGCCAGAGCGGCTCGGTCCACGAAAACCCCGTCTCTTCCTCCTGTTGGGCGACGTTTCCCCAGCCTTGGGCGAGGACTCGGCTTGCCAGAAGAAATGTCAATAAGACTGTCAGCCGTTTCATCACACCCTCCCCAGGGCAAAGCCCTTCGCGATATAGTTGCGTACAAAGTAGATCACGATAGCGCCCGGAATGATGGTCAAGGTGCCTGCCGCTGCCAGCAGCCCCAACTCGTATCCCGCAGAGGATGCCGTTTTGGTCATAGTGGCGGCGATTGGCTTGGCTGCAACCGCCGTCAGGGTTTTGGCGAGCAAAAGCTCAACCCACGAGAACATGAAACAAAAGAAGGCGGCAACGCCGACACCGGCCTTGATTGTCGGCAGGAAAATCGTGACGAAAAAGCGCGGGAAGGAATAGCCATCCACATAGGCCGTCTCATCCAGTTCCTTGGGCACACCGCCCATGAACCCCTCAAGGATCCAGACCGCAAGCGGGATGTTGAACAGGCAATGCGCCAAAGCCACCGCGAGATGCGTGTCGAACAAGCCAACGGATGAGTAAAGCTGAAAGAACGGCAGCGCGAACACCGCCGCAGGGGCCATCCGGTTCGTCAGCAGCCAAAAGAACAGCTGCTTGTCCCCCAGAAAGCGGTAGCGCGAGAACGCGTAGGCCGCGGGCAGGGCCACACAGATCGAAATCACGGTGTTCATCGACACGTAGATGATCGAATTGAAATATCCCCAGTACCATGTCGGGTCCGTGAAAATGACCCGGTAGTTGTCCAGTGTGAATGTCTCGGGAAAGAGGCTGAAGCCCGAGAGGATGTCATTGGTGGTCTTGAAGCTCATCGTGACGAGCCAGTAGATCGGCAGCATTAGAAAGATGATATAGAAAATGGGGATGAGGGAGCGTTTTCTCATTTGTCGTCATCCTTGGTCATCAATGTGTAAAACAGCCACGACACCAGCAATGTGATCGCAAAGTAGATCAGCGACATGGCCGCCGCAGGCCCCAGATCGAATTGGCCCAGCGCGATTTTCACCAGATCAATCGACAACAGCGTCGTCGAATTGCCCGGCCCCCCACCGGTCAGCACAAAGGGTTCGGTGTAGATGTTGAAGCTATCCATGAACCGCAGCAGGATCGCGATGGTCAGAACGGTTTTCATCTTGGGCAGCTGGATGTAGCGAAACACCTTCCAAGGGGACGCGCCGTCGATCTTGGCCGCCTGATAATAGGCATCCGGGATCGACACGAGGCCCGCATAACACAGCAGCACCACCAATGAAGTCCAGTGCCACACATCCATCACTATGATCGTGATCCATGCGGCCAGCGGGTCCTGCGTCATGTCATAGCGCACGCCCAGCACGTCATTAATAAAGTACCCCATCATCCCGATCTTTGGCAGGGTAAAGATGTTCCACATCGCACCCACCACGTTCCACGGGATCAGCATCGGCAAGGCCATCAGCACAAGACACACCGGCACCCAGATGCCACGTTTCGGCATGGAGAGGGCAATGATAATGCCCAGTGGTATCTCGATTGCGAGGATCAGGCCGGTAAAGAGAAACTGGCGGCCGAGGGCTGCGTGAAACCGCTCAGAACGCAGGATTTGTTCGAACCAGTCCAACCCCTGCCAGAAAAACAGGTTGTTGCCAAACGTCTCCTGCACGGAATAATTCACGACCGTCATGATCGGGACAAGTGCGTTGAACGCCACAAGGAACAGCACCGGCAGCACAAAGAACCATGCTTTTTGGTTTTCGGTTTTCATGATGCGGCCTCCGTCGCGATCCAGTCGTTTCGGTAAAGGCGTGTCTGATCCTGCCGGAACGCCAGATGCACGGGCGCGCCCTGCTCGGGCACATCGCCCTCGACGACCGCTTTGACGGGTGTGTCGCCCACCATCGCCTCAACGACAGAATGGCGGCCCACATCGGACACTTTGCGCACCCGCGCAGGCAAGCCCGCATCGGAGAGCGTGACGAATTCGGGGCGGATGCCGATGGCGGTCTTGCCGCCCTCGCCCGCGATTGATCCCTCGAGCGCGACAGGATGGCCTTCAAAGTGCACCGCACCGCCGTTTTCGACCACCGGCAGCACATTCATGCCTGGCGAGCCGATGAAATGGCCGACAAACGTATGCTGCGGCCGCTCAAACAGTTCAACCGGCGTGCCGATCTGCACCACCTCGCCGTCCTGCATGACGACCACCTGATCCGCAAAGGTCAGCGCTTCGGTCTGGTCGTGGGTGACGTAAATCATGGTGGCTCGCACCCTTTGGTGCAGCTCTTTCAGCTTGGAACGCAGCTTCCATTTCAAATGCGGGTCAATGACGGTGAGTGGCTCATCGAACATTACCACATTCACATCATCGCGCACCAATCCGCGCCCCATTGAGATCTTTTGCTTGTTGTCCGGCGACAGATGCGCGGCGCGTGTATCAAGCATGTCTTCCACATCAAGCATGCCCGCAATCTCGGCCACGCGCTCTGCGATCTTTGCTTCGGGCACACCACGGTTGCGCAACGGGAACGCAAGGTTATTGCGCACCGTCATTGTGTCGTAAATCACCGGGAACTGGAATACCTGCGCGATGTTGCGTTGATCGGGTGGCAGGTCGGTGACGTCCTTGCCGTCAAACAGGATGCGCCCCTCCGACGGAACCAGCAGCCCCGAAATGATGTTCAGCAAGGTGGATTTACCGCACCCTGATGGCCCCAAAAGCGCATAGGCGCCCCCGTCCTGCCAATCGAGGTCGATTGCTTTAAGCGCATAGTCCTCAGGTCCCGACGGATTTGGGAAATAGGAATGGCGCAGGTTTGAAAGCGTGATCTTAGCCATCAGGCAACGAGGCTCCCGTCCGGGGCAAAGTAAAAGGCTTTGCTGATGTCCATGAAAAAGCGATGCTCCTCGCCGATTTGATAGGGATGCACGCCATGTGCCAATGACACCCAACCCTCATTCCCCATTTGGAAATGCGCGCTGGATTCCGACCCCGAAAGCTCGGTCACCTGCACCACGCCGTTCAGTTCCACCTCATTTTGCGAGGCTGAAAACGGGGTGACATGGTGGGGCCGCACAGCAACCGTATAGCTGCCATCCGCCAGATCAGCGACAGGACCTGACAGTGGCCATGTCACGCCAGTGTCCAGCGATGCCATGCCGCCCGTCTTGGTGATCTGTGCGGCATTGATCGGCGGGTCGGAAAACACCCGTGCCGCCGTCAGCGTCGCGGGTTTGCGATAAATCTCGGCGGTCGTGCCGAATTGAGTAACCAAACCGTCATCCATGAGGGCCGTTTGCCCTCCCAACATCAAAGCCTCTTCGGGTTCTGACGTGGCATAAACCACAACCGTTCCGCGCCCGGCGAAAAGCTCTGGCAATTGCTCGCGCAGTTCTTCGCGCAGTTTGTAATCCAGATTGGCCAGCGGCTCATCCAGAAACACCGCGCGGCTTTCTTTGGCAATGGCGCGCGCAAGGGCGCAGCGCTGCTGTTGCCCGCCGCTCAATTCCTGCGGTCGGCGGTGCAGCATCGGGCGCAGTTGCAAAATGTCTGCCGCCTCCTCCACCCGTCCTGCGATCTCTGACTTGGCCATCCCGGCCACTTTCAGCGGCGAGGCGATATTATCGTAAACGGTCATATGGGGGTAGTTTACGAAAAACTGATGCACGAGGCCGATGTTGCGCTTTTGTGTCGAGAGTTTCGATACGTCCTGCCCATCCATCATAATTTTGCCGGACGCCAGCGGATCAAGGCCCGCCATCAATTTGATCAGGGATGTCTTGCCTGCTCCTGTCTGCCCCAAGAGCACGTTGAAGTGCCCCGTGTGCAAAACCAGTGATGTGGGTTTGATATGGGTGATCCCCCGGACCACCTTGGTGGCGTCTATCAGTTCGATGCTCATCTTGTACCTTGCGCCCTCGGTCCTTGAAACCGGAGCATCGCATCGGATGCTCCGGCTGTGTTCAGTGGCCCGACACGACTGCCGGGCCGCAGGTTGGCTTACTGGTTCCAGCGCGCAACGAGATCATCATAGTTGACGGTCTCGCCTTGCGGCTTTTCGTTGTCCAGCTTGGGCTTGGCACCGCCATTGGCAAACCAGAACTCGGCATCGCGTTCTTCGTTGAGGCGCGGACCACAGCCACCATAGACGTTGGCTGCTTCATCGGCCTGCTGCATGCGTGCCATGGTGATGTCCATCTCTTCGGCGAGACGGTTCATCGCTTCCTGCGGCGTAAACGCACCGGAGTTCACGTCACCGATCTGCTGCCACCAGATTTGAGCCAGCTTGGGATAGTCAGGCACGTTGATGCCGGTTGGTGACCATGCCACACGGTCGGGCGAGCGGTAGAATTCCACCAGACCGCCCAGTTTGGGCGCGCGTTCGGTGAAGCTTTCGTGATTCACCGTGCTGTCGCGGATAAAGGTCAGACCCACGTGGGATTTCTTGACGTCAACGGTCTTGGAGGTGACAAACTGAGCATAAAGCCATGCCGCTTGCGCACGATCAGTGGGTGTTGATTTCAGGAATGTCCACGATCCCACATCCTGATAGCCGACCTTTTGCCCTTCGGTCCAATAGGGACCATGCGGGCTGGGTGCCATCCGCCACAGTGGGTTGCCGTCTGCATCGACGGTATTGTTGCCTTCAGACTGCGGTTTCACCATGTCTGCGGTAAAGGCCGTGTACCAGAAGATCTGCTGTGCGACATTACCCTGCGCAAGCGCTGGCAAAGACTGGTAGAAGTCATAGCTCGCCGCACCCGGAGGGGCATAGTTGCGCAGCCATTCGTCCCATTTGCGGATCGCATAGACAGCCGCCGGGCCATTCGCCGCGCCCCCACGGGTTACAGATGCGCCAACCGGGTTGCAGGAACCCGCCTCCATCCGGATGCCCCATTCATCAATCGGGACGCCATTGGGTTCACCAACCGAACCGGCACCGGCCATGGAAAGCCATGCGTCAGTCATCCGCCAGCCCAGATCAGGTGCACGTTTGCCATAGTCCATGTGGCCGTAGATCGTCACGCCGTCGATTTCCTTGACGTCGTTGGAAAAGAACTCCGCGATGTCTTCATAGGCGGACCAATTGACCGGCACGCCTAGTTCATAGCCGTATTTTTCCTTGAACGCCGCCTTGAGGTCTTCGCGGTCAAACCAGTCCTTGCGGAACCAGTAAAGGTTCGCGAACTGCTGATCCGGCAGCTGGTAGAGGTTCCCATCGGGACCCGTCGTGAACTGAATCCCCATGAAGTCATCAAGGTCCAGCGTCGGCGACGTGGTGTCGGCCCATTCGCCGGCCATCTGTTCGGTCAGATTGTAGGCCAGTTGCAAACGTGAGTGCGTCCCGATCAGATCGGAATCGTTGACATACCCGTCATAGAGGTTGCGGCGGGTCTGCATCTGGGTTTGCACCGCCTGCACGACTTCGCCCTCACCGAGGATCTGATGGTTTACCTTGATCCCGGTGATCTCTTCGAAGGCTTTCGTCAGCACCTCGGATTCGTATCCATGGGTCGGGATACCCTCGGACAAGACGTTGATTTCCATTCCGTCAAAGGGTTCCGCCGCCTGAATGAACCACTCCATTTCAGCGAGCTGTTCTTCTTTACTCAGGGTCGATGGCTGGAATTCCTGATCAATCCATTTCTGAGCTGCAGCCGTATCGGCAAAAGCAGTCCCAGACCCCGCGATGACGGCCATAGCCGCGGTCGCGGAGAGCAGATACTTGCGCATCTTTTCTCCTCCCAAATTTTTTAAAGTCGCCAGCCTGTGCCAGCGGGATCACGCTACTGTTATCTGCACAATTCTGTCAAACTAAATATTTAGTAGATATTCATACCACTGTTTTTATTTGACTATTTATGACTGGCAATACTCCGCTCAACTCGACAGACCTTTGATGCGAGTCTTTCCGGCGCGCACTGTTACTGTGGTAGCACCCTATCAGCGCCTCAAAAGAAAAGCGTGCATGCACGCATGATCCGGGCCGTTCACCGTCGCGAAATAGCACCTGCATTGGTTTCTTGCTGCATGCGGGCATTAACAAAAGATTAACCTTATTCGCTCTGTACTATGGTTAATGGACGCCTCAAAACGATGTGTTCACATGCTCAAATCTGAGCCCTTGACCCGCAAAAAGGAGACGTTCAGCAAAAAAGAAAAACCAACAGGTTTGCGCGCGAAATGCGGCTTTTACAGAACATTCATTATCCCAGCACTTCACGTCGATTTGGACACGCACCAACCCGCCTCTTTTAATTAAAGTATGACTAAAAGCCGCGAAACACTGCCGAAAACGATAGCGGCCAATTGAAACATTGCAGTAATCGTCCGTTTTCTTTTACAAATTTCGGGACGATACGAAGTATTTAAATTTTAATATCAATTAGAATGGACCGTAAGATGAGTGACCAATCGGTGGCCCTTTCATGAGTGGAAATATCAAAACAACCAGTGGCTCGGGCCAAAGCGTTCTGGCCTTTGAAGACAGTCTGGGCACGTATGGCCAGACCTCCCGGCTGGCGCAGTCTCTTTCGGATGCGAACACCACAGCCGCGGACAACCTTTCCGGTGGTGCCAAACCCGTCGTTTCTTTCACACCCGGTCTTTTTGGCGCTGATGAAACGCAAGACAATATCCCTTTTGTCGAGATCAACCACCTGACCGGGTGCTGTTGTATCGGCTGCGGCGGCATGCCCCCCGAAGACCTCGTTCTCACCAGAGCCATCGCCGCGAATGATCCGGACAACGAGCTTGGGGCAGTCAACTTGTCCGCCCCGTCACAGCTCAGCGATCTGGCTGATTTTCTGACGACAGATTTCTGGACAGCCTTTGGCACCGTCCCACGACAATTCAACCTGACGGATTCGGGCCTCAATCCAAAAAGCGGTGTACTGCATTACAATGTCAGCGGTTTTTCAAACGTGAACCGCGCTGGCACGGACACAAATGGGCTGACAGCGCCGCGTGCTGATCTGGTCCGCGATGTCATGGATGTCTTTGGCGAGGTGCTCGGTATCTCATTCGTTGAGACGAGTTCCTCGAACGCCGATTTCACGGATATTTTCTTCAAGGACACCGACGCGGGTCGTGCCTATGCGAACTCAACAGGGTTTTCAGCAGGCGTGCAATATTCATGGATCAACATTGGACAAGACTGGTCCGGGGGTACATCGACCTACAACGACTACACGCTGCAGACGATTTTCCACGAAGTCGGCCATGCATTGGGCTTGGGTCATCAGGGTCTCTACAATGGCAGCGGTTCATTTCCGAGTGATGCCGATTTTGACAATGACAGCTGGCAGGCGACGATGATGTCGTATTTCAGCCAGAACGAAAACACCACGATCCCGGCCAGCTTTGCCTTTCTCCAGACACCCATGGCCGTGGATTGGATCGCCTTGCAGGACATGTACGGCGATCAGAGCTCTGGCGGCACGAATTTTGGCATCAGCAACGCGTTTCTGGGCGATACGGTCTATGGGTTCAACACCAATATCTCCGCCAGCACGTCGAACATCTGGGCTGAGTTTGCAACCTATGCAAACAGAACCGCCTCGACGATTGTGGATGCAGGCGGCATCGACACGCTTGATTTCAGTGGATATTCCGCAAACCAACTGATCAACCTGACCCCCACCAGCCAGTTCGCGACGGCACCGTCTATCTCCAACATCGGCGGTCTGACGGGCAATCTGACGCTCGCTGAAGGCACGATCATCGAGAACGCCATTGGCGGTTCGGGATCGGATACGTTTTTTGGCAATGATGCCTCGAATGTTTTCAGGGGCAATGGTGGCAACGACACCTTTAACGACAGCCTTGGGGATGACACCTATTACGGCGGCTCCGGCACCGACACGGTCGATTTTCTCGGTCTGTTTTCAAACTATTCCTTCAGCATCAGCGGCACGTTCCTTTCTGTGATCAATGTCGCGATGGACCTTGTAGAAAACACTGTTGAATTCCTCAGCTTTGATGATCAGACCTTCAGCTTTCAGAACATTCTGGATGGGCTGGGCGGCAATGCGGCACCCATTGCGAGCGACGACACCTTTGCAACCGATGAGGCCAGCGCGCTTGCAGCGGCCAGTATTCTGGCCAATGACACCGATGGCGATGGCGACCCGCTCAGCGTCGCCACCGTGAACAACGAAGCCGCGAATGTCGGCAGTCAGATTGCCCTCGCCTCCGGCGCATTGCTGACGGTCGATCCGAATGGGACGTTCGATTATGACCCCAACGGCGCGTTCGATGCCCTTAACGAGGGGCAATCAGCTACCGACAGTTTCACCTATACCGCAACCGATGACAGTGACCAATCGAACACGGCTACTGTGACGATCACGGTGAACGGCGTGGATGATAGCCCTGCGACGGCACCCGTCGGGCAAAGTGGCGTGGCCACCGTGTCACAAGCCGGCCCTGGTCAATGGCACACGGTCAGCTTTGCAACGGCAATTGCAGACGCTGTCGTCGTGATGGGCCCGGCAAGTGACTTTGACGATGCCCCGCTCAGCACACGGGTGCGCAATGTCACGGACACAGGTTTCGAGTTCCAGATCGACGAATGGGATTATCTGGACGGGGTCCACGCAAGCGAGAGTATCGGCTGGCTGGCCGTGTCCGAGGGATCCCATACGCTCAGCAGCGGCGAGACGATTGTTGCCGCGACCGCATCCGTTGGCACCGGCCTTGAAACGCTCAGCTTTGGTGAAACGCTGAGCAACGCCGTGGTTTTGGCTGAGGTTACATCACTCAATGAGGCCAGTGCCGTGACCACCCGCATCCGCAACGTCACCGATCAGGGCTTTCAGACGCAGATCACCGAAGAAGAAGCAGGCGGCGCGCATGTGGATGAAACCGTGTCGTGGATCGCGATTGAAACCGGTCAAAACGCGATTTTCGAGGCGTTCATCACCCCGGATGAGGTGAACGAGACAGCGTCGCGCTATGATTTTAACGCCAACTTTGTGACCGCGCCGGTGGTGCTGGCCGACATGCAATCCACTGATGGCGCAGACACATCAACCACGCGCCTCGCCGCTGTTGACGCCACGGGCGTCTCTCTCTTTGTCGAGGAAGAGCAATCTCAAGACACCGAAATTGGCCATACGGATGAAACCCTTGGTGTCGTGGCGCTCAAGGGTGGCCTGATCTTTGTCAATGACCAGCCAAACACCGCACCCGTGGCGCAGAACGATACCGCAACCGTGACCGAGGACGTGGCGCTGTCGCTGGATGTTCTGGCGAATGATGTGGATTTAGACGGCGATGTGTTGTCTTTGTCCGGCATCGAAGGTCAGCCAGTTACCATCGGTGAGACGGTCACGCTTGCTTCGGGCGCGCGCGTCAAATGGGATACCGACCAGACCCTCACCTATGATCAGAACGGTGCATTCGATGCATTGAGTACAGGGCAGACCGCGACAGATCAGTTTGTTTATTCCGTCACGGATGCGGATGGCGCTATATCCAGCGCCTCCGTGACGGTAACCATCAACGGGTTGGACGAACCGCTGCTGACGGATGCTATCGGACAAGGTGGGGTCGCTTCGGTAGGTCAAACGGGACCAGATCAATGGCATAGCGTGGCGTTTGACACGCAAATCGAAAACGCAGTCGTGGTGCTGGGTCCCGTCACAAGTAACGATGCGCAAGAATTGACCACGCGAGTGCGAAATGTCACCGACAACGGTTTCGAGTTCCAGATCGACGAATGGGATTATCTGGACGGGGTTCATGGCGTCGAGGATATCGGATGGCTGGCCATCGCCGAAGGCTCACACACCCTAAACAGCGGCCAGACCATCGTCGCGTCAACGGCGTCTGTTGGCGTTGGGTTCGCCGCTGTCGCCTTTGGGGAAACGCTGGACGATGCCATTGTCTTTGCGGAGACCACCACGGTGAACGACGCTGCAGCCCTTGCCACGCGCATCCGCAGCGTCACCGACCAAGGGTTCGAGGTTCAGATCGAAGAGGAAGAAGCCGGCGGCGCCCATGTCGCCGAGACCGTCTCCTGGATCGCCATTGAAACCGGCGGCAGCGGCGGGTTGGAAGCCGTGCGCACAGGCGATCAGCTTGATGAACGCGCCGACAGCTTTGTATTCACGCAACCCTTTACCGACACGCCCGTCTTTATTGCAGACATGCAAACCACAGACGGCGTTGACACGGCCACGCTGCGCCTGAGCGAGATCGACGCAAACGGCGTCTCGATGTTTGTGCAGGAAGAGCGGTCTGCGGACACTGAAGTGGACCACACAAACGAGGTTGCCGGGTATCTCGCCCTGCAAGACGGATTGATCTATCTGGATAGCTTCATGGCCTGATCCGGTGGCTTTTACCTGTGGGAGAGATTTTGTGCGCCAGCCTGCGCCGCGGGACATCTATGCGTGGCAGAGGCCATCGTCTTTGGCTCCGGGATCCGGCGGTGCGTAAACCCGCCGGATCCATGCTATCGCCGGACTACTTTTTCAGATTGACCCAAATCTGATCGTACACCGCCTGTGTCGCCTCATCGCAAACCTGAATAAAGGCACCCGCACCCGCATCTGCTGGCGGGTTTGATTCAGGCAAAGTCGCCAGTTCCGGGTCAAGGAATTCACCGGTGCCCGTCACGCCATTGCCATAGCGGGCATAATTCGACACTGCCGCGATGTTTTCGGGTTCCAGCAGGAAATCCATGAATTTGATGGCGTTGTCCCGGTTTGGCGCGTCGTTCAACAAAACCACATTGTCCATCCAGACAACGTACCCTTCGGCCGGGAAAGCATATGTGATCGACGCTTTTTCCGCACGGGCCTTGGCGCTGAAGCCGTCATAGATCATGCCAACATCCACATCACCGGACACAAGAACCTCTTTGGCGGTGTCAGAGTTGAAAGACGCCCAATGCGTTTTGGCCTCCTGCAGCATATCGTTCAAAGCGCTGAGTTGCGCACGATCCGTTGAACACTGCGGGATGCCCATATGCAGGGACGCCATGGCCAGAACTTCACCCTGACTATCCAGCATGTTGATTTTTCCCGACAGTTCGGCAGGCGGGTTAAACAGAATATCCGTCGTATTGATGTTCCCGCTGAACGCATCGGTATCAACCGCAAAAGCGGTAGAACCCCATTGATAGGGGATTGAATGCTTGCGTCCGGGGTCAAAGCTGGGGTCCGCCCATTCCGCTGCGATATTGCCCTTATTGGCCAACTCACCATCCGCAATTGTGTCCAGCAAACCTTCGCCCGCCATGATCTCAACCATATAGTCGCCCGGCACGGCGAGGTCATAGGTGCCCATACCACCGGCCTTGAGCGACGCCAGCATGGCTTCGTTTGAATCATATGTATCCATGGTGACGTTTACGCCGGTTTCAGCGGTGAACTTTTCCAGCAATTCCTGCGGCATATACTCAAACCAGTGATACAGAACCAACTCGCCCTCGGCAGCAACGCTGGTGGCGAATAATGCGGTGGCGAGGGCGGTGGAATTCAGTAGCTTCATGTTGTTCTCTCCGAGTTGTTGTTTGCTTTTTTATCGCTTTGCGTTGAAACAAAGCAGAAAATCGCAACGTTTGCGACCATCAATGACATAATCACGGATCGCTGTGCTATGATCCTGAGCGGTGTTGCACGGTCTGCAGCCCCGACCCCCGGAAGACGCCTAAACCACAGGTAGAAAGACTTGCGCGACTGCCCCCTGTCTGTGCGGGTTGATCAAAAAATGGTCTGATTAATGTAGAAAAAGAACGATCCCCTTAGGCTGTGCCTAATACAGGCTGAGGCAGAGAATGCTTACGTGGTACAAGACCGCTCAATATGTTTTGTTAAATTCTGACGACTTTGGGGAGAGCCGGTGTCTCAAGAGGTTCCAAACGCGATTGATGTGCGAAATGCCGTAAAGCGCTATGGTGATTTCACCGCTCTCAAAACGATCTCACTGTCGATCAGAGACAATGAATTTTTCACGCTGCTTGGCCCGTCCGGCTGTGGGAAAACAACGCTTCTGCGGATGATCGCCGGTTTCGAAGACGTGACCGAAGGCGAGATATTCCTCTATGGCGAAGAGATTGAGGATTTGCCGCCCAACAAGCGCCCGGTAAACACGGTTTTTCAGAATTACGCGCTGTTCCCGCATATGGACGTGATGGAAAACGTGAGTTTCGGGCTGGAGATGCTGGGTAAACCCAAGGCGCAGGCACGCGCGCGGGCGGGCGAAATTCTGGAACTTGTGCAGTTATCGCAATTCGCCAATCGCAAGCCTTCGCAACTGTCTGGCGGCCAGCAGCAACGTGTGGCGCTGGCCCGCGCGCTGGCCCCGCAACCAAAGGTCTTGTTGCTGGATGAGCCACTGTCGGCCCTCGATCTGAAACTGCGCAAAGCGATGCAGCTGGAGCTAAAGCATTTGCAACGCGAGACGGGCATCACGTTCATCTTTGTGACCCATGATCAGGACGAGGCGTTGACGATGTCCGACCGGATTGCGGTGATGTCCGCAGGCGAGTTACAGCAACTCGGCGATGCCCGCGACATTTATGAAAAGCCTGCAAACCGGTTTGTCGCTGATTTCATCGGGGAGACCAACCTGATCGAGGTTACGATCAAATCGCGCGACGGAACCCGTGTGCTTTGTGCGTTTTCAAATGGCCTCACCCTGACCTGCGACGCGGTGGAGGGTATAAACATCGGCGACAGGGTGCATATGTCCATCCGCCCTGAACGGATAAAACTGCGCAGCACCAAAGTTGAAACAGAGAACTTTCAGGGACAAGTCGTTGAAAATATCTATGCCGGAACAGATGTGCAGACCATTGTGCATCTGCAGGGCGGGATGCAATTGGCCGTGCGCACGCAGAACTCCGAAACAGGCAGGACGATGACCTTTGAACCCGGCGCGGAGGTTTTCGTCGATGTCGAATTCGGCTCTGCCCGGTTGCTGGCGAACTGATGGCGGGCGGCACTGCCAGCGGCGGTACACAGGGCGATACTTACAAGGAAGCACGCACGTGGCTTTTGATGCCCGCCTGGGTCACGCTGATCGTGCTTGTGCTGCTGCCTGTATCGCTGATGCTGGTCTATTCGTTCCTGACCAAGGAATTTCGCGGTGGCGTCATCTGGGAGTTCTCGTTCGCAGCTTACGAACAGTTTTTCTGCGACCGGGGCCTTTTTGGTGATGAACCCTGCACCATCGAATGGACCTATATCACAATCTTCTGGCGCTCTATCTGGCAGGCCGGGTTGGCGACCATCCTCAGCCTGCTGATCGGCTTTCCGACCGCCTATTTCATCGCCACGCGCCCTGCAAATGTGCGCCCGCTCTGGGTGTTCCTGATCACCATTCCCTATTGGGTCAACCTTTTGATCCGCACGGTCTCCATGCGGTTCATGCTGCGCGAGGAAGGGCCGATCAACAACACCCTGATGTGGAGCGGCCTGATCGACAGCCCCCTGCAGATGATCAACACCAATTTCGCCGTGCAGATCGGTCTGTTCTATTCCTACCTGCCCTTCATGGTCCTGCCGATCTACGCCGCCGTTGAACGCTACAACTTTTCCCTCAGCGAGGCGGCATCGGATCTTTATGCCTCCAAATGGACGACGCTGCGGCGGATCATTCTGCCTTCGATCAAACCGGGCGTCATCGCGGGCTGCATTCTGGTGTTCGTACCCTCTTTGGGCGCGTTTCTCGCCCCCGACCTACTGGGCGGGGCCAAGAATTTCATGATCGGCTCACTGATCGAAGAGCAGTTCAAGGGCAACGCAGGCAACTGGCCCTTTGGGGCGGCGGCCTCCATGATCCTGCTGACCCTCGTGTTGCTGATCCTGCTCTTTTACGCGCGCCAGCAGGCACGCGCCAATCGCGGGAGCGGTTAAGCCATGGCCGCACGCAAATTCGACGTCAAAGCCTATCCCGGCTTCGCCCAGATCACAGTGCTGTGCCTGCTGATCCTCTATGTGCCGCTGATGGTGGTCATGATCTACAGCTTCAACGCCTCCGCATCCATCGTGGTCTGGGAAGGTTTTTCCCTCAGATGGTACAAAGACGTCTTTGTCGGACCGGAAAGTGCCAAGTTCAAAGTCGCGGCACGCAACAGCTTTGTCATCGCCATCATCGCCGCCACGATGTCCACGACGATCGCGACCTTTGCGGCAACGGCCATGATCCGGGGCGGGCGTTTTCGACTGCGCCTTGTGTCGCTGGGGCTGATTTCATTGCCGCTGATGGTGCCGGAAATCGTCACCGCCGTAGCAACGCTGATTTTCTTCAACTCCATTGGCTTTGACCGGGGTCTTTTGACCATTCTGCTGGCACATATCGCCTTTTGCATTCCCTTTGCCTATCTGCCCATTGCCGCGCGCATGCAGGGCATCGAGGACACATATGAACAAGCCGCCATGGACCTTTATGCCACCAAGCGGCAGGCGTTCACCAAGATCCTGCTGCCGTTGATGATGCCCGGTATCATTTCGGGGTTTCTGCTCGCCTTCATCATTTCGCTGGATGATTTCATCATCACGAATTTCGTGAAAGGCGCGGGCGTGGAAACGTTGCCGACGGCGATTTTCGGGGCGGTCAAACAGGGCATCAAACCCAATATCATGGCCATTTCGACCATGTTGTTGGCATTCTCGATCGTGATGGTCACGATCTCATATTTCGTCAGTAAATCCGGCGACAAGAAATAAACCAACGGGGAAAACCAATGAAACCACTACTCAGATCAACAGCCGCCATCGCGGCACTCATTTTGGCAACGGGCGGCGCACAGGCCGAGGGAAAGCTCTCCATCTATCATTGGTTTGAGTATATCCCGCAGGAATTGCTCGACAAATTCGCGGCAGAACACGATGTCGAAGTGGTCATGGACACCTACGATTCCAACGAAGCGATGCTGGCCACGCTGAAAGCCGGGGCCTTGGGCAGCTATGACGTAGTGGTTCCGACCGATTACATGGTCTCTATCCTGATTGCGGAAGGCATGGCGAGTGAGATCCCCGAGGGTGCGCGCAAAAATATGGCCAACATCAAAGCCGAATTCAAAGACCCAGCCTATGATCCGGGCTTGCGGCATTCGATCCCCTATCAAGGGGGCACGACCAGCTTTTCGGTAGATACGGCGGCTTATTCCGGTGACATAAACACCACCGACATTATCTTTAACCCGCCCGCGGAATTGCAGGGCAAGATCAATATGATCGACAGTCAGGGCGAAGTTCTCGCACTCGCCGCTGTACATATGGGCATCCCGCAGTGTTCAACCGACCGTGAACAGCTCAAGGCGCTGGATGCAATGCTACAGGCGGCAAAACCACATTGGGCCTCTTTCAACTCCGATACCGCCAAGGAAGTGCTGGAGGCCGGCGATGTGGCTGCGGGCATGATTTTTAACGGTTTTGGCGCCAAAGCCCGTGAGGCGCGCGCGACCCTTCAATATGCCTTTCCCAAACAGGGTTGGGTGAATTGGATGGACAGCGTCGTCTTGCTCAAAGACGCACCAAACCCGGAAAATGCGATATTGTTCATGGATTTCCTGCTGGAACCTGAAAACATCGCCGCCGTGACGAACTACGCCCGCTATCGTGATGCGATCGAAGGCAGCGAGGCCTTTCACGATCCAACCTTGGCGCTGGAACCCGAAGGCAACCCACCGGCGGGTATTGAGGGCGTATTTGTCGAAACATGCACGCAGGAAGTGCAGGCCGTCTATGACCGCATCTGGACCAACCTCAAGAAATAGGGACACTGGCACCGGGCGCTGCAGGCTGCATCGCCCGGTGCCAAGAATGACTGAGAAAGACCCCCGATGGAAACCATCTACACGGAAAAACACAAGCTCCGCGACGCCAAGACGGAGCTCTGCGGCGGTGAATTGGTCGAACCTTTCGAGCGGCCCAGCCGCGCCGAATACGTGCTGGATCGCGTCCGCGAAACCGATCTGGGCCCGGTCAGCGATCCCGATGATTTCGGCATGGACCCGATCCTTGCCATCCATGATACCGAGTTCGTCGCCTTTCTGAAAACGGCCCCCGCGCGCTGGAAAGAGGCGGGGTTTAACGGTGAGGCGATCCCCACAACATGGGTCGGGCGGCGCATGTCACATATCCGGCCAAACCATGTCGAAGGCCAGTTGGGCTACTACGCGCTTGCCGGTGAAACGAGCCTGACGGAAGGCACATGGGAGGCGGCCTACGCCAGTGCGCAGGTCGCGCTGACGGGGGCGGCCCGTATTCGTGCCGGTGCGGGGGCTGTCTTTTCGCTCTGCCGTCCACCGGGCCATCACGCGACGGCGGATATGTATGGCGGCTATTGCTTCTTCAACAACGCCGCGATCAGCGCGCAGCATTTCCTTGATCACGGGGCCAAACGCGTTGCGATCCTCGATGTTGATTTTCACCACGGGAACGGCACGCAGGATATTTTCTATGACCGCAGCGATGTGCTTTTTATCTCGTTGCATGGCGACCCGCTGGAGACCTTCCCCTATCACCTTGGTCACGCCGAAGAGACAGGCAGCGGTGCCGGCACAGGCTTCAACCTCAACTTCCCAATGCCACCCGATACACCTTTTGATGTCTGGCAGGCAGCCTTGCACAAAGGGCTTGCGCGCATCGCTGAATACAAACCCGACGTGCTGATCATTTCACTGGGCGTTGATACGTTCGAAACCGACCCGATCAGTTTTTTCAAACTGAAAAGTGATGATTTCCTGACCATGGGTGCCGATATCGCCAGCGCAGGGCTGTCAACCCATTTCATCATGGAAGGGGGCTATGACGTCGATGAGATCGGCGTCAATGCGGTCAATGTTCTGCAAGGATTCGAACGCGCGAATGCCCCATAAACGATTGGGCCGGATCGGCGCATGCGCGTATTGATCCGGCGCCACTCAGCCAGTGGCGACCTTGTTCACGGTGTCTTCGCTTTGTGACTGCTGTGATGGGCGATAGGTCAGATAGCTATGCTGCGTAGCAATGTGATCCGCCACAAATTTTGCATCATGCCACACGCCCCAGACAAACGAGGAGCCGCGCCGCGACTGCCATGGCAGTCCGAGGAAATAGATCCCCGGCTCTTTTGAAACACCGCGCGCGTGGATCGGCTTGCCGTTTTCATCAAAGGTATCGACCTGCAGCCAACTGTAGTCGCAGGAAAACCCGGTGGCCCAGATGATCGACGTCACCCCCGCCTCAGCCAGATCAAGCGTGCGGATCGGCTGCGTCAGACAGGCGGGGTCGGGCCAGCGCTTGCGCTCCTCCGGGTCCGGCGGCAGATCGAGGCCCAAACGTTCGATGTAAGTGTCCGCCTCATCCAGCAGGGAGAGGTGGTTTGCATCCCCCTTCGCGATATTCGCGCGCAGGTCATCGGCAAAATGCAACTGGCCCTCCCGGAACGCCTGCGTTCGGCCCACAAGCTGCATGCCCTGCGCAGCAAAACGCCTGAAATCAACGGTCCGCCCGCCATTTGCACCGCTGACGGCAATGGTCACATGTTCGGTCCCCGGTCCGGGGGTTTGCATGTCCCATTTTCCCAGAACACCCAGCCACCAGCAGAAATCACGCCCCCGGTAGGCGCGTGGCGGGCGGTCATGTGGGCCGACCGACAGATAGACCTGCCTGCCTGCATTCATCAGTTCTTCGGCGATCTGCGCACCGGATGACCCGGCCCCGACGACCATCACCGCCCCTTTTGGCAATTGCGCGGGGTTGCGGTAGGCGTTGGAATGAATTTGCATAAGGCCATCCGCAGGTGGCACAAGAGCGGGCATGACAGGATCTTGAAACGCGCCGGTTGCCGCAACGATATGCTGGACCTCAAAGTCACCACCGGTTGTTTTGACATCGAAACCGCCACCCGCCCTGCGCCGCGTGACCTGTTCCACCTCGACCCCGCAGCGCACCGGCGCGTTGATCTGGTCCACATAATCGACAAAGTAATCGGCAACGGCCTCTTTGGGGATGAAGGCATCATGATCGGGGTCATCATAATCACGGTTCGGAAAGCGGTCGTGCCAGGCCGGACCATTGGCGACCAGCGAATCCCAGCGCGACGTGCGCCAACGCTCCGCGATCCGGTCGCGCTCCAGCACGACGTGCGCAATGCCATGCGCGCTCAGATGCTCGCTCATGGCGATACCGGCCTGACCGGCACCGACAACCAACGTATCTGTTTTTTCAGCAGGCATGGTTTGATCCTTTCACAGGTTTCGACGGTGCGGGTCTTGATCAGGCAACCTAGGCCGCACATCTGGCCTGCGAAAACAGTAAATCATTCAGCATTGCTTAGGCTGAACCTAAAGTACCACGTCTCAGGCGCGCCCTTAGCCACAGGCTAACCACCAGTGAGGGAGACCGTGCGTTGTGTTGGCGCAAAAGCCCATGACTCTGCCCGTGATTTGCGGCACGCTCCGGCGCAATCTGGCCGCGCGCGCGGCTACGACTGGCACAAAGGGAAATGAGAATGGCGCATACCCGTATCCGGAAATTCAACACATCCGACACCTATCCAGAGCAAAACCTCGATAATGATCTGTGTCAGGCCGTGGTCACGCAGGGCGGCAAAACCGTCTGGCTGCGCGGCCAATGCCCGCAAAATCTGGATGACGCGGTCAATCTTGACAGCCATGACCCAGTCGCACAGACCCATAAGGTCATGCAGAACATCAAACAACTCATTGAAGAAGCAGGCGGCGGGATGGAGCATCTGGTCAAGGTCGTCGTCTACATTACCGATGTGCGCCACCGCGAGGCCGTCTATCGCACCATGGGCGCATACATCAAAGGCGTGCACCCTGTCTCAACAGGTCTTGTGGTGCAGGCGCTTGCCCGCCCCGAATGGCTGGTTGAGATTGATGGCACGGCGGTGATCCCGGAATGACCTTTTCCATTGTCGCCCGCTGCGCTGACACGGCCATGTTCGGCGTTGCAATCTCCTCCTCCTCACCAGCCGTTGCTGCCCGCTGTTCCTATGCCCGCGCCGGAATTGGCGCGGTTGCCTCACAAAACATCACCGACCCCAGTCTGGGGCCGCTGGCGCTGGATCTGATGGCGCAGGGTCTGGACGCGGCGCAGGCAATCGAACAGGTGCGCGCACGGGGCAAGCACATTGAATATCGTCAGGTTCTGGCCGTTGACGCCACAGGGCGAACCGCAATTCATTCCGGTCCGAACTCACTGGGCATCTGGACACAGGCAACGGCGCAAAACGCAGCCTCTGGCGGGAACCTGTTGGACAATGATGGTGTCCCACAAGCCATGCTGGACGGTTTTTTGCGCAGCGACGGTCATATCGGTGATCGTTTGATCTCAGCCCTGCGCGCAGCGCTTGCAGCGGGCGGAGAAGCCGGACCGGTCCATTCAGCGGGGATGATGATTGTCGACAAGGTCAGCTGGCCCGTTGCAGATTTGCGCTGCGACTGGACGACCGAGTGCCCGATTGAAAACGTCGCGACCGCGTGGGACGTCTACAAACCGCAACTGGAGGCTTACGTCCAACGCGCCCTCGATCCGCGCGAGGCGCCCTCATATGGCGTTCCGGGCGACGCCTGACGGTTACGCCTTTGGCGAAAGACGACCCAGCGCCTGTTTTGCCTTTGAACTGACCCTGCAACCCTACCAGTGGCACATTTTTCAGCCCGCGCGATGAAACGCTCTGGCCTGAACCTGATCTTTCGGTGCATGCATAGGGTATGTAACGCGGCATGACTCCCCGGATGGATAAAAACAAAGCGTGACCCAGATCGAACGGCAAAACACATGCTAAGGTTCACCCTACGTCAGTTGGAATACTTCGTCGCGGTCGGCGAGATGGGCAGCATTGCACTGGCGGCCGAAAAGGTGAACGTGTCCTCGCCGTCAATTTCTGCGGCGATCAATCAGCTGGAAAAGGAATTCGGCCTGCCGCTGTTCGTGCGTCAGCATGCGCAAGGGCTGTCGCCGACCCTCGCGGGCCGCGAGATGCTCAAACAAGCCAAGCTGGTGTTGCAAAACGCTGAAGGTCTGGTTGATCTGGCCGCAGATATTTCCGGCAACGTGCAGGGCCCTTTGTCAATTGGCGGGCTCTTGACGTTTGCGCAGGTGGTGGTCCCCGCCCTCAGGGCAAGTTTCGAAAAGCTCTATCCAGACGTCCGCGTAACACAGCATGAACTGGATCAGGCGCAGATCTTCTCGATGCTCAGGCGCAGTGAAATTGACGTTGCCCTGACGTATGATCTTGATTTGCCGAGTGATCTGAAATTTCAACCGATTGCGACACTGCCCCCTTACGCGATTTTATGCGAAGATCACCCTCTGGCAGGACGAGCCAGCATCAGCGTCACCGATTTGCTGGGCTTCCCGATGGTGCTGCTCGACCTGCCCTTCAGTTCTGAATACTTTCTGTCGTTCTTTGGTGCCACCGGCCTGAAGCCGCAGATCGCTGAAAGGACCCGCGATATGGCCGTGATGCGCAGTCTTGTTGCAAACGGTTTCGGGTTTTCGATCGTGAATGTGCGCCCTCTGAATGATCTGTCCCCCGACGGTAAACCGCTGCGTTTCATCCCTCTGGAAGGCGACATGCGCCCGATGAAGCTGGGACTGTTGACCTCATCCGAGGCGGAAAGCGTCAATGTCATCCGCACCTTTATCGAACACTGCAAGAACGAGCATAAAGACGGGCATGTACCCGGATTAAACCTGATCCGGGACCTTTGAAGCACCAAGCCTTAGGGCCGCCCTAATCAACGCTTTTGCAAGCCCGACTGTTGAGGTCACAGGGAGCCGGGTAGACTGCCGCAAACGCAGCTGTAGGAGATAAGAGTGCGCGATCCACGCTACGATATTCTGTTTGAGCCGATGCAGATCGGGCCCGTCACCGCGAAGAACCGGTTTTATCAGGTGCCCCATTGCAATGGCGGGGGGTATCGTGACCCGTCAGCTGCCGCCGCCATGCGGGGCATCAAATCGCAGGGTGGATGGGGCGTTGTGTTTACCGAGCAATGCGAAATGCACCACACCTCCGAAATCACGCCGTTCATCGAATTGCGCCTCTGGGAAGATCAAGACATCCCGCAGCTGCGCAAAATGTCGGAAAAGATGAAGGAATACGGTGCCTTGGCAGGTATCCAGCTTGCCTATTCAGGGATAAATGGTCCGAACCTTTATACCAAAGAGGTCCCGCTGGCCGTGTCTGCCATGCCGATCCGCACCTTTACCAATGACCCGGTTCAGGCGCGTGCGCTGGACAAATCCGACATTCGCGATCTGCGGCGGTGGTTCGTGAACGCGGCCAAGCGATCCAAGGCGGCAGGGTTTGATCTGATCTGCCTTTATGGCGCGCATGGCTTTGGCATTTTCCAGCACTTTCTGAGCCGCGCCACCAATCAGCGCAGCGACGAATATGGCGGCAGTCTTGAGAACCGCGCAAGGTTCGTCAATGAGGTTATTACCGAGATAAAGGAGGCCGTCGGGGACACGATGGGCATCACGCTGCGTGTCTCGCTGGATGAGACAATCGGTGATCTGGGGTTTTCAAACGCCGAGGTGCGCGACTTTATCGAGATAAACCGCGATCTGCCGGACCTTTGGGATCTGGCTCAGGGCACGTGGGAGGATTGCTCCGGCCCCTCACGGTTCAAAGAAGAAGCCGCACAAGAGCAACTGGTGCGCGGCATTCACGAGTTGACGGACAAGCCGATTGTAGGCGTGGGGCGGTTTACCTCGCCCGACGTAATGGCCAAGATGATCCGCTCGGGCACGCTTGACTTCATCGGCTGCGCACGCCCATCCATCGCCGACCCCTTCCTGCCCAAAAAGATTGAAGAAGGGCGGATCGAAGATATCCGCGAGTGCATTGGCTGCAACATCTGCATCACGGGGGATATGACCATGTCGATCAGCCGCTGCACGCAGAATCCTACCTTCATGGAAGAATGGCGCAAAGGCTGGCACCCTGAACAGATGAACGCCAAAGGCGCCAGCGAGAACGTACTGGTCGTGGGGTCTGGCCCGGCGGGTCTGGAGGCGGCACGCGCCCTGTCTGAACGCGGATATGACGTGGCCCTTGCCGAAGCGGGCACCGTTTTAGGCGGCCGCGTCACCCGCGAGCGGCAATTGCCGGGGCTGAGCGCATGGGGCCGCGTCGTGGATTATCGCGAATACCAGATCAGCCAGAAACCCAACGTCGAAACCTATTTTGACAGCGAACTGGACGCGGGCAGCATCCTCGAATTCGGGTTTGAAAACGTCTGTATCGCAACGGGGGCGCAGTGGCGTCGCGATGGGGTGAGCCGACAGCACGTGGTCCCGATGCCGCTGGATGCCAAGATGCCGCTCTATACACCCGACGACATCATGGGGGGCACAAAACCCGCCGGCAAGGTCGTGATCTATGATGATGATCACTATTACATGGGCGGCGTTCTGGCTGAACTATTGGTTCAGGAGGGCTGCGATGTCACGATCGTCACGCCCTCTGCCTATCTGTCGGACTGGACGGTGAATACGCTTGAACAACATGCGATCCACAAAAAACTGGCAGGTCTGGGCGTGGAAATCATCCTCAACCATGGCGTTGCTGAAATCGCGCAGGATCATGTCAAAGCCAACTGCGTTTACACGGATACGATCCGCAATTACGCCTGCGAAGCCGTCGTGATGGTCGCCTCAAAACACGAGAACAACGGCGTTTATCTGGACCTCAAGTCCCGCGAGGATGAGTGGGCGGATGCGGGCATAAAGGCGGTCAAGCTGATCGGCGATGCCAACGCGCCCGGCCCTATCGCGTGGGCCACTTACGCAGGTCACAGATATGCGCGCGAACTCGACGGGGACGACATCGGGGATGCCCTTCCCTTTCGCCGTGAAATAACCGAGCTTGCACGAGATTAAACCGGAGCCTTCATGCCGCACCCCACCCGCACTCTGGCGTTGCTCGACAGATTGGTGGCCTTTCCGACGGTCAGCCGTGACAGCAACCTCGATCTGATCGACTGGGCCGAGGCGCTGCTGAGCGGGTGCGGCTTTGAGGTGACGCGGATCTGGTCACCGGCGTGCGACAAGGCAGGGCTTTTTGCCCGGATCGGACCCCGGATCGACGGGGGCATCTGCCTGTCAGGTCATACCGATGTTGTGCCTGTCGAGGGGCAAAACTGGACCCGCCCTGCCTTCAAGCTCACGCAAGAGGGGGGGCGCGTTTTTGGGCGTGGGGCGACAGATATGAAGGGGTTTCTGGCCTCTGCCCTCGCCATGGCGGAACAAGCACAGTCGAGATGCCTGAAAGCCCCGCTCAGCCTCGTTTTGTCCTACGATGAAGAGATCGGCTGCGTCGGGCTGCGCGAGATGCTGCCAGAGCTGAAGCCCCTTATCGCGAGACCCGATGTCGTAATCGTCGGCGAGCCGACCGCCATGCAGATCGCCATCGGGCACAAGGGCAAATCAGCGTTGGACATCACATGCCACGGGCAGGCAGGTCACAGCGCGCTGGCCCCGCAATTCGTCAATGCGATCCATGTGGCGTCCCATTTCGTAACCGAATTGCAAGCACTTCAGGCCAGACTGGCCGAGGGAGTCAAAGACGATGCCTATGACATCCCCTATTCCACGATCCATGTCGGGCAGATTTCCGGCGGTCAGGCGCTGAACATCGTGCCAGACCTTGTGACGCTGACCATGGAGTTCCGGCATCTTGCCGATGCATCACCCGGCGACATTCTGGCCGAGATCAACGCCGCCGCCACGCGCAGCAAACAAGCCTTCGCCCCGGACGGCGCGGTGACGATAAAGCAGCGCACCAGCTATCCGGGATTGTGCGTTGCACCGGATGCCCCGACGATTGATTGGGCACGCAAGATCACCCAAGGCGGTGAGACGACCAAGGTTGCCTTTGGCACCGAGGCCGGTTTTTTCGCCGAACTTGGATTGAACACGCTGGTGATCGGGCCGGGCGATATGGCGCGCGACGGGCATAAAGCGGATGAGGGTCTCGACCTTGCGCAACTTGATCAATGCGATGCAATGATGACGCGTGTACTGCAGGATCTGACCGGCTAGGGCAGCCGCGCAGTTGCATCCTTTGGCCACGCAGCCCGATACGGACCGCGCGGCAAAGTCAGTGGCTTTACGCAGCCACCTCGGTTTCGGGCATGGCCTCAGAAGCGACTGGCATCTGCGACCATTCAAGGTCGCCCTCATAGCGCCACGCCATCTGGCCATTTTCATCCAGCGCGAACAAATGCAGCCAGCGGTTGTCAAACAAGGCCCGCACCCCGTCATGACGCTTGAGAATATCGCTCATCGCTTCGCGCGGCGCTTCGATGCAAACCGACAGGCGCAAAGGCTCGTGGGCGAAATCTTCGCCTTCATGCACGGATTGCCATGGCAGGCCCGTGCGCAGCGTCCCGCCGTTGCCCTCAACGACGCCGATGCCGCCGGTGACATTGTGCAAAAGCTTGTTGCCGGAGCCGAACACATCGGGCGACACGGTCGAGCCATAATATTGCAGGCTGATCCAGCTGGCGACGACGACGGGTGCGGTCATGATCAATTCCAGCACGCCGAACCCCTTGTCCTGCTGCCAATCGTAGTCATGCAGAAACGCCCGCCCCTCAAGGCTCCTGCCCGCTGTCCGCTGGCGCGGGGCCGCAACAAAGGCCTTGCATCCGGCCAAGGCCCATTCCGGCCGGGTTTCCGCCCAGTCTCTGGAGCGCAGGGCGATGTCGTCAGTCCCATCCGCCCGCGGCAGGCGCAGCGCACGTTCCGCGCGGGTGACGAACCCTGCGGACAGGAACCACGCCTTGGCCTGTTTGAGGTCAGCGGCATGCGCCTTTGACGGATGATCCGCCTCATAAAGCGTGACCGCATCGGTGGTCGTGTCATGCAACGCGCCGACAAAGATCGTATCTTCGGGGATCGTAATCCCACGTTCAACCAACCCGCTGCGCACGTCCACATTGTTCAGCAAACCGGCCAGCAGACGCGCGTTCACCTCACCCGAATACCCGCCACAGGCCCCGCAATGCAGCCCGCTTGCAAAAGGGTTATTGACCACATTGGCCCCATGTCCCGCCAGAACGACGAGACGCGCAAAGTTGTCGGTAAACGACATGGCCCGCAGAATGGTTTCCGCCGCATCCGTTTGCGCGGCCAGATCAACCGACGGGTCCAGCCGGGGCATCGGCCCGCCCGGCACGTCATTCGGGGCCATGTTGAGCGCATCGCGCACCAGTTTGCCCGCATAGATTGGTCCCGTCGCCTCCACAAAGGCGAAAGAGGAAACCGCCGCCAGTTTGAACCGGCCCCATGCCCGGCTGGCGCGGGCCTTGAAACGGGCCGTCTGATCCGCCTCTGCATCATCGCCCTGCGACGTGGACGTCAGACCGGGGTTGAGCAGAACCGGCAGGCGCAACTCATCCACATCCGAGGCAAAACCCTTATGCGCGGGCGTCAAACCAAAGAAACCCGCAAAGCCGAGCGTTTTGATTTCGGGCGTCAGGCTTTCGAGCGCGCGCCTGAAGACCTCTGAACGCACGTCGATGCAAAAGGCTGCCTGCAGCGCAGGGCGCGTGTCGTCAGCCTTGGGCGCGGGGATGGAAAACGTCTCGGCCAGATCTCTTTGACCTGCCCGCTCCCACGCCTCTTGCAGCACCGCGTTCACCTGCAAATCCGCATCCGACACGACGGGAGCGGCATGTGCAGCGACAATCTTTTGCCACTCGGCACCGATCTCATCTTCGTATTGGGTGAAAAGCGCTTCTTCCCACAGCAGCCGGATCGTCAGCATATCCGTGATTGTCGCATCGCTCTTGCCGGCAAGCTCTGCCTGCCACAGCCGGTAGCGCGCTACTTGCCCCCAACCGCCCAGCGTGAACAACAGCTGATGCAGGTAGGTCTCAAGCGCGGCATCGCTCAGACCCAAACGGTTTGCCGCCCGCGTGCTTGCCTGATCCGCCGTATCGGGCGTTTCGCTGACAAATTGCGCAAAACCGCTCAGCCCGGCGATTTCGGGCGTCAGGTCATGGGTCGCGTATTGGCGCCATGCATCATAGGCGCCGCGCCTGTGCGGCGCAGCCCAAAGCGCCTGACCCTGATCAAAATACCCCGCTGCCCAGAGACCAATGCGATCCGCAAGGATGCCGGGCCAGTCGATGCCGGATGCTCCGGCGGCAAGGTCAGCCAGCGTTGGCAAGGGTTTCTGCGCGCTCTCAGGCTGTTCGGCACGTGCTTTCAGGGCTTTCAGATCAGCCGCCGCTGTCGGGTTCACGGCCAGAGCCGCCGACAGGTCCGCATCTGTAATCGTGCCATCCGCGATCCGCGCGGCATACCACGCGCGCGGCATCGTGACCGACACGCCCCCGGCACGGCCCAGCCGCGCCCCTGCCTGCGCCAGCGTTTCAGCGGTCTGACCGAGGTAGGGGTTGACCGCGACAGAGGACGCGAGTGGCCAGAGCGGCGGGATCGCACGCGCGGCGGCATCACCGGCAGCATTGAGGTTTTCAAGCGAAAGTTCGGAATTGGTATTCATGATCTTGATCCTTTGCTGCGTTCAGGAAGCACGTTTGGTTGACCAGCTGCGCAGCAGCTTGTCGAAGACGGCATTGGCATAAAGCCCGTTGGACAGATGCACCCGTAATCCGGCGGCGGCAGGGTGATAGGCCCAGAGCGGGAACATCGCCTGCGCAATCGCAACGATGCCAAAGCTGAGCAGGGCCAGAACGATCAGCGCCCATTCCAGCGGGCCCGGTGCCGGTGTGGCGGGCAATGTGCCAAACATCAGCCACTCCGCCGCGGTTTGCAGCGCGAAATACCCGAATGCGGCGGCGACCGAATAGGCGGCGGTGCGCTGTGTCAGAACCCTTGGCGCGGCATCCGCCAGCCCCTGCGCCAGCAGGTAAGCCACGCCGAAAATCAGGATGGCCCCCAGCACGATGGCCTGCGGCGACTTTCCGGCGACACCAAAGATGAACCCGACGACCGCATAGATTGCCAGCGCAATCACAAAGGCACGCCCGACCGCCTTGCCATTCGGGATGGCGACAGGCCCGGGACGACGAATGGAGGCAACCCCATCCACCGCCATGCCAGAGGCCAGAAAGGCATGCGCCTTATAAAGTGAGTGGGCCACGATATGCAGCAGCGCAAGCGGGAACAAGGCCAGCCCGCATTGCAGCATCATGAACCCCATCTGCGCCACGGTGGACCACGCCAGTGACGTCTTGACCGCCGACTGCGTCAGCATCACAAGACCGCCGAACAGCGCGGTGAAGCCACCGATGATGATCAGGACCGCCAGCACAGCTGGCGACAGGATCATCACATCCGCAAACCGGATCAGCAAAAATCCCCCTGCATTGATCACACCTGCATGCAGCAGCGCCGACACCGGGGTTGGGGTTTCCATGACTTCGGTCAGCCAGCCATGCATGGGAAACTGTGCCGATTTGAGGATGGCCGCCAGCATCAGCGCACCTGCGATGTAGACGGCGGTGTCCAGCCCCTCGCCCGCTCTGGCGGCTGCGAGGATATCCGCGATGTCACCGGTGCCATACTGACGATAGAGCAGAACAGCCGCGACCAGCAGTGCCACATCCCCGGCCCGCGCAGTGACCCATTTCTTGCGTGCGGCCCGCTGTGCAGCAACCCGGTCGGGATAATGCAGTAGCAGCTTGTGCAGGAAGATGCTCGTTGCAACCCACGCGAGCGTCAGCTGCACGATATTGCCCGCAATCACCAGGAGCATCACAGCCCCCAAGGTGGCACAGAGCCAGCCGGTAAATGGCCCCTGCAGCGGCTCGCCATCCATGTAGGTCGCGGCAAAACGCACCACGACCCACCCCACAAAGGTGACAAGCAGCAGCATGACCGCGCTCACCGCATCAAGCCGGATGGAAAAGCCCAGACCCGAAAGACCAATAAGCCCGCTGCTTATCGGACCATTCAGGATAAGTAACACACCGGAAACAACCGCAACGGCCAAAGCGGCGAGCGACGCAGCCTCAACACCGCGCAACGTCTGAACAGGTCGTAACTGCTGTCCACGAAAGGCGAGGACGGCGGCAAAGATCAGGGCAAGGGGTGCCAGAAACGGCAGGACAGCGTGTAACAAAGCGAAGACTCCTTCTCGCGGGCGGATGCTCAGGCCAAGAGGTAGTCTGCTGACTGATATAAATAAAATTCATTGTTTATTCTATTTCGTTCTGTTTTATAAATGTGTATGTCAGAATTCAATTATCACCACTTGCGATATTTCTGGGCGGTGGCCCATGACGGCAATCTGACCCGCACGGCAGAACGGCTCAACCTGTCGCAATCCGCCGTTTCCATCCAGATCAAGCAACTTGAGGCGCAGCTTGGCCATGCGCTGTTTGAACGGCGGGGGCGCCAGTTGATCCTGACCGAAGCGGGCCGGATCGCGCTGGATCATGCGGATGCGATTTTTTCGGCCGGACGCGAATTGGTGGGCACGCTGGAGGAACAAGGACGCGAGCGGCAGGCGATCCGCATCGGGTCCCTCGCAACCCTGTCGCGCAATTTTCAGATGGAGTTTCTGCGCCCGATTCTGGACCGGTCGGATGTGGATATCATCCTGCGCTCTGGCACCAGCGCCGATCTGTTGCGCGCGCTTGAGGCGTTGAACCTAGATATCGTGCTGATCAACCAGCCCCCGGCGCGCGATGCGGTGACCCCATTCGTATCGCACCGCTTGTCCGAACAGCCCGTCAGCCTTGTGGGCACGCCCGCGCGGCTGACCGGGAACCGCAGCCTGCCCGAACTGCTGAGCACGGAGCCGGTCATTCTGCCCATTGCAGACACCGGTATTCGGATCGGGTTCGATGCGTGGACGGAACGTTTGGGCGTCCGGCCCCAAATCGCCGCAGAGGTCGACGATATGGCCATGATGCGACTGCTCGCGCGCGAGAGCGTTGGCCTCGCAGTTCTGCCGCCGATTGTCGTGCAGGATGAGCTGAACAGCGGTCGGCTGATCGAAGTGGGCCAGCTGCCCGATATTGGTGAGACCTTTTACGCGGTCACGATCACGCGCCGCTTTCCCAATCCGATTTTGAGCGACCTGCTGAAAAGCCGCGCGCTTTGAGGCATTCCTCCCATACGCAACATGTGCTGTTCAGCAGTACACCATCCTACCTCTTTTGAAGGGCGTCTTTAGAAAACAGCTGCGCCTTCCAGAAGCTTGCGCGCATAGTCAGCGTGCAACGGCGTTTTCGTCAGATAGCCCATGTACACGAACCCATGGTGTTTATTGTCGCCCTCCACATCAATGGACGCCCAACCGGTCAGTGCCCGCCCGGATGAATTGATCAGCGCCGCACTGCTGCGCCCGCTCGAATATGCAACAGAGCGGATATGAACCTTGTCCCCCTGCGACAGCACCTTGACCACGCGCCCGCCAAGGTACGCGGGCCGATCGCGCATATTCAGCGTCCCATCGGGAGAATTCACCGCCGCCTCAAGCCCGAGGTCGCCCTGCATGTTGAACTTTTCGCGCCACGCTTGGGTCGGCAAGGCGGGGCCGGGATCAAGTTTGGCGTTGATCGACACATCATCATGGCCGACGATTTCGGTGATGCTCGGGTATTTGGCCACCAGCGCCTCGATCAGCGCCTCACAAGACGCCACCTGCGCGTCCGTGTAAGGCACCCAATGCATCACCAGCCCCGGATTATAGATCGACGACATCTTGTTGGCCTCGACATCCACCACTTTTGGCCCGCGCAGCTTGCCGCTGGATCTGGCATACCACCAGTGCCCCCCGGAAAAATGTTCATGAAAGCCCAGATTGACGAGACTGATCGCAATGGTTGACCCATTCAGGGACGATTGGTTCTTTAGCCCGGATGTCGCTTTGAAATTACTGCGCCCCGCGTGACCTGCACGCCGGTTGAACGCACGCGCCTGATGCAAGCTGCCATCCAGATCGACCAGCACATTATAGGAAAGACCGCGGGATTTGAGCGCGTTAACGGCCCCTGACAGGCTGGAACCGGCGGTGTAATGCAGAACGATGCGCGTTGGCGTCATCGGGTTACCGGCCCCCAAACTCGTAATTCTCTTCGCGCCATCGGCAAAATCATCGGAAATAGAAAGCATAATGCACCTCTGAAAATATGAATAAAAATATCTAAAAGATGCTCAACCTTAAGCCGAAATGGTGAAAAATCAAAATACAACCTGCACGGCAGTACACATCTGCGACGGCAAAGGTCGGTTACTTTGGATGGCGTTTCGTCAGGTTTACAAGGGAAAAGTGTGTCGTCTCACCCGCTCTTAGGGTCCCAGACCGCAGAAAGGTCAGCCTTTTGCACGAGCGCACATCTGGGAAAACGACTACTGGCTGCGCGCCGCGCGCACCCAAGCCACAAGCGTTTCGCGCGCTTCGGCGTCCATCTGCAAGGCATTCGGTGGCGGCATCGCGTGACTGATCCCGGCCTGCAGGTAAATCTGACCGGCATGGCGTGCCACATCCGCTTCGGTTTCCAGATAAACGCCTTTGGGCGCCCATTGCATGCGCCCCCAAACGGGTTCGCGCGCGTGGCACATGGAACAATTGCCAACGACTGTGTCATAAGCCGCCTCAAAACCTTCAGCCGAGGCAAACCGCTGCTCATAGGCAGTCAGCGGACGCGCCTCTGCTTCTTCCCATGTTTCGTGACCGGGCACTGTAGAGAGCCAGGCGATGACCAACATCAACAGGACGGTGACGGCCCATGTCCAATGCGGCCCCTTGCCGGTGGCGTGCATCGTGTTGAAATAATGCCGGATCGTAACCCCGGTCAAAAAGATCAGACTGGCGATGATCCACGCATATTGCGTGCCAAAGGACAGCGGATAGTGGTTGCTGAGCATCAAAAAGATCACAGGCAGCGTCAGGTAGTTGTTATGTGTGGAGCGCAATTTGGCAATCTTTCCGTATTTCGCATCCGGTATGCGCCCCTCCTTGAGGTCTTTGACCACGATCCGCTGGTTGGGCATGATGATGAAAAACACATTCGCGGTCATGATCGTTGCGGTGAAAGCCCCCAGATGCAAAAGCGCGGCACGCCCGGTGAATATCTGATTGTAGCCCCATGACATCACCACAAGGATGACAAACAACAGCAGCATCAACACGGTTGGCCTCTCGCCCAGCTTGGAGCGACACAAGAAGTCATAACACAGCCAGCCAATCGCCAGTGAGCCGCCGGAAATCGCGATACCCTGCCACAAGGACAGCGCAGCCTTGGTGGGGTCCAGCAGGTAAAGCGCCCCCCCGACCCAATAGACGATCATCAGGAGGGCGGCACCGGAAATCCAGGTGAAGTAACTCTGCCATTTATGCCAGATCAGGTGTTCCGGCATGTTTTCAGGCGCGACGAGGTACTTTTGAATGTGGTAAAACCCGCCACCATGCACCTGCCATTCCTCACCGTGGCATCCGGCAGGCATCTGCGCCGCCTTGCGCAACCCCAGATCAAGCGCGATGAAGTAAAACGATGCACCGATCCACGCCATCGCGGTGATGACATGCAGCCACCGGACCGAAAAGGCGATCCAGTCCCAAATGATTGCCAGATCGTACATGGTTTCTCTCCTGTGTTGACGAGATGCACCCAGTCTATGCGGTGCTCGATTATTCTGCTATTGACACAAAAGACCAAAGAGCATCAAAAAAAACAAAACAATGTCGTATCTGGATAACATTCGCACCTTTGTCCGTGTCTACGAATTAGGCAGTATGTCCGCCGCCGGGCGCGATCTGCGTATTTCGCCCGCAGTGACGTCATCGCGCATCTCGCAACTTGAGGACCACCTCAGCGTGCGTTTGTTTCAGCGCACCACACGCAGCCTGACCCCGACCGAACAGGGCAAGGCGTTTTATGGCGGGGCCTGCGAAATTCTCAGCTCGGTCGAAAATGCCGAAGCACAAGTCGTTGATATCACCGAAAACCCTAAGGGCGCGCTTTATGTTGCGGCACCGCTTGGTTTGGGGCGACGCCTGATCGCGCCGCAGGTGCCTGCGTTTCTGGCGGCCTACCCGGAGGTCAGCATCCGTTTGCGCCTGACCGACCGCAAGGTTGATCTGACCACCGAAGGGCTGGATCTGGCGTTTTTCCTCGGCCAGCCTGCGGACAGCACCCTGCGCATCCGAAAAATCGCGGATGTGCCGCGCATTCTTTGTGCGGCCCCCAGTTATATCGCGGCGCGCGGCAACCCAACGTCTGGCGATGAACTGGTTGCGGACCGGCACGAATGCCTCAACTTGCGGTTTCCCGGCGCGACAGAGTTTCAGTGGCGGCTCAGGACGGCGGAGGGTTTGAAAAAATACCGTGTCACGGGGCGGTACGAATCTGATGACGGGGATGTTCTGACAGACTGGGCGCTGGCCGGGCACGGCATTACGCTCAAGCCTGTGTTTGAAATCAGTGACCACCTCAAGGCCGGGCGGCTGGTGCCAGTGGCGGCGAAAACCCCGCCCGAACCCAGCCAGATGGCCTGCCTTTTCACACACAGAAAGGGGCAGGACCCAAAAACACGTCTGTTCATGGATTTCGTTATTGAACGCATCGCCGCATTCGTGCGCGACGGCTCTGATCCGACCTATAGCGTCTGACGAAATATCTGATTTCAGACAGCGGCGGATTCTTCAGGTCTTTCGCATGACGTTTCAGCTGCCGCGATAGGTGGAATACCCGAAAGGCGACAGCAACAGCGGCACATGGTAATGCGTGGCCTCTGACATCCCGAAACGGATCGGAATGACATCCAGAAAACGGGGTGTCTCGGGCGCGACACCGATTGCATCGAGATACTCACCCGCATGAAAAACGAGTTCATAGGTGCCGGGTTCAAACGCATCCTCTGGCAAAATCTGCTGATCTGTCCGCCCGTCATCATTCGTAACCAGCGAGACAAGATGCTGTCGCGAATCCCCCTGCAACCGGAACAGTTCGATCCTGATGCCCTTGGCAGGGCAGCCGCGTGCTGTATCGAGCACATGTGTCGTCAAATAACCGGTCATACTTTCCTCGCATTGCTTTGACTGATTTATATGCAGAGTTCACTCCAATCAGCAAAGAAACCTTCACAAGAGGCTGCTTCGCATTTTTTTTGAAAAAGGATTGGATTGTTTTGATTTATACGTTGATCACACAAAAAGGATATGACTGTGAAGCGTTATCCCCGAAATATGTCCGGATACGGCGAGACCCCTCCGAATGCAAAATGGCCAAACGGCGCAAAGATCGCCGTGCAGATCGTTCTGAACTACGAAGAAGGTGGAGAGAACAACGTCCTGCATGGCGATGCCGCCTCGGAGGCGTTCCTGTCAGAGATAACCGGCGCGCAGCCTTGGCCCGGTCAGCGGCACTGGAACATGGAATCGATCTATGAATACGGCGCGCGTGCAGGTTTCTGGCGGGTGCACCGCCTGCTGAAAGACGTGCCGCTGACCGTTTACGGTGTGGCAACAGCCCTTGCGCGGGCCCCCGAACAGGTCGCAGCGATGAAAGCCGCAGACTGGGAGATTGCAAGCCATGGGCTCAAGTGGGTCGAGCACAAAGACATGCCCCAAGAAGAAGAGCGCGCGCAGATTGAGGCGGCCATCAAGCTGCACCATGAAGTTATCGGCACACCGCCGCGCGGCTGGTACACCGGGCGCTGCTCAAACAACACCGTGCGTCTGGTCGCCCAGACCGGTCAGTTTGACTATGTAGCGGACAGCTATGCCGATGATCTGCCCTATTGGATCAGGGAGGGCGCGCGCGACCAGCTGATCGTGCCCTATACGCTGGACTGCAACGACATGCGCTTTGCCATTCAGGCCGGTTTCAGCACTGGCGATCAGTTTGAAAGCTACCTCAAGGACAGTTTTGATGTACTCTACGAAGAAGGTATGGCCGGTCAGCCCAAGATGCTGTCCATCGGGTTGCATTGCCGCCTGATCGGGCGCCCCGGTCGCGCCGCCGCGCTGAAACGCGCGATTGAGCACTTCAAATCCCACGACGGTGTGTGGTTTGCCACAAGGCTTGAGATTGCCGAGCATTGGGCCAAGACACATCCGCCAGTCGACACGGCCGCCCCGTCTGACATGGACAAGGAGACTTTTGTGGCTGAATTTGGCGGGGTTTTCGAACATAGCCCATGGATCGCCGAAGCCGCACATGCGCTTGAACTGGGGCCTACGCATGACACGGCCCATGGGATACATCAGGCGCTGGCCCGTGTCTTTCGCGCCGCCAGCACAGACCAAAAGCTGGCCGTTCTAAACGCGCACCCCGATCTGGCAGGCAAGCTTGCCGCCGCTAAACGTCTGACAACGGAATCCACCGCCGAGCAAGCCTCCGTCGGTCTGGACCAGTTGACGGACGCCGAGCGCGCCGAATTCACGAAGCTGAACGACGCCTATACTGCGAAATTCGGCTTTCCGTTCATCATCGCAGTGCGGGACAACACCAAAGCCAGCATCCTGAGTGCATTTCACAAACGGCTGGACAACAACCCCGCGACGGAGCTTGACGCAGCCTGCACGCAGGTCGAACGCATCGCCGCGCTGCGCCTGTTTGAGAAGTTCGGCGCATGAGCGATACCGTGCATCTCGAACCGCTGACCGCGCTGGATTTTGAGCCCTTTGGCGATGTGTTGGAGGCCACAGGCACACCCGACAAGATGATCAACCAAGGGCTTTGTGGCCGCTTTCATGATCTTGCCCTGATGGATTTCACGCAAGGTCGCGCTGGCATCAGCCTGTTTTCGGCCGAGCCGCGCCAGTTGCCGCTGAAGCTTGAGATGGTGGAACGACACCCGGAGGGGAGTCAGGCGTTCATCCCCATGGCGCTTAACCCGTTCGTTGTCGTCGTCGCGCAAGACATCGCGGGACACCCAAAGAACATACGTGCTTTCCTAACCGCGCCGGGTCAGGGCGTGAATTACCATAAAGGCACCTGGCATGGCGTGCTGACGCCGCTGCATGCGCCCGGTCTTTTTGCGGTCGTGGATCGCATCGGGCCGGGATCAAACCTTGAAGAATACCGGTTCGACCACCCGTTAACGATCGACAAACCAAAATAAAAACTGGCCAGCAGGCCGGAACATCCAACAGAGGATACTTAACTGATGTCAGATACAGCTATCGGTACGGCAGAACAGCTGCGCGATCCCAATTACACGCCACCGCTTGTAAAAGCCGTCCCCTTGGGCATTCAGCATGTGCTGGCCATGTTCGTCTCAAACGTTACACCCGCGATTATCGTTTGCGGGGCGGCGGGGTTTGGCTTTGGCTCCAACAGCCCGGATTTTCCGCAGATGATCTATATGATCCAGATGTCAATGTTCTTTGCGGGCATCGCGACGCTGTTTCAGACCATCGGTCTGGGTCCCATCGGCGCGCGCCTGCCCATCGTACAGGGCACGTCCTTTGCGTTCATTCCGATCATGATCCCGCTTGTTGCTGGCAAAGGCGTGGATGCCATTGCCGTACTGATGGGTGGTATTGTGGCTGGCGGTTTGTTCCACGCGTTTCTCGGCCTGTTCATCGGCAGGCTGCGTTTTGCGCTGCCGCCACTTGTGACCGGCTTGGTTGTGACGATGATCGGTCTGGCGCTGGTCAAGGTCGGTGTCCAATACGCGGCGGGCGGTGTTCCGGCGATCGGGACACCCGAATACGGATCGCTGATCAACTGGAGCATGGCGCTTCTGGTGATTTTCGTCACACTCGGGCTGAAGTTCTTTGCACGCGGCATGCTGTCAGTATCGGCTGTGCTGATCGGATTGCTGGCAGGCTACGCCTTTGCCTTTCTGCTTGGTGAAGTGTCCCTCAGCAACGTCGGACGGGCGGCCTCCTTTGCCCTGCCCAATCCGCTGCATTTCGGGATGGAATTCACGGTTGCCGCCGTGATCGGCTTTTGCTTGATGTCCTTTGTTTCAGCGGTTGAGACCGTGGGCGACGTCTCCGGTATTACCAAAGGCGGCGCCGGGCGCGAAGCAACAGACCGCGAGATCGAGGGCGCGACCTATGCGGACGGTGTGGGCACAGCCATCTCAGGCTTTTTCGGCGCCTTGCCGAATACCTCTTTCAGCCAGAATGTGGGATTGATCGCGATGACCGGTGTGATGAGCCGGGGTGTTGTGACAATCGGCGCACTGTTTTTGATCCTATGTGGGCTGATCCCGAAAATCGGTGCCGTGATCTCGTCCATCCCGATTGAAGTCCTCGGCGGTGGTGTGATCGTGATGTTCGGCATGGTTGTGGCTGCAGGGATTTCCATGCTGTCTGACGTAAACTGGAACCGCCGCAACATGGTGATCTTTGCAATCGCGCTCAGCCTTGGGCTTGGCCTGCAGCTTGAACCCGGTGCCTTGCAGCATTTGCCCGATACGATGCGTGTTTTGGCAACCTCAGGCATATTGCCTGCCGCGTTGATTGCAATCGTACTCAATCTGGTACTGCCCGAAGAACTGACGGGCGAAGCAACAGAAGAAGTCTCCGGTGGCATGGCCGGTCACGGATCAGGGTCCCTGCCAAAAAGCGACTGAAGCACGTTGCGTTTGATTTGAAACGCACAGCGCTGCCTTTCCCGTCGATCGAATGTGCCGTGCGATAGGAGTGCGCCGGATAAAACGCAAAAGGCCCGGTCGGATGATCGGGCCTTTTGCTTATCCTCGACTTATTGTCGCTGTCCATCGTGCGTGAACCCAGAACAGCCTGCACGAAAGATGGCCGCCGAAGCGGCCATCAGAACATGGAACTACAGGGCCTGCGGCTTAAGCGACGCCATCGCGGTGAAGGGGCCGCAGCCCCATGTGCCGGTTCACGTCTTTATACAGCAAATACCGGAAGTTACCGGGGCCGCCTGCATAACATGCTTGCGGGCAGAAGGCGCGCAGCCACATGTAATCGCCCGCTTCGACCTCGACCCAGTCGTTGTTCAGCCGATAGACGGCTTTGCCTTCCAGAACATATAATCCATGCTCCATAACATGGGTTTCAAGGAAGGGGATCACCCCGCCCGGCTTGAAGCTGACAACGGTCACATGCATGTCGTGGCGCATGTCGCTCGGATCAACGAAACGCGTCGTGGCCCATGCACCATCCGTGTCAGGCATGACCGTGGGTGCGATGTCTTTTTCGTTTGTGACGATCACGTCAGGCTGCTCAAGACCCGGCACAGCCTCATAGGCCTTGCGGAACCAGTGGAACACAACCGGGTCCGACCCCTTGTTGTGCAGCGTCCAGTCGCTTGATGGGGGCAGATAGGCATAGCCCCCCGGCTCCAGAACATGTGTATTTCCATCAACCGTCAGTGTGGCCTGACCTTCGAGCACAAAAAGGACCGCCTGCGCCTGCGGGTCAGTCTCAGTGCGATCAGACCCGCCACCGGGCGATACTTCCATGATGTAATGGGAAAATGTCTCCGCAAATCCGGTCATCGGACGCGCCAGAACCCACAGACGGGTGCCCGTCCAAAAGGGCAGAAAGCTCGTCACAATGTCCCGCATCGTCCCCTTGGGGATCACAGCGTAGGCAGGTGTGAAAATGGCACGGTCCGTCAGCAGGGTATTCTGATCCGGATGCCCCCCTTTCGGGGCGAAATATTGCGCGGACATAGCAACTCCTTTGAGGGTTAGCCGGTGCAGTATCGGCAACGGTTCACTCTCTCACCAGACCGAATAAAGCAACAACACCTTTCGGTTTCATTTGAAAATGAAATCCGATCAGATCACAGACAGACCCACGCTCCAAGATGGCTGTCGTCAATATCCGAAAAGTGTATTTTCAAGGGTTCATGCTCATCAACAAATGACGAGGCAAACCCGCGCTGCGGGAGCGATCTGCGCACAAAGAAACCGGCAATCCAAACACCCAGCAGCAGGCCGTTCTTTTCGCGCAATTCAATCCGGTGACCCTGGATATCGCCATAATCCAGCGTGCCGCTCGTGTTGGACATGCGCGCATCGAAACACACAAGACCGTTGCTGTAAAAGCGCCAGCGCACAGCCCCCCAATCACATTCGTCTATCGTTGCGGGCCCTGTCCACAGATACTCACGCCAGCGCAATTCGCCGTCGGTTCCCTCTTTCAGAACCCCCTGCGAGGACGCATCATTATTTTGCGCCTTCCAGCGCACGTAGCCGACAGGTTCATCTTCGCGGCCAATCGGGATACCTTCACTGGAAAGACCGAATGTCTTTTTCAGGATATTGTCGCCATCCGCGCCTTTTTTCTTTGCGCTATCGGCAAGGTTGGTGACGAGCTTTGATGCAACTGACCAGATCATGGTTCCCCTTTCGAGCTATCCCGCGAGTGGATCAGTTCAGAGCGACGCGCATCCGTGCCGAACTGCAAAAACACCTTTGGGAATACTCAACCTTGCGAAGGGCGGACGCGTCATATCCGACGGCGATGTTGCAGTCTTCACGCGCAGCACCGGCCATCTGGAAGGCGGCACCGCTGCGGCGCGCTGCAGCGAGTTGCGCAAAAAAGCTCTCGGCTTCCGAGAGGCGCGTCTCAAGGTCGGTCTGCAATTCTGCACCGACCGACGACACGGTGAGCGGAATTTCGCGATATGTTCTACAGGCCGCAAGCATCTCGCCCAGCGTCACGGTTACGCGCCGGTTCTGCCGTTCAGGTCCGGCGACACTCACAAGCAACTCACGTTCGCCGCGGCTTGAGACCCCGCCAATTCTGTCAACACTCACACCCTGTTCCAGCAACGCGGCAGAAACCGCATTCGCGCGGCGCAGTCCCAGTCGGTCATTGTAGCCCAAACCACCGACAGCATCCGTAAAGCCAATCAGCACAGTGGGTTTATACGATGGGTTTTCTTTTAAACGCTCGGCGATCTCAACGATCTTGGCCTGAGCCTCCGCATCAAGTTCGGCAGAATCGAAGGCGAAATTGATCGTCCCGATATCCTGTGCGGAGAGCGAAACGGGCATAAAAAGGCAAATCGCCAAGAGCATTCTGAACAACACGTTGGATCCAAACAGCTAATCTAAGGTTGATGAAAGTGATACCGCACTGTCACACTCTGTACAACAAGAGAACAAAAATGAGGCATCTTCTGTACAATTCCCAGTGGAAACTATTTGATGCGTGGTAAAAGAGCAGAAGAAAAACAGTGTGAGTTGCAAAGTATGATTTTGTCGAAACAGGCACGCAAGAAAACGAAAACCAGCATTCTGGCTTTTGCATTGGGGCTGTGCGTGTCCCACAGTGCATCGTCGCTGACGCTGGAAGACGCGATCCTGTTTGTATTGGAGACCAACCCCGAGATCAAAGCCGCCGAAGCCAACAAACAGGCGATCGAATTCGAGCTTGATCAGGCGAGAAGCTTTTTTGCCCCGCGCGTCGAACTTGAATCCCGCGCCGAGGGCAGCATCAACGATGGCACGCGCACAAATGATCTGACCTCCTCTGATGATGCGATTTTCGGCTATGAAGTCACTGGCCGGGTGACCCAGCGGCTTTACGATGGCAAAGCCACAAGGTCTGAGGTTGAGCGTCAAGCTTACCGGATCGATGCGGCGGCCTATCGCGTGCTTGAGCGCGCTGAGTTTTTGTCGCTTGAGGCCATTCGGGTCTACAGCGACGTTTTGCGCACGCAACGAGTGACACAACTGGCCCGTGAAAACCTGACCTATCACCGCGACATCCTCGCACAAATTCGCAGCGGGTTTGACAACGGTATTCTGGGCATTGGTGATCTGCAACAGGCCGAAGAACGCCTGTTTCTCGCCGAAGACACCCTGCTGCAATTCGAACTGAACGAAATGGACACGCGCGCCCTGTTTCTGGAAACCGTTGGCGTGACACCTGATGGATTGAACGCGGTGCCAAGTCCTGCCGCGCGCCTGCCCGCAACGGTCGAAGAAACGTTAGCCACGGCATGGCGTCGCAACCCGACAATCCTGTTTTTCCAATCCGACGTCGGGGCCGCTGAGGCCTTGTCACGCACAGCAAACGCCAACAAGGCACCCACCCTCGATCTGGAAGCTGTTACGCGCTACGGCGATGACATGCGCGGGTTCGAAGGAGAAGTGCGCGATGCATCCGTTGGCCTTGTTCTACGGTATGAATTTCAAGGCAACCGCAAGCGCGGAGAGCGCGAAGAACAAGTGCGCCGTGTGGGAGAGCAACGCGCCCGGCTTTTGACACAGACCCGTCTGGTTGAACGTGAAGTGCGCCAATCCTGGGCGAACCTGCAGTCGGCCCTGCGCCGCGCCGATATCCTTGAGCGTCAGGCCACCCTGTCGCGCGAGTTGTTGGAGAGCTACACGCAAGAATTTGACGTTGGCAACCGTTCGTTGCTGGACGTTTTGAACACGCAAAACGCGCTTTTTCAGGCAGACGTGAATTTACGAAATGCTAGGGCTTTGGAAGTATTCCTGAAATACCGTCTGCTGGCGGCTGCAGGGATCCTGTTACCATCGCTTGGAATTGAGCCGCCTGAAGACAGCAATGCATATGCCGCCAGCGCCGAAGGGGCACCCGGCGTCAGCTCCGAACCCGTAAAACTGCGGGACGACGCACGTGGCTTTAGCGATTGGCGCAAAAGCGTAAAGTCTGAGTGACCGCAGATCGGAGGGCTCACATCTCCACACCTGATAAACCAGCCAAATCGCGGGTCGCGCGTATCACCACAGGCAGCGGCGCAGAGGCAAAAGCACAGGAAATAGTTGCAAAAGTCACCCGATCCAATCTGGATTGGGCACTGCAGGCAAGTCCGGTCGATCCCTTGGCGGCATCGGTGGTCGAAGCGATGCGCATCAGCGGAACCGACATCGCCGTCGAAGTCCTGACCGGGGGCCTTGGTCTGCCTGCCGATGGGCGTCTGTCACCTGAACTGGCCGTATCCGCGGCTGAGCGGCACGGCATGCGCGCGCGGCTTGAACGGCGCCGGTTGAGTGATATTGATCCCGGAGAATACCCCGTTGTCTTGCTGTTACGCGGACGTGACGCTTGCGTTTTAACCGCCCGAAACGAGGATGAAACCTATTCGGTTTTGCGCCCCTCACAAGCGTCAGACACGTTGAAGATCACACAAAAGGCCCTGCTGGATGTTTATCTCGGCCATTTGATCCTGCTGCAGCGTCAGGCCGAAACGTTAGGGGATACCAAGCTGCACACGTCCTCTGGCCATTGGCTGTGGGGGGCGTTGCGTCCGTTTTGGCCGGAATACATGCAGGTCGTGCTGGCCTCGGTGCTGATCAATTTTCTAGCCCTCGCGGTGCCACTGTTTACCATGAATGTCTATGACCGCGTCTTTCCCAATGCGGCCATCATCACGCTTTGGTCGCTTGTTGCCGGTGTTGGATTGGCGCTTGGCTTTGATGCGCTGCTCAAGCTTCTGCGCTCCGGGATTATTGACCGGATCGGGCGCAAGGTCGATGCCTCGGTTTCATCCAGCGTGTTCCGGCATGTCTCAAACCTGCGGCTGGACGAAGATGTGCCGCCATCCGGCAGCCTGATGAACACGCTCAAAGATTACGAACAGGTTGCTGATTTCTTTTCATCCCAGACGCTGTCGCATCTTATTGATCTGGCCTTTGCGGTGCTGTTTATCGCGCTGATCTATTACATTGGTGGGCCGCTGGCCTATCCCCCTGCCCTCGCGCTCGGGTTTGTCATGCTGATGGGCCTGATCATCCTGCGCCCTCTGCGCGGCGCGTCAGAGCACAACCGCGCAACCGGCGGAGCGAAAACCCTCGTGGCCTCGGAGGCTGTGTCAGAACTCGAAACCCTCAAAGCCGTGGCCGGGCACAATCGCATGCAATCCCGCTGGGAACGGCAAAGTGCGGACGCCGCGATGACCCAAGCCAAAAGCCGCCGCCTCGCGACACTCGCCACGACATTGACGGCGCTGGCCACGCAGGCCTCCTCCATCGGGATTGTAGTGATCGGCGTCTATCTCGCACTGGAAGGGCAGATCACCATGGGTGCGGTCATTGCCGCGATGATCTTGTCAGGGCGCGCGCTGGCCCCCACGGCGGCGGTCACGGGACTTTTTGTGCGGGGGAGCTTCGCGATCTCGACCTTGCAGTCTCTGGGCAAACTCATGAACCAACGCTCTGATGCGGATGGTCGGGGACGCACGATCAACACGACCGATCGTTCCGGTGAGATTGAATTGAAAGACGTCTCGCTGAACTACCAGGGCGCGGTGGTTCCCGCGTTGAAAAACGTCTCCCTCAAAGTACCCGCCGGCAACCACATTGGCATCATCGGGCCGATCGGGGCAGGCAAAACATCGCTGACGCGGGTGATGGCCGGGCTGTGGCCGCCCACGGATGGGCTGATCCTGCTGGATGCGTTGAATACCCGGCAAATTGCCCCCGAGACGCTCCGCCGCTTTGTGCAACTGGTCCCGCAGGAAGCGGTGCTTTTCACCGGCACCCTTGCCGAGAACATCGCCTTTGGTGTTCCCGGTGCACGAGACGAGGATATCCTGCGTGCCGCGCGTGACGCGGGCGTGGATCGGATCGCCGCCAGCCACCCGGATGGGTTTGGCATGCAGATCACCGAACGCGGGCGCAATCTGTCGGGCGGGCAACGCCAGATGATCGCGCTGGCCCGCGCATTGCTGCCGCAGCCGCGCGTGCTGATACTGGACGAACCGACTTCCGCGATGGATATGCAATCGGAGATGCTTTTCATTGACGGCGTCGAACGCGCACTTGCACGCAAACCGATGACCCTTGTGGTCTCGACACATCGCATGGCGCTGATGCGGCTTGTCACGCATGTGGCCGTCATGACCAGCGGCACCTTGCGCAGTTATGGACCCCGCGATGAGGTGTTATCGTCGTTGAAAGAAGCTGGCAAAGGCGCGCCGTCATGAGCGGCACAGAATGGGATTTTGAGGCGTCGCGCCGCCCCCGGTCGGCTGGTCGCGGGATCTTGACGCTGGTTTTTCTGTTGGTCCTTGTTGCCTTGCTGGTGGGGGCCGTGTCCTGGGCGTCTTGGGCGCGCATTGAGGTGATGGCCCGCGCGCAGGGCGTTGTCGTCCCCTCAGGTCGTGCCCGCAATGTGGAAAGCCTTGAGGGCGGCATCGTGCGCGACATTCTGATTTCCGAAGGCGATGCCGTAACACAAGGTCAGGTGTTGATCCGCATTGATGATATCGGGGCCGCGTCGACCCTTGGCGAAATCACCGCGCGTCGCGATGCAATGCTGACCAAGGCCCTGCGGCTCGAAGCGGAATTGCTGGGCGAGGACGCCCCGGATTTTTCCAACCTTGGGCTGGCGGACGACCACCCGCTCGCCCTGCGCGAAATGGCGCTTTTCGACAGCCGTCAGGCGGCTGATCTGTCCCAGCGCACGGTTCTTGTCTCGCAGGTGGAACAACGCTCTCAGGAGATCGAAGAGCTTGGAAGTGCATTGGCCCGCATCGACGAAAGCCTCGAATTGCTCGACGAGGAAATCGCGTTGCGCACAGCCTCCGGCGTCGTGCCGCGCGCCCAGATCATCCCGATTGAGCGTGAGCGCACCAGAAAACGGCAGGAACGCGACTCCGTCCTCAGCCGCAGCCGTCAGGCCGTCACTGCACTGGGCGAAGCTGAAGCACGCGTCAAGGAATTGAACCTGAACCGGCGCGCAGAGATTAACACCGAGCGCTCAGATACGTTGAATGAACTCAGCGTGCTGGACGAAACCCTGAAACGCGCTTCTGATATCCTGAACCGCACCAGCCTGCGCGCGCCGGTCGAGGGCATCGTGTCGGTCCTGAACGTCAATACGCTGGGGTCCGTTATCGCACCGGGTGAAGAGGTCGCACGCATTGTGCCCGCCGATGACAATCTCGAAGTCGAAGCGCGCGTGCGGCCCGAAGACATCGCATTCATCCGACTTGATCTGCCCGCCAAGGTCAAACTCACGTCCTTTGACTTCACCATCTACGGTGCGCTGGAAGGTCGCGTCGTGCGCATTGGCGCCGATGCGGAGCGCGATGAAACAACCGGCGAGACATATTTCCCCATCATCGTGCGCACGGACTCGAATGCACTGTCGCGCAACGGTGAAACCCACGAAATCCGCACCGGCATGATTGCCTCGGTCGATATTCTGACCGGGGAACGGACGGTGCTGGATTACCTGCTCAAGCCACTGCGCAAAGCGCGCCTTGAGGCCCTGCGCGAGCGCTAGACGATGGCCGTTTGCGCGGCACCCGCGCTGTCTTCAAAGATCACTTCGACCTGCGCGGGGATACCGCCACCTGTCGATGCAACCTCGAAGGCATTGCTGCCATCGACCTGCAAGACGCCTGTGGTGTTGTCATAAGACACGCGGCCACCGACGCTGTTTACACCATTCACAACTTCGCTCAGGTCAATCTGATCGCCTGCGCCATAATCACCGATCTCATCCGCGATTGTGACAGGGCCGGAGGCCAGCACAAAGATGTCATCGCCCGCACCGCCAAGCAGCGTATCGCGCCCGTCGGATCCTTGCAGGATGTCATTGCCCGCACCACCGTCAATCGTGAAGCCGCCCGCCGCCCCGCTAAGGTCGATGAAGTCAGACCCACCCATCAACTGGAACTCGGTGATCCCGGCGTATTCGCGCTGCGTGGCCAGCCAATCCACGGCATCATCATTGTCCGTGCCTTTTGCGACGGTCCCGCCGAGCGTTGCATCACCGGTGACATCCGTCATCAGGCTGCGCACAACACCGTCCGGACCCGTAACAACGGACCCGCTGTCCTGCATTTGCAACGTATCAATATCCAGATTTGCCGTTGCTGAGGAGCGTGCAGGAACCGGGGCGCTATCGACCACTTCGTATTCCAACACAGGTGTGCCGACATATCCCGGCGGCACCGTGATGGTCACATCTGTCCCCACGACGCTGATCTGAACCAACGGGTCGGGTGAGGTGATGTTTTCCACCGTCATGGCCGATGTATCCGTTGCATTGGCCAGTAGGTCCGCAAAAGTTACGACCTGTGACTGGTCAAACGTCGGCGTGACATCGACCGGTGCGACAATATCCGGGCGCGCATTAATATTGATTGCCAAGGGCACATCCGGTGCGGTGCCATGATTGGTCGTGACCGAAACCGTGCCCGTGATATCGCCCGCAAAGCTGGCAGGCACCGTCAGGGAAAGCGCCGCAATCGCCAGCGCAAAATCGGCAGGCGACAAAGCGCCGCGTGCGAAGGTCAGCGTGGAACGGGTCGCGGAGAGCGCGCCATCTGATGCCAATGTGCCCGCAGGCAGCGGCTGATCAAAGGTCAATACCACCGTTTCGAGTGTTTCGGATGGCGTCGATTGAATATCCGTGATCTGCGCATCAATCCCCAGCGCGACCAGCAAATCCACGCCTTCCTGCTGCGCAAGGTCCGTGTTCGTCACACTGACATTGATATCCAACTCGCCGGTGATATCGAGATCAAAGCTCTCGCTGACGTTGCCGCCTTCATTCGTGGTGGCTGTCACAGTTGACGTAAGCGGTGTGCCGTTCGTGGCAAAGTCGGTCGGGAAGGTGATGACCAGCGCGTTAAACTCTGCCTCGGTGCCGGTAAAGACAAGCGTCCCGCTCGCCGCAATATCGCCTGCACCGACCGAATAGGTGGTGCCAGCAGGCACGCCTGACATCTCGAAGGTGACGGAATCAATGGTCTCTGACCCGTCGGTATCGGTGACATCTAGGGCAACGTTTGACGAAGGCGTAAACGTCACCTGCGCATCTGTTTCAGGCAAGGTCACCACAGGGTCCGTCACCGTCACCGTCAGATCAGGCGTCGCGGTGATCGCGAGGTTCAGGTTTGCCACATCCGACAATTCGGTGTCCGTGTAGCTGTAGGTGGTGCTCTCATCCGTTGTGATGGCCACAACATCAATCGACACATCCCCTGCGAAATCAGCAGGGGGCACAAAGGACACCTGCCCGGCTGGAATGAACCCGATGCCCGGCCCGCTAAAGCTCGGATCCGGGATACCCGGAATGACGACGATGCCGCTGGCCGGTACTGTTACTGGCGTCCCGCCGACGAACAGCTCACTGCCCGCAGGCAAAGTGACTTCAAAACTGATCGTTTCATGTACATCGGGCGAGGTAGCGGAAAGGGTGATATCATATTGCGTCCCGTCATCCTCAGCCCCCCCGGTCGGGGAGATACTGGCCTGCACTGTTGGCTTATCCGCATCCGGCAGAACCCGCAGGATAAAGTCGGTCGTGCCCTGATTCTGATCCGAGTTGGCCAGTTCCAGCGTGTTGATCGTGATGGAGACTGGGATTTCGGGCAGAATGGTTGCGTCTTCGCTGTCTGGTGTGCGCGCGTGTTCGTCCACCAGTGAAATCGTCAGCGCATTCAGTTGGGACACCGGCACGGTGAACGTGTCGTCCCCATTGTCGATGATGCCGCTGGCACCGGACAGGATCACGTAATCCGGCAACGGCCCGATGACGGCAGAGGCAGTTTCCGATCCGTCCTGATCCGGCGATTGCGCGGTTTGAAAGATCTCCCCAAAGCTGATGGGTTTGTCCTCAACGATGGTTACGATGGGCGTAGTACCCGTCGGATCCGTCACCAGTGGCAGCCCGGTTTCGGTCGCCGTCTGATCCGGATTATAGACGAACTCGGGTGCATCAGCGACCGGGATGATATCAATCGTTTGCGTTGTCGTGTTTGACGCGACGCTGCCGTCAATGTCCTCGCTGGACGCAGTTACGGTGATCTCCAAGGGTCCGCTGAAATGCTCGGCAGCGCGGACTTCAAGTGTGCCCACGGCGTTCGGGCTCAGAGTAAAGGTGGGCGGATTGCCCGTCCCCGGCCCGGTGCCTGCATCCGGTGTCAATTCACCATTGGCGTCAAATAATCTGGCGTCCGGGTCCCCCCCAAGGGTGATGACAACATCGCCTGTCGCACGCTCGCCCTCATCTGCACTGGACAGGGTAATATCAGCCGAGAAAGCGGTGTCTTCGAGGGCTGAAGCCGGTGCGCCGATGGCAATCGTCGGGCCATCCACGACGGGCTGCACAAACACAGGCATTGTACCGGGTTGGCTCGAAAAACTATTGCAGGTGAAGTTGTTCAGAACCGATGTGGTCTGAATGTCGGGCAGGCTATCGTAAGGGTCAGCCGTACCGAATGTATCACCGACGGGGAACGGATTGCTTGGGCTCGATTCTTGCGGTGGTGGAGTGTAAGTCACTGTCCCAGCAGTCAAAAGCGGGTTGCTGCTGTCCGTTCCAAGGGCGGCAAAGTCGATTGTGTACTGGCCGGTGATCGGATCAAACAGCACTGCACCCGGCGTTGAGGATGTCAGCGTCGCGCCCGGCGGCAGTGTCAGGCCCACGCCGAAATCACCACTCACACCCAAGCTGTCCACACCCAGTGGCTGACCGCTCAGATCATCAATGCTCTCCCACTGTCCGGGGACTTCGGTGAGCTGGATTTTCAGCTCATTGCCGGTGTCTTCGAATGCATCCCCGACAAAGGTCAATTCGGGGATCGGCAACTGCCGGGGGTCACCTGGCGGACAACTGCCACCACCGACCGCATTCCCGCTGGGCAGGACAATGATCGAGAAATCGGAGGAAGTCACACTGCCGCCCGTCAACCCGTCAATATCGTTCAAAACGTCCTGCACGTCGACACCCGGACCAATCTGGCGCACGCTGGACAGATCAACGTCGTTTTCTGTGACGATGGCGTTCAGTGTCAGGTTGAAATAGCTCGGATCGGTCACGGCCACATTCGGCACCACGGTCACAGTGGCCAGTTCCGCTGCGGTCACGAGGTAAGTCTCGCCGCTGGCATCTATGGGTGTGCCCCCGACAAAACGGATTTCGGGCGGAATATCCGTGATGATGTAATACAGCGTCTCAGACCCATCAGGATCGCCATCGGTAAAGAGGATTTCATCACGCGCGCCCGTCAACGGATCCGCCGCTTCAAACGTATTTGTGACGGCCGGATCATTGAATCCCAGCTGCAGCGCATCATCGCTGAGGCGTTCGATCAGTTGGAACGGCGTGTCGTCGAACCCGGCGTAGGCGTAGGCGAGATCCTGATTAGGCACACCGTCGGTTGTCCCACTTGGATCATAGATCGCATTGATCGTCGTTTTGTCGATCCCACCGGGTGTCGCGGCAGGGTCGGCGTCCTGAACATCGACGTCCGGCGTATCTGCGACGCCTTCGACGTTGATCGTTACGGTGCCAATGCCGGTTGTCGTCTCGGCAGGGCCGGGCGTGCCGGGCAAAACGCTGGATTCGACATACGTCACCTCGACCTGAAAGACGACCGCCTCGTTGCTGTCCTGCCCGGGCAAGACATGCAGGTTTGGCGACTGCGCGGCAGTAATGTTGTAGGTGCCAGACGCATCAGGCGAAATCAGGTTGGAATAGATCGGATCCCCAGCGGGCGTCGTGCCCGTCTGATTTGGCAAACCGTCAAAAAACAGCGGCAGACGTCCTTCGCTATCGGCCTGAACATTGAAAATGGTATAGGCGTCTTCGATGATTTCCGGGGATTCCGGCGTCTGGTCGATGATATTGCCATCCAGAACAACGCGCACCGCCTGATCTTCGAGCGTACGGAACGTCTCGCTGGGGTTCCCGCCATCCGCGACCGGATCAATGCTAATGGTGGCGGTCGACAGGTTCGTTACACCGGTTGAGCCATTCGCCTCAAGGGTCACAATGTCGACCGCAATTGGAATATCGCCCGAGAAATGCTCCGGCACGCCGCGCAGTTCAACGCCTTGCCACTGATCTTCGTTCAGGCTCCAGTCCAGTGTTCCATCGCCGTTGATCTCGGTCAGCAATGCCGGGATTTTTGGCCCGCTTGGGTTGGCCGGGTCGGTCACATATACGGTCAGGAAGTTCGGGATATTGCGCAACACGGCAGAGATGATCGTCTCCGAGCCGTCCATATCCTCGATGAAGGGGATAAAGGAGAAATCGAAGGTGCCGCCTGCGGCATCGATCACCGCCTCATTTCCGCGAGGAAAGGCCAAAACAAACGCTTCGTTGTTGACCGGGTCGACATCAACATCGACCGTTACATCAACATTCAGATCGCTTGTCGTAACCGTGTTTCCGTCTCTGGTGGTCAGCGCGAAATTCAGATCAGCGCCAAAGAAGTTGCCGTCATCCGTGAACGGATCTCCATTGGCACGATCCACGTCATAATCTTCGTAAAGTGCTGGATAAACAGCAACGGACCCGGCGAAATCGGTCACATCAGGCAAGAAGACGATGGTCAGTTCGCCGGTATTCGCATTGTAGGTGGCCGTGTCGATCTTGTCGAATTCAGCCTGCGCGATTGCACCAGTGCCCGTGATGTCAAAGAACATCGACTGGTTCAGTGTCACGTTCTGCGTGGTTTCCGCCACGCCGATCCAGGACGACGGAATGTTCGATACCACGATTTCGGTCAGCTCTTCGGAGCCATCCGTGTCGGGCGTCAGCGCGCTGAGCCGCAGGAACGCCTGAACCTGGCCCTCGCCCGTGCTGTCGTTGGTGCTTTCGATCAAGGTCAGTGTCGTTGTGTCCTCAACCGTCGGGTTAGCCCTTGTGGCCACGGCGCCAACTTCATCCGTGCCCGCTGCGACGACGAAATCAGTATCCACGACAAACACACCCGCATCCAGCGTGGCTTCGGTCACGGGGCGGACGGTCACAACGGTCGAGAACGCCGCGCTGCCGAAGTTGTCGACAAAATCGATCTCTTCGTCGCCCGTTTCGGTCTCTCTCCAGAAGACTTCGCCTTGTGTGGTCAAAACACCGGAGAATTTCTGCGGCACACTATAGCGCAACCCGGTAATGGCCGAGGCAAAGTCTGCATCGCTCACCCCGGCAGGGCGGGTGAGAGCAATGCTGATTTCATTGTCACCGGGAACAGGGTCCGTGCGGGCCACGTCCACAAAGCTGTCGCGCCCGCGGAAGTTCAATACCAGATCGCTGAGGCTTGCCGGATCGAACGTATCGTTCAATGTATCCACGGTGACGGTGAAAATGACGGCAGTAAAGCTTTCCGAGCCATCGGTATCTTGCAGCTCAAGCCGCGTGATACCCGCATCGACAACACGGCGGTTGCCGAGGTTTTCGTTTGTATTGCGGTTCCGCGTCTGCAGGTTGATCTCGTCAACCACAGCGTCAAGGTTGACATCAACACCATCGCGCGCCGTGGCGGTATCGCTTGGCAGCCCGGCAGCGGTATCAATCGACGTGACCGTGGCCAAAAGATCACCGCCCGTCAGGGTTTCCACATCTTGATCCTGATCGCTGAGCGGGATCATCTGAAGCTGCGCGTTGAACGCCACGACGTTCGGGTTCAGGGTGATCGTCAGCGTCGTGCCCACCACATCGGCGCTGGCCACATCGCCACCACCGGATGCAAAACGCGACGCATCGACGGCGCCATCCCCTGCGGTCAGCCATCCGGCTGGCACGTTTTCAATCACGATTTGCTGTAGCGCTTCGGACCCATCCTGATCCGGGGTGGTGGCATCAATCTGCAACAGGAAACCGTCGTCAGAGGTTCTGTTCGTATCCTCGCCCGCGTCTTCCTTGACAGAAAACGCGTCAGGGCCGACCGCCGTGACAAAGGCACCCGGCACCACTGTCAGGACAATTTCGGGTTCGGCCACGGGGGTGACCTCAACGGTTGTCGAAACGCTCTCTCCTGCGGGGCCGGTTTCATTCGTCACAACCGTTGTTGTCAGGTCAATCACACCGGAAAAATGCTCCGGAAAACGCACAATCGACAGACCTGAAAGGTCGCTCAACGTGGTGCCCGTCCAGACATTGGAGGTGGCCGTCAGAAGCGTGCCATCAGACAATTCGACGGGGCCATTGGTTGGCAGCCCCGTGAAAGTCACGGACAGCGCGGTCAGCGTTTCGGACCCATCCTGATCGGTAATCGCAGCCGTAAGGCCAAGATCAATCGGCGTACCGAGGTCTTCGATCACAACGGAATCGACACCTGCGATGAACACATCCGCCTCTGGCGTGACCACGATCGTGATTGCCTGCGCTAGATTGCCTGTCCCCGGTGCCGGCGTCGTTTCACTGTTGAGAATGGCCTCATCGGTGATAAAATTCAGCGTGCCGGTAATCGCGCCCTCGGGGCGTTGGGTCGAGAAATCATCCGGAAGGCGCAACATCACCGCCTCGAATTCAGCAAGAGACGAGACCTCGAAATTAGCAGAACCCGGTGTGCCAAAGGGCGCAAAAGTGGCCCCGCCATCGAGGGAAATCTGCGCATCCACTGGCAGGTCGGCCAGCGTAATTATCACACGGCTGATTTCTTCTGACCCGTCCGCATCTGTTGGGCTGGCCGTCAAGACATCCGCCAAACGCACATCCTGCGGTGTTTGCACGGTCCCGTCCAAATCAATCGCACCCGGCGCATCGTTTTCACTCAGGGTCACTGTCCCGGTGCCGATCAACTGCAAATCGCCCTCGGCAGAGACGGTGACATCAAATGTCTCGTTCGCTGAACCAAATTCATCCGTTGTTGCGATGACGGTGCCCGTCAGCGTCGTTGCAGGCGATTGGGTTGAGAAATCGGCAGGCAGCCGAATGACAAGCGCGTCATATTCCGCAAGCGTGCCGACGAAGTTCAGATCAAAGCTTGCTGTCTGAAAGGTCACGCCATCTCTTGAAAACTCCGTGCCTGTGGGCAGCGCATTGAAGGTTACATTGACCAGCTGAACGGATTCCGATCCATCCGCATCCGTGGCGATGGGGTCAAGATAGTCAGAAGGCTTGAAATCAATCGGCGCATCTGTTTCAGCAAAATCGGCCGTCCCGATCCGGTCAATCTGCACGTCGCCTTCTGGTTGGATCGTGACGTCGATTGACGCTGTGACCGGGGCGTTCAGAATACCATTCTGGATACTGACCACGACCAATTCCGCTTGCAGGGGCAGGTTCGGGTTTTCTGATGAAAAGTCCGTAGGAAAGGTCAGGGTTATGTCTGCCGGATCGACAAGAGGTTCGGCCGTTGAATCAAACACAAAGGTAAATAACCCCGACCCGTCAGGGGTGAACGTGCCAACAGGCTGGCCTGCGCCATCGAGCGCTACCATCCCCGCTGGCAAATCCGGCAGGGTGAAAACCAGTGAGGACAGGGTTTCATTCGCTGGATTGATTGTCAGATTGATGAAGTCGGAAAACAGCACGGAAACCGGGCTATCCGTTTCCGTGGCAACGATTTCACCGCTGATATTGATGTCAGGTGTCGGTGTGATGACGATTGCGGTCGCGCTGCTTTCGACGCCTTCCAGCGTTGTCACAGTGACATTCGCCAATGTGGTGCCCGCGTAATCGCCCGGGAAATCAATTTCAAGGTTGCGCGCGTCGTCAACAGTGCCGGTCCAGTTTGCCCCGATCAACGTGCCGGTTGTAAGGCTTGCCCCCGATGGCAGATCGGTAAACTCAATCATTACCTCAGCGCTGAAGGGGGAGCCCGCCACATCCGTTTCGGACCCGTCATTGTCCGTGATATCAATCAGGATATTCAGCGGGACCCGCACGCCAATGCTGCTGTTTTGGACGCCGGCGTCTTCTTCGGCAGTGATGTCTAGCGCGAGCGTGAGGTCGATATCCTCGACAAAATCCACGTTGACAAAAGACTGTGCGGTGGCTTGCCCGCCTTCGTCCGTCTGTGCAGTCGCGCTGACCGCAATCGACTGGGTCGTGCCTGCGTTCAAATCGGAGCGGTTGGCGGTTGAGAAATCGATCGGCAGGCTGATCGTCGCGGCATCGAACGCGGCCTGAATATTACCGCTGTCAAAGACTGCCGTCAGCGTTTGCGTGCCGTCAACAGGCGATGTCGCAAGCGATACACTGGATCCGAATCCAGACACATTCGCCAGCGTGAAATCAATCGCGGGCAGGCCGGTAATCTCGACCGAGACGGACGACAGAGCTTCCGAACCATCGTTGTCAGTGACCTTCAGGTCCAGCACATCGCCCAGGGCAAAGCTTTGCTGGAACTCTTCTTCGGTCAGGGTCGGGATGACAATCGGGTCAATCTGCACGTCACCTTCCGGGGTGATCCTGAGTTCGACGTTAACCGGGCCCGCGCTGCCTTCGTTCGAAACACCCGAAATTGTGCCTTCAATGACGCCGCTCGCCAGCGGGGAGCTTTCGGTGGAATAATCTTCGGGAAAGACCAGCCGCAGCAGGGCATATTCACTGGGGGTCCCTGAAAAGGTGAAAACGCCACCAGCCGCAGGGTCATAGGTAACACTGCCGGCCGGCGCGTTTTGAACAACGACCCCCGGAGGCAGGTCATTGAGGGTCAGTGACACAGATTGCAGCGTTTCAGGCGGCGAGGAACCGTCTGTATCGGACACCGAAACGGTCCAGCTCGCCGACGGGTTGATAACGACAGGCGAGTCCGTTTCCGCCGCAACAATCGGCGAAACGTTGATATCAACGTCGCCTGCCGGTGCCACAACGAACGTCTGCGTTGCTGTCTCGCTTCCTTCCGGGTTGGTGGCCGTAATCGCCGAGGAAAACGTACCGGAATAATCGCCCGGCACATCCAGCGTCAGCGCGTTCGCCTCAGCCATTGTCCCGGTCCAGATCGCCGTCGCGGAATCAAATGAGCCATTTGAGAAAGTGGTGCCAGCGGGCAGGTCGGTAAAGACAACCTCCACGACAGTCGCATCCTCCGAGCCGTCGATATCCTCGACAAAAATGCGGTCGGTGATCGCGTCGGGGGTCGGGTCAATCGTAACGCCGCTGCCGTCTGCACCGTTGCCGTCCTCGATCGCGTTGATGGTCGGGGGCAGGGCAATCACGATATCCGGTGTTGCATCCACAATCAGGTTCATCGGGCGGATTTCATTGCCGCCCTCATCTGTTGTTGCCTGCACCGTCGCGGTGATCGTGTTGCCCGGGTTGGTGGTCGAATAGTCGGCCGGAAGCTCGATAAAAATCTGCTCATACTCGGCCAATGTGCCCGAAAACGAATAGGTGCCCGAAACGGCGGTGTAATTTGCACCCCCATCGGTGGAAACACGTGCACCCGCAGGCAGGCCGCTCAAATCCACAGAAACGGACAATACGGATTCCGATCCATCCGCATCTGTTGACTGGGGCGTGAGGCCATCGTTCAGCCTGAAAACAACGGGCAAATCCGTCTCCGGCGCGCGCAAAACGCTGGCACCAAAATCCAGATCGCCCTCTTCGGCGACCGTAACCGGAAAATCCAGCGACGCCTGGCCCAGAAAATTCGAGGTTGCCGTGATCGTACCCGTCAGATCACCAGGCGTGAAGTCGTTCCGGCTTTCGGTTGAGAAATCTGTCGGCAGCGTGATTTCCAGCGCGTTATATTGCTCAAACGTGCCGTTGAAGGTGAAGGTCTGTGTTACGCCATTCGACGAAAAAGACCCGTTGTTCGCCACTGTACCGGCAGGAAGCCCGGGCAAGGTCAGTGTCACATTGGTGATCTGTTCACCAATATCAGCACCGCCAGCGATCACTTCGACGAAGTTCGAAAATCGCATGACAAGGCCGCTGTCCGTCTCAACAAGCGAAACAAGTCCCGCGCCGCCAAACTGAACGTCCGGCTCGCCAAAACCACCGTCATCCGCGCCAACCTCACGGTCGCGCAATTCGGGAAACTGATACTCCGTCGGGGGCAGCAGCGGCGAAATCGGCAGGCCGTTTAACGGATCGCCCGCAAGAACCTGTTCCTGCTCACCTGACCCGCCATCACGACCGGGCACTGTTGTGCTCAAAACTTGCAAATCAACTTCGACCGCATCAGCAACCGTCGTCCAAGCGCCCTGCTGCAAGGCGACGGCAACGATATTCTGCGATGAGATCGTCAAGTCCTCAGCGCTCAGCGCAAAGTTGGCTTTGGCCCCGTCGAGCAGGCCGATAATCGTACCGTCCGGCTGCACAAAAAGCAGATCATCGCCCAGAATGAGTGGTTTGGTAATCTCTGCGCCATCCGCGACCATGACATCCAGCTTCGAGGCGGCATCGAGCAACATCAGCCCGTCGATACTGGCACCGTCTTTGAAGCTCGCGACGATATCTGCAACTTCCTGTTGCGTCGCAATCGATGAGATTTTGGGAGCATCTGTCATTGCAGTATCCACTTACCGTTTAAACTCAATCCGCGCCGGGCCAACATGGCCGTTTGCTGTCGTACTCTGGGGCGGTATTGACCGGAACAACCGGCGGAATGCCCAAATAACATGCGGTCACATACCTCGACCGATATGCAGGAATACCCTGAAAACGGTCCAAAATACAATACAACTAAAATGCAATTAAAGTTTGTGGTTAACCTGCATCATGCTGAGAGACCACAGAAATTAATTAAATAACTGAGAGCTGCGAACAGGATTTCTGACCAAATTGACGCGCCGTAAGGAAGGGCCGCAATTCACCGTCTGGCAGACCTCTAAACCTTTAATCTAAAATGATTATATTTGCAGATACGACTGGCGTGTTGGCGTCCAAGGCACCACACCAACTTATGGAGCGCTGCTTGAGGGAGGGGTTTTCGCTTTTGATCCGCACGGTAAGCGCTTAAAACCAGCGCAACTTTGGGCGTATTTGCGATGGAGAACGCGATGTTTATGACGCGGCGTAATTTCAACTTTGGCGCGTTAGCCCTCGCCATATCGGGCTGCGCGGCAAGCCCGTCCCTGAGCCCATCGACCACTGCCCTGCCCGATGATCTGAGACCCATTCCGAACAGTGCTTATGACGTCTGGGTGGCCAACTTTCAGCAACGTGCTCGTACAGCAGGCATCACGGATGACACTCTGCGCCGCGCTTTTCAGGGCACGGGTTATCTGCCCGGTGTCGTGCGCCGTGACGGTAATCAAACTGAATTCAAGCGCTCCCTTGAGGACTATCTGTCCATCGCCGTGTCAGACGAACGCGTCGCGCAGGGTCGCGATGCGCGACGTCAATACGCCAGCGTTCTGGAAACACTTGAAGCGCGTTATGGGGTGGATGCAAACATCATCACGGCCATCTGGGGGTTGGAGAGTTTTTATGGGGCCCGGCGCGGAAACGTACCGGTCGTGTCGGCCACCTCCACGCTGGCGTTCGACGGTCGGCGGGGAGCATTCTTCGAAAAGCAACTCATCGAAGCCCTGCGTATTGTGCAAAGCGGCGACATCACGGCGGACCGCCTTGTTGGCAGCTGGGCCGGCGCGATGGGTCACACCCAGTTTATCCCGACCTCTTATCAGGCTTTTGCCGTGGACTTCACCGGGGACGGTCGCCGCGACATCTGGTCGGACGATCCGAGCGACGCGCTTGCATCTGCCGCCGCCTACCTTGAACGCAACGGATGGGTGCGCGGTCAACGGTGGGGCAACGAAGTGACTGGCGCGTCCTCTGGTACAATTATTCAACCACAGGAAAACGGCCCCCGGTTTGCGGTGAACCAGAATTTCCGCGTCATCAAACGCTACAATAACTCGGATGCCTATGCCATCGGCGTCGGGCACCTGTCTGATCGCATCGCAGGGCGTGGGCCGTTGGTCACGCCGTTCCCGCCCGATGAAAACGGCCTGACAAAGGATGACCGGATCGCCCTGCAAACTCGGCTGACCGCAAGGGGATTTGACACCCAAGGGTCCGACGGCGTGATCGGTCCAAATTCGCAAGCGGCCATTCGTGCCTATCAGGCCAGCCAAGGCTTGCCGGTGACAGGCGTCCCGTCCCAGCAGCTTCTTAGCGGTCTGTAATAGTCAGGCGCGGGCCCGCCGAGCCTCTTTCCAAAGCGCATATGAGTAAAGCGCCAAGGCACACCAGATCATGGGAAAGGCGATCATCCGCGCGCGGCCAAATTGCTCACCAAAGACAAAGACCGCAATCAGAAAGATCATTGTGGGTGCAATGTATTGCAGCATGCCAATCGTCGAAAGGCGCAACAATTTCGCGCCATTTGCATACAACATCAGGGGAACAGCCGTTACGGCACCACAGCCGACAAGCAGCCAGCTGTTAACCGCATTGCCCACCATAAAGTGCCCCGTGCCAGAGTACGCCAGATATGCGATGAACCCTGCAGCCGGGACAGCAAGCAGCAAGACCTCAAGCAAGAAACCTTGATTTGGCCCGATCGGGAGCGACCGTTTAAAGTATGCATAAAATCCCCACGTTCCGGTCAGCGCAAGCGCAACGATAGGGATGGAACCGCTTTCAACCGTCAGGATGACGACAGCAGACAAGGCCAGCGCAATGGATGCCCATTTGATTTTATCAAGCCGTTCCCCCAGCAGAACGGCGCCGAGAAAGACACTGAACAAGGGATTGATGTAGTATCCAAGAGCGGCCTCAAGCGCATTGCCCGAAACGATGGACCAAATGTAAATTCCCCAATTCGCTGAGATCAGCGCCGCAGTCACAGCCCCCATCGCAAGCATACGCGGTGAGGCGAGCGCCGCGCGCAGGTCTTTCGTGCGACCAAGCGCAATGAGCACAACTGCGGCAATCGGGATCGACCAGACAACCCGGTGCGCCAGCACCTCAAGGGGTGACACATCGGCCAGCGACTTCATGTAGATCGGCAGGAAACCCCACAAAAAGTAAGCGGACACCGCAAAAGCAAAGCCCTGCGGCGTATCAACATGAGCGGATTTCAAACAAGGCCTCCGTCAAAGAACGCAGAATTGCGGGATTGCATCGCCCTTAAACACGGATTGACCGGCGAGGCAATTGACTCTGCCTCGCGACCAACAATGTTGCTGCAAATCCGGGCCTAACCGCGCCCGATCGGATACAGCACGACACGTGTTTTCAGGGGGACGCGATCATATAGGTCAATCATCTGATCATTGATCAGACGCGCACATCCATTCGACACACGCCGACCGATGGTTTCGGGGTCATTGGTGCCGTGAATGCGCAAAAACGTGTCACCACGGCTTGGCGTAAACAGATAAAGCCCACGCGATCCCAGCGGGTTGTTGATCCCACCCGGCATCCCATCCGCAAACCGCGCATAGCTTTGCGGATCCCGTTCGATCATTTCTGGTGTTGGCGTCCAGCTCGGCCATTCCTTTTTGGCCCCGACGAAAAACTCGCCATGCTCATAAAGTTGCGTGCGCCCAATGCCGACCGCATAACGGATCGCTTTCTTGTCAGGAAGCGTCCAATAGAGCGCATATTGCCCCGGATCGACATGAATTTCAAAAGGTTCGAGATCGTTCCTGAGGCGCACTTCGCGCGGCAAAAACTCTTCCGGCATGTTATAATCGGGCAGGGTGACGGGCACTGCCGCTTCTGCCGCAACCACGCCCCCCATAATCACGCTCAATGCAGAACTTTGCAGAAACTCACGACGTTTCACTGGCCTCTCCCTTACAGATAATCATCATAGTACCAAATATAGTTCCGTCCCGCAGCTTCTGAGCATTCCCGTCGCCTCAAGCACGGCGCCGACCTTGCAATCGGATCCGAAATATCAGCGGCCCCGACTGTACCGCCACACATGTTCCGGCGACTCATAGCATTACCCGCCTTAAAATCTGGTTTCTCGCGCAATGGAGTGCCACATCAACCCTGCCACGCCCGAATGAATGGAAAATCCCTCGCGGAGGTCAGCGCTAACGGGTGACACCCCATGGCGCAATAATCTTTCAAACCTTAACCGACAATCCATTGGAGTCATTAACTTTTGGCAGATTGTCGCACTTGAAATTTACAATTAACCAAAATCAGATAAAAATTATTTACAAAATAATCTTTATGAAACAGTTATATAGTTACTAATTTTCTATTTTCACGTAGACGTTATTCAACAAAAGCACTGAGTAATATTTTTTAACCGCTCTGCGCTTCACCTGTTGAAATACTACTGTGAGGAGAAACCAATGACCAGAACACCCCACGTCACGTTATCGCAATACGGATCGTTGTATTCGGAGTCTGTTTCGGATTC
>NZ_BPES01000012.1:0-115357 GCF_019654895.1 Roseobacter sp. OBYS 0001
CTTGATTTCATCAAGTGTCATGATCTTTCCCTCCCTTGCCTATTCTGCTGCCACTGAGGGGGCATCTGGTGCCTGCCCCACGATCCGGGCCAGAATGCTTCCCGTGTCGACCCTGTCCCCATGCGGCAGGAACACCCGTAGCTGAAAGGCGATGATCTCCGTGAAACACCCCATGGCCTTGAGACCTTCAATCATGCCCCGATCCGCACCGCCCAGCTCGAGACGCATCTCGCCTGTGACCCGGCGACGGGTCAGGGTGAGACCCCGGCCCAGATCGACCGGCGCCGTGGTGCCGAGGGCGGCGGCCAGCATCTCCTGCGGCGTTTGCGGGTCGGAGACGAGGAAGCGGGCGCGGAGGGCCGCTGCCCCTTCCTCGCTCAGCGTGCGCCCGATCATGGCTTTCGCCCCATCGGGCGTGACCCGGTAGATGCGCTCATTGGTGGTCGGAATATCCTTCCAGATCGGCAGCAGCAGCCCAGTCAGCAGGTAAAGCTTGGTCGTGGTGGTTTTTGGCAGCGATGCAGCCTCGGTATCCCAAAGCCCTGCAAACTCTGGCCTTCCGATGTCTTCCCAGACCGAGGACTCGAACCGCGCCTCTTCGATATAGCTCGACCCGTTTGGCCGCACCGCCTTGCGCATCAGCGTGACGATGTCCTCGTCATACATCTGCATGGGCCGCGCCGAGATCAGCGCCGCGCGACCGGAGGCGCGATTGACCATCGGCAGCTTGTCGGGGTTGCTCGACAGGGCGTCAGCCGCCGACAGCACGTGGACCGGGTCCGTCACCTCGAGCCCGATGATCCGCGTCACTGCGCCGGATTTCGGGCAGGTCCAGAGATCCTCTGTGGAGACCTGTTCGATCTTTTCGCCGTGCAGGGTTTCGACGCCGAGATCGAGCGTGCCCGCCGCGCGCGCCCGTTCCGTCTGATCGGCAATCCGGCGCATGAACTCGGCAAAGAGTGCGTTCTGCATGTGGATGGGAAGGGCAAGCACCCGGTTGAGAAACCGCTGGATCGGGGGAAGCTCCTCAAGGAGCACCCCGTCCTTGTCGATCAGCCGCAGGGCTGTCCAGTCGGTGAAGCTCTCGTAGCTCATCGCCTCAGCGCGCCCGGCGGCAAGATCGGCGAAATACCCACGCAGCGCCGCCCGTGCGATCGGGCTTTCGAGATTGTCCTCCTCGCGGAACATGCCCTGCGAGCCGGTCTCGCGCTGACCCTTGGTCAAGGCCCCCAGCTGGTCGAGGCGTTTGGCTATAGTCGACGTGAAACGCTTTTCGCCATGCACATCCGAGGTGCAGACCCGGAAGAACGGCGCGCTGACCTGAGCCGAGCGATGCGTGCGGCCCAGCCCCTGGATGGCCGCATCCGCGCGCCAGCCGGGCTCCAGCAGGTAGTGCCGCCGCCGTTTCTGGTTCTTCGCCGTTTGCGCCGCGTGATAGGACCGGCCCGTGCCACCCGCATCGGAAAAGATCAGGATATCCTTTTCGCCGTCCATGAAGGCTTGTGTCTCGGAGGAATTGCTGCTGGCGGCGCGCTTCTCGATGAAGAGGTGGCCATCGTCCGCCTTCAGAGGTCGGATCGACCTTCCGGTCACTTCGGCCACGGCCTCGTCGCCAAAGGCCCAGAGGATCTGATCCAGCGCCGAGGGGATCGGGGCCAGCGTCATCAACTCCATCATGGCCGCATCGCGCAGGGCAAGCGCCTCGCGCGAGACAACGAGCGCCCCGGTCTCATCCCGTAAAGGTTCCACCACCATATTGCCGTCGATCTCGACGAGCTTTTGAGCATGGATTGGGAAGGCCTGTTCGAGGTAGCCCAGCACGTAGTCACGCGGCGTCAAGGCACCCTCGACGAGCTCGTCGTCGGAATCCATCGTCTCAAGCCGGCGTTTCAGCAGGCTCTCGCCTGTCGAAACCACCTGGATGACGCAAGCCTTGCCCGCTGCCAGATCGTCCTTGATCGCGCGGATGATGGTCGGGGCTTTCATGCCCATCAGGAGATGGTTGAAGAAGCGCTGCTTCGTGCTCTCGAAGCGGGACTTGGCCGAGGCGCGAGCAGCCGAGGCATTGGTCTCTCCCGAAGCATCATTGACGCCGGTCGCAGTCAACGCTGTCTCGAGATTGTGGTGGATCGTGCGAAAGGCTCCCGCATAGGCGTCGTAGATCTCGATCTGGGCCGGGGTGAGCGCGTGTTCGAGCACGTCATATTCCACGCCATCGAAGCTGAGGGCGCGGGCCGTGTAGAGGCCGAGCGTCTTGAGATCACGCGCGACCACCTCCATGGCGGCGACACCGCCTGCTTCCATCGCCGAGACGAAACTCTCGCGGCTCGGGAAGGGGTATTCGGGGCCTTGCCCCCAGAGCTCCAGCCGCGCGGCATAGGCCAGGTTGTGCACGCTCGTGGCACCCGTGGCCGAGATGTAGAAGACGCGAGCGCGGGGTGCTGCCAGTTGCAGCCGCAGGCCAGCAAGGCCCTGCTGGGAGGGTTTGACCCCCCTGCCCTGCTCGGACCCTGCCGCGTTCTGCATGGCATGGGCCTCATCGAAAGCCAGCACGCCCTCAAAGTCGTCGCCCATCCAGTCGAGGATCTGGCTCAGCCGCGTGGTGCCGCATTTGCCCGCCGAGCGCAGCGTGGCGTAGGTGACGAAGAGGATGCCGTCACCCATAGGGACGGGCTGGTCCGGTTTCCATTTGGAGAGCGGCTGGATGTCGGCTGGCGAGCCGCCGAGATCGGTCCAGTCGCGGATCGCGTCCTCGATGAGCGTGGCGGATTTGGACACCCAGATCGCCTTCCTGCGCCCGGAAAGCCAGTTGACAAGGATCAGCCCCGCGCATTCGCGCCCCTTGCCGCAACCGGTGCCATCGCCGAGGAAATAGCCGAGGCGATAGGCACGTGCATCCGGGTCATCATCGGCGCGCGTCAGCTTGGTCTGGTCGTCATCGATGGTAAACCGACCGGGCTGATCACGCCCATGGGCATCATGCGCCATGATGATGGTCTCGAGCTGCGCCTCGGAGAGATCTCCCTCCTCGACCAACCGTGCGGGCAGGCGCAAGTCATCACGACCCGTATTTGAGGGCATGGGCGGGGCAACCGAGGCCATGGCGATGCTTTCAACGAGCGGCGTGGGATGTTCCTGCGTACCCGCGATCTCGATCCGCTGCGGACGGTAGCGCGCATAGATGTCCGAGATGGGCGTGTTGTCGCGCGGGACATCGAAGCTCTTGAAAGTTAGCGGGATAGCGACATTGGCCCGGGGTTTGCAGGCGGCGACAGGCGCAGCGTCGGTCTTGCGCGGGGCAGATGATGGAACGCTCGACCGAGTATGAGGGACCACTTCTGCCCGTTGGGCGGGGCGCAACTCGGGCCGGGTTGCGGCCACGGCATCGACATATGCCAAGGCTTCATCCAGATCCCGGACACTGGCGCAGATCATCTCGCCGTCCTCCTGCACCTTGTCGAAGACCATGAGCTTGGTTTCGACAGAGGTGCCGAGCTTGCGGTAGACTTGCCCCGGCATCGTCAGCGCCAAGCGCGGCGTCAGGAGACCGCAGGCGCGGGACCAATGCGCGGCATCGCGTTCGGGCGTGAACCCCGGCGGCATGATCGCCACCAGCCGGCCACCGGGCGCGAGGCGCTTGGCAGCCGCGATGAGATGTTTGGCGGCGATGTGCTTGTCCCGCGACCGATCGACCGAGGAGGCGAAGGGCGGATTCATCACCACGACGTCGGGTAGAAGCGGCGACTGCAGCAGATCGTCGATATGCTCGCCGTCATGGCCCGTCACCTCGCCGCCGAAGAGGGCCCGCAGGAGGCGCTGGCGAAAGGGGTCGATCTCGTTGAGCAAAAGCGTGGCACCAGCCCGGGCGGCGAAAGCGGCCAGTGCACCGGTGCCAGCCGAGGGCTCCAGAACGGTCTCGCCCTTGCGGATCGCCGCGGCCCGCAAGACCAGCGCCGCGAATGGCAGCGGCGTGGAAAACTGCTGCAGCCGGATCTGCTGCTCGGAGCGGCGGGTTTCCGTCAGGAGCCGCGAGGCAAGCAGCCTTGCAGCGGCGATGTCACCTGCCGCGCCGTCCCCACGCAGCAGCACCTGGATGGCTGCGGCCTGCATCAGGTCATATGCCATGCGCCAGTCCCAGGCACCGCCGGCATCGCTGCCATGAAACGTCTCGCGCATGATGCGCGCGAGCGCTGAGCTACGCAGGGGTTGGTGGTCGATCTCCGCGCCGATTTGCGCGATGGCATTTGCGAGATCAGTGTCAGAGATTGGGAAAGCCGGGTTTGCCGGTTTGGGCTTGGACATGGGGATTTTCCTTTGGATCAGGGTCTGAATTCCAAAGGACAAAAAGCCCGCTCTACACTTTGAAGGCGTAGAGCGGGCAATTTCTTAGCGGGGGGCCTGCACCCCGATCATGGCCACTGCTGCGCAGCATGAAGAACGCGCAAAATGGTCACCATCTCAGGGCCTTCAACATAAACCACGATGTAGTTTGGCCGAACAACCATCTCCCGGGTCCCATCGACACGGCCCGCACGATACATTTGAGGGCGTTCTGGAAGAAGGGACGTCTTGTGTTCAATCTCATCTTTGAGAACTTGGGCGGCATCCGGGTTGTCGTCGGAAATGTAGTCAATGATTGCCAGCAAGTCGGCGATGGCCGTGGCTTTCCATTCAAGATTTGGCAAGGCGCTTCCCGTCAATCAACGCCTGGGCGTCTTGCATCGCCTTGGCATGGGGCGTTGTGGGCCTAGGATCGTCCAGCGCTTCCTGTACCTTCGCCCGGAACCAGGCGTCATAGGCATCCGGATCAGAAGTCAATCCGGCAGGCAAGCCGCCTTCTGCGGCCACGCGGGTCAGAAGAATACGCACCGCGTCGGAGAGCGTCAGACCGACGCCCGCAAGTGCGTCCGAAGCCTGTGCTTTCAGCTGATCGTCAACACGGACATGAAGCATGGATGTTTGGGCAGGCATGGATGTTCCTCCAGTTGATGGGAGTGATGTATCTCATTTGAGATACGAATTCAAGTCGGCAGTATGCGCGCGCGTGGTCCCGTGGTGTTGTCTCAGCGGGAAACTCAGCCACCCTGCCCCGCCAGGAACTCCGCCAGCACAGGACTGGCCGCGACTTTCGCGGAGCTGAGCAGCTCCGAGCCCGCAAGCGAAGCTCTCGAAAGGCGCACGAGCCCACCGGTTTCCTCGATGCGGTAGCAGCGGCGTTTTTGCCGCCCCCGCCTGTAGTGCGTCGCAGTGACGATCTGGCAGGTGCTGCCATCGGTGAGCGTCACAGGGGTGGCGAGCCTGATCTTGTCGCCTTCCTGGTAGTCTGGGATCGCAGCCCAATCCCGGCAGCGCTGACGCCAGTCCTGGGCGTAGCTGTCCGGGTTTTTCAGGTCGGAGAGGAGCTCGATCAGCCCAAGCGGAGCACGAGACACGTTCGGGCCAGCACTTTCCTCCATGTCCTTGTAGCCCCAGCAGCCGTCATCGTATCGGGTGAGGAAGACAGCCCCGAAAGTGATGGAGCCATCCGCATCGGTGACATAGGTCGCGTCTTCGACAGCGGTGCCGTCGAGATTGGTGACCCTTGCCGCCGCATACCAGGTTGAGCCGACCTTGCAGGCCTTGACCAGTTCGGTTTTGCGCGTTTCGCCCTCAAAAGTGCAGAGCCGGGTGATCTCCTCTCTCTCATCCACGTAGGTTTTAACGCGGCCGTCGGTGTAGAAAAGCCATCCCATTATGCCGCCCTCCGGTCATCGATCTCCATCAGCGCATCCAGCGGCACGCGGTAGGGCTGCATTGCGTCGAAATCCTCGCAATTGCCGCAGTTCTGCACGATCGCGAAGGTGTCGCAGGCATCCTTGAGGACGACCCGGAAGGTGCCGCCGAGGCCCGAGGGCACTTCGTAGGTTCCGCCGATGAGATAGTCCGAGGCCCGGCGCACAAAGACGCGGATACTGTGACCATCGGTGGCGAGCCGGATCGCCCCCTGCCCCCGGTCGATGAGCACCTGCACATCGTCGAGGATGTCGGTGTAGAACTGGCCGGTCAGATCGCGAAACGCCATGCGGCGCTGCGCCATCCAGTCGGTGTCCCGAAACGGGTTCATGCCTTCGGCGAAGGCGAAGGACGGATCGGCCTGTTCGGTGGTGACGATGCGGGTGGTCGTGCCATCGATGCCGTTTGAGCGCAGATGCACACCATTGCCGACGATGAGGATCAGGGCGGGCCTGTCCACGGGTCCGTTCCAGTTGGGCAGGAAGGTTTTGCAGGCGCGCGCATGGGCGATTTGCGCCGCGACAGCGGACGCAGAGAACTTGAGAATAGCCATGGGGATGTCTTTCTGTTCGGTTTGGAAGGGTCGACCCGCGCGGGTGGCATGATCCACGCGCGGGTCGCGTGAGGACTCAGGCCGCTTGCGCGACCTCGCCGTCAGGTTCCGGGGTTTCCGTGATCGGCGCCGTCTCATCACAGGCGCCACCGGCGGTCTGCATCATGGGCGGGCACCAGGCGGCCACGGCAGCGCGCTGCGCGTCCGTGAGTGTGGCGAAGGGTTCGGCGAAGAGCTTGTCGCAGAAGGCGACGATTTCCTTCTTGCTCGACGAGGCCAGCGTCACTGCCTCCTGGGCGAGACCCAGATCCTCGCCCAGAATCTTCAGGAGCCAGGCCTTGTTGAAGCGATTGAACAGCGCCGCATTCGGCGTCCAGTGGGCGCGGATGTCAGGCATGATCTCGATCTCGAACGCATGCATCAGGCTGTCGCGCTGGCGGTCCCGCGCGAAGCAGGACTGCGTCGTGCTGGCCGTCGCATAGGCGACGAGCTTGGCCTTCTCGCCCGGCTTCAGCGCGCGAAACGCCGCGAACTGATCGGCGGGAGACCGGGTGTCATCAAGCCACGAGAGATCAAGCGCATCATGCGCCGCCGCCACCTGCTCGAGCGAGGTCTCGTCGATCTCGTCCATCTTGGCGTGGCTGCGGTATCCCTTGCGGGCATCGATCTTGATCGCCTGCGTGACACTCATTCCACTGGCCAGAACATCACTGACCAGCTTGAAGAGCGTGAGATCGAGCGTGGCCTCAGGATGAAGCGCCATCGCGGCGCCGAGGGCCATGGCCCGCTCGGTCTTGAGGTCCTCTGCCAGCGAGGCTGGATAAGTGATTTCTCCGGCGTCCGGGGCCTCCTCTCCCGTCGGGTTAGCCGAGGAGCCGCGTGCGCCCTCCTCTTTGACGGTGTCCTCGGGGCGGACGAGGCCAACATGGAGCGTGACCTGCCCACCCTGCCACGACGCGATCACCCCGGACCGCGCGAGGTCTTCGGCGCTGTAGGCCTCCTGCAGATCGCGCGCTTCCTCTTCCAAGGCGTCCACGCGCTCGTAAAGGGCATTGTAGGCACCGTCCTCGAGCCCCTCGTCCTCCATCTCGAGCTGCAGTTTCTCGAGCTCGGCGGTGATCTCATCGATGCGCTTCTGGGCGGTCTCGTCGGGCTCGATCGGGCCGGGATAGACGCGGCCGTAGTCGGCCATGGCCGCGTAATCGTAGCGGACCATCGCATCGGCCCAGGCAAAGCCCAGCCTCATACGGGCGTCCTCGGCAGCGGCACCGAGCTTCTCGAGCAGGATGGTCTCGACCAGAGCCGCATCCTCAAGCACGGAATGCTCATCCAACAGATCGGCTGCGACGGCGCCGCCGCGGGCCTCGTAGTCTTCGCGCACGAAAGCCCCGATATCGTCGCTGACCTGCACCCCGCGGGATTTGAGGGCCTGACGGACAGTATAGGCCTGAAGATAGCCGCCGTCTTTCGTGAGCGCCTCGAAGACCTCGCGCTGCGCCTCCTGGCTTGGATGCTCAGCAAAGGCCTTCATCGTGTCGAGCGTGATCGTCTTGGCCCTAGCCGCGGCGCGGATGTCGGGGTGGATCAGACCGTAGCGCAACCGGCCTTTCACGGCGGCGACCGTGGTGCCAAAGGTTTTTGCGATCGTCTCGGGCGTCTGGCCGTCGACCTCCATCATCCGCGCAAAGGCCTCGAATTCGTCGATGGCGTTCATCGGGGCTTGCGTGATGTTCTCGGCGAGCGACAAGACCGTGGTGACATCGCAATCCTCGGGCACGAGGCGGCAGTCGACCTTGGTTTTCGCGGTGAACCCCTTGGCTGCCTTGTCGGCGACCAGCTCCTTCAGCGCGGCATGGCGTCGGCCACCGGCGAGGACGGCATATTTGCCGTCAAGCTTCTGGACCAAGAGCGGCTGAAGCAGGCCCAGCACAGCGATGCTGGCTTTCAGATGCGCGATGTTTTCGAGGTCATAAGTTTGAGGTGAGTTGCTGCGCACATTCGCGGGATGCGGGACCAGATCACCGATGGCGACGGTGAGAGGGGCAAAGCTTGTGGTCATGGGATATCCTTCCAGGTGGGTGAGATGCGGCCCGCGCGCTTGCGCGTGACCAATCCCCGGCTTCAGGGATCACCACGACAAAAGGCCCACTCTCCCTTTGAGGGTCAGTGGGCCTTCATTGCCTAGGGTTACAGGAGGGGGTGTCCCCTGCCCTTCTGTAATGGGGCATTGAGTCAAGCCGCTTAAAAGCAAACGAATACAACACGAACCATAGCGCTCTATGATTAGCAGGAAGAATTCAGTACAAAATCGGTATAAGAAAACCAACGATCACTAGCCCTCAGGACTGAATCGTTTTGACCAAAAATCAGCTGCAGCTTGGTTTCGTGGCTTGCCAAAATTGGTTCCGTCGCAGGGATAATGCTTCTGTCCGTAGTCGGCACAAAGGCCGCCACACTATACTGGTTCAATTGCAATTCCCGCGTGCCCATCTACCAGACGTACTCGAAACATAGTTTCGGTACTGGGCAGGGGTCGGCATCATCGGGAACAGCGTCCCTGCGAGGGACCTCGGCAAGCCGGACTGTCAAGCGCGGCTAACTCCTATCTTTAGGCTTCAAAACCAATTGGATATTTACGCTGATGCGACACCAGGGGGCATGTTCGGTTTGCGAGTGAAACGGAACTCAGTACTGTCCCGCCACATCCTGTGAAGAACTACACCAATGCGACGCGCCAACCCGACCGTCGCACGCTTTTTGCCCCGACGCTGCGCCACGCGAAGTGCCCACGCAGTCAGCCAATTGGGTCGTCCACGATTTAACATGATCGTTGCGGCCTGAACGAGTGCTGTGCGAAGGCTGGTATCCCCTGCCCGAGTGATTTGTCCAATAATGTCGCGCTCGCCCGACTGCGCACGCCGCGGCGTCAAACCAACCCACGGTCCCACGTCCTTGGATGAACGAAACCGCTTTGGATCGTCGATGGCTGCTTTGACCGTGAGCGCTACTACCGCTCCGACGCCTGGCATAGTCATCATTAATTGGCAGATAGAATCGGCCTTAGCACGGTCGCGGGTCAGCTTATCGAGTGCCGCCAGCTCGCTTCGCAACACCGCGCGCACCCTGAGTATCGGGTCTGCGGCCGCCTTCAACATGGGATTGTCCTCGACCAATTCGCCAACACGAAATTCAAAGTTCCCTCTGGAAACCTTGCCAATCTTCAGACCAAAATTACGCAGGATCCCGCGTATAGACAGCTCGAGATTGACGCAGGCCTGTTGGATCGATTTGCGCGCCGTCAATACTGCTCGCATTTCCTGCGCGGATACAGACTTACAATGAACCGGTCGAAACCACCCCATCTGGAGAAGCCTCGCAATACCGGCTGCATCACGGCGATCGGTCTTGATCGGCATGGCTTTCAGGGCACCTTTGACTTGGCGCGTCTCCATCAGCACGGTCTCAAAACCCGCCTCTGTCAGATGTCTATGTAGCCATTGCGAAAGTGGGCCAGCTTCCAAGCCTACAGCAGCCACTTTGCCCGAAAGGCCGCGCATGAACTCGACCAGCGCCTCAGGCTCGCTCGTGACCGTCGCCTCTTTCACTTCTTGCCCGTGTGAATTCAGAACGCAGACCGCCGTACTTGCTAGCGAGACGTCCAAACCAATAAATAACTCCATTTCATTGTCCCTTCAAACTGTTCTCAGATTTGGGCGCGCTTCGTAGTAATACCTCGTAAGCAAAATCCGTGTGCCCAGGGCAAAGACACCTCACCTCTGCGGTCACAACAAGCGAAACGTTGGAGATCGGGGCCCGCCCCATTACGGTATCTACCAGTCGCGCGCCAGCATGATGGTCAGCACGCGCATGGTGGAGGCAGGATTGTCCGGGGTCTCAGCCCCGTAGCGGAAGTCCGAATCTGCCTCATAGAGATCTATTTTCCAGAACGCGGTCTCGCCCCGGATCTCGACCGCGCCAAAATCGTGCCAGCCTTCCGGGTCATTCTCAGGCTCGAATGTGGCAAACTCACCGGTGGCCTTCACCACCTCGGCCATGAAGCCATCACCGGCCTCCATGAGCGCGCGGGTGACATGCATCCGGCCCTGGATGGGCTGCGCGGGCGGCACTCCGAGGCATGCGAGCTTGCGAAACGCGTCGTTCTGCGCCGCGATCACACTCGGATCCGGCCGGTCTGGCTGGGGTTGAACGATCATGGACATGGGGATCTCCTTTGAGAAGTTGAAACACCCTTCCCAAAGCCCGCTTTTCCTTTTCCGCTTGGCGGATGAATTGAGGTCTAAGGCGCTTTGCCCGAAAAGCCCTCTGGCTCTGTGGTTCGGGTTGGGGATGGTTTCGATCCAGCCACCCTGTTCCTTGATGCTCTCGAGCGCTGCCGAGAGCGGATAAGCGCCCTCGGCAGCGCTCCACCAATAGGCACCGCGCTTGAAGGTGATGATCTTGCGGCGGCCGTCTTCGAAGCAGGCCACCCGCAGCGTCTTGGGTTCCTTACGTGACATGGGTGTCTCCGTTCTCCGTGCGGTCAGGCGGCCTCGGCACTGCGACCTGCCCTGCCCACCTCCGATCTGGCGATCAGATAATCACAGGCGCGCTGCGCATCTGCGGCGTGCCGGAAGATCGCGCCCTTGTCCGACCGAAGGACCCGCAACCAGTTGTGCAGGTAGGCGGCATTCATCTCGAGCGTATGCGCCGTGAAGCCGAGCGTCTGACCCAGGAACACCGAGGTCAATTCCGCGACGATCTCCTCGCGCGCATAGGACGTGTTGCCAAACTTCGAGAACCCGAAATCACGGTTCAGTCGATGGGGGGCCTTCGTGGCATGGGCCAGCTCATGGGCCCAGACCCCGTAGAAATTGCGCGGGTCCTGGAACCGCGTGATGGATGGCATGTAAACCTTGTCCACGGGCGGCAAATAGTACGCCTCCGTGCCCGTGAAGACGGTCATGATGTCGATGGCATCGAAAAACGCCTGCATGTGCAGGATCGGCTCGGAGGGCGGATGCTCGGGCGCTGGCTCCGGGTCGGGGAAGAAGCTCTCGGGCAGACCCTCGATCTGGCAGGCATTGAACACGCGGTAGGATTTCTGGAAGCGGAATAAACGGGCTTCCTCGGAGCGATCATCCCCGTCGCTGCGGTCATGCTCATCGCCGCCCGCGTCTTTCCGGCTTTGACCGTAATAAACGACGACAGAGGACTTTTCGCCCTTGCGGACCTTGGCATCCAACGCATTGGCCTGCGGCAGCGTCATCCAGAAAGGTGAGCTGTGGCCCGCCATCACGGTCCGCATTGTCAGCAGGAAGTTGTTCACTCCCTGGTAGGGTTCTCCGCCCACGCGCAGGGGACGAGAGCTGCCACCTGCGGTCCAGGGCTTGCGCCACGGCAGGACGCCGCGCTCGATGATGCGGATGATTTCGTTCGTGATGACCTCGGAGGCATCAAATTTGGGCGTGCGGGATCGGGCCATGTCTGGCCTCCTTTCGTGTGTGGGTGAGAAGTTTGGGGATCAGATTGACCGACGGGGTCGCGGATCATTGAGAATCCTCGCACCGAGCTTTTCGACCATGTCGATGTAGGTGCTCAGCGAGACAGACTTGCCGGCACCCGAATGGCCAGGGTCGACCGATCCGTCACGCGTCACGCGCGGCAGGTTCGCGAAGGCGATGACATCCGTGTCGTGTCGGATATCGATGAACGGGGTTCCTCGTGCGACCGCAAGTGCGGCCAAGGGAAAGCGCTCGATCGGCGCAAAGGTCGACACGGTAGTCCAGCCGAGATGGAGGAACGTCCCACCCTCCCCGCAGATCACGTGCGCGTTTGGCAGAGTCGCAGCCTGCCTGAGATAGCCGAGATCGCGGAGAACGGCTTTCCGCTCGAGCCGCCGGGCCAGCTCCGTCTCGCCGGTTCGGCGCAGTTCTCTAAGCCGCCACCAGGAGGCAGCGGTTGCGCGCAACACGCGCAAGACACCTGTTTGCATGGGAATGCCCTTCATCAGAAACGGCAGACTGGAACCCGGCCCGGACCCATCCGAGGGACCCCAAGGGCCCTCATCCGTCAGTCACAAAACCCGAAGGACACTTTCACTTTCTGCGGGCAGTAAGCAGAAACAGACCGGAAACCCCGACATATCCGCCAATAACTGCGATCCTATCCAGCAAGTCCGGATCGCCCCCCCGGATCGGCAAGTAATATCGGTGAATGTAGCCAATACATTCGTTTGTTTCTTATTATTATCAATGGCTTATATGATATCATGGATTTTGCGAGGCTTGCGTCCTCAGGCACATCAAGAACTTCGCATAGGCCGGCCAGTTCGAACCAAGCAAAATCACGACACCGCTGCGCACGTGTCCGCGGATCGCTATGACAGTTGGGCGTTGTCAGGACGCACTGCAACGGGCGGCGCGTATGAGCTCAGACAAGACACAGCGCCGTTCGCGCGAATTGATCGAGGTATTCAACAAGCTTAAGCCCTGGTTCAGATTGGAACCGCGTACCGTGGTTCGGTCGGTTTATGTAGGGCACCTTATGAGTCTAACCTGACTGCATCACAGAAATGAACTTGCTCCCAATATCCGGATTGGCGGTGAAGGCTATGAGTTGATCCAGCGTCACCTCATCCTCAGCATCAAGACCTAGTAGGGCAGGGACTGCAGAGGTTTATTTAATGCGATGCTCGACCTGCTGTGGTGAACCGAAGGCGCAGCCGCGGTATTCCGCGCGCTCAAGCCCTGCAGTGGACCCCAGTTTACGATATCTCCAGACCATCCTTCCAGCGATGTTCCGACTTTGATGCGCCAGACGTTGGGCTGGCTCTGCACACGCTTGTCAAAGGGGTTGTCCCACGATTGGAACAGGGTGGCTTTCTGAGCCGCCTTGATCATCAGATGTTCTCCACGACAGCCGCCGACACCCATTTTCCCAATCTGTCTCACCGGTGTCCAAAAAACCTCCAGTCCTTGATCTGCTAAAAAGTACTTGGCGGTCAGACCAGACTTAACAGCTGTTAAGTCACATCAGAGCGGCCCACTTTCACCGGACACTTAACAGCTGTTAAGCCGCGCTCCGTCGGCCGATCAGCGCCATGACCATCGGCCCGCAGGAGAACTCGCCCGCCGCTGCCTTCGATGTCAGCGCGCGGAGATATCCACCCGGCGATCTGATGTCGGCAAAGCGTTCCAGCATGGCAACGACAACGATCGACGCCTGCTCGGGCCCCATGAACCGCTGCGCTTCTTCCCAGGCGGACGCACTGATGCCCATTGCTGGCCGCACATGGCAGGCAGCGTCGAAAAGTTGGTGCCAGTGCCGAACATCCCCTTGGTAGAAAGTTTTGAGCGAAGGACAGGCCGCAATCACCAGATGAAGTGGGATCCTGGGCACCCGCTGTGTGTCCGGCCCTTCAACGTCAGCCAAAGGCTCATCGTTATCCTTCTCTGGAACATCGGCCGCCGCCCCGCCTTTTTCTAAGGCAGGTTCAAGATCTATAGATTCTTTATTTGAATTATGATGGTGACGCTCGAAACGGGCATCACTGGTGTTCATTTCTTCTGTTTCAGGGCCATCAATAGCGTCGCGTGCCTGGTCAAGAAGAGCTTCTAGGTTCGCGCGACGGGCTGCGAGATCCTCGAGTGGAAGCTTGCGGCGAAGGGCCCGGGCCGTGAGGACGGCCGTATCGCGAAGCTGATCCCAGAGCCCAAGCCCAGGCTGAACTTCTTCACCAAACTCCGCCAAGGCTGCGAGATCGCGCCGCATGAGGCTCACAACCTCTCTCAGACGCCTGACACGCTCCTCAGCCTCACGCACGGCCTCTGCGGCTCGCGCGACCTCTTCTGCCCGGCAGTAAAGCGGGGAGAGATCGAAGCCGAAGGCCACGCGTTCTTCGCCATGCTTGCGGACGTAACGTTTGCCGTTGGGGCTGTCGCGCCGCACAAGCAAGCCAGCTTCTACCAAACGCGCGAGGTGGCGCCGCATCGTCGAGCAGGGCATACCGTTCAGCCGCTCGCAAATGGCCTTGTTGGACGGGAAGACGACCATTTCAGCGTTCCCGCCAAGCTTGTCGTCTGGAAAGAAGCTGAGAAGCCCCTGAAGAACGGTCAGATCGCGCTCGGAAATCCCAAAGGCGGCCTGGGCCTTGGACAGCTCGCGGAGGAGCTCCCACTTGTTGACGGGCTTGCCCGGAACAGACGCCTCGGGCCGCTCGACCACACGCAGATGAGCGTGCGAGATCGACCGCATAAACGGTGAAATCGGTGTGTACTCCATGATGTCATTCACGAAGGCAAAATTTTACTGGGCCCGCGAATCGCTTTGCGCTTGCGGGATAGGGGCCAGAACGCTACATTCAGAGGTGCGAAAACTGAAGTTTTGTAGCGGGCTGGTCCCGTGCGAAACCTAAGAAAGGTCTCGTGAAGTTAGCTTCTCGGGGCCTTTTTCTTTTTTGCCTGTATCGTGCCTCCTTTTTGTTTGTTGCTCTTCCTCAGTCTTCCGAACGCTTCCAGCGCTCGTGAAGCTCGGTAAGCAGCTGTGGGGCATTGCCTTCCAACCAGCTGACAAAATCGCTGTCCTCGGCCTTCAGCTCGAGTTTGAGTTGTTTGCCACGACGTCCAGTCGTAACTGTCGCCGCCCCAACGCCCGGAATGACCGTGGCGGGTCGCCCACGCGGGCGAGGTGCGGATTCGGAGTTATCGGGCTTTCCGGCTGCGGAAAGGGCCGCCAAAAATGCCTGATCGGACTTCTCATCAATGCCGCCAGGGAATGCGCTCTTTGCCTCACTGGCCAAGGCAGCGAGCAGTTCGCGATCAGCCTCTGAAGTTCCGATCAGCTTCTTCAGCTCTTCCCATCGTGGCCGCCCGATACCTGGCGCGGCACCGATGGCCAGTACCAGTTCTTCTCCAACGGTACGGACCACGCTCAACAACTGAGACACCCCGGCCTCGGTCAGATTGAGAACCTCGGCGACACCTTTGTTGGTCCGTTCAGAAGGGCTCAGATGATCACCTTCGAGCAAGGCGGAGGCCACGAGCGCACGTTCAATGAAGCTTAGATCACGCCGCTCCTGGTTCTCCAAAAGCTGATCGCGAAGGGCCTGATCACCCTCCATCTCGGTGACGATGGCGCGGACCTTGATGCCAAGTTCTCTGCAAGCTTCCAGCCGACGACGGCCATAGATCAGGCTGTATCGGTCATCTTCAAGCGGACGGACAAGAATCGGAACTCGCTGGCCATTTTTAGAGATCGACGCCTTGAGACCCTCGATCTCAATTTGCAGACGGTCGTCTAGCCGTCCAGCTGTCTCGATATGGCCAGGATCAATTTCAAACACACCACCGCGTAGCCGGCGCCCCTCAAGAGCGTCGGGAGCATTGCGAAGTGTCTGCAGGGGCAGACCCAATTTAGGCTTTCTTGCCATTGCGTCCCCACGTGTTCTGGATGATCGCAGCGATCTCGTCGTTTACGGCGTTCATGGACTCGATCGCGCGATCAAAAGTCTGGCGCGTGAAGTCCTTCTTGTCAGCCTCGTAGAGCGTCTGCTTCGTCAGCCCTGCATCAGAGATAGCCGTCGACTCGACCATGTGGTTGGTCAGGACTGACCTGCCGAACAGACCCCGGATGAAGGCAATCACCTCGGTCTGTGGGGCGTCGCCCACCTTGTATCGGGTTGGCAAAAAACGCAGCCAGTCGAAGCGGAGGTTTGCGCCGGCATCTCGGATGACGCCAAGCAGATCGGCGGTCATGCGCAGGAACTGCGACATGGACATCAGATCGAGCATCTGCGGGTGAACGGTTACAAGCACCCCAGAGGATGCGGAGAGGGCGGACATGGTAAGGAAGCCAAGTTGCGGCGGGCAGTCGATGACAACGACATCATAGTCCGCTTCGACACTGTCGAGCGCGTCACGTACACGGGCGAAGAAGGCGCGGGCGCCACCGCGCTGGATGGCGGCGGGTGTTTCGTGCTCGAATTCCATGAGTTCGAGGTTGCCCGGAATAAGATCAAGACCGCGGATGTAGGTCTTGCGGATCACATCTGAGATCGGGACCGGTTCATCGTAGCGAACCGCGTCATACAGTGTGCCACCCTCCATCAGGTCCAGCTCGGGCTGGATACCATGCAGCGCAGAGAGAGATGCCTGCGGATCCAGATCGATCGCAAGGACACGATATCCCTTGAGAGCCAAGCGCTGTGCAAGGTGAGCCGATGTTGTCGTTTTTCCGCTTCCGCCCTTGAAGTTCACAACAGAGACGATTTGAAGCTCGTCACCGGCACGGCGACCCGGAACGTAGGTTCCAGGCTTCTTCGCGTTTTTCTCAAGGGCATGGCGAATCTCCCAGATATCATCGAGGGTATATCGCCTGTGGCTGCCAGCGGTGGTTTCGACGTCAGCGATCTTTCCTTCTCGATGAAGCTTGCGAAGGTAGGTATGATCAACGCCAAGCAACTCTGCGGCTTCACCGCTGGTCAAGGTGCGCATGACCTTTTTGGCGTCTGGGGGAAAGTGGGCGGCACGTTGCGCATGAAGGTTCGACGCGAGAAGCTCTGCGTACTGCCCGATGGCAATGTCTAGGTCCTGCTCAGCTTCGCTCATGTATGCCTCGATCCGTGGGCGCGTTTTTTATGTGATTGCGCGGTATTTTTCGAGACTATTGCCCGAGCGATGAGATTCGCGCAAGCTCTTTCTAGATTTAGTGTAGCTGATCGCAGCAGGCACAAGAGCCGAGGCCGCTGAATTCAATCCAGCAGACCCAACCTTTCAGCCCGTTCCAGCAGCATCTTCACCGAAGACGGCTGCCAGCTTGTCCTCCCACGGGGCGTGCGTTCGCGCATCGCCTCCAGGCGGCTGCAGATCGCCTGAAGCGTGATGTCGGGATCCGCGCCCTTGATGGCCGCGACGATTGCGGGCAGGCGGTCGTCCGTTTCGCGGCGCCCGGCGCGGGTTAGCACCTCGGCAGGCAGGAAGCCGTCCCGGACATAGACGTTGACGGCGCGCAGCAGGCGGCTTTGCGTCCAGTGTCGGTCGTGGGGCAGGGGGCCGTTAACGACGCGCAGCACGTCCTCCCAAGCCATATCGGGGCGCAAGCGGCGCACGTGGGGCACCCAGTCCTGCGCCGTCTGGTTCAACCGCTCCATGTAGCCGTCCTGTCGGGCCAGCCGGACCTTGCGAAGAGCGGCTGGGTCTTTGGCCCGGAGCCCAGGGTTTCCGCCCACGCGGCCTTTTGTTCGGGCACTGGCGAGGCCGGCCTTCGTGCGTTCCCGGATCAGGGCGCGCTCGAACTCGGCCGCAGCGCCCAGAACCTGCAGCGTGAACTTGCCTTGCGGGGATCCGGTGTCGATCGGGTCCTGAATAGAACGGAAGAACGCACCCTTGGCCTCGAGCCGCTCGATCACCTCCAGCAGATGCGACAACGACCGCGCCAGGCGGTCGATCCGCACGACAACGAGCGTGTCGCCCTTGCCGATGCGTTCCAACACCCGCGCAAGCACCGGCCGCGCACGATTGCCGCCCGAGGCTTGCTCCTCAAATATCTCGACGCAACCTGCAGTCTTCAGAGCCTCTGACTGGGGCAGGGGGGTCTGATCCTCGGTTGATACGCGGGCATAACCTATCGGCGGCATCAAAACAGGCCGTTTGCAGTTTCATATACCGCCAATAAACGACCGTTTGTAAACGAATGCAAGTAGGTGCTCTCTCGTCGCACTCGTCTAAAAACCCTTGGTTTCCTTGCGCTGTGGGCGATCTGAGAGGTTCCACCTGCAGTCGCGTGCGCATACTATATAAAGAGTAAAGGCAGCCGCCACAAAATCACTTGGGTAATGTGCAAAAGAACAGTATTTTGCACATATGAAGCCCCAAGCATCCGCTTTGACTGATGATTTCGATGACCCCCTCATCACCACCGAGGAGGATGAAGAAGCTCACGAAGAGGATCTCTGGTTTCTGCCGGGACCACTCGATGAAGAACCAGATGATTTGCCTCCTGGGCCACGGGCAGAACCGCCCGACACTGCGGTCATCGAAGACTGGGCAAAGGCAGAAAGCGTTCACGCTGCGCGACTGGCACGGGTTGCCGGACGTCTGGGTGCTCTGGATGACCGGCTGCTGCGCGGCCCCAAAGGCTGGCGGCATCGCCTCGCTTTGATCGAGGCAGCGAACCTCAGCTGGGTCGCAGGGGATAGGGTGAGTTCTGATCGTCTGGCGCTCTGGATATCGATGCGGCTATCAGGTGCACAGGATGACCCAAATGCCCTAGCAAGAGTTGGATGGGCTGTTCGGCGCCTGACAGGCGGTCCCGGACCGAAGGCTGACTTGGCCGCCTTCTTGGATCGCCGGGATCCCGAGAACATTGAAGGCAGCGCTGAGCGTTTCGAAGATCGCGCGGGCGGATGGTTGGACGTAATGGCGGCAGCAATCCAACTCCACCCAATCACGCGGGCTTGCATGGGCTTTCATCTCTGGAGCCTGGCCGGCCTCGGACAGCACAGCCATCAGATAGAAGCCGCCGTCACCGCGTCCAGGTTCGCGGCCAGCGATGGAAGCGGCGTCATCTTCGCGCCGCTCGCCATGGGCGGGGCAGGGGGGCTGCGTGTGTCGGGTTTGCCAGCCGAACGCTTGGTACGCTGGTTGGATGGGATGAACAGCGCAATTCTGGCGGCGATGCGAACGCTTGATGATATTGAAGCGTGGAACGGGCGGGCAGAAAACGTCATGGAGCAACTATCTGGTCGGACGCCAGCCGCCTTGCGAAAGGTTCTTACGGAGTGGCCTCTGGTCTCCGCCCCAATGGCTGAGGCCATGACCAGAGCGAGTCGCTCCGCTGTTCAGCGAAATCTGGCGTGGATGGAAGAAAGCGGTTTGATCCGCGAGGTGACTGGGCACGGGCGATATCGTATGTGGTGCATTGCTGACTAAGCTTATCGGCAACCATTTGAATTATGCTCTGAATTCAGGCGGTAAGTGTACGGTCAGCCATTGAAGTGCGTTACCCGAGCGTCAGCACCATGTTGTCGGACAAGGCCAGAGGTGGAATGTGCAGGTTCTCCGGCGCAGGCCCTTTGCGAATACGACCCGCGGTATCGTAGTGCGACCCGTGGCAGGGACAGAACCATCCTCCAAAATCGCCCGCGCCATCGCCAAGCGGGACACATCCCAAATGCGTGCAGACACCGATCATCACCAGATAGGCGTCATGGCCCGGAATGGCGCGGTTCTCATCCCGCGCTGCGGCCTCGCCAGGAAGGTTGGGATTGCGCGCATCGGTGTCTGGCAACGCGGAGACCGCCTGTTCACGCGCTTGGGCCAACTCCGCTTGCGTCCGGTGGCGGATGAAGACGGGTTTTCCGCGCCAATTGACGGTCAGTTGCGTGCCTTCTGCGAGCCCGGAGATATCCACCGAGATTGTCGCCAGGGCGCGCACATCCGCCGAAGGGTTCATCTGATTGATCAGCGGCCAGAGCGCCGCACCGGAGGCGACGACGCCCGCGCCAGCAGTGGCATAATATAGGAAATCCCTGCGTTCAGTGTCGTCGGTGGCATCCATAGCACAGCGAGTGTGCAACCTTCCCGCCCCGGAACGTCAACGCGGGTTTTGTAATGTTTTGTCTGCAACCCGGGGGCTGGCGGAGGGAAACTGTGGCGGATCTTCAGCTCAATGGTGGGGCGGTTCGCCTTTTGCCATCATGAGGTGATGCTCCTGGTGATGCGCGCCGATGGTCATCAGCCCGAAGAACCCAAGACCCTGTATCTGGTCGGAATCGCCATCGACGAGGAGGGCAACACCATCCCCGAGATCCTCTGTCGTGACCTCCCAACCCGTCTCGGATGCAAGGAACGGCGCATGGGCAGGCACCATGGTGCGAATGGCTTCGAGAACGCGCGGTGCTCCGCGGATTTCGAACCGGATACCGGCGGGCCGCACACTGCGGGTAACCTCGGCCTCCATCGTCACAAGCTCCATGTCCACGAGATGTCGCCTCAGAGCCGCGATATCGACATTTGCCCAATCGGTGTCCGGATCGGCGCGCAGGAGCGCCACGATCTCGGCCATGGCGGCAAAGGCCGATTGCCCGGTTTCCTGCGGACCCGGCATCGCATGCCCGGTTGCGGAATGGCTGTGCTGGGCCGCGACGGGTCCAGACAATGACAGGGCAAGCAGGAGAGCAACAAGGCGCATGGGGGGATCCTTTTGAACGGCACGATACCCGTTTTTCGTAGCACGCAGGCCTGCTCTGGAATATGATTTCAATCATATGCTGCCAGAGCCCTACGACCTTCTCCCGACAACTGCGCGTCAGTCGCAAACCATTGCGACTGGCGACGTGCTCTTTCGACAGGGTGCAAGGACCCTTGGCCTCTATGTGCTGAAGACCGGGCGCGTGCATCTCGAGCGGGTTGGTCCGAATGGCGAGCGGCTCATCATTCACCGGGCGACATCCGGGACCAGCTTTGCCGAAGCCTCGGTCTTTTCGGAGCGCTATCATTGCGATGCCATCGTGATGGATGCAGGTGCGTTGATCCGGATCGACAAATCCGCGGTTCTCGCCGGCTTTGCGAACCCGGACTTTGCGCGGACCTATGGACGCCAGGCGGCCCAACAGGTTCAGGCGCACCGGCAGATCATGGAAATTGTCGGCATCCGACGCGCCGAGGATCGGGTGATGGCGGGGATCGTCGCGGGTCTTCTGGAGGGCACCGTCGTCGACTTTGCCGCGCGCCTCCAGCTGACGCATGAGGCGACCTACCGTGCGCTGCGGGCGCTTGTCGAAGCGGGTCGGGTCAACAACCCATCCCGCGGAACCTACCGATTGGCCTAGCTGTGACTGGCAAAGACCGATGTCGCGCCATCGGGCCCGACAAGCAGCGTATCAAACGTATCGCCGGCACCGGGACCGCCCATGCCAGGGGAACTCATCGGCATACCCGGCACGCTCAGCCCGCGCGCCGCCGGTTGCTCTGAGAGAAGCCGGGCGATGTCTTCTGCCGGCACATGGCCCTCAATGAAGTAATCGCCCACCACGGCGGTGTGGCACCCGGCCAGTTCCGGCGCGATCTGAAGCCCATTTTTCAGCGCATAGAGGGCGTCCTGATCGACATCCTGGGCCTCGACCTGAAACCCGGCCTGCCGGACATGATCGACCCAGGCCGTGCAGCATCCGCAGGTCGCGGTTTTGACAACCTTGATGATGGGCCCGGCATCGGCCGTGGCCGAAAGCGCGATTGTGGCGGCAGCGCCGGTCAGCAGAAAGCTACGTCGTTTCATATGTCGTTTCCTTTTGAATTGTGTTCGAGATTAGCATCCGGAGCGGCACTGTCGAGGTGATCGCGGTGCACGGGTGGTGCATGAAGCTCTGCCTGCGGCCCTATCGATTGCGTGACGTCCAAATCGTCCGCGTGGCGCTCGTCGAGGCAATCGGTTTCAAGCTGCAGGGTCACCATGTGAAACCGGTGATGCTTGGTCAGGTGCATATAGGCGGTCTCAAGGATGCGCGCGGCATCGGCAGGTTCTGCATGGCGCAGATGGGCCGAGAAGGCATGCTTGCCGCTGGTCAGGGTCCAGGCGTGGACATGGTGGACATCGAGAACGCCGTCCTGCGCGCGCAGATCAGCGGTCACGGCCGAGAGATCAGTATCCGCCGGGGTGCCTTCCAACAGAATATGCACTGCCTCGCGGATAACTCCGATCGAGGCCCAGAGGAGCACGACCCCGAAGGCCATACCAAGGATCGGGTCGATCGCCAGAAATCCAGTGAACTCGATGACAAGCGCGGTCACGATGATCAGCAGGCTGCCGACGAAGGTCTGGATGATGTGCCAGAGGGCCCCGCGGGCGTTCAGATCATCCTGGCTGGATTTCCACATCAGGCCGAGCGAGATCACCTCGGTGACCAAGCCACCGAAGGCCACCCAGAGCATCGGTCCCGTGGGCAGATGGATCGGATTTCCCAGTCGCATCGCCCCCATCCAGATCACTAGAAGCGCCATGCCGAGAAGAAAGCCGCCATTCACCAGCGCGCCAATGATCTCTGCGCGATACCACCCGTAACTGCGCGCCATATCCGCCGGGCGGCGCGCGATCCGCTGCGCGATGATGGCGACGAGCACGCCCCCGACGGCGGACAACGTGTGAAACGCATCTGACAGCACCGCGATCGAGCCGGTCCAGAGCCCGACGGCCAGTTCGATCACGAAGTAGATGCCGGTCAGCCAGGCAGATATGACCAGAGCTTCTCCCGACGACGGCATATGTCCCGCATGTGAATGAGTGGCCATGTCAGATCTCCTTCTTCGGCGTGCGGCGGTCGCGCCAGACCGCAAAGAGGACGGAAAGGGCGGTAAATGCTCCAAGCGCCAGCGCCGTCCAGGTGGCAGTTTGCACGTCCCCATTCATGGCTTCGCTGCCGAGACGGGCGAGCAAGAAGCTGGCCGGAATGATCCCCGCGAGTGTCGCCAGGGCAAACCGCCAAAGGTGCAAGACGCTCAATCCTGCAGCGTAGCTGACCATGTCGAAGGACAGGAACGGCAGAAGTCGGCTTCCGAAGACCAGAAACGTCAGTGTATTCTGTGACCCCAGAAGTCCACGTCCGATCGTCTCGCCGACATGGCGTTCCACGAAAGGGCGCCCCAGCCCGCGCGCGAGCAGAAACGCGGTAAGCGCGCCGAGCACGACGAGCAGTGTTCCGTAGGTGTGACCATAGGCGGCCCCGGCAGCCAGCGCGATCGGCGCCGAGGGCAGGGGACTGGCCACGATCGCCAGCGTCATCAGCGCCACGACCAGAAGCGGACCAAGAAGACCAGCCGCCTCGATCCAGCGCCGCAGGTCGTCGCGCTCCGGCAGATCGGCATCGAGCCCCACAAGGTCCGGACGCGCCAGGACGAGAAGTAAGAGCCCCAGAAGGACAAGAACAACGACACGCACCATGGCCTACCTCGTATAAAGCAGCACAAGAAAGGCTGCCGCCATCAGGTAAAAGACGACGCAAAACGGGATGTACCAGTGTGGGACCCGGGCAAGGCGGACCGCATTGTGATGGGCAAGATCCCATAGCGCATGGAGCGCGAGACCCAGAGGCAAGGCTGCCCAATGCCAAAGGAGACCCGCTACGGCCGCCGCCCCAAAGACGAGAGCAACCGCCAGCTCAGACCAGAACACGGAGCGACGGCCATCGGCGGCACCGAACCCGATATAGGCCCCGCCAATCAGGGCCAGTGTGACCGCTGCCAAGGCAAGCGAGTCTGCCTGTTCCAGGAGGAGGTGGGCGGGCATTGTGACCACAAAAAGCGCAAATCCGATCCAAGCGGGCGCCGCCATGGTCCGGTGCACTGATTGGGCGGGATGTTGCCCCGATATGTCTGGTCTTGCGCCTGTCATGCCCCGTCAGATGGGGCTTCCAGCAGCTGGAGGGTCAAGACATGTCAGGTCTATTGATACATATTGCGACAAACGAGGTGCGGGTCTTTCCCGAAAGAACAGTCTATTCTGGCTGTTATGGAACTCAGTCTATTAAACAGTGGGCCGATCGGCCAGACGTGCCGATGTGTGGGACCCGATCGCTGATGGCGGCATCGGCGCATATTCTGGTCGTCGATGATCATGCCGAGATCCGGCACTCCGTGACGCGCTACCTGGAGAAAAACGGGCTGCGCGCGACGGGAGCCAAAAGTGCGGGCGAGATGAATGCACGATTGAGCGAGGACAAATTCGATCTGATCGTGCTCGATATCATGATGCCGGGAGAGGACGGGCTCGCGGCCTGCGCACGGCTGCGCCGGGAGCAGCAGAAAACCCCGATTCTCATGCTGACGGCGCTCGGCGACGATGACGCTCGGATCAAGGGGCTCGACACCGGTGCCGATGACTACCTGTCTAAGCCCTTCAATCCGCGCGAGCTTCTGGCCCGGATCAACGCGATACTGCGCCGCGCGGGAGACGGATACGCACCCCATGGCGGAACATTTGCGGGCAAGCGGGCCGTATTTGCCGGGATCACATTCGATCACGACGCCAGCCATGTCATTTGCCCCGATGGCACGGTCAATACACTGACCACGGCCGAAGCAAAGTTGCTGACGGTGTTATTGGAGCGTCCCCGGGCGGTGATCGGCCGGGATGAGCTTCTGGAATTGAGCGCCGGCCGAGTCGCCGGACCATTTGACCGTACGATCGACAATCAGGTTTCGCGCCTGCGCCGGAAAATCGAACCCGATGTGCTTCGCCCCCGGATCATATCGACGGTGCGCAATGGTGGATATTGCCTGAACTGTGATGTGGAGGTCGAGGCTTGATGCGGATGGGATTCCGCTCACAGATCGCCCTTTTGGTGGTGGTGGTCCTGTTCGTGGCGCAGGTCGTGGGTCTGTGGCTTTTTGTCGATGAACGGTCGCTTGCCGTGCAGGCGGCCATCGGCAGCGAGGCAGCTGGACGCGCGGCAAACGTCGCCCGCCTGATCGAGGAGGCACCGCCGACGTTGCATGAGGATATCGTGGCCGCGGCAAACTCGCCCCTTGTACGCTTCGATCTCGGCGACACGCCTGCCGTAACGCATACCCACCATGATGAGAACGGAGCGATCGAAGCGCGGGTGCGGGCGCTTTTGAACGATGGCTACACCCGCGATATCCGGGTCGAAGTGCATGAGATTGAACAGGGGCTGTTGCCGCTGCCGAACCTCTCTCCGGAAATGGCGGAAATGCACGCCGAGATGATGCAGGGCACCCTGGCGGCCCTCGAGATGGAGGTCTCGATCGCCATTGCCGGAGGCCAATGGCTGAACGTCGCCACCCGGTTCGAGCGGCCGCCCATACAATGGTCCTGGGCCTCCACGCTGTCTTTCGTGTTGACGGCAGCCGTTTTGCTGCTGGCGATCTTCTGGTTTCTTCTGACGCGCCTAACGCGGCCCCTGAATGATCTCGCCGCGGCAGCCGAGGAGTTCGGGCGCGGTGGCGGGCAGGGACCCCTCTCGCCGGTCGGCCCAAATGAAGTGCGGAACCTGACGACAGCCTTCAATGACATGCAGACGCGCCTGGCTCGCTTTGTCACGGACAGGACGCAAATGCTGGCCGCCCTGGCTCATGACTTGAGATCGCCACTCACCGCGCTCAGGGTTCATGCCGAGATGGTGGAGGATGCGGAGACCAAGACCGGCATCACGGCCTCTCTCGACGAGATGCAGGATATGGTGGAAGCAACGCTGGCCTATGCGCGCGGTGTGGGACAGGACGAGGCCCTGCAACGGACCGAGATTGGCGCGTTCCTGACCGACATTCGGGACGCAACCCACGGTGCGTTGGACGTGCGCCCGGGACCCGAGGCAACGGTGCAGATCAAGCCCAAGGCACTGCGTCGTGCTTTGCGCAATCTCATCGACAATGCGGGGCGCTACGGGCGCAACCCGACCCTGACCTGGGGCGTCTCTGACGAGAGCATCGAGATTTTGGTCGAGGACGATGGGCCGGGGATCCCCGATGACCGGTTGCGCGATGTCTTCCAGCCCTTCCTGCGCCTTGAGGGATCGCGCTCCCGCGAAACCGGCGGCCATGGGCTGGGCCTTTCAATCGCCCGCAGCATCGTTTTGCAACACGGTGGCACGATCTCCCTGTCGAACCGCGCGGAGGGTGGACTCCGTGCGCGCATTGTTTTGCCCGTGACTGCGCATCAATCCGCGATGACACCCTCGCCCGAGTATCCCGAAGCGCGCGCCGAAACCGGATTTTCGGCTCGGACCAAAAAAGTGTAGCGCCACCGTCCAACCGGCGGGTTGATACATAACCTTACAAAATTCCGGGCCTTCCTGCGTTCCGTCGCTCACTGATCTTCGATAGAAAACAAAGTGTTCGACATGGAAACGAGGCAGAGCCATGCAGGCAAGAAATCGATCCTTTTGGTCGCGTCGTCATTTTGTCGGCGGCGTCGGCGCGGCGCTCCTGTTTGCGCCTTCGGTGCTGCGCGCAGAAACACGCGCACCGGTTCGGCGCAACGCTTCGAGCTTCAGAACCCACGATTGGCAAGACCACTTCGATCATCTGGGCAAAGGCATCATTATCGCGGACACCAATTCCCGGGCGCTTCAGCAATGGACAGCCGACGGTGAAATGTTTCTTTATCCGACATCGGTTCCAATGACGGATGAGCTGACGCGGCGGGGCTATACAGAGATCGTTTTCAAAGATCCTGAGCCGGATTGGACGCCCACGCCATCCATGCGCGAGCGCGATCCGTCCTTGCCGGCCTATATGTCGCCAGGTCCGGACAATCCGCTCGGGGTGCGGTCGCTGCATTTGACCTGGCAATATTATCGCATTCACGGGACACACGATACGCGCAAGATTGGTCGTCGTTCGTCGAGCGGCTGCATCGGCCTCTACAACGAACATATCATTGAGGTTTACAATCGGACACCGGTCGGAACGCAGGTCAAATTGATCTGATGGGGCGTTACACGATCTTATCCGTCGCCCTTGCGGTGGTTCTTGGCATTGGCTTCTGGTGGACAGGACCAACTGACGATGACGTGGCAACGACCACGGACGACGCGTCTCGCGCCAACGGACCCATGGTCGATGTCGCCTTGCCGGAAGCGCTGTCGGCCAACGCGGAGGTCGGCAAACTGGCCTACGATGCGAAATGTGCAGCCTGTCACGGCGCAAATGCGGCCGGGCAGGACGGTGTGGCGCCCCCTCTTGTGCATAAAATCTACGAACCCAGCCACCATGGGGATGCCGCCTTCCTTCTGGCGGCCAAGAATGGTGTCCGTGCGCATCATTGGCGCTTTGGGAACATGCCGCCGGTCGAAGGTGTCACCGATGGCGATGTGAAAATGATCGTGGCCTACGTGCGTGAGTTGCAACGCGCGAATGGTATAAACTGACTGAAGAAACCGACGAAGGACGATCCGTGATATACAGAGTCGCACTGACAATTCTTTTGGCGCTGACCAGCGCGCAAGCCCTCGCCCATTCTGAAAAGGAAAGCATGACGCCTGCAGACGGAGCCATTCTTGACGCCGTACCAGAGACGATTGGATTGCGCTTCAACGATGGGATGCGATTGACGAAAGTCGAAATGACCCATGCTGAGACGCACACCGAGGCTCTGGACCTCGGCACCCAATCCGGTTTTGTCAAAGAATTCTCGCTTCCTCTCACGCCCATGGGGCCGGGCATGTATCACATTGAATGGCGCGGGCTTGGTGTTGATGGGCACCCGATGAACGGTGTCTTCTCGTTTGAAGTGAAGTGAGCGGTGCCGGATATCTGGGGACAGGCTGCGGTTGCCACAAAGTTTTTGCTCTATCTCGGCGTCCTCACGAGTGCCGGGCTGATACTCTGTCGCCAAGTCTTTTCCGAGCAGTTGGCTGGGCTCGACCGTTTTCTACGCGCCTGGGCCGTCTTCTTTGCGCTTTTGGCGGCTGCAATGTCATTCCTCGGCTTTGCCGTGCGGGGCGCAGTGCTCATGGATGATGCTTCAGGCATGACTGATCTGGCGATCCTGGCGTTGCTCTGGGAAACGCCGCCCGGAGACGCCCTGCTGTTGCGGCTACTGGGCCTGGGGGCACTCCTGACCGGTGTGGTCTTGGGGGGGCGGTGGCTATGGGTCGCGCTCTTGGGCAGTTTCTTGGCAATCTGGAGTTTTTGCGAGATCGGTCATGTCGCCAGCGAAGATCGCCTGTGGTTTCAGAGCGTCTTGTTCGGTCATCTGATCGTTGCCGCATTCTGGATCGGCGTCCTTCTTCCGCTCCATAAGCTTGCGGGGTCTGCGGACACATTGCGAGTTGCTGCCGTGCTTGGACATCGCTTTGGACAGGTCGCATCTGTTGCGGTCCCACTCCTACTACTCGCTGGCGTGGTAATGACCTGGCGACTGGTGGGTTCGTTATCCGCGCTTCTCGGCACTGCCTATGGTTTGACACTTCTGGCAAAGATTGCCGTCGTGACGCTGCTTCTGGCCCTTGCCGCCATCAACAAAACACGGATTGTGCCCGCTTTGCAGAGCGGTGATCCCAAAGCTGGGCCGCACCTTGCAAGATCGATTTCTCTCGAATGGGTTTGTATCAGTGTCATCTTGCTTGCCACGGCTGTCTTCACCTCAATCCTAACGGTGCCATCATGAAACTTTCAAAACGCGATTTTCTTCGCATGAGTGCTGCCGGTTTGGCGTGCATGCCGAATTCACTGTTCGCGCAGACAGACATGCGCGCGGTGACAGCCCGGGTCGCAGATATACAGCTTTTGCCTGATGACTATGGAAAAACGCAGATCTGGGGGTTCGATGGTATCGCGCCGGGCCCGGAAATCCGGGTTACGCAAGGCGCGCGGGTACAGAGACGTATTATCAATGAGTTACCCGATCCGACATCGACCCATTGGCACGGGATCCGCATCGACAATGCGATGGACGGGGTGGCCGGTCTGACGCAGGACGCCATTCGCCCCGGGGACAGCTTTGACTACGATTTCGTTGTCCCCGACGCGGGCACATACTGGTATCACGCGCACAACCGCTCGTTCGAGCAGGTCGCACGTGGTCTTCAGGGTGCGCTGATCGTCGAAGAGCCGGAGCCGATCGATATCGACCATGAAGAAGTCCTGATCCTCGACGATTGGCGCATCGATCCGGAGACAGCACAGATTGCGGATACCTTCGGGGCGATGCATGACCTCAGCCATGCCGGGCGCCTTGGGAACTACATCACAACGAACGGCGTCTACAATCTCGCGAAGAATGTGAAACGGCATGAGCGTCTGCGTCTGCGGCTGATCAATGCGTCCAACGCCCGGATTTTCCAACTTGCGCTGGAGGGGCTCGAAGGCTGGATTGTGGCCATGGACGGGATGCCGCTGGCCGTGCCGCAACCCGTGGAAGGTTCATTCCTGCTGTCGTCGGCACAACGGGTGGACCTGATCGTCGACGTGACCGCAGAGGTCGGCAGCGCGGGCCATATCGTGCAATTGAGCCGCGATGAAAGCTTTTCTCAGGTGGCTTTCGGGGTGACAGGCAACGGTACAAGCGCGCGGCGCGGAACGCCTCAACCCTTGCCGCCGAATGCCCATGCCATGCCCGATCTGGGATCGGCAAGGGACATCGGATTGCTGATGGAAGGGGGGGCCATGGGCGGCATGCGCGGTGCCATGATGGGCGGTCGGATGTCTTCGATGCGCGACATGATGGAGACAGGAAACTTCTGGGCCTTCAATGGCGCGGTGGGTGGCATGGATGGTCCAGCACTGGCGGAGTTGTCGCGTGGCGAATCCGTTCGGCTGAAGATCACCAATGACACATCGTTTCCGCATGCCATGCATCTTCATGGCATGCATTTTCACGAGATCGCACCCGATGGCAGTCTCGGCGCGCTGCGCGACACCACGCTGCTCGACCGGGGCGAAGTGCGCGACATTGCTTTCGTGGCAGACAACCCCGGAAAATGGCTGCTGCATTGCCATATGCTGTCACACGCGGCGTCGGGCATGATGGCATGGGTCAATGTGGCATGAGAGCTATGACTGCCATCCTGGGGATTGGTGTCCTGGCGGCTCTCGGGGCGGCGGCTTATGTCTGGACCGGGTCTGCCGGTGATGTCCAAAGCGGTGTGATGCCGGAAAGCGTCGATCTCGTCGCCGGCAAGGCGCTTTATGCCGAGACCTGTGCCGCGTGCCATGGGGTCAATCTGGAAGGTCAGGACAGCTGGCGGAGTCCGGGCGAGGACGGTCGGCTGCCCGCACCACCCCATGATGAAACCGGTCACACCTGGCATCACGAAGACCAGGTTCTGTTTAACTACACGAGACTAGGAGGCCGCGAGATGATGGCGGCGCAAGGCATGGAGTTCGACAGCGGCATGCCCGGCTTCGGAGATCAACTCACCGATCAGGAAATCTGGAATGTCCTCGGGTACATTAAGTCAACCTGGCCCGAGGAAATTCAGGACATGCAAGCCGCGCGCACCAATGGCGTGCCGGTGAACTAGGAGAACGCTCATGAAGATCGCAACGGCAATGGCATTGGTTGCCACTCTGGTTACCCCACTCGCGTCTCATGCTGACGCGCTCAGCGAAGACCGGGTCAAGGAATTGGTTCTGGAGGCCATCCGCGAAAACCCGGAAATCGTCCTCGAGGCGGTTCAGATCATTGAACAGCGTGAACAGGCGCGGCAGACGGCCGCAGCGGCGAGTGTCCTCTCCGAAAACCGCGATCTCCTCGAGAACGACCCGAACGCGCCGGTTCTCGGAAATCCAGACGGCGACGTCACGGTCGTGGAGTTCTTCGATTACAACTGTCCCTATTGTCGTCGGGTGAAGCCGCATATCGAAGCGCTCTTGGACGAAGATCCCAATGTGAGGCTGGTCTATCGAGAGTGGCCGATCCTCGGAGACGGCTCTGTTTTTGCCGCGCGCGCCGCATTGGCCGCGCGAGAGCAGGGCAAATACGAGGAATTTCACTGGGCGTTGATGGGCATGCAAGGCCGGGCCGAGGAAGCATCCGTCATCCAGGTCGCGCAGGAAATTGGTTTGGATATCGCGCAGCTGCGACGGGACATGCAGGCGCCTGAGATCGATGCCCATATCGCGGCGTCAATGGAGATGAGCCGTCAGCTCGGCTTCAATGGCACCCCGTCTTTCGTGATCGGAGATGCGCTGGTTCCGGGCGTCATCGAGGCAGATCAAATGATCCGTCTCACCCAAGAGGCGCGGGCTATGAAGAAATAAGTTCAGCTGCGTATCCGGCAGTTTTGATCGCCTCGACGACAGCACTGATCGTGCACGACGTGTCCACATCGACCGTTCGCGAGTCTAGGTTCGCCCTAACGCTCGCTGAAGTGTCCAGGGCCGTGATCTCTTTGGTAATCGCTGCGGTACAATGGCCGCAGCTCATGCCCGGAACGTGAAGTCGCATGGAGCACCCTTTCTTTCACCAGATGAGAGATGGGGCTTGCGGTTGGTAGAAGGTCAAGCGTCCATTGATGTCTGGACAGGGATTTTTGCCTCGCCGGGCGCGTCGCTGTTCGATGTCTTGCGATCTCCATGGCAGGATTCTCCCATGAAAAAGAACATCACGCCATGTGCGCCGAGGCAGAGTATGATCGGGGTTAGAACGCCGAAACTGTCCTGCAGGCCAGAAAGTGTGCCGCCGCGGGCAAAGAAGACAAGCAGTGGAAGCAGCATGACCGCGCAGCACACCCACATGCCGACGTGCATCATCTTTGAATTCTGCGGCTGCTTTTCTTGATCTGAACTATTCATTGTACACGCTCCGAAACTGGAAATAGCGCACCAATCGCTCGTGCGACAAGTTTACAAATCGATACATTTCAATCGGAAAGAGGGGGTTAGAGAGACTGTAGGCTGATGCTGTGCCGGTTGAAAAAGAAATCTCCGATAAACCCCTTGAGCTTCCAGTGACTGGAAGCCCTATATCTGCCTCGAGTACGAAATCGAGGTAGCAAGCCATGACCGACACCAGCCATACAACGCTCAGCATCGAAGGCATGACCTGTGCATCCTGCGTGGGGCGTGTTGAAAAGGCCTTGGCGGGGCTCGACGGGGTTTCCGACGTCGCCGTCAACCTCGCGTCTGAGACGGCGCGCCTTTCGCTGGATGATCCGTCTCGGCTTACCGACGCCACGCAGACGCTTGCCTCCTTGGGTTATCCCGCGCGAACATCCAAGGTCACCTTGAACATTGCGTCCATGTCCTGCGCATCCTGCGTCGGACGGGTGGACAAGGCACTGGCGGACGTGCCCGGAGTGCTTTCCGTCAGCGTGAACCTGGCGGCAGAAACGGCGACGGTCGAGTATCTCGAGGGTGCGGTGTCCTTGGGCGACTTGATGGCCGCATCAACGGCGATTGGTTACCCGGCTGACATTGCAGAGTCGCAGGCGAGCCAGTCTCGCGTCGCACTCAAGGCAGAAGAAGCCGACGGACTGCGCCGCAGCGTCCTTTTGGCAGCAATTCTAACGCTACCGGTCTTCATCCTAGAAATGGGCTCCCACCTTATTCCGGCATTTCATCACTTGGTGATGACGACGATTGGTCTCCAAGCGTCTTGGATCATCCAGTTCGTCCTCGCAACACTCGTCCTCTTCGGGCCGGGACGCCATTTCTACACCAAGGGGTTTCACGCGCTTTTCAAGGGCGCCCCGGACATGAACAGCCTCGTCGCCGTCGGCACCGGCGCGGCCTGGGGATATTCGGTGGTCGCAACCTTTCTTCCCGGACTTTTGCCAGAGGGTGTGCGCGCGGTCTATTTCGAGGCCGCTGCGGTCATCGTCGTCCTTATTCTGATTGGCCGGTGGCTCGAAGCACGCGCCAAGGGCCGCACCGGCGCTGCGATTCAGGCTCTGCTGGGCCTGCAGGTCCGCAACGCGCGCGTCGTCCGGGGTGGTGACACGGTAGAGGTCGATGTAGATGCACTCGCCGTCGGCGATGTGATCCTGGTCCGCCCGGGTGAGCGGATCCCTGTGGACGGCGAGGTTACCGAGGGATCGAGCAATGTGGATGAGAGCATGATTACCGGAGAGCCTGTGCCCGTGCAGAAGGCTGCAGGTGCGGCCGTAACGGGCGGGACCGTCAACGGCACTGGCAGCCTGACGTTCAAGGCCGCACGGGTCGGGTCGGATACCACGCTCGCACAGATCATCCGCATGGTCGAGGAGGCGCAAGGCGCCAAGCTGCCCATCCAGGGCCTTGTTGACCGCGTGACCCTGTGGTTCGTGCCTGCGGTCATGGTGCTGTCCGCGCTCACGGTGGTGGTCTGGTTGCTTGTCGGACCGGACCCGGCTTTGACCTTTGCGCTGGTGGCCGGCGTCTCGGTTCTGATCATCGCCTGTCCTTGCGCCATGGGCTTGGCCACACCCACGTCGATTATGGTGGGCACCGGGCGCGCCGCAGAGATGGGAGTCTTGTTTCGCAAGGGGGATGCGCTCCAGGCCTTGTCCGAAGTCGATGTCATCGCACTCGACAAGACGGGGACTGTCACCGAAGGCCAGCCGTCACTGACCGATCTGGTCACCGCCGACGGTTTCGACCGAGACAAAGTGCTGAGCCTGATCGCCGCTGTGGAGGCCCAGTCTGAGCATCCCATCGCCGAAGCCATTGGCCGCGGCGCGCGGGCCGAAGGGATCGCCGTTCCGAATGCCACGGGCTTCCGGTCGATCACCGGTTACGGCGTCGCCGCGACTGTCGAAGGTCAGGAGGTGATGGTCGGCGCGGACCGTTATATGTCCCGCGAAGGGATCGAAATCGCCGCCTTGGTCGAAACGGAAGCCGAGCTGGCAGGGCGGGGCCGGACAGCGCTTTATGCGGCGATCGACGGCAAACTGGCCGCAGTGATCGCCGTGGCGGACCCCGTGAAACCCGCCAGCCAGGAAGCCATTGCAGCCCTGCACGCGCGCGGCTTCAAGGTTGCGATGATCACCGGAGACAAACGCGAGACGGCGGAGGCCATCGCGCGCGAAACCGGAATCGACCACGTGATCGCGGGTGTCCTGCCGGATGGCAAGGTCGCAGCGCTCGACGATCTGCGCGCGGGAGACCGAATGATTGCTTTCGTCGGCGACGGCATCAATGATGCACCGGCCCTGGCCCATGCGGATGTCGGCATCGCCATCGGCACCGGAACCGATGTCGCTATCGAATCCGCCGATGTGGTCTTGATGTCAGGCGATCTGCGCGGCGTGGTGAATGCGGTTGAGGTTTCCAGGCGCACCATGTCGAACATTCGCCAGAACCTCGTCTGGGCCTTCGGGTACAATGTCGCGCTGATCCCGGTCGCCGCCGGGGTTCTCTATCCGGCCTTTGGTTTGCTTCTTTCCCCGGTCTTCGCGGCGGGTGCTATGGCCCTGTCGTCGGTATCGGTTCTGACAAACGCCCTGCGTCTGCGCCGCATCGCGCCGGCCTTGCGTGAAGACAGAGACATCACCGCACCACGGATCAGTGCACAGACCCAACCCGCGGAATAGGAGGATCGTGTCGTGAACATTGGAGAAGTTGCAGAGCGGTCAGGGATCCCACCCAAAACCATCCGCTACTATGAGGATATCGGCCTGGTCAGGCCGCAGCGCAGCGGCAACGGATACCGCACGTTCCGCGAGACCGATCTGCACAAACTTGCATTCCTGGGTCGCGCGCGCGCTCTCGGGTTTTCGATTGAAGGTTGCCGTAATCTCTTGAGCCTTTACGAAGATGAAACGCGGGAAAGCGCCCAGGTGAAGGCCATCGCTGAAGAGCATCTGAGCGCAATCGACGACAAGATCGCGCAGCTTCAAGCGATGCGCGAGACCTTGTCGCATCTCGTCGAGGCCTGCCATGGCGACCACCGACCGGATTGCCCGATCCTAAAGGATCTTTCTGGTGCGCTCGCTGGATGCAAACCAACGACCGGAAGAAGCGCGGATTAGCGCAACGTTTTCCAAATTCCTCTTTTCGTTGGCGAAATCCCTTGGAACCATCCAGTGCTGGAAGGTTGTTCGGTTGATAAGTGCGAAAAAGACAGGAGGGAACACATGTCGGTCGGACAAGAATTCACCAGCCATTCTAGCAGCGGTGGGCCGCTGATTCACTGTCTGTACGAACCCGATACCGGGTCGTGGCAATACATCTGTGCGGATCCCGCCACTGGAAAGTGCGCAATCATTGATCCGGTGCTGGATTTCGATCCCGCCCATGCCCGCACGTCAACCGAGTCTGCGGAAAAGCTTTTGGGGATCGTGAAGCAGCACGGCTACGACGTGCAATGGATCCTCGACACACATCCGCATGCCGACCACCTGACCGCCGGACGGTGGCTGGCGGACTGCACCGGTGCGCCGCATGTCATAGGAGAAAAGGTCACCGAGATCGCGAAGCTTTGGCGGGACTATTATCATCTGCCTGACGCTTTTCCGGTGGCAGATGATTTCGACCGTCTGCTTCCCGAGGGCATCGATTTCTCCATCGGTGAACTTGGTGTCAAAGTCCTGCTTTCGGCAGGACACACGCTCGGCTCTGTCAGCTATGTCGTTGGCGATGCGGCGTTCGTACATGACACGTTAATGCATGTCGATGTGGGGACCGCGCGCGCAGACTTTCCGGGTGGCAGCACCGGGGAGCTTTGGAACTCGATACAGGAAATTCTGTCGTTGCCAGAAAACACCCGTCTTTTTATCGGTCACGACTACGGGACCGATAAACGCGAGAGACCGGCCTGCGAGGCAACTGTCGCCCAACACCGGGCCGACAATCCGCACGTCGGCGGCAATCAGTCGAAAGAGGCGTTCATCAAACTTCGGGAAGAGCGCGACGCGACGCTGGGGCTACCTGATCGCATGCTCTTTGCCTTGCAAGTCAACCTGCGTGGTGGGCGTCTTCCACCAGCGGAGGCCGACGGTAATTCCTATTTCAAGATACCTGCAAACAAATTCTGAGGTGAGGCAATGAAGAAAGAAATGGTTGATGGTGGTGCCCTCGAAACCTGGACGCCGGAAGAGGTTGAAGCAGCCTTGCGCAAGGGTGAGATCGTCCTCGTGGATGTCCGCACGCCAGCCGAATATGCATTTGAGCACGTCGAGGGCGCCTTGCTTCTGCCCATGGCGTTTTTCGATCCGCGATTCTTGCCAGAAGACAACGAAAAGCGACTTATTCTGATGTGCGGGTCGTCGGCGCGATCGGAAAAGATGGCGCGAAAAACGCTACAATCCGGCGCGAAACGGATCGCCCATCTGGAAGGAGGATTTGGCGCGTGGAAAGACGCAAAGCTGGATTATGTCACGACGGATATGGCCAGTGGTGCGCCTGTACGGAAATCAGTCAAATAGCACAGGCTAGGGTACGGTGACGGATCACGGATTGATCGCTGTCCCTGATCACTATCCTGTTCTTCTCGCACGTCAGAGACGGCCGCGCAAAGCAACCGAACAGAGATCAACAAATGCTTCAGTCAATGCTTCTTGCGGCGCTTCTCATCCTTGCGTGCACAGCAATTCATTACGGCGCTCTTCGTTTTGCGACGCGGATTGTTGATCCGGCAGCGCACCCCAGAAGATGTTTATTCATCTCTGTCTCGTTGATCACCGCAGCGCACATCATAGAGGCGGCCATCTACGCCTCGGCCTTTTGGGTTGCTGTGCACCAGATTGACATTGGCTCTTTGCAATTGGCGCAGGATCCCACAGCGAACTTGTACCCCATGGATTATTTTTATTTCGCGCTTGTGAACCTCACCACGCTTGGCCGGGGTGATCTGCAACCATCAGGTCATTTGCGGTTCCTGACTGGTATCAGCGCGTTTCATGGCTTTCTGCTTATCACTGCGTCGGGTGGCTATTTGTTGCAGGTGATGTCTGGAAAGAACCCTTTTCGAAAATAAATTTGAACCGTTGGGAACCCTCCAGCGCTGGAGCCTAGTTTTGGATGAAAGCGAAAGGAACTCCTATGTCAGATTCAACATATCAAAATCACTCGAGAGTTGAGGGTGAAGAAAGCAATAAGGCGCACAGCAAGTCATCGTATGGCCGCTTTCTCGCAATGGTTGGTACGTCAACCGCCATCATGTTCGGGTTGATGTACCTCAACTCCTACTCACTTGAGCACATCTATTGGAGCGAGACACGTTTCTACATGACGTTCGTCATGGGCGCGACGATGGCAGTCGTGATGCTTCTTTTCATGTGGGGCATGTACAAAAACATGGCGGCCAATGTTGCCATCCTTGCGGGCTCTGCAGTGATGTTCGCTGGCGCGCTCTGGCTTGTGCGCAGCCAAGAGACCGTCCAGGACGAAAGCTGGATGAGTGCTATGATCCCCCACCATTCGATCGCCATCATGACAAGTGAGAGAGCCGAAATCACCGACCCACGTGTCAAAGTCCTCGCTGAAGAAATTGTCGTGGCTCAAGATCGGGAAATCGCGGAGATGCGCTTCTTGCTGGCTGACATCGCGGCCAATGGTGAAGCCAGGTCAGATTGGCCGCTTGGTAAGTCAGAAGGTCCTGCGCCGTTGGAGAGCTTGACGCAAGCGATTTCGACCCCGGTCATTGCAGGCATTCGTCCCGCTCCGCTCTCGGCCGAAGAGATTGACCGTGGCCTGAAAGCCCAACCGGTTTGCACTTTTGTTCGCGCGGTCAATGCTGATCCGATTTTGGCGACAGATGGCAACGGACAGGCCATTGCAAAGGTATCTGGCGCGTTGGTGACGTTCAGCGCGCAGGGTAGTGTCGCGTCAGGTGGTGTGCTGGCAGCCGACGGTGGCCAAGTGACATTGACGCCAAGCGACGCCGATGATGGTGAAGTCTCAAGCCTTCTCTTCGAGCTGACGGGTGAAACGCCTCTAGCAGTCGGCTTTATGGGATATTGGACCTGCAGCAGCTGAAGAATAGGAATTAGACATGCCAAAAGATAGCAATCAACCAACTCAAAAGGCCATTCTTTATCGGATGGTTATGGAAGACCATTTGTGTCCCTACGGATTGAAATCAAAGGACCTTCTGGAGCGGGAAGGATACACGGTGGAGGACCATCACCTTACTTCCCGAGAAGAAACTGATGCTTTCAAGGAAGAGTATTCGGTCGAGACCACACCGCAGACATTTATCGGTGGGGAGCGCATCGGCGGATACGACGCGTTACGTGAGCACTTCGGATGGGAGGTCCGCGGCGATGATGAAACGTCCTACCAGCCCGTCATCGCAATTTTCTCTGTCGCTTTCTTGATGGCTTTGGGTCTTAGTTGGGCGTTTTATGGTTCGGTTTTCACCGTTCGCGCGTTCGAATGGTTCATCGCGATCTCAATGTGTTTCCTCGCCGTGCAGAAACTCCAGGATATCGAAGGATTTTCCACGATGTTCCTGAACTACGATTTACTCGCGCAGCGTTGGGTACGGTACGGCTACGTCTATCCATTTGGGGAAGCCATCGCCGGCATTCTCATGGTAGCGGGGGCTCTTCTCTGGATCAGCGCGCCGATTGCACTCGTCATTGGGACCATCGGTGCGGTATCCGTGTTCAAAGCTGTCTACATCGACAAGAGGGAGTTGAAGTGTGCTTGCGTCGGTGGCGGCTCGAACGTCCCCCTTGGCTTTGTGTCGTTGACCGAGAACCTTATGATGATCTTTATGGGTCTCTGGATGCCAGCGCGGGCTCTTGGGTGGATTTAGGGCCGATGTCCAATGCTCGAAATCGGAACAGGCGCCAACGCGAAATGTATCAAATTGTAAGGCACTGTTCCCATTGACAGTTTCCCATCCATTCGGCAGACGTATGGGATGATGCAGCGCCTTTGGACACCTCAGTTACGTTTGGCTTTTCTGAAGCTAGTCGTAGTATTTACGCTGGTCGTTGCGACATCCGGACTCGGACATGCTGGTTCACATGCGCCTGATCACGCTTTTCCGAACGTGGTCCATGAACACAGTCTGATCTCTGATAATGAAGCAAACCATTGTGAGTTCCATGCCGCATCAGGCATCTGTGAGACACAGCCACTGGCCGCGGGCGAACATCAGGCATCTGTTGAGTGCTGCGATGGCGTTTGCATGTCCTTCATGCCACCACAGCCCCGAGAAGCTGCTGTGCGTGTAGAGGCGTCCGAGACTTTTGTACGGGCCGCAGAATTTGAACCCTCAGCAGGTGCGACTGCCGATCTGCGGCCGCCTCGAGAATTGATCTGATTTTTCTTCTTTGAGGTTTGTCATCTGGCCCTCGTGCCGCGACGACATCGTCCACTAAAGTCAGGTAATATCCATGAAATCCTATGTTTTTTCGGGGGCCTCTGCCCTCGTGCTCGGCGCATGTGCGTATGAGCCCACCCCTCTACCGATCGTAATTGATCAGCAAGCAGCCACGAACAGTTCCGTCCTTTCACCGGTCCAATATCAGGACCCGTTGGCCGGCTATACCTATCGCGCACCCACCGGTCCACGCGACTGGCGCTCGGTCAACGAAGAACAGACGGAGGGCAACTGATGCGCGTCTCAAAACTTCCCGTAATATTTGGAATTCCTTTGCTACTAGGTGCTTGCGCAACAGCCGTACCCAGTGCCTATACCGAGCCGAAAGCAGGTTTCCTTAACGTTTCCAACCAGACTTCTGCTGCTCTTGGCAAACGGACTGCTTTCGCGCAGACACAAGCCGAGAACGTGGCGTTGACCAAAGAAGTCAGATCCATGATTCACGGAAAAACCATTTCTGCGGAAACCGCGGTTCAGGTCGCGCTTTTGAACAACAAAGGGTTGCAGGCTGCCTATGCAAATGTAGGATTGTCAGCGGCGGAAGCCTGGCAGCAGGCAACACCTGAAAACCCGGTCATCTCCATCGGGCTGATCGGGATCGGCGCACCGGAATTGGGAGTCTACCGGTCCATCGAGGGGCTGATCCGGACCAACATTCTGGACGCGACAACCCGCAAGCAGCGTATCGCGATCGCAGATGCCAACTTTCAGGGTGCTCAGCTGGAAGCGGTCAGCGACACGCTGGCGCTGGCCAATGAAACGCGTATGGCGTGGATCGAAGCTGTCGCCGCTTTTGAGACAGCAGATTACCTCAAGAAGGCAAAGGCCACATCGGATGCGGGGTCCGAGCTTGCTCTGCGTCTGGGCGAGACCGGCGCGTTGAACAAAGCAGGGCAGGCAAGGGAGCAGGCATTCAACGCCGAACTCGCCGGCCAACTGGCGAAGGCGCGTCTGAACGCAACTCTCGCCAAAGAGCGGCTGACCCGGCTGATGGGACTCTGGGGCAGCGATGTTAATTACTATGTTCCGGATGCCTTGCCCGCTTTGCCTGGATCCGTCGGGCGAGTGACAAGCATCGAACAAAAAGCGCTGGCCAACCGCGTCGATCTTCGCGTGGCAAAACTCGGCTTGGAAGCACAGGCGAGAGCTTTCGAACTGACGGACCAAACCCGCATCGTTAGCGATCTAGAGCTTGTCGCCGGTGTCGAATCGGAACGTGAGCGCGAGGATGGCAATACGGAAACCGAAACCCTGCCGCAACTTGAGGTCGAATTCGCGATCCCCATCTACGACACTGGCAAGGCACGCATGCGCAAGGCTGAACTGATGTACCTTCAGGCGGCCAATGTTCTGGCCGAAAGGGCGGTGAATGTCCGGTCAGAGGCCAGAAGCGCGGAAGTCGCTTATCACTCCTCATACAAGATCGCACGGCACTATCGGGACGTTTTGGTTCCGTTGCGCGCGACGGTCGAGGAGGAGGGTCTGCTTTCCTACAACGGGATGATCACCAACACTTTTGAATTGCTGACGGACGTCCGTCAGAAACTGGCCGCTTCCTTGGAAGCAGCTAACGCGAAGCGCGACTTCTACATTGCCCAAGCCAACATTACAGCCGCGATCTACGGCGGTGGCGTCGCCGGTGGTGGCGATGGTGAGGGCGCAGCCGTAGCCGCCGGCGGCGGCCCAGGACACTGAAAGGAATGATGATATGTTAAATAGACGTCAACTACTCGGAGCCGGTGCCGCAGGTGCGACCCTGGTATCCTCCAAAGCTTGGGGCCAGACACTGAACATGGGTCTGCCGGAAGCGGCACTTATGGACACCGCTGCCACACAGGTGACGCCGCGCCCCTCTTCGGGCGTGGATTATACCCCGGTTGTCACGCTGAACGGCTGGACGTTGCCTTATCGGATGAACAACGGCGTCAAGGAATTCCATCTTGTTGCCGAACCCGTCGAACGCGAACTTGCAGACGGCATGATCGCGCATTTGTGGGGCTACAATGGCCAGTCCACGGGTCCCACAATCGAGGCGGTCGAGGGCGATCGAGTACGTATCTACGTCACCAACAAGCTACCCGAAGGAACGACAGTTCATTGGCACGGGCTCATCCTGCCCTCGGGCATGGACGGTGTTTCAGGTCTGAGCCATCCTAGTATCCCACCGGGCAAGACATTCATTTACGAGTTCGATTTGGTGAAGTCGGGCACGTTCATGTACCATCCACACGGCGATGAGATGACCCAGATGGCGATGGGAATGATGGGGATGTTTGTGATCCACCCCAAGGACCCGAAATTCATGCCCGTGGATCGCGACTTCCTGATCATGTTGAATGCATTCGATATTGATCCCGGCACCTACGTGCCACGTATCATGACGATGACTGACTTCAACCTCTGGACGTGGAACAGCCGGATCTTCCCGGACATTGACCCTCTGGTCGTCAACAAGGGCGACCGCGTGCGGGTTCGGGTCGGCAACCTGACCATGACGAACCATCCGATCCACATGCACGGCTATGACTTCAAGGTCACCTGCACAGATGGCGGCTGGGTGCCGCCAGAAGCGCAATGGCCGGAGGTCAGCATCGACATCCCCGTGGGCGCGATGCGCGCATATGAGTTCGTCGCAGACCATCTGGGTGACTGGGCGATTCACTGCCACAAGTCGCACCACACCATGAATGCGATGGGACACGACGTGCCCACATTCATCGGGGTCAACAAGAAACCACTGACCCAGAAGATCCGTCAATTCCAGCCGGAATACATGCCCATGGGGATGTCCGGCATGGGGGACATGGCGAAAATGGAAATGCCGCTGCCTGACAACACCATCCCGATGATGACGGGTTGGGGGCCCTACGGCCCCATCGAGATGGGCGGCATGTTTTCGGTCGTAAAGGTGCGGGACGGCATCGACGCGGACGATTACTCCGACCCCGGCTGGTACGAAAATCCTCCGGGCGAGATGGCCTACGAATGGACCGGCGAGTTGCCCGAGTTCGCCTCGAACAACAGCCCCAAGACCATTCTCACACCAAAACCAAACTCGAAGGGCTGACTAGCCTCTTCAAGTTCGACCCACCCAAAACCATAGGAAATCAAATGAAAAAACTACTTCTGAGCACAGCTATCACCATTATGTTCGCATCAGGCGCTTTCGCGGATGTCGGCCATGCAAAAAAAGAAACAACGGATGCATCGGAAATGATTGTCGGCATGCCGGGCCATTCGGAAAAAGTTGATCGCACCATTGATGTCATTCTGCTTGAGAACGATGACGGCGAAATGCTGATCCAGAGCGAAGAGATGAACATCAAACAGGGTGAGACCATACGCTTCAAGATCACGAACGAGGGTGAATTGGAGCACGAATTTGTCCTCGACACGGTTGAGCGCAATGCCGAGCACAAGATTGAAATGGCCAAGATGGACATGGAACACGACGACCCGAACCGCATCCGCCTCGATGCGGGCGCATCTGGTGAGGTCGTCTGGACTTTCGCAAATGCCGGTACGTTCGAGGCCGCGTGCCTGATCCCCGGCCACTACGAGTCTGGCATGCACCGTAAGGTTGCAGTTGGGGACCAGATGGCGCAAGCGGATGTGGACTACACGACCGGCAAGATCAAGAAGATCGACGCTAAGGCTGGCAAGGTGACGATCATCCACGGCCCTCTAGTCAATCTCGACATGCCCGCGATGACAATGGTGTTTCGCGCCGACGAGGCGATGATTGCCAAGATGTCCGAAGGTCAAGACATCGAATTCGTTGCCGACCGCGTAAAAGGCAAGTTGACTGTCACTCAACTCAAATGACCATAAAGGAGGCGATATTCTTTATCGTCTCCTTTCACCTCGCCTCGGATTTGATTGGAGTGAAAATGCTGAACTGTCTCGCGCTTCTGAAGCTTGGCCGTTGGATTAAGAAACCGAAGCAGTTGTTTATGGCAATCGCTATTGGTATTGTAGCCAGCCTGCCGCCAATGATAGCTGGCGCAGGTTCCGGGGTTGGCGCTCGACCTCATGAGAATGCATATGAACAACCTGGGCATACCTCAATCGGAAGACCGGCCGCCGGCGCGGATATCACCCGAACAATTGAAGTGAACATAAAGGAAACTGAGAGCGGCTATATGCTGTTTGAACCGGATGTGATCAATATCGAGCACGGATCGGTGGTGCGGTTCGTAGTAGATAACTCAGGTTCAATCGACCATGAGTTCTTTTTGGGTTCCTTTGATGAGATAGCCAAACATCAACAATGGATGCAGAAGCACCCTGATATGGAGCATAGTGAAAAGAACTCAGTTAAAATTCCAAGCGCAAAGACTGCGACGTTGGATTGGGAGTTTTCGAACATAACCAATCTGGAGTTTGTGTGTCTGATCCCGGGTCACCGTGAGGCAGGCATGTTCGGTGTGATCATTGTGCATGATCATTTCCGCTCAAGACCATAAGCTCGAGAATCAAACGCATGTCTCTGTTGGATCGTTATCACGACGTCTTTCACAAAATATCCGCCACATTTGGATATCACTATCACGAGTCAACTCCAGATTGGGTTCACCCATTTTTACACCTGATCTTGGTGCTTGCGCCAGCACTTCTCACTGCTGTTACTGGTTTTCTCACAATTCGATTTATCCTCAAACAGTGGCGTCGCCCAAGAGTTGTAACGCCGCAGCGAGATTGGATTCGCGGGTTGGACCCTCGCCTATTCAACGCTGTCCTGCGGCATTCGCGAAAACAACAGGCTTTGATGATCATGTTAAGCCTTATCGCCATGCCCATCTTATATCTGACACTCGAGTTGCCGAAGCAAATCGTGAACAATGCATTGGACTCTGATCGGTTCCCAGTCCGTTTTTGGGACTATGAATTTGACCAGGTGGCGTTCCTCCTTGTTTTGTGTGGCCTCTACTTGTTTGCCATCATACTTAGCGGACTGAACAAATACATCCTGAACGTCTTCAAGGGCTATGTTGCCGAGAGGTTCCTGCGTCGCTTCAGATTATTGGTTTTCCGTCAGTGGCGCAGTGATCCGGATTCCAAGAACCAGAGTGAGATTGTTCCCATACTCGCACAGGAGGTTGAGCCAATCGGTGGCTTCGCGGCCGACGTGCTTACGCTACCCATCATGCAGGGGGGAACCCTTGCGACCATTCTCTTGTTCATGTTCATGCAAGACCCGGTTTTGGGTGCCGCTGCGCTGACTGTCTTGCCGATACAACTTATCCTGCTTCCAAAACTGCAAAGACGGGTGAATATCCTTTCTAGAAAGCGAATTTCCGAGGTTCGCCAACTGGGCAGGCTTCTGAGCGACCAATTACGAGGAGAGGCAGCCGGGTCCCAGCCTCTTTTACGGACAAGCACCAGCTTTCGTGAGCTTGAGCAAGTAAGACGTCGCATTTTCCATTTGAAATTCTTTATCAAGTCCCTGAACAACTTTTTGACCGCGCTGACGCCATTCCTGTTCTACTCCCTAGGAGGGTACTTCGTTATCGAAGGACGCATCAGCCTTGGTGCGCTAGTTGCTGTGCTGGCGGCACACAAAGATTTTTCAGCGCCTCTGAAAGAACTGTTTCGCTATTATCAGACTCTGGAAGACACCCGGATTAGATATCACGAGATAACCACATTCTTCTCAAAGGTTGAGGCAAACCGAAAGGAAGTGCCAAGGCATGATTTTGCTTTGGAGGTAGTACATGCGTGACTTTTGTTCTTCTTCCGGCGGGTGATTATGAGAAGTCTGCCGAAGTGTGTCGGCGATACCTAAACCGACCAAACATCGAAGGAATAACAATAATGAGATTGGCGGCCCTATTCTTTGCCTTAGTCGCGTTGGCGGCAGGTGTTTGGTATGTTTGGTAGGCGTCTTGTATGATCAATTGGATTGTCGCCAGGGCTGCGTTTTGAATCCATTACGTGTGCAATTTTGGTATTGCCCTCGATCGACAAGTACCAACCGGATGATTTCCGGAAATTTCCGCTGCTGTTGACATGAAAAAGGAAATCCAGTGTCGCTGACGACAACAACCAAGATCGTTATGGCCATGCTTTTGTGGGCCCTGTGCTTTCCGCTGATCACGGCGGGACTGCAGTATTCGCCACATCTGACGTTTGCGACACTGCGTGCGGTTCTGGCCGGTGTCGCATTGGTGCTTATTGCAATATTTTTGCGTCGGCCGATTCCGCATGGCCGTCGCACATGGCTGACGCTCTGTGTTGTTGGCGTTGGCGCGACAAGTCTGGGTTTCGTGGGAATGTTTCATGCGGCAGAATTCGTATCTCCCGGGCTCGCTACAGTTGTCGCCAATGCTCAGCCGCTACTTGCCGCGATGCTCGGTGTCGCATGGCTTGGCGAGCGACTGGCGAAGGTCGGGTGGGGCGGGCTCTTGATAGGTTTCGCTGGGATACTTGTGATCGCACTGCCGCAATTGGCAAACGAAGTGCAGGATGGAACGGCCATCGGCTTTGCGTACATCGTTCTAGCAGCCGTTGGAGTGACCATCAGCAACGTGGCTATCAAATCTATCGCAGGTGAGGTTGATGGTCTGTTTGCAATGGGATTTCAGATGCTGATCGGTAGCGTGCCTCTTGCCGTGGCGGCACTACTCCTTGAAGATCAATCTGCCATCCAATGGACATCGGTTTTCGTAGTGTCACTGTTGGGTCTGGCCTTGTTTGGCTCTGCATTGGTTTACTGGCTCTGGTTTTCTGTGCTGGAGGTCGTGGAACTAAACCGGGCGATCGTGTTCAGCTTCTTAGTGCCGATTTTCGGCCTCACAATTGGTGCACTGTTCTTTGGCGAGCGTCTTTCAGCTGTCCAACTCTTCGGCATCTTATTGGTCATTGTGGGCATTTCGTTCGTCAATCTTAAGGGTAGGCTGCAGGATCAGCTTAGCAAAATCTAGAAAGGAAAAAATCAATTCAATGAGTTAAGGCGCTCCGGTTATCGTGGTTGTCGTCGTCGAATGACTTCTCAGCAAAACGGAAGAGTCTTCATGGAATTCGGCGCGGTGAAACGAAAGGAGGATGGATAGTTCATGTTAGCGTCTCCAAGCATTGAATGTGAAAAAAGGCGATGATCTCGTTGTTGATCGCTTAAATCTCTGAAAACTTGGAAAGGACAGGAACGTTATGGCACTGCAAGATACCGGAAAAGCGAAGGTGCCGGACACGTCGCCGGAACGTGCGTTGCTGGATGGACGGACCGCGTTTCTGGGGTTTCTGATCAAACGGCTTGGAAATCGGGCGGATGCAGAGGATGTCCTGCAAGACTTCTGCATTCGCGTGCTGGGACGCAAGGATCAGCTCAGAGACGTCGAACGGATGGATGCCTGGCTCTATGCGATCCTGAGGTCCACTTTGAATGACTTCTACCGCAAGGGCATGCGGCGTGGTCGATTGGATGCGGCAGTGGCGCGCGAACCGGAGGAATGGATCGCCGATGCGCCGACTCAGATGGCGCGGTTGTGCACCTGTCATCGTGGACTAATCTCCGAACTGCGCCCGGCGGATTCGGAACTACTCCGGCGCATCGACTTCGGCGAAGAGGACCGCGAGCACGTGGCGCGCGACCTTGGACTGACCCGCAACGCCCTTGGCGTTCGGCTACACCGGGCGCGCACGGCTCTGCGCGAGGCGCTGACAAATCATTGCGGCGCTTGCTGCCAGGATGACCGTGACGATTGCTATTGTCGGCCTGAGGGTTGCAAGAACGCCGAGTACGAAACTGATTGCGAAGCAGAGCAGCAGAGTTCCTGATCGAAACGCGGTCGGTTCTGTAACGTTTTCCGTCCACCGACGTCTTCTTCTGTGACTGCGCCTTATAGCAGCACAGCAGGAGGAACCGGAACATGCCACGGGCCAGGACGAATTGTCCTTCCGACGTAACGGAGTCGTGGTCACGCGATTCCGACGTTCCGGTCTTCTTGTCTGGGATGATCTGTGCCTGTGCAGAGTCTCCCGCGCATTCAGACGCTCCGATGGCTCTGGCGTTGTTCCAGCGCGTGGAAATCTCAAAGCACCCCCCGGAACTAGCGGCGCGCGCACTGGGCCTAAATCCCGGTGATGCGGCCTACCTGCTGACCGGTCTGCGCAAGGAGGTCGCCAAGGAACTCGCACTTGCGCTTCTTGCAGGTCGGCCATCCAGAGAAATCAATGATCAGAAGGGAACTGATGATGAATAAAAGCTTGCGCCTTGCAACTGTGACAACGGAGCAAACTACGGAACCCGAGTCTCAACAGCCCTCGGCTGACGCCCATGTCCCCTACGCCCAGGACGCCTTCGAACGCTGGCTGCTGTTCCTCGATACCTTGCGGGAACGCGCCGACAACATGATAGCGCATGAACGGCAGGGCATGCCGCCGCTTCTGGATTTCGATTACGAGCTCTTGATGGATGCCCGCACTTTCGACCGGCCCGCCAATTATGCGCTGCTCAGGATCACGCGAGTCGGAGACGATTGCTGGGAGGATTGCGTGGACGAGGCGAAACCGCCAGTCATCGTCATTGATCCGCGCGCGGGTCATGGGCCGGGCATCGGCGGCTTCAAGCACGACAGCGAGGTCGGCATGGCTATGCACGAGGGCCATCCGGTCTATTTCGTGATCTTCTTTCTAGAGCCGGTGCCAGGACAGACGCTGGCCGACGTACACTATGCCCTGCGTAACTTCGTCACCGAAGTTGCCCGCCGTCACCCGGACAAAGCACCTGTACTCTACGGAAATTGCCAGGCTGGTTGGGCCGCCGCGCTGCTGGCTGCCGATTGCGACGGTCTAACCGGACCCATCGTCCTGAATGGCTCGCCGCTCAGCTACTGGTCGGGCGAGGCGGCCAGCAGCCCGATGCGGATGCTCGGCGCGCTCTCGGGCGGGTCGTGGGCGGCGCACATGATTGCCGATCTGGGCGACGGGCGGTTCGACGGCGCGTGGCTGGCGCAAAACTTCGAAACACTGCAACCCGAAAAGGCGATCTGGGAGAAATACGTCAACCTCTTTTCCCATGCCGATACCGAACGTGAACGGTTCCTCGACTTCGAACGCTTGTGGAATGGCTACTATACGCTGAGCCGCGAGGAAATTCTCGGCATCACGCAGAACCTTTTTATCGGCAATCGGCTGGAGCAGGGCGAAATGCAACTGGACGCGCATTGCACCATCGATCTGAAACGGATCCGCAACCCGATCATCGTCTTTGCCTCGGAGGGCGACAACATCACCCCACCGCAGCAGGCGTTGGGCTGGATTGCCAAGTTGTATCCTGACACCGAAGCGCTCAAGGCCGCAGGACAGCGCATCGTCTACATGACGCACGAGACTGTCGGGCATCTGGGTATCTTCGTCTCCGGGTCTGTCGCGCGGCTTCAGCATCGGACGATCCTGGAAAGCCTGGAGGCGGTCGAGGCGCTGGCGCCCGGGCTTTATGAGATGGTATTCGATATTCCTTCGGGCGGCGCAAAGCGCAAAACCAGCGACTACGACGTGCGTTTTGTGAAGCGCGACGTCGAAGATCTCGGTTTTGGGTCAGACCATGGAGCGCTGGCGCAGGTCGCGCAGATATCACGGATCAACGAGGCGGCTTATTCGACATTCGTCAGCCCTTGGATCAAGGCCGCGACGTCCCCGGCCAGTGCCGAGATGCTGCGCGCCCTGCATCCGATGCGATGGACCAGAACGATGTTTTCCGAACGTGTGAACCCATGGATGGCGCTGGTGAAATCCACAGCCGACTCCGTGCGCGAGACGCGCGATCCCCTGCCGAAAGACCATCCTGCCATCCTTGCCGAACGCGCGCTGTTGGCGCGTACCGGCGAAAGCCTGGCGTCATTGCGCAAAGCGCGCGACGCATGGCTCACACATGTCTTCGGCGCGATGTACGGCAGTTTTCCTTTCGCCACCACCACGCAAACGGGCCAGCCGCCCGACACATCAAACAAGGAGTGAACAACCATGGAATGGATTATCGAAAACTGGATTCTGGTCCTCGTGATCGGCGGAATGGCTGTGATGCATCTCTTCGGGCATGGACACGGCGGGCATAAGCACGGCAAGACCGCGAAGCGTCAAACTGCACAGAAGAAGGTGCTAGACGCACCCGCCGATACCCGGGTTCAACCGGAAGATGCCTGACTTCCCCGAATGCTGCGATCCCATGGAACTCTTGGACCTGTCCGGTCGCAAGGGCCTGGTCATCGGCAACTGATCGACGCGTCAACACAGTATTTGAGAAGGAGACAACGACATGCAAGCCAAGGATATCATGACGACGTCCGTGATCTCCGTCCCGCAGGACGGAAAAATCGAGGACGCCGTGCGCCTGATGCTCGACCATCACGTCAGCGCGCTACCCGTCGTAGACGTGGACGGCGCCCTGAAGGGACTGGTCAGCGAAGGAGACCTGATGCGGCGCGTCCGCGACACCGACGGCCCGCGCCGATCCTGGTGGCTCGAACTGCTGAGCGGGTCGGGCAATTCTGCCCAGGAATTCGTCAAGCTCAACAGCCACCATATCGCGGACGTGATGACCCGCGATGTCGTTTCGGTCGAGGAAGACGCACCGGTTGCCGAGATCGCGCGCCTTCTGGAAAAGCACCGGATCAAACGGGTGCCGGTGCTGCGAGAGGGGCCCGTCGTTGGAATTGTCAGTCGTGCGAACCTGCTCCATGCTTTGTCGGCACTCCCGGACGGGGCACTGGGGGAACCATCGGAAGATGATAGGGTGCTGCGCTCGAAGATAGATGAAGCCCTGAAAGAGGTTCCCGGTGCGACAGTCAATTTGATCAACTACACCGTGGACAAGGGCAATGTCGCGATCTGGGGCGTTGCAGACAGCGATTTCGAAGAGAACGCCATTCGGGTCGCCGTGGAAAACGTGTCCGGTGTCCATAGTGTTGACATCCACATGGGCCGACTGGCGGCATGGGCCTACGGCATTTGAGAGCGCATGCCCAAACAGATACCGGCGATTGGAAGTCGGCACAGCATTTGCGTGGGGATGATCGACCATCGCGGGAGCGGAGACAGAGCTCCAAAAAATATCGACGGACACGATTTGTCGGGTCCAATTCGAACTGACCAACGAGTGAGAGGACAAGCAGGACCACTTTCAAGGGGGTCTATGGACCCGTGTGTCGCTATTCCAGAAAACGATTGCCAAGGCATTAATATCCGGTCGTTTTTTATCAACGCGGCTGCCGGATCTCATCCCCAAAATCATGATACTTTTCTTTTTCTGTAACGTTTTTCGACGGTGAGCGTCTACTGAATGAACGCAAAAACCCGAGGAGGTTCAGATGGACAATCGTTCCGATACCCCGGCCCAAGACATTAACACTGGGTCGTCGAAAGAATGCTGCGGAAGCGTGACTCAAACCGAGGCCGTTGCCGAGACAGAATCGCGACCAACGGAAGACAGCAAGCCGGAAAAGGCGGGCAAAGGGGGCTGCTGTTGCAGCAGCAACTGACGCACTGGCGTCTCTGATTCAGACGGTCGCAAGGCCGTTTCTGCTAAACATGATCAACTGAAACAAGAAAGAAATACATAATGCAAACTCTTAAGATACTCGCGACCTCCGCCACGCTGTTGCTGGCTGCTACGGGTGTGGTTTTTGCCCAGGCCGGTCACGGTCATGGTGCTCAGCAGCCTGGTGTGGCCACGGGAACAAGCGATAGCGAGTCTGGTCCCATGACTGGTGATCAGACCGACATGATGCAAAAGATGATGCCCATGATGATGGGCATGCACGCCCGGATGATGGATCATGGCGACAGACCGGGCATGGCTATGATGGATCGGGGCATGATGCAGATGATGATGGGCCCTGGAATGATGGGAGTACCCTCGGTCGAGGAGGCTACCGCGGCGATGCAAGCGCGGTTGAGCGAGTTTGACGCGGATGGCGATGGCAGCCTGTCCCTGAGCGAATTTGAAACCCTGCACAGCGCAATGATCCGCGAGTCCATGGTTGACCGGTTCCAGCATCTGGATGCCGACGGAGATGGCACAGTGAGCCCCTCGGAGATGGTTGCTCCGGCCGGTCGGATGAGCATGCGCGAGAGGATGGGCGCTATGTCGACGGATAATTCCGACAACTAGGATATAATGCCGGGTAAGCCGGCTTGCCCGGCATTTTGCGGGGTCTCTTCGTTCTCAATCTGACCGACAAAAAAGGAGCGAACCATGCTGCCAATTATCTATTTCACTGCGATAGCGGCGATCCTTTTTCTGGCCTTGCGCATGACCTGCGGGGCCTGTGTCATGGGCGCAAATACTGGGGCAGGGCGTGCAGGTTTGCCGCTTATTCCGCTGGGCTGGGCACTAAGCCTGTTTTTGGCAGTGACATTCGTTGTCTTCGTCGCGTTCGACATGATTTTCCCCGACTACGCGATGTATGAAACCTGGGCTGGCCTGCTGCCTGGGTTCGTCTGGCTGACCCCGATGAGCTTCATTATCGGTCTGGCCGAAAGCTTTCTTTATGGCTGGTATGCAGCGCTGATCTTCGGCGGGCTCTTCAACGCCATGGCCAATAAGGGGGTAAAGTTATGACGCCAACTCCCCAACCGATCAGTGGCACGCGTGTCGAATGATATCGACACATCACCCGTCGTCGCCGAAATCTGCCCCATGGTGATAAGAGGTGTTGACCTTCCAGCTACTGGACGAAGTACAGCAATATGTATCGAAACATCGGGATTTTGCCGATGAGCAAGGAATCGAACGCGGTGTCTAGCGACCCATGCGGTGCGGACCCTGCGTAGTCGGCCGCCGACCTAGGCTCGACACGCTGTCCTGACACCCACAACGACTTGAGAAACCCGAATACGTTTGAGGCGGACACATGAACCAAAGACCCAATCCTGACCCGACGCAAGAGAGTGTGATCTATACTTGTCCGATGCATCACGAAGTGCGCAAGACCGAACCTGGAGATTGCCCGAAATGCGGCATGCATCTTGTGCCTGAAGGCGAGGTTGCGGCTCCACAACATGATCACGCCGGACACGGTGCCGCGGACGGGCACGGCCACCACGCCCATGGGCATTCCGCCACCACGACTGGTGAAAAGGGAGGCAGATACGACACCGTGCCCGCCGGTTATCAAGGCGCAGTCTACACCTGTCCAATGCATGCCGAAGTCCGCAAGACCGATCCGGGATCCTGTCCAATCTGCGGCATGGGGCTGGAGCTCGAAAGCGCCACGATGGTCGAGGACGGACCGAACCACGAGCTGGTGGATTTTACGCGCCGGTTTTGGGTCGGCGCAGTGCTGACCCTGCCGCTACTGGTTCTGACGATGGGCCCTTATCTAGGTTTTGGGGGCGTCCGCGACATATTCGGCGAACGCACGACCTTGTGGATCGAACTTGTACTGGGCACACCCGTCGTCCTCTGGAGCGGCTGGCCGTTCATGGTGCGCGGCTGGAATTCATTCCGGACGATGAACCTCAATATGTTTTCGCTCATAAGCATGGGCGTGATGGCGGCCTGGCTTTTCAGCATCGTGGCCGTTCTTGCACCTGACATCTTTCCCGATGGCTTCCGCGATCCCGAAGGCCATGTTGGCGTCTATTTTGAAGCTGCGGCGGTGATCGTTACCCTTGTCCTGCTAGGGCAGGTGATGGAATTGCGCGCCCGTGAAGGCACCGGCAAAGCGATCCGCGCGCTGCTGGACATGGCAGCCAAGACTGCGCGCGTGATCCGCGAAGACGGGAGCGAAGAGGAAATTCCGCTGGAAGAGGTGGAAGTCGGTGACCATCTACGTGTTCGTCCCGGTGATAAGGTACCGGTCGATGGCACCGTGGTCGATGGACGCTCTTCGGTGGATGAAAGCATGATTTCGGGGGAGCCGGTTCCGGTCGAGAAAACCGAAGGTGACGTGCTGACGGGGGCTACGATCAACGGCACCGGCAGCCTGGTGATGGAGGCGACGAGAGTAGGAGCCGACACGATGCTGGCGCAGATTGTCGAAATGGTGGCGAATGCCCAGCGGTCGCGCGCGCCGATCCAGAAATACGCCGACAAAGTCGCGGGGTTCTTCGTGCCTGTAGTGATTGTGGTCGCCATCTTGTCGTTCATCGCGTGGGCGATCTGGGGACCAGCGCCCGCCCTTTCTTATGCCCTCATCTCTGCAGTGGCGGTCCTCATCATCGCCTGTCCCTGCGCGCTGGGTCTGGCGACGCCAATGTCGATCATGACGGCCACAGGGCGCGGTGCCCAGGCGGGCGTTCTGATCAAGAACGCCGAAGCGCTGGAGCGGTTCGAGAAGGTAGACACTCTAATCGTAGACAAGACCGGCACTCTCACAGAAGGCAAGCCCCGGCTGATCGCAGTCCTGCCCGAACCGGGGCATGACGAGGCCGAGGTGCTGCGACTGGCCGCTTCGCTGGAACGCGGATCGGAACATCCGCTGGCCGAAGCCATCGTGCGTGGTGCTGAAGACCGCGGCGTGGATATGGCGAACGCCAGCGATTTCGAGGCGGTGACCGGCAAGGGCGTCAAGGGTGTGGTCGACGGCCACGCGGTGGCTCTGGGAAATCTCGCATTGATTTCGGATATGGGTCTAGAGGCCGGTGCGCTGACCGCAAAGGCTAACGCGCGGCGTGACGAAGGCGAAACGGTGATGTTTGTCGTACTGGAAGGCACGATTGCCGGGCTGGTCAGCGTCGCCGACCCGGTGAAGGAAACGACGCCAGCTGCGCTAAAGGCGCTGCATGATCTGGGCTTTCGGATCATCATGGCCACAGGTGACAACGAACGCACCGCAAAGGCCATTGGCGCACGGCTGGGAATCGACGAGATCCGCGCCGATGTTCTGCCTGAGGACAAGGCACGGATCATCCGCGAGTTGCAGGAAGCCGGTCGCAAGGTCGCCATGGCGGGCGACGGCGTCAACGATGCGCCCGCGTTAGCGCAGGCGGATGTCGGCATCGCCATGGGCACCGGTGCGGATGTCGCTATCGAAAGCGCGGGCTTCACGCTGATCAAAGGCAACCTTGACGGGATCGTGCGCGCTCGGCGTCTATCGCGCGCTACGATGCGCAACATCCGACAGAACCTGTTCTTTGCACTGATCTACAATGCTTCGGGCGTGCCAGTAGCCGCGGGTGTGCTGTATCCGTTCCTGGGCGTCCTGATCAGCCCGATGTTCGCCGCCTTTGCGATGAGCGCTTCGTCCATCTCAGTTGTTTTAAACGCGTTGCGACTGCGCGGCGCGAAAATCTGACAAAGGAAAAGTGACATGGAAAAACCTTCGACACACGGCGATTATCACCCGCAGGACAATCCGCCGAGGCCGCCCTCGTTCTGGAAATCACGCGCGGGCATCTACCTGATCTTCGCGCTTGTCCTTGGCGGACTTCTGCTGGGTTACGAGCATCGGGTGCACATTCTGGGCAGCGGGTTGCTGATCTGGCTGCCGTTGCTGCTCTGTGTTGGCATGCACTTCTTCATGCATGGCGGGCATGGAGGCCACGGCGGACATGGCAAGGGAGATGATCAATGATGACTGATGCAGGTGCATCGTATGGCCTTTGGCTTCTGGTCTTCATCAACTCGGCTGTCTTCATCATTTTTGCCTTCAGCTTTTTCAAGCCGCAAACGTCCCGAGACTGGCGGAGCTTCGGTGCATTCAGCACCTTTGTCTTGGCGCTGTTCACCGAAATGTACGGGTTCCCGTTGACGATCTTTGTGTTGTCCGGCTGGTTGCAATCCACTTGGCCGGACATCGACTGGCTCGCCCACGATAGCGGACATCTGCCCGAAATGATGTTCGGCTGGAAGTCGAACCCGCATTTCGGACCGTTCCACCTGTTGAGCTTCGCCCTGATCGGAGGAGGGTTCTGGCTGATCTCGGTGGCATGGCACCATCTGTGGAATGCACAGCGGCAGGGCCGGTTGGCCGTCACCGGGCCCTATGCGAGGATCAGACATCCCCAATACGTGGGGTTCATTCTGGTCATGCTCGGATTTCTCGTTCAATGGCCGACCATTCTGACACTGGCGATGTTCCCGGTACTGGTCTGGATGTACGTCCGATTGGCACGCAGCGAGGAGGCCGACACCAGCGCCCGTTTCGGACAGGGCTATGAGCAATACGCGCAATCAGTGCCAGCGTTTATTCCAAGGTTTGCGGGGGCGGGCAATAAACACGACAGCCGCGAAGTCTGAGAATATGTGGAAATGAGGCCCGTACCTAGCATTGCTAGTTGTCCCCATCGTTGACTGCATTTTCGGGCCTTTTGCCAGCGAGAGCTGAAGGCCAGTAGGGTTCGTTCGGGTGCGATAATGGAACTGCAGAAATAGGCTCTGGCCAGAACAGCGATGCGCCAAATGAAACGAGAAATCTGAAAGCAGGCAAGAACCAGTATGCAGCATAACCAGAAGAGCAGCGACTATAACGAAGGATCAATAAGCCTTGGCGGTGCCGTAGCCATGGGCACGGGCGTTATGATCGGGGCGGGAATTTTTGCGCTGACCGGGCAGATCGCCCAACTGGCCGGACCACTTTTCCCGCTGGCCTTCATCGCCGGTGCCATCGTCACCAGCTTCAGCGCTTACAGCTATATCAAGATGTCGAACGCCTGGCCCTCGGCGGGCGGGATCGCGATGATCCTGCAGAAATGCTATGGATCAGGCGCAGTCGCGGCGGGAGCAGCGCTTCTGATGGCGCTGAGCATGGTGATTGCAGAAAGCCTCGTGGCAAGGACATTTGCCACCTACGTCCTGCGCCCCTTCGACATCACCGGCGGGCCCCTCGTCCCCATTCTGGCGGTTGCAGTGATCGTTTTCGCGTTTCTCGTCAATATCGCAGGCAACCGCTCCGTCGGGCTGTTTTCGCTGATCATGGCGGCAATCAAGATCGGCGGCATCGCTCTCTTCGGTATTGCCGCTCTGTGGTCGAGCGGATTTCAGTTCGCCGCCGCATCGCCGACGGCCGAGCCATCGGGGATCGTGGGGTTCATTGCCTCCGTTGCGCTGGCCATCCTTGCGTTCAAGGGTTTCACAACCATTACCAACAGCGGCGGAGAGATCACTGATCCCCATCGCAACGTGGGCCGCACGATCATGATCTCCATCGCGATCTGCGTGGTTGTCTACCTGCTTGTGGCGTTCGGCGTGGGCGCCAGCCTGACACTCGACGAGATCATTGCCGCACGTGATTATTCTCTGGCAGAAGCGGCAGCCCCCGCGCTAGGGAAGGTCGGGTTCTATCTTACTATCTTGCTGGCGGCCGTGGCTACCGCATCAGGCGTTCTTGCCAGTGTGTTCGCCGTGTCTCGGATGCTCGCAATGCTGACCGACATGAAGATGATCCCCCACAGTCACTTTGGCATGTCTGGCACGATCCAGCGCCACATGCTGATCTACACGGTGGTGATTGCCTCGACACTGGCTGTGTTCTTCGATCTGGGCCGGATCGCCTCATTGGGCGCGTTTTTTTATCTCATCATGGATATGGTCGTGCATTGGGGCGTCTTCCGCTTCCGCCGGAAGGAGATCGGAGCGGCGGCTTCTGTGTTGCTCCTGACACTCGCATTAGATGCGGTTGTGCTGGCAGCCTTCACTGCGATGAAACTGCAAAGTGACCCGGCCATCGTGCTTTATGCCGCCGTCGGAATTGCCGCGGTCTTTATACTTGAACGACTGTATCTATCGCGCTGGCTCGCACCGCAGGGTGCTCACGAAAACTGATGCTAGAGTTTATTCGGACTTTCGCATGGGATACGACGCAAAGGTATCAGACAACGGGGAAATCATATGTGGAAGTAGTCAACTCGATCAAACACGCGCAAGTTGGCGTATCACTCTGACACGAGACTGCGCACAGAAGCGGTGTCGAGCGCGTCGAGCACTGCCTGTGGCGTTAGAATCTCCGGGAGAGCGATGCCGGAAGGCGACCCTGGCCCAAAGACAATATTGAACGGAATGCCGTAGCGGTCATATCGCTCGAGAAACCGCGCGATGTTATCATCCGGGCGGGTCCAATCCGCTTGCATTGCGATTACGGAACCGCCGCGCAACCGCGCACGCACTGGATCCCTGTCGAGCACGAGAGACTTGTTGGCTTTGCAGGTCAGACACCAATCCGCAGTCACATCGACGAACACCGTCTCGCCTTCAGAGACGCGGCGCGCGATGCCGAGGGGTTCGAAATCCTGCCAATGGGACGTCGCATCAACCCCCGGAGTGGTGCGGTCAGGGGTTGAGGTGAGACCTGCCCCGAAAATCGCCAGAAAAACACAGGCGCTGAGAACCGCACGCCGTACCCATTGGTTTGCCTGTGGGATTGATGCGGCGACGATGAACACAGCTGTGAGTGACGTGATAAAGGCAGCTGCCCGCCCACCCGCCACGCCGACAAGAACGAACAAGAGCCATGCGGCCGTTGCCAGCAACAGACCGCCAAGAAGGATCCTGACCAGAAGCATCCATCGCCCGGGCCGGGGCAGTCGCGTGACCAACTCGGGACGTGCGGCAATGACGAGGTAGGGGAGGGCCAGTCCAAGACCGAGTGCCGTGAATATCACTATCACGTCCAGTGATGTACCAGCGAGCGCAAAGGTGATCGCGGTGCCGAGGAACGGGGCGGAACACGGTGTAGCGAGGATGGCCGCAAGCAATCCGGTGCCAAAGTCTGAGATGTACCCGGCTCTGGCATTGCTGGCACCCAGGCGGTCTTGAAGGGCCGCGGGCAGGGTTATCTCGAATGCCCCAAAGAGATTGGCCGCAAAGACAGTGATGACCATGAACATCAGCGTCACGAAGACCGGGTTTTGGAACTGCATGCCCCAGCCGACGGATACACCGATCCATTGGAGAAACAGCAAAACAGCCGCAAGCGCCCAGACAAAAGCCAGTACCCCCAAAGCTGAAAACAGGAATCCGTTGCGCGTCATCTGCCGGGTTTGACCGGTTGCCTTCAAAACAGATGTGAGCTTGATCGATAGAACGGGTAACACGCAGGGCATGACATTGAGGATCAGACCACCGAGAAAGGCGATGGCGGCCACCGCCACGACCTTCAGCAGACTCGTTCGAGGGTTTGCGCTTGAAAACGGTGGGGCAGGGGGATCTGAGGTAAGCGTGATCGGCGCCGTGATTGCACGTGCGGTGTCTGCGATCGTCACCGAAGGCTCTGCGTGCTCTTCGGTCCAGGCGTTGATCGGTATTTGTGCCCAGAGTTCCGTTTTATCCCGATCCAATCGGATATCTGGTTTGCCAAAGGTCACAAGGGGTCCGAATTCCGGGAACACGTCGACCTCATCGAACGGTGTGTCGCTCGTTGCCACAACGATGAGAGCCGAGTCGCGCGCATCGAGGGCCGTGACCGATATTCTGATGTCGCTGTTCTCGGGTACCGCGGGAACGCGATCGGCATAAGTGGCAATCTGGCGAGCCGAGTTTGTATCGATCCCGACGCCTTGTGGCAGGGCGAGTGAAAGTTCGAAGTCATGGGGCACACAGACAGTCGAACATGTCAGCAAGGACACGCGGGCACGCAGTTCCAGAGGCTGGCCGGCGTCCTCAAGTCTCGCGCGGATCGGCAAGACAACCTGACCTGAATAGCCGAAGTTCTCGATCCCGAAGGCCTCGAACCGTTCCGGCGCGGGCCAGAGGAGCTCGGCGGATTTCAGATTGGTTGAACCCGACCAGTTGATCTCGGGTGCCAAGCCAACCTCGCCGGGCGTACGCCAGTATCCTTTCCAGCCCTCGCCGTACTCCAAGGCCAATCCAAGGGAAACGGAGGCGGCATCCGGCGCAATCCCGTTTTCGGCCGAGATCAGACGTGCCGTGACCGCAGGATTTGAAACAGACTCGGATTCCGCGGCATCGGCGCCAGCGGCGGCAAGGATGATTACGCAACCCAAAACAATCGACAGCAACCCAGCCCAGATTTGAGAAACCGCTCCCTTCATGGACGCGGACCCACGATCAACGGAGAACGTCCGGCAGATTGGCCAAGGCCGCCTCCAGATCCATCACAGGCAAACCGTGTGCGATCCAGCCTGGCCCTTTCAGTGATCCCAACATGCCTTCTGAGACATCGATGAAGCCCGGGTATCCCGCTCGATTTAGAGCGCTCAAGAGACGGCCACTCCGCCCTCCGGTGGCACAGATCAAGGCGATTGGTTTTTCGCCAGACAGATCGCGTGCAGCGAACAACCTCTGCTCAAACCTCGGTTCATGCATACTGATCGGCCAGGCGTCTTTCGCCACGGCTGTGTCCCTCCACTCAACGCGTGAACGAATATCAATCAGAGAAATCTCGCCCTGCGCCAACGCGGCCGAGGCTTCGACGGCTGACCAGACTTTGCGCGTGGCGGCCGTCACAGAATAGGGGACCATGACCAACGCAGAAGCTAGTAGGATGAAGTGCCGTCTATCCATTCCGTCTCCAATTTCGATAGAAGAGTAAGGCGGAGAGAACAGCAGACAGCATAGGTTTGTCAGGCCGACACACAGGCAAGGTCCCAGCCCTCCTCACGCTCAAGGTCAATGATCTTTCGTATCATTCTGTCGCTGACCTGACCTTGGACAACTGTACGACCGATGACGAGGGCAGGCGTGCCAACAAAGGCAAAAACCTGCGCGAGAGCCGCGCTATTTTCCAGCTCGCGCGCGACTTCGGGGCTCTCCATGTCAGCGACCAATTGTTCGCCATCAACGCCCAGATCTTCAGAGAGACGGGCAAGGTATTCCGGTGTGGCTTGAAATGGCGAGGTCATCAAACGTTCCTGGAATGCGACGTAGGCACCTTGACGCTTGGCGGCCAAGGCCGCCTTTGCTGCCAGATTAGAGCTGTCGCCCAGCAGAGGAAGCTCGTGCCATGCTATTGCAACCTGATCTGGCATTTTGCTTGTCATATCGGCGAAGCTCTTGGTTTGTACTCTGCAAAAAGGACAATAATAGTCAGAAAATGATGCCAGAGGGATACGTGCATTGCTCATGTCGAGGTCTCCGTAGAGAGCGCCGCAAATATCTGCTGAGACTCGCTCGATAGCCGCCGCCTTCCGTGCTGCCACATCCACACTGTCCGGACTGTCCAAGCCGACGAACGCGTCAAACGATCCGGATGTCTCACCAGCGATAAATCTCCGGAAGCCTTTCGGACGATCGAGTGCTTCAAGTTCAAGTTTTTCCGGCAGCAAAGAGGGCACGGTTCGAAGCGCCGCATAGCCTGCAATGACCGCACCGATCGTCAAGAGTGTTGATCGTTTCTTGGAATCCATCTGACGCCTGATCTGATTATGCCACCGTTGGAGTCGTACTGGCACAACTTGGAAAAGGTCAACTTTACAAAATGATACAATCTTTCAGCCCCGCTTCAATTGCTGCAACTTCTGAAGAGCGCTACTTCACGCGTATGGTTTGGAATGCGTTCTCTTTCCTGCGATCGGCATGTCTTGCCTTTGTGTGTCTGACGATTACCGTCGTCGGAACGCAGGCAATGCCGTTTGAAGGAGAGATGAGCAGCGCGGAGTGCGGTCCGCAAATCCCCGCTGTCGCTTCTGCGGGAGAAGTGCCCAACCACGTCCACGCGCACCACCCCGAAAACAATGGCGAGCGGCAAGCGGACGCTCACGCAGGACACGGCGACGGGTGTCACAACGGTCTTTGCTGTGTCATGGACTACCAGCAACATCTAGATCATCGGTCTGAAGAAACCGCGTGTACGGCGCCAACACGGGCCGCATTCTCCAGGGCTCATGTATCCCGTGAGCCCCTAGTGCCCGATCGCCCGCCCCGACACTCCTGACATTTCGGTGCCCGCATATGCGGGCTGTTTGACCAATCGATCGCTGCATCCAATTCAGCCGTCAGGAGACGATGTTTATGCGTGGAAGATACGCGGCACTTTCAGTTCTTGCCTTGGCAGCCGGCCTTGGCGGTGGGGTTTACGTTGAGCGGTTGTACCTGAACCCAGCGGTGCAAGGCGGATCTGAAGGCCCCGAGATTCTCTATTGGGTTGCGCCCATGGATCCGAATTTCCGTCAACCAGGACCCGGAAAGTCGCCCATGGGGATGGATCTTATTGCCGTCTATGCCGGACAGGAGCCATCTGGTGACCCTGCCGAGGTCACACTGAACGCGGCCGAAATCAACGCAATCGGCGTACGCACGGCGGTCGCCCGCATGAGTGAAGTGCGACCCCAGATCGAGACTGTGGGTTTCGTGGGGTATGACGAGCATCTGACCAGTCATGTGCATACGCGAGCTGAGGGATGGATCGAGAAGCTCGAAGTACGAGCAGTCGGCGATCGGGTCAGCCAAGAACAGGTACTTTTTGAGCTTTTTTCGCCGCTCATCGCGACGGCGACCGGGGACCTTGTGCGCGCAGTCGAGGCTGGTGACCCCCGCATTCTGGATGCGGCGCGCAGCAAGCTGATGAGCCATGGCATGTCCGCCCGCCAGATTGCGGAGATCGAGGCGGGCGGCGAAATGGTTCGCAACATCGAGATCGAAGCACCACAGAACGGCGTGGTCATCGCCCTGAATGCGGCCGATGGCATGTATCTGCAACCTGGAACGCTTGCCTTCTCCGTCGCTGACTTGTCGAAGGTCTGGCTCATTGTAGATGTCTTTGAACGTGATATTGCCCGGCTGTCTGAGGATATGCGGGCCATCGCTCGGTTCGAACACTTGCCAGGGCGCGTGTTTGAAGGCGACATCGACTACATCTATCCCGAACTCGATCCCCAAACACGAACGCTTCCTGTTCGACTGAGGTTTGACAATTCCGATGGCGTGCTCCGCCCCGGAATGTTCGGAAGTGTCAGTCTCACACCCAACGAAAGCCGGACGGTCCTGACAGTGCCATCTGAGGCCGTAATACGCACAGGGTCGGCTGAGCGCGTCATCCTGAAAACAGGGGAGGGGACCTTCCGACCGAGATTGGTGACTGCCGGTCTCCGGGACAGTTTCGGAGAAGGCGGGCGGACAGAAATTCTTCAGGGCCTGGGTCCGGGTGAAGAGGTCGTTGCCTCCGCACAGTTCCTGATCGACAGCGAAAGCGCTTTGAGCGCAGGCTTCACGCGCATGGCGCCAACGGATGCCGACCCGGCGCGGGGCAGCGGTGTTCTCGTTGCTCTCGATCCTGAGAGTCGGGTGGCAACCGTGCAGCATGACGCCCTGGAAAGCCTGGACTGGCCAGCGATGACATCCGACTTCCCGGTGAGAGCCGATGTTCCCCTGGATCGGCTAAAGGAGGGGGAGGCAGTCGCGTTTCTCGTGGCCCGTGGCGCAGATGGACTCCTGAGCCTCACCGAACTTGCGCCAGATGATGGAATTGCCGGTACCGGCACTGGGATTGCACGCGCGGTGACGTCGGATGGCAAGCTAACGCTGGAGCATGGCCCGATCCCAGAGCTTGGCTGGCCCGCAATGACGATGGACCTGCCGGTGTTGGGGGTTGATCTTGAGGCCGTGCCTCTCGATGCGCCGATCGAATTCGATCTCACGGCAGGTGATGGCGGCCTTTTCTCCGTAGTCGCGGTCCGCGCCGAGGGCACCGATCCCGAAGAGGTGGAAGCGGCTGAAACAAATGCCGCAGCGCCGATCATGGTGTCCGGCACCATCGACGACCTGGATCTGAATTCCGAAACCGCAACGATCACCCACGGGCCCATGGCTGAGATCGGAATGCCAGGCATGACCATGGATTTCCCTATCGATCCGGGCTTGGACATGGCATCGCTGAAAACCGGCGTCCAAATGACCCTCAAATTTGCACGGCCGGATGGCTTAAACATGATCTTGTCTGATGTCGAGCTTGAGGCAGCTGCGGCACCGCCCATCGTGGTCTCAGGCACGATCGATAGTGTCGATACAAACGCCTCAAAGGCCACGATCACCCATGGACCGATGACCGATATCGGCATGCCTGGCATGACCATGGCCTTTGATATTGATCCGTCACTCGACGCTGCCGCTTTGATGACAGATGTGGAGATGGTGCTCACTTTCGCGCGCCCGGACGGCATGAATATGGTGCTGGCGGCGGCCGAACCTGTGGCACCGCCCATGCAGGTTTCAGGTCAAATCAACTCCATCGATGCTCAATCACGGACGGCGAACATCACCCATGGGCCGATGACCGATATCGGCATGCCCGGAATGACAATGGATTTTCCCTTGGCTGAGGAACTCGAGATTTCCCAACTCACAGTGGGAACGGACGTCACGCTCATCCTGCGGCGCAACCCGGATTTCTCGATGACATTGATCGATGTTGTCCGTGACGGGAGGGTTACCCAGTGATCCCGGCGATCATCCGCGCCTCGCTGGCCAATAGGTTTGTTATTCTGGTCCTTGCCGTCATGATGGGTGTCGCAGGCATCTGGGCCATCCGCGAGACACCGGTCGATGCGATACCGGACCTGTCCGATGTGCAGGTGATCGTCCGCACCCCTTATCCGGGGCAGGCGCCGCAAGTGGTCGAAAACCAGATCACTTATCCGCTCGCCACATCGTTGCTGGCGGTACCTGGCGCACAGGATGTACGCGGCTTTTCCTTCTTTGGTGACAGTTTTGTCTATGTCGTTTTCGAAGATGGCACGGACCTGTATTGGGCAAGATCCCGCGTCCTCGAATATCTTGGGCAGATCACCGGGAGCCTGCCGGACGGAGTGTCCCCTCAGCTTGGCCCGGATGCCACCGGGGTCGGATGGATCTACCAATATGCGTTGATCGACAGAACCGGCACACACGATCTCGCGCAACTGAGAACGCTGCAGGACTGGTTTCTGAAATACGAACTGCAGGCTGTCGACGGTGTGTCTGAAGTCGCAACGATTGGCGGCATGGTCAAACAGTATCAGGTCGTCGTCGATCCGAACAAATTGCGGGCCTACGATATCACACTGACACAACTCAGGAACGCGATACAGGCGGCCAATCGAGAGACCGGCGGAAGCGTGATCGAGATGGGCGAAGCAGAATTCATGATCCGCTCGTCCGGATACATCGATGAGCTTTCTGATCTATCCAGCGCCCCCCTAATGATCAACGAGCGTGGAGCCGCTCTGACCCTCGGCGACGTTGCTGACATTCGCCTAGGACCGGAATTGCGCCGCGGAGTCGGAGAGTTTGACGGGCAGGGCGATGCCGTTGGCGGCGTGGTCATCATGCGATGGGGTGGCAATGCCCTTGCGACCATCAAAGCGGTGGAGGCCCGCATCGAAGAGTTGCGGCCGAACCTGCCGGAAGGTGTCGAGATTATCACGACCTATGACCGGTCCGGCGTGATCGAACGCGCAATCGACAATCTCAAGAAGAAGCTGACTCAGGAATTCGTTGTCGTCGTCCTCGTCTGTGCGGCCTTTCTGCTGCATCTGCGCTCATCACTGGTGATCCTGCTGTCGTTGCCCCTCGGCATCTTCGCTGCCTTCATTCTGATGAAAGCGCAGGGTGTGAATGCGAACATCATGTCGCTTGGTGGCATCGCGATTGCCATTGGGGCCATGGTCGATGCGTCGATCGTGATGATCGAGGCGATGCACAGGCGGCTGGAGAAGGAAAAGCTGACCGCAGAAAACAGGTGGAGGATCGTGCAGGAATGCGCCTCTGAGGTCGGTCCGGCCCTCTTTTACTCCTTGGCAATCATCACGGTCAGCTTTCTGCCTGTCTTTGTGCTGGAAAATCAGGAGGGCAGGCTTTTTGCCCCGCTGGCCTATACAAAGACCTATGCGATGGCCGCCGCCGCGATCCTATCAATCACACTGGTTCCGGTCTTGATGGGATACTTTGTCCGGGGCCGGATTTTGCCCGAGCGCAAAAACCCACTGAACCGATTGGTGGTCTTCCTGTATCGTCCCTTTCTGGATGCAGCCATCGCTTGGCCGTGGGCGACAACCTTGCTTGCCGGCGCCCTCGTGGCTTCAATGTGGTATCCGTACCAACGGCTCGGGTCCGAGTTCATGCCCGAGCTGAATGAGGGCGACTTCCTCTATATGCCAAGCTTCTACCCGGGAGTGTCGATCGGTAAGGCGCGCGAGGTCCTGCAGCAGACCAATCGTCTGATCGCTACAATCCCAGAGGTTGAAACTGTGCACGGCAAAGTGGGGCGCGCAGAGACAGCGACCGATCCTGCACCACTCACGATGGTGGAAACTACGATCCAACTCAAACCAGAAGCTGAGTGGCGCCCTGGCATGACCATGGGAAAAATTCGCGATGAGCTTGATCGGACTGTGCAGATCCCAGGCGTGACCAATGTCTGGATCCAGCCGATCAAGAACCGGATCGACATGCTTGCCACCGGGATACGAACGCCGGTTGGTGTCAAGATCTCGGGTGCTGATCTGAACGTCATCACAGACATCGGGATCGAAGTGGAACGAGCCGTGTCGGATATCGAGGGAACTGCCTCCGCCTATGCGGAGCGCCCGGTAGGCGGGCGCTTCATAGAAATCGACGTCAAGCGCGACGCCGCAGCGCGATACATGATGAGCGTGCGGGATGTTCAGGATGTGGTGCAAACTGCCATCGGTGGGATGCAAGTGTCGGAATCCGTTGAAGGGCTGGAGCGCTTTCCGATTAACCTGCGCTATCCGCAGGCGTGGCGCGATAGCCCCGAACGCCTCGAAAACTTGCCCGTTGTCACCCCATCGGGGGCTCATGTGCCGCTGACCGCCTTGGCCGATGTCCGAATTGTGGATGGTCCGGGCATGATCCGATCAGAGAACGCTCGGCGCACGGGGTTCGTGTTTATCGATATCGCAGGACGAGACCTCGGCGGATATGTCGCCGAGGCGCAGAGGGTCGTGGCCGATCAGGTGCGCCTGCCGCCCGGATATTCTCTGACATGGTCCGGGCAGTATGAGTACATCGAGCGGATGCAGGACCGGCTGGCGATCGTCGCCCCCGCCACGCTTATGATCATCACGCTGATGTTGTTCATGGCGTTCAATAGGGTGATCGAAGTTGGCATCATTCTCGCCGCGCTTCCTGTCGCGTTGGCAGGCGGTGTCTGGTTTCTGTGGTATCTCAGCTTCGACATTTCGATCGCCGTCCTTGTCGGCTTCATTGCCCTGGCCGGCGTGGCCGTCGAAACAGCCATCGTCATGCTGCTTTATCTCAATCTCGCATGGGAAAAGCGACGCAAACTCGGTCAATCCGAAGGCCGCAAGCTGACACAAGACGATATCGAGGAGGCCGTCTTTGAGGGAGCTGTTCTTCGGGTGAGACCCAAAGTCATGACCGTGGCCACCATCTTCGCGGCGCTGATCCCGATCATGTATGGCACCGGCACCGGCTCGGAGATCATGCAACGCATCGCTGCACCGATGATCGGCGGTATGGTGACAGCGACCCTGCTGACGCTTTTTGTCATTCCTTCCACATTCGTGATTTGGAAACGGCTCGCGCTGAAACGCGTAAACCGCGAAATCACGTCCCCAATTCAGCAGCCCGTCGATGCAGCACTGCCTGCCGAATAATCGAACGCACAAACCTCAAGAATGGAGCTTCTCATGAAGATACTGACTGCAAGTCTCGCACTTCTGACCCTGTCCGCGACAGGGGCTATCGCACAAATGAACCACAATATGGATCATTCGGACATGCCGATGTCCGCCGAACAAATGGAGGGCGCAGTTCACGCGAAGGCCGTGATCAATTCGATCGGCGACGGCACTGCAAATGTGAGCCATGACCCAATTCCCGAGATCGGCTGGCCTGCAATGACGATGGATATGACGGTTCTGGAAAACGCGCAGATGATGGGAGAGGTGACCGATGGTGACGAGGTGACCCTGATGCTCGTCAAGGGCGAGGATGGCATGTACGCAATCGGGGCCATAATGCCGAACTGATCACGAATGCGCAGTTGCCGAGAAATCGGCAACTGCGGCGCGTGCTTGGAGAGGTACACCGAATTCGACCGCCGAGCTGCATGTAGGCGAAAGGAAAGTGAATGCCGCTGTCTTCGAAACAACTTGGTTTGATCGCTGCCGGCGGATCGGCCGTTCTTTTGCTGGCTGCCTTCTTGTTTCAGGCAGCGGGCTACGCACCATGCGCGATGTGCATTTGGCAGCGATACCCTCACGCGATCGCCATCGCTATTGGCGCGCTCCTCATGGTTGGTTTGCCCATCTTACTGCTACTGATGGCAGGCGCTGTCGCTGCGTCCGTGACAGCAGGCATCGGGATGTTTCATACCGGCGTCGAACGAGGTTGGTGGGAAGGTCCGACATCTTGCACAGGCTCTGGTCTTGATATGTCAAACTTGTCAGCTGCGGACCTTCTGCCCTCTGCATCATCCACAGCATCGGCCTTGGTCATGTGCGACGAAGTCGCCTGGGAGTTCCTCAGCCTGTCTATGGCGAGTTGGAACGCCGTGCTTAGTCTTATGCTTGCAGTGGTTTGGGCCTACGCCGCTTACAAGCATTCATTCACGCAACCCAAAATCGCGCAACAGGAACCGTTGTGACGCGTTACTCGCATTCAGGGAATTCGGTGGGATATGACATGTGAATGGCCAAATTCGGCTGTTTCATCAGCCCCATTACTCAAGAAAACTTGACCAGAAAACTGAGATGGACACTTGAACCTATAGTTGCTTGAGGTTGTATCACCACGATAAAACCCGATGACAAACGCCACAAGACTGTTGGAATTAGAAGCCGGAGTACGATTAATGCTGACACGACGTCATTTCATTTCAACGAGCGCTGCATTGTTCTCGGCACCGTTGGCAAGCCCCGTGTTGGCAAAAAGCTGGCCGACAAATAGCGAGAAGGCCGCCTGGGATGCGCAAGTTACTCCGGTAGGGTACGATCCGGCGACGTCAAACCCATGGGGGCTGCAGTCTCGGTTTCTACCGCAGCGAGTGACTGCGAACGATGGGCTGAAACCGGGGGACATTCACGTCGATGCAGTTGCGCGCTATCTCTACCACATCGAGGATGGCGGCACAGCGATGCGCTATGGTGTGGCCATTGCGAGGGGTAATCTCTACGAGCCGGGAACCTACACAATAAAGCGCAAGGTTGAATGGCCGCATTGGACGCCAACGGCCTCCATGATCGAGCGGAACCCCGAATACGCTCAATGGGCAGATGGGCAGGAACCGGGGCCGAGTAATCCGCTTGGATCCCGTGCGCTTTACCTCTTTGTTGGCAATCGAGACACCTATCTAAGAATACACGGATCGCCTGAGGCGCGATCTATCGGTGGTCGGGCCAGTTCAGGCTGCGTCCGTATGGTGATGGCGCATATCAACGATCTCTACCCAAATGTACAGATTGGCTCGACAGCACACCTTTACGCTGCCGAATGACCTCTTCCACGAGCAACGGTCAGGCTTCTTTGGCCACGCAAATCGGGTTGCCGCGCGCCGTGCGCAACGGCAACAGCGTGGTTTCGACAGGGCCACTGTGTTCGTACCAGTAGCAACCGTCTTCTGGGCGAAGGCGGGCTGTAGCCAGATTCTGACCAGGCCCGGCCAACTCAACCACGGCTTCCGGGACGTTCCCGATATCGGATGGCCCGTTTGGAGGCGTCGTAGCTGAACACGCGCTCAATAAAATAGCGCCTACCAATAGTGTTCCTGATCCAATTCGCACGACAACCCCCTGCCAGTTCACACAATTTGCATTTCTACGGATATCAATCGCATTCTCTGCGCCATGTTGCAACGACCTCAGTTGTGCCGTTTGGAAATCTACAACGACATTGGAGTTAGGTCTTGAACCTAAAGCCACTGGAGACATTAGAGTCGTTTCAACATATGATTCTGGAGAGATCAAATGGCGGCAAATTCCGAGACCGAGCAACACGACGTCTCTCACGCACATGACCATTCAACGAATGGTTCTGGTGAGGCAACCTGCTGCGGTGGCGGCACGGGATCTGCGGGCGCAATCCCTTCAACGCCGCCCGAGCATGGCCGAAGCTTTCAGGTGAGTGGCCTCGACTGCGCCGAAGAGGTCTCCATCCTCTCCAAAGTCGTCGGTCCGAAACTCGGCGGGGCAGAGCACCTGGCTTTTGATGTGATCAACGGTCGGATGACCGTGCTGGAAAGCGCTGACCAGATTTCGGACAGCCAGATCTTGGACTTGGTTGCCAGCACGGGGATGACGGCCCGTGCGTGGGACGCGGACAATGCCAGCGCCGATCAGGCGTCGCATCTCGCCAAACAGAAATGGTTCACGATTCTGAGCGGCGGCTTCTGGGCCGCGGGATTTCTGTGGCACATCATCGAGACCGGCATGGGGGGGGCACTCGGCCTCTTCGCGGGGCACGGCGAAGCGCCGATGCCACTGGTCGAGGCAGGGCTATTCGCGGTTGCGATCCTGTTCGGTGTCTGGCTCGTGGCACCCAAGGCATGGTCGTCCGCACGGCGGCTGTCGCCCGACATGAATCTGCTGATGGTCGTCGCAGTCGCGGGTGCAATTGGCCTTGGCGAATTTTTCGAGGCGGCAACGGTCGCGTTCTTCTTCTCGCTCTCGCTTTTCCTCGAAAGCTGGAGCGTCGGGCGTGCGAGGAATGCGATTTCAGCTCTGCTCGACCTCGCGCCGCCGACGGCAAGAGTTCTTAATGATGACGGCACGGAAGCGGACGTTCCGGCTTCCGCGGTTGCTATCAACGCACGTTTCATCGTGCGGGGCGGCGACCGCATCCCATTGGATGGTGAGGTTGTCGATGGGGCAGGGGCCGTCGATCAGGCGCCAATCACCGGAGAGAGTGCGCTGGTCCCGAAGGAACGGGGCGACGAAGTCTACGCCGGTACGATCAACGGCGAAGGCACACTGACGGTGCGCGCCACGAAGGCCGCCTCGGATACCGTGTTGGCCAAGATCATCCGCATGGTCGGTGACGCCCATGCCCGCCGCGCGCCGGTGGAGCAGTGGGTGGCGAAGTTCGCCCGCATCTACACGCCTATCGTCATGGCTCTCGCCATCGCAATTGCCCTGCTGCCGCCGCTCATTTTCGGGGGGGCCTGGGATTATTGGTTCTACAATGCACTCGTGCTGCTGGTGATCGCTTGCCCATGCGCTCTGGTCATCTCGACACCGGTCTCCATCGTCGCTGCACTCACCGCCTCAGCGCGGGCCGGGGTGCTGATCAAGGGCGGCGCATATGTTGAGGCACCGGGCAAGACGACTGCACTGGCCATGGACAAGACCGGCACGATCACCATGGGCGAGCCCGAGGTGGCGGCGGTGCATCTGCTGGGCAAAGCATCGGCGCAAGATCTGATGACCCTCGCCGCTGGACTGGAGGCACGTTCCTCGCATCCCTTGGCGCGCGCCATTCTCGCGCGGGCAGAAGCCGACGGGATCAATGTGTCCGCCGCGCAAGATACCCGAACCGTTCCCGGTAGGGGACTTGAAGGACGCACAGACGGCCGGTCGATCTGGCTAGGGTCCGACCGGTTTGCCGAGGATAAGGGTTTCGGCGACGCCATTCCGAAGGATTTGCGCGACCGCATCGAAGGCGCCGGCAGCACCCTTGTTGCCGTGGGCGACGACACCGGCGTGACGGGCATTCTGGAATTGCGCGACCGTATCCGCCCCGACGCCAAGGGCATCGTGGCACGGCTCCACGCGCAAGGCGTGAAGACCATCGTCATGCTGACGGGCGACAACGAGCGGACAGCGCGCGCCGTTGCCGCCGAGGTCGGCATCGACGAGGTCCGCGCCGAGCTTCTGCCCGAAGACAAGGTGACTGCCATCGAAGAACTGGTCGAAACGCATGACATGGTGGCCATGATCGGCGACGGGGTGAACGACGCCCCCGCCATGGCACGTGCGCATTACGCCATCGCGATGGGTGCTGTTGGTTCGGACGCGGCAATCGAGACGGCGGATATTGCCCTGATGACCGACGACCTCGGCAAGGTGCCTTGGCTGATCGGTCATTCGCGCCGGACAATGTCGATTATCCATCAGAACATCGGTATTTCCTTGGCGACCAAGGGTGTTTTCGTCGTCGCTACTGCGTTCGGAGTGGCATCGATGTGGGGCGCTATTGCAGCCGACGTAGGAGTGTCATTGCTGGTGGTGGCCAACGCCCTGCGCCTGCTTAACAGCCAAGAGGCCAAGGCGCCGCCGTCCGGCGGTGATCAGGTTGGTCCACAGATAACAAAAGCCGCGCTTGCCCACGGACATTGATCACTCAGCATTTGCAAGGTAACGTAATGTCAATATCAGACCTCACGAAAGAGGCATCGAGCAGTGAAAACCATCCGATTTCCCCGCCGCGCCGTCCTGTTGGGCGGGTTGGCAGCGTTTTTGTCCGGCTGTGCTAGCAAGTTCCGCAGCTATGGCGGACCCGAGGTGACCCGTGTTCGGCTTTATAAGGGGCAGCGCTTGCTTGTTCTCGACGGAGCCGATCGCGTATTGCAAACCTATCCGGTCGGGCTGGGTTTCGCTCCTGTGGGTCACAAGCAATTCGAGGGAGACGGCCGGACCCCGGAGGGCACCTACATAGTAGATAAGCGCAACCCTGAAAGTACGTATCATCTTTCAGTTGGTATCTCTTATCCGAACGAGGCCGACATCGCCTTTGCCGAAGCGCAGGGCCTTTCCCCCGGCGGCGACATCTTCATCCATGGTGGTCCACGCCCGGGCATCGACCCGACAAATGTCCGCGATTGGACAGCTGGCTGCATCGCGGTCACAGATCGGCAGATCGAGGACATCTATGCAATGGTGAAGGACGGAACACCTATCCACATCTTTGCATGACGGTCCTTCTCATGCGGCGGTAGTGAGCCGTCGCATTGGCCGCCATTGCCCAGCTCCACGAAGCCAAGATGAGCGCCAACAGCATCCAGTCCCCGAAGCTCGCGTAGAGTGTCGGCGGTCGCGCGGAGGGCAGGCTAGCGTCGATGATGCCCGTTTCGCCGGTATCGAGCCGCGCAACGATCTCTCCGCTCGCGTCGATGACCGCAGAGATGCCCGTATTCGCGGCTCGAATTACAGGAAGGCCTTCCTCTATGGCGCGCATACGTGCGGAAGCCAGATGCTGCTCAGGTCCGATGCTGGTGCCAAACCAGGCGTCGTTGGTGGCGTTGAAGATCCAGTCTGGCCTGAACAGGTCGTCGACCACATGGCTTGGGAAGATGATCTCATAGCAGATCGCCACGGCGACCAGCGGCACACCCGGAAGCGCAAGCGTTCGCGGGCCCGGTCCGGGCGTAAAATCGCCCAGACCCGCCGTGAGCCGCTCGATGGGCAACCAGCCACGGAATGGCACATATTCGCCGAAGGGTACGAGATGGTGTTTCGCGTATCCGGTCAGGATTCCGCCGGTCGCGCCAAAAGCCTGGACCGTGTTGAAATATCGGGTGCCATCCTCGCTCGGTACCCGGTCCGGCACCCCGGTGAGCAGCACGCTGCCTTCTGGTAGCGCGGCGGCAATGCGGGTCTGCGCCTCCGTATCCTCATCGAGGAAACCCGGAAAGGCGGTTTCCGGCCAGAGAAGAACGTCGAAATCGCCGCGCCGGGTTGAAAGCTCAAGATAGCGCGCGAATGTCGCCTCGCGGTTCTCGGGCGCCCATTTCTCCTCTTGTGGAATGTTGCCTTGGACAATGCGCAGGTCGACACCGGATGGCTGTTGTGCATCCGACTGGAGGCGAAGCGTGCCGACAGCCCACATCGTCGCTATGCCGGCCAGCGCCATGAGCGAGATGGTCAATCGTTGCCGCCCGGACGCCATGGCAGCCGCGCCGGGGAGTACCGCAACGAACACGGTGAGAAAGCTTAACCCATAGCTTCCGACCCAGGCGGCGGGCTGGCGAAAAGCGGCGTAATCGACCAGAGCGTAGCTGGCGAGGTTCCACGGAAATCCTGTCAAAACGTGACCTCGCAACCACTCGGCAGCGGTCCAGGAGGTCGCGAACAGGAGGCAGGCCAAGAGACTGCCCATGGCTCCGCGCCGCGCGATTTCGGCAAAAAGCGCGGCGGCAATGGCTGGGAAAATCGCGAGACCTGCGGACAATCCCGCGACCGCCGGGATCGCCATCGTCCCAAACCGCTCGGCCTCGACGTAGAAACTCTCTGCAATCCACGAAATCCCGAAACCGAACTGGCCAAGACCAAACGCCCAGCCGACGAGGAAAGCGCGCCCGAAGGAGAGATCGCGAAGACCGACAAACAACGCGGAATAGGCAATGGGAACAAGCAAGAGAAGCGAGAAAGGCGGGAAAGTCAGAACGGTCAGCGCCCCGGCGACGAAACCAAGCGTCATCCGCGAAAGAAAACGGTGGCGCAGAGCGATGCGGTTCAGAATTTCCGGCTTCACGACTTGATCGAACGCCGCGCGCTGATCCATGGCGCGGCGAGCAAGAGCCCCACGCCACTGACGACAAATACATCGGCCAAGTTGAAGGCAGGCCAATGTGTTGTGCCAATGTAGAAATCGAGAAAGTCTGTTACAGCCCGATACCGCACACGATCGATGACATTGCCCAGGGCTCCGCCAATCATCGCGCCATAGGCAAGCGTTTCGACCGCATTGTCGGCGCGAAACAGCATAATCCCCAGCCAAACACAGATGACAAGAGCGAGAGCGATGAGGCTCCACCACGGCGCGCCGCCCAGCATCCCGAAAGTCACGCCGTCATTACGATAAAAGACGAGGTTGAATCGCGGAAACACGGAAATCCCGGCGCTTAAAGTGGCGGCATTCGCAACGACAATGGCTTTGGTGATCTGATCAATCGCGAACGCAGCAAGCGCCGCGAAGACGCCGATAACCGGAGATACCTTGTTTAGTGACATTGCCTCATCCCAACCAGACATCAAGGAACAGCATCAGAACGAGCCCGACTGCCAGCCCGAGCGTTGCCCTGTTCTGATGGCCGCTGCGATGGGTTTCAGGGATGATTTCGTGGCTGATGACGTAGAGCATCGCTCCCGCGGCAAAGGCCAGACCCCAAGGCAGCAGCGGTTCCGACAGTGTGATGATCCCGGCCCCGAGCAGGCCGCCAATCGGCTCGACCATGCCCGTCAGCGCCGCGATGCCCCAGGCGCGCAGCTTCGGATATCCCTCGCCCAGCAGAGATACAGCGACGGCCAATCCTTCGGGCGCATTCTGAAGCCCGATGCCGATGGCGAGCGGCAGACCGCCCTCCATACCTCCGGATCCGAAGCCGACCCCGACCGCGAGGCCTTCGGGGAAGTTGTGGATCGTGATCGCGATGATGAACAGCCAGACCCGCCGCAAAGACGCCGCTTCGGGCCCTTCGCGTCCCGTCTTGAAGTGCTCGTGCGGCAGCTTCTCGTTCATCAGCGCGACAGCCCCCATGCCCAGAAGGATCGAGACGCATACGATGGCCGCAGGCATCGCGTCGTTTTCGAACATTGGCTCTGCCGCATCCAATGCCGGGATGATCAGCGAAAAGAACGAGGCTGACAGCATGACACCGGCAGCGAAGCCGAGCGACAGATCGCGCGTGGCCCGGGACGGGATGCGCCCGAACAGCACGGGAGCTGCCCCGACTGCCGTGAGCGAACCGGCAGCGAGACTTCCGAGAAAGCCGAGCATTATCGGAGACAGATTTTCCATGGGCGGGCCAGATTATCCTTCGGCGTAGCTCGAAAAGACTTCCGTCGACCCGTCCTTGCGGATGAGGAAGACATCATAGGCCTCGCGGTCGTCTTCTGGCCCCATGCCGGGCGAGCCATAGGGCATCCCCGGAACGGCGAGGCCGACGGCGTCCGGGCGCTCCTCGAGAAGGCGGCGGATGTCAGCGGCTGGGACATGGCCTTCGATCACGTAGCCATCAATGAGCGCGGTGTGGCAGGAGACCATGCGCTGCGGCACGCCGTTGTCGAGCTTGAAGCGAACCAACGACCCACCGAACATGTTCTCGCCCGTCGGCGCAAACCCGTTTTCTTCGAGATGGTTCATCCACGAGAGGCAGCAGCCGCAACCGTTCGTCTTGCGGACGTCGATCGCCGTTGCCTCTGCGAGGGCCTGTGCCGCCGGGAACAGGGCGAGCGTGATGGCAAGAGCTTGGGTCATACGTTTCATGGGTCAGAGCCTTTCGGTTGTCGTTTCGGCAATCTCGCTGCCGAGGTTTTGATTCAGAAGTGCGCGCGCCTCGGCCAGACGCGAGAGCGCGGCGGTATCATCCGCTTCGCTCTCGGCTGCTTCGGCGAGCCGGTCGTCAGCGAGGGGGTCAGTCGGGCGCCCATCCACGAGGACTTCGTAGTGCAGGTTCGGACCTGTCGCCGTACCAGTCGCGCCGACGCGGCCGATCACATCTCCCGCCGCAACGCGTTGGCCTTGTGCCAGGTCTTCCGGCACGGCGCTCAGATGCGCGTAGCGCGTCATGGTGTCGGAGCCGTGGGCGATTTCGACCACTCGACCATAGCCGCCCCGCCAGCCGATGAAACTGACCCGCCCCGGTGCCGTCGATTGAACCGGTGTCCCACGTGCCGCTGCGAAATCGACGCCGGTGTGCATCCGGACGTTGCCAAAGACCGGATGCGTACGGCGTCCGAACACCGAGCTTAGGCGCGCACCCTCGACCGGCTGTGCGAAGACGCGCAGCACCTCGCCATCGACGTAGATCGTCGCCTGACCGCTGCCGTCGTTTGGCCATACGATCTCGTAAAGCGAACCGCCGATCTCCAATGCGGCGAAGGCGAGCTCGGGCTGTCCGATCCTGTCCTCGCCCACACGCGCCTCGCGCCAGAGAAGCCTTAGTGTCTCGCCACCGGCCAACTCGCGGCGGAAGTCCACGGTCCCACCCAGCATCTGCGCAAGGTCCACGGAAAAACGGGCGGGTATGCCGGCTTCGTCGAGTGCCGCGAAGATCGAGCTGTAGATCACCGCTTCGCCGGCAAGGGTTACGATCTCCGGATCCGGAGCCACGACCTGCGTGGACAACTTCTCGCCGAAAACCACCTCGATCCGAACCCCGTCCTCGACGGCGAGTGAGACGGTGCGGGGGCTGCCGTCCACGGTCGAAGCGACAGTGACCGAGTGCCCCGGCCGCAGCCGTCGCAGATCGTATTCCGCGCCAAGCGCGAGGGCAACTTCGGCTCTGTCAGGTGCCGCAAGTCCAGCTTCGGACAGCAAGAAATCGAGCGTCTCGCCAGGTGCAATGTCGCGCGACCACGTCGACAGCGGTGGCTCGATCGCCCTTACCGGCCTGTCGGCAAACGCGACCTGCAGAAGGGGTAGGGGGCCGAGGTCGGGTGCATCCTCTGCCCATGCCGTCGCGGGCAGCGTCACGAGGATTTCAACGTTTCTAGGGGCTTCAGGACCTTGGGGCATCCAGCTACCTGCCTGGGCAAGTTCCGGCGGCACGGGTTCTTTCGACATGAAATCAGAGATGGCGATAGCCGCTCCCGAAACCGTCCCCGCAATTGCGACACCCGCCGCCAAAGTTCTGAGCCTCATGTCGCCCCCTCCATTTCTTCTGCTAGCGCGCGGCGAATTTTCGGCACCGCGAATTCTCTGGGTTCGTGATAGTCGATCATGGTGACGAACCGCCCAGAGGCTGCGAACAGGAAGACGCTCGCGGTGTGGTTCATCGTGTAATCGCCGCTTTCCGTCGGCACCCGCTCGTAGGTGGCGCGGAAGCCGTCCGCGACGCGCGCGATCTGCTCTTCCGGTCCCGTCCAGCCACGTATCCCAGGATGGAAGTAGCCGACATATTCGGCCATCGTTTCGACAGTGTCGCGCTCGGGATCGACCGTGATGAAAACCACGTTCATTTCGTCGGCCTCGTCTCCCAGATCGTCGAGCCATCCCGAAATGTCCGAGAGCGTGGTCGGGCAGACATCGGGACAGTAGGTAAAGCCGAAGAACGCCATCGTCGGGCGACCGATAAGGGTTTCTGGCCCGACCGCGTTGCCCTCATGATCCGTCAGACGGAAATCCATCTCGGTCAGGGCCACAGGCCGCTGCCCGACAGGTTCGGGTCCACCGGGTCCATCGACCTGCCACCAACCGACGAAGAGCATCAGGGCGACCGCCCCGACACCAGCCGCCCCGTACCCCAGGATCGCCCGTCGCCGCATCAGTCCTCTGGCCCCCGCGCGGCGATTCCAAGGATCGGCACCTCGACCGTCACTTCGCCTCCGTCGTCGAAAAGCAGGGTCAGCGGAAAGGTGTCCCCTTCCGTCATCGGTTCTTGTAGCCGCATCAGCATTGCGTGCAGGCCCCCCGGTTCGAGCGCGACGCTCTCGCCCGGGGCGATCGCGATCTCCCCCGCCGGGCTCATGGAACTCACACCTTCGGCATTTGTCTTCGTCTCGTGAATTTCGGGCATCATCGCGAGCGGTGTTGTAAGGCCGATCAGCGTCACTGGCTCGTCGCCAGTGTTGCGGATCGTCATGTAAGCGGCCCCGGGACGGTTCATCCCGATGGAGGCGCGGGACCACGCGTTCTCGACGACAACATACTCGAGTCCGGCCAGCGCGGGCGCTGAGAACCCTCCAAGGGTCAAAAGCGCCGCCAGTGTGCTGGTCAAAATATACTTTTTCATCGTTCTGATCCTGCCCTTTCCATTCAGCTTTGCGCAGCAGCGACTTCGGCAGCCACCAGACGACGCAATTCTGCCTCTCCGAATGGATCGAGCGGCTTGCCGTTCACGAAGAATGTGGGCGTCTGGCGAATTCCCACGGTCTCGACGTCAGCACGATCCTGGTTCAGGATCGCCACGACATCGGGTGCCAGCATTTGCGTGCGCGCGGCCTCGGCATCGAGTCCGGCCGTGGCGGCGATCTGAAGGATCAGGCCAGGCGCCGGGGCACCGTGCGACGCCCATCTCGGCTGTTCCCGCAGAACGGCCTCAAGCACCGGCACGTAAACGTCCTGCATGCGCGCCGCCTCGAGCACGCGGATCGCTTCCTCGGATGCCGCGCCGTGGAAGGGCGTGTAGCGGATCACGACGCGGACAGCATCCCCATGCTCGGCCATGATGTCCTTCACGATGGGATGAAAGGCGCGACAGGCCTCGCAGGCCGGATCGAAGAATTCGACGATCGTGACGGGCGCTTCCGCAGGCCCGAGGATGGGCGAGTAGGGGCGGATCATCGCGTCCGCGAGTTCCGGCGCAACAGGCTCCGCTTCGGCCACCGGGCCGGGGCGGGTTGCAAACCAGGTGGCTCCGCCGAAGCCGGCGACGCCGAGGGCGAGAACGGACAGGATCAGGCCGCGTCGGTTCATGTTCGTGTGTCCTTCATTGAAAGGGCCGACAGCGCCCCGATCAGCGCGAAGGCGGCGAGCGCCATCAGCGGGATCGGGATGCCGAAGACCAGTTGGTTGTCATCGGTGCAAGAGGGGCCGGTGGCCGTGCAGGGCTGGATGCGTTCGGGAACAAGACCGACGTACAGCCCCATGTGCCAGAGGGCGATTGCGCCGCCGCCAAGCGCCAATGCGATGCCGTAGCGCCCCACGCGGCCGTCCCGCCACCAAAGGCCGAGCCCGAGGACAATGGCCAAGGGAAACATGAAGGCGCGCTGGAACCAGCACAGCAAACAGGGCGTCTGCCCCAGCACCTCGCCGATGAAAAGCACGGCAAGCGAGGCGACGAGTGCGATGATCCACGCCAGCCCGAGGGCTGTTTCTCCGGATATGCGGTTCATTTCGGTCAGATCCTCTCTTCCAGATCGGCGAGGATCTTTTCGGCGGAGGTGCCGTAGGGCCACGAGTCGGCGAAGCCCGCGTCGGGATCGAAGAGGAACAGATGCGACGTGTGGCCCATCGTGTAACCATCCGGCGCTGCGGCCTCTTCGACGCGCTCAAAGAAGATTGGAAACGTCTCGGACGTGGCGGCGATCTGTTCCGGCGTGCCCGTCAGCCCGATGATGCCCGCATCGAACAGCGGGACGTATTCGGCGAGTGCTGCGGGCGTGTCTCGTTCAGGGTCGATTGTTATGAAAATCGGCTGGACCTTGGCGGCATCGTCGCCCAGACCCTCCATCACCGCCGCGACCTCAGATAGGGTCGTCGGGCAGACGTCGGGGCAGTTGGTAAAGCCGAAAAAAACAAGCATCCAGCGCCCCGCAAAGTCCTCCTCGGTTTGAACCATACCCTGGTGGTCCGTCAGTTCGAACTCAGCGAAAAAAGGCGGCTCGGCGTCAGTTCGGGCGCTATCGGCACGATAATCGGACCATAGCAAGAGCCATACGAAGGCAAGCGCTGCCACGCCTGCCAAAACCCAAAGAAACTTCTGTGCCGATGTAAAGGACAATCCTGTTCGCCTGTTTTTGATTCTTATTGCATGTGCGGATACATCCTCTAGCCGCTAGAGGTTCAAGCACGAAATCATGGTATAGCTTGAACTCACGCGTCTGTGAATCCGACACTTGTTTATTCCGACGGCAAAACCTACACAAACTGTATCTTTTTCATGGAGGCGAAAATGCTCACGATCGGTACTCTGTCAAAGAAGACTGGCACAAAAGTGCAGACTATCCGGTACTACGAACAGATCGGACTCATGCCCGAACCTGGCAGGACCGAAGGCGGACAGAGGCGCTACGACAATGCACAGCTCGACCGACTGTCCTTCATCCGCCATTCGCGGCAACTCGGTTTCTCGCTCGATGCGATCCGCGAGCTGCTCGACCTCAGCGACCATCCCAACCGCCCCTGCGACGAGGCAGATGCCATCGCGCGTCGCCAGCTCAAACAGGTGGAGCAGCGCATGGCCCGCCTGAAGGCGCTGCGCACGGAACTGAAACGCATGGTTCACGAATGCAGCGGCGGGCGGACCGGAGACTGCAAGGTGCTTGAGGTGTTGCGGGACCATTCGGAATGCCTGACCGAGCACGAGGAAATCGGGGCCTGAAGGAAGTCAGCCAACATTCCGGCTGGAACGCAGATCAGCCGCAGAAGTTAATGTGTCGTACAACACAAGCTGGAACCACAAAATGGCCGCTAGACAAGATTCAATGGAGAGACGGACGCTTTGGATCGTTCTGGCGCTTAATATCGGCTTGGCCGTGGCCTTTTTCGCAACAGGCGCCTTCGGCGACTCAAGTGCCCTGATCGCCAACGGGCTCGATAACCTCTCCGACAGCTTCGTCTACGCGATCAGCCTTTTCGCTTTGTCCCGATCCGACAAATGGAAACGCGGGGCGGCGAACATCTCCGGTGGGCTGCTGATCCTGTTCGCTGCAGGCATCCTCTACGATGCGTGGCGCCGCTACATCGGCGGGTCAGATCCGCTCGGGACGATCATGATCGCCATGGCCCTGATGGCGGCGGCCATCAACGCAGTCTGCGTCTGGCTGCTCGCTAAGCTTAAAGATCCGGACGTCAACATCCGCGCGGCCAACACCTTCAGTTACAACGATTTCGCCGCGAACCTCGGAATCGTCGTGGCTGGCGGCCTCGTCGCCTGGCTGGGAACAAACTGGCCGGACCTCGTCGTCGGCGTGATTGTCGCCGGGATCGCGGCCTGGGGAGGTATCGACATTCTGCGCGACGCACACGGCGAACACCACAAAGCAGTTCATACGGGCAAATAGTTGCGGGAGATTCTTTCTGAAAGAAAGGATTGAAGCTACAGTGACTATAGCAATTAGTCTTGTTCCAAGACGATTCGAGGAGCGACCCGTTGCATATGACCGACCCCCTACTTGTACCCACCAAACTACTGGATTTTGATGCCGCGCCTCTTGCGCATCTAATTGAGACCCGCGGCTGGCGCGGCTTATCCGAATACGATCGGATCGGAGCTACCTATGATTTCGTTCGGAATGAAATCGCGTTCGGATACAATCGAGCCGACGACATCCCCGCCTCGGATGTGCTTTCCGACGGCTATGGGCAGTGCAATACCAAAGGGACGCTCTTGATGGCGCTGCTGCGTGGTGTCGGCATTCGTTGCCGGTTGCATGGGTTTACGATCCACAAAGGCTTGCAGCGCGGTGTTGTCCCAGAGTTGGTGTATCCGCTTGCTCCTCAGGAAATTCTCCACTCATGGGTTGAGATCGAATATCAAGGTGCTTGGATCAATTTCGAAGGCTTCATCCTGGATGACGCTTTCCTCAAAGTCCTGCAAACGTCTTTCTCGGACACGGACAGTCTCTGCGGTTATGGCGCGGGCACGGATTGTCTTGGCGCGCCTCCCGTCGCCTGGAACGGAGAAGATACCTACATTCAGAAAACCGGCATCGTGCAAGATTTCGGCGTGTTTGATACGCCGGACGCCTTCTATTTGTCCCATGAGCAATCCTTTGGATGGCTGCGTGGTGCCCTTTACCGTCATATCATCCGCCACTGGATGAATGCGCGCGTACGTGGTTTCCGCAGCGGCCGCCTCAAGACTGACGGACGCGCGACACACGCGCATAAGGAGCCTGCCAATGCCGCATGATCATGGGCACGCGCATATTGATCCGGATACTGGCGATCGGCGGGTTGCCATCGCGATCTGGGCGAACGGGCTTCTTACCGTTGCGCAGATCGTCGGGGGCATATTCTCGGGTAGTCTGGCACTGATCGCCGATGCGCTGCACAACTTTTCCGATATGGCTTCGCTTGTCATTGCCTTTGCCGCGCGCAGGATCGCGCGCCGCCCGGCCGATGAGCGCATGACCTTCGGATATGGCCGGGTCGAAATCGTCGCAGCCCTGATTAACTACACCACCCTGATCGTGATCGGCTTCTACCTGATCTACGAGGGTAGCATGCGCATGATCGATCCGCCCGAAGTCATGGGGTGGACCGTCGTCATTCTCGGTGGAATCGCGCTTGTGGTCGACACGCTGACCGCAATGCTGACCTATTCGATGCAGAAGGGGAGCGTGAACATCCGTGCGCTTTTTCTCCACAACCTTTCGGATGCGTTGGCTTCAGTGGCCGTCATAGTCGGCGGGACGCTCATTATACTTTATGATATGCGTTGGGTTGATCCGGCCATCACCATCGGCATCGCGCTCTACATCCTGTATCTGTCCTTCACCGAAATAGGGGGCCCAATTCGAACCCTGATGCTCGGAAGCCCGCCAGATATTGATGGAAATGACGTGGTCAGAGCGATCCAGAGTGTCGATGGCGTTGTGGACGTGCATCATGTCCACCTGTGGCAAATGCAGGAGCACGCTGCGGCATTGGACTGCCATATTGTCGTCGAACGCGAACGGATGGGTGAGGCCGACAAGATTAAAGAAAACGTCAAATCGGTGCTGCATGAACGTTTCTCAATCGAGCATTCCACGCTTGAATTCGAAGCGAGCGACAATGCGCATCAGGAGGCGCAGGTGTTCGGACACCGCTCATGACGATTGCCCAAGGCATACTAGTGGTCGTTGGCCTGCTGTCCGGTCTGGTTTTGATTGGTGCGCTCCTTTGGTCGATCGCCCGCCCGTCCAAGCGCATCTGGCCTCCAAACAGAGAGCATTCAGTCATACCAAACATTGCATGGGGACTCACATTGGCCGTGTTTGGGGCGGTGATCGGTTTGGGCATTTTGGATTGGAAATCCGCTTCTATGACCAACGCGCTCCGTTGGGCGGTCGGGCCGTTCTTGATCGCAACCGGAAATCTGATTGTCTGGTGGGGGGCATTCAGCATTGGACTGAAAGCCACCAGCGGTGCGAAAGACGAGCTGATCACTTCGGGTCTCTACCGTTTCTCTCGGCATCCGCAATACCTTGCCGACATGGCCATCCTGATAGGCTTTGGTCTTCTCTTCGCGTCACCTTGGGTTTGGGCTATCGTCATCGTTGGAGTTGCCGCGCTGGCCCTTGCCCCGCTCGCAGAAGAGCCGTGGCTGAATGAACAATACGGCTCCAAGTATCGCGATTATTGCGCTGAAACGCGTCGTTACCTGTAAACTCGCGACCTCACGAGAACGTCATCGTTTTTCAGTTGAACCTCTAGCTACTAGAGGTCGTATCCGTCAGCCAACAAAAGAATGAGGCGAGGCATATGACAAAAACACTGAAAACACGACGCCAGTTCGTTTCGACAACTATGATCGGACTTCTGGTAGCACCTTCCCTTCTCCGTGCTCAGGAGCAGGAGCCCTCGGCGGTACGCAGAAATATTTCGTCCTTTAGTGCGGATCCCTGGCAAGACCACTTCGATAACCTTCAGCACGGTGCAATTTTGTGCGACATCGACTCGCGTGCAGTCCAGTATTGGTCGGAAGACGAAAGTGTCTACAAACTCTACCCGTCGAGTGTCCCTGCCTCGGAAGAGTTGACCCGCAGGGGATATACAAAGGTTATAAGGAAGGTGGAGGGGCCGAGTTGGCGGCCCACTCCATCAATGAAAGAGCGTAACCCCGAATGGCCTGACTATTGGCCGCCGGGTCCTGACAACCCGCTTGGAACACACGCACTTTATCTGTCGTGGCAGTATTACCGGGTGCACGGAACCGGTGACACGCGCAAAATCGGTCGGCAATCATCAAACGGCTGTATTGGACTGTACAACGAGCACATTGCTGAACTTTTTGCTCTGGCAGAAGTGGGAACCCAGGTCAGGATTTTCTGAAAGCCAAGGAAAGCTGGCTAATACCTCCATTCTTAACATAAACTTCATTACGAGTTAAAATCTGCGGCCCGGGGCACATTCTATACTGGGTTGCGAATTTTCCCCTATCTTGCTGGAAAGCAAGGAGAATGAAAGATGGCGCATACAGAGCTAAACCTGCGTGAACGGCGTGCGATTGAAGATATGTTGAATGCCAAGGTACCAGTGCGAGAGATTGCAGCGGAGATCGGCAGGCATGTTTCGACGGTCTATCGGGAGATCAAACGCAATGGCTACAGCGACGAAGAACTGCCAGAGCTGAATGGTTACTATGGCGTAGTCGCTCAAAAAGCGGCTACCCAAAGACGCGCGCGGCGGCGCAAGCTGGTGCGTCTTGTTGGTCTGCGAAAGGCTGTGATCAAGCAGCTCAAAGAAGGTTGGTCGCCAGAACAGATCGCAGGTCGATTGCAGTTCGAAGGCCAGACCACCCGTGTCAGCCACGAGACGATCTACGCCTATGTTTACGGCCCGGATGGCCGATCCAAAGAATTGGCACGCCACCTTCCGAGCCGCCGCAAAAACCGCAGGCCACGATATGCTAGGAGGCCCAGAGGTCAGGTGTTTCCGCCAGATCGGTCCATTCATCAGCGCCCTGAACATGTGAAGACCCGAGAGACATTCGGAGAATGGGAAGGCGATCTGATGATCTTTGAACGGGCCCAAGGCAAGATGAACGTGGCTTCGCTGGTCGAGCGCAAGACCCGCTTTGCCGTCTTGTTCCGCAACAACGACCGCAGTTCGACGCACTTCATGAGCAAGCTGATGGATGTGATCGAACCCCTGCCCCAACCCGCACGTCGATCGATCACATTTGATCGGGGTTTTGAGTTCCGTGAATGGCGCAAGTTGAAGCCTGGGATCGGTACTGAGGCCTGGTTCTGTGATCCGCAGGCTCCCTGGCAAAAGGGATCGGTTGAAAACCTGAACAAACGGGCGCGCCGATACTTGCCAAGAGACGCGCCTGTGGCCGCGCTCTCAAATCGAGATATGAAGTCGATTTGTGATCGCTTGAACGGGACACCTAGAAAGTGCCTCGGATGGAGAACACCAACTGAAGCATTCAGGGAAGAATTGATGAAACTGAGATAGCGGAAACTGTCGCAACGACCCTTGAGACTCCACGGGGCACATTCTACCCTGAATTACGAATAACACTATAAAACAATGAGTTACCTTACAGGAGAACATCGTATGGGGAGCCGTGTACTCGCAACTATCCCTTCATGAACGCCGTAAGATCGCGAACTGGTGGCACGCAAGAGTGCCCGTCCGAGAGATGGCGCGGGTTCTGAAGCGCCACAAATCGGCGATCTCTCCCGAGATCCAACGCAATTTCTAGGCCGACGACAGGTTTCCAAAGAAATACGCAGTCTACTTCAATCATCCGGCTCAATAGCAGACGGACAAGCGTCGATCTGTGCAGCGCAAGCTGATCTGGCATCCGGGCGCGACGGTCGTTGATGTTTCTGGGCAGTGACGTCCGGAGCAGCGTTAACCATCCGGCAAAGTTCTCGTCAAATCCAACAATACATTGGGATACACTGAGATCCGTTCTGTAATCAGATCGGAGAGCCGGTCGGTAGCTTGTCGTGAGTTGGTTGGTTCCTGTGGCAAATTCTCCTCAGACGTGGAAGCGCGCGGTTCCGGTGCGCGAAGGTGTTGGATATGTCGATGGGGCGCGCGTGATCGCCTGGCGCGAGTACCGTTGGAATACAGGAGAGATATCCCGGATCTGGTTCCTGGACGCCACCGATCTCGACCACAGGATGATCGACATCGTGGAGATCGCGACCCACCCGGGAAGTGACGATACGGGTTTGTGACGGCTGGTCCAGCGATTCCGTTGAGGATACTGGGGCAACCATAGCTCGAGCAGTTCGGAAATATTCCCGCTAGGCTAGAATTTGCCGGAAGATCCGTTTTATATATTTCTCTGTTTTCGTACATATCGGCACTATGCTTATGTTTTCTGGAAAGTAGATTCTGTAGAAGGCCTGTCAGGGGGACAGGCCGTGCCGATTGCGAGACATCTCAGTCTGATCACGCTGGATGGCGTAAAGGACCTCATCGCACGGAATGTCGCGTTTCGCTGTCGGTACGAGTTGGTTGGAGGCACCGGTGACGGGAAACCACGCTATAGGTGTATTTATTCCGTGGGTGACGAGGAGCTTGTCCTGGTGGTGTCAAAGGTGCGCAAACACGGGCCTGAGATTAAGCTGTTCGCCCTCTGGCCGGGCCTCGTCAACCATCATGTGGCCTATGGGGACGGCCAGCCGGTCAGGATCGACCTTGACGTTCGCCATGCGCCAAAAACTGAAGCGCGCGAAACGGGTCGGCGAAGAGCTGCGAAGGATTGAGCACTCGGGTCTTCTTTCTAGCGACTTACGACCTGCGTCCCGCGGGCTCCGTAAGCCCGGACACCGCCGCGACCTGACATGTTGGAGTCCCTGAAACTCACCTATCCGCTTCGTGAAAGCGCAGTCCGAAGCGGAACAGGTGAAGCGGTCGTTCGGGCCTGCTGAGACGATCAAGTCTATTGAACTTCGACTGGAGGTCGAGGCTGTGCATACTTTCAGAATCGAAGCCTCCGCCGTGGCGAGGCTTTATGGCGAAGATCCGGCGGTGGTCGTCGGCTGGCTCTATGTCTGGAACACCCAAGAACTCGCCATCAGATGCAGCGACGAGAGCATAGTATTTCGTTTTGTCGATCCGCCGATCGATCTCGACCGGTATTCCCCTAGGTTTCAGGCCAACAAGAGTGTCCACGCGCGGCTTGCATCCACCAGGCCGCTGCCCTCGCAAACAGCCTAGGCGACATTTCAGTCCGTCGCGCCGTTTGTATCGCGAGGGACCATCATATTCGACATCCGGCAAATGAGGGGCGACAACCCGCCTGAGCGCGATCTCTTTCGCAGCCATTCAGCGGGAACCCGCATATCTCCACAAGAAGAGATGCATCAAAACACTATTATATGATACACGAATACCGTTTTGATTCCTCAATCCGTAGCGCGGAGGCGAAGGAGTATTCATGCTGAAACTGCTGCAAAACACTTCCCTTTGGATCGGCGGGCTGTTGGCCGTAACGGCGGCTGGATCGCCGCAATCTGCTTACTCCCAAAGCTACCAGATCGACTGCGCCATCCTTTTGTGTCTCTCAGGAGGCTGGCCGACCTCGGGCCCCTGCGCGCGCGCGCGCGCCGAGTTTATCCGGCGGATCACGCCCTGGCCCGTCGAGCCACCCCTGCAAATCTGGCGGTGTCCGATGGGCGCGGCCTATACGGTCGATCCGGAATCTCAGACCGGCGAGCGGGTATACGAAATTCTCTTCGAGTTCGATCAGACAGCGCCGCATCAGTCTTTTCCTGGTGATGAGGCCGGCAAACCCGTCACAAGTGTCGACGGAACGCCGCCGAGCGCCCTTCCCCCCATTTTGCAAACGTCACCACACGCGGCCCCTTCCAAGTCGCAACCTGACGTGCTTCGCCTGAGGGGCGATGATGCGGCTCCTTTGCCGGAGGGATTCACATTGCTGCTTGCTCAGGGTCGGGCCGACATCGACATTAGCGGCCCCGAGTTCAACTTCGTACGCTCCATCCGCGTCTTCCAGACCGAGGCCCGCCAATGGGAATCCGGACGGGAAGGCGAATGCAACAGCCACGCCAGCGTCAGATTGGGAATCTACGGCACGCAAGGCGATTTTCGGTGGAGACAAAGCGGCGTCGGCGCTCTGCCGAAGGCACATGTTGGCCTTGAACAATATGGCGATCATTGCCCGAGGATCTGGCATCGGTCCGTGTTCGTGGAATGGCGCGACTACGAAGGGAACTACGGATACGAGCAAGTGAACTACTAGAGAAGTTTGCTTTTAACTTGGATCGTCCAACGCTGCCTGATGTCTCAAATCAAACGCGGTACGCTGTAAACAGGAAGATAGACGGGGACCTTTATTGGTGCGTGTTTGATAGGGTCGCAGTCCGTCGTTTCATGCGGGCGTCTGGCCGTCACTCACCCACAACCTGCAAGAACCGTCCATAGTCTGCGCTGACCGCGCGCGCTTCCTCAAAAGTCCGTGTACGTTCTTGCTCAAGGCAGCGAAAATACGCCTGAATATCCTCGATATAGAGCTCAAAGTCAGACCGAATCAGGTCCGCATACGCGCGAATGTCCTGTGGATCGGACGGCACGAAGGGCCGTTCTGGCGCGTAGCAAGTCTGTGCCATCGCAACCTCGGGAAGCCAGAAAGACAATAATACAGTGGTATAGCCGATACTGGTGATCTGTTTGCGCATGGGTTTGGCCCTCGATGCTTGAGGAAAGCGGCTCGCCATGCGTAATACTGGCATCGAGCGAAAGCTTGCGCAAGACAAAACAGCATCTTGCATACGAAACAGTATGATTGTTATCATGGCTCATCGGAACCAATTGCTCCGGTGCGCCCAAGGACAGGAAGAGCGCGCCGTGGCGATAGATTTACAAAAAGAAGCGCCGAATGTGGTTACAGAAGCGGGATTCAAGATGCTCGTTGAATCCGGATACAGAGTCGAAGTCGTGTGCAAGCAGGATGCCTACCGGAAGAACTCCGTCTGGCATGGCGTCTGGCTCTTGCGCGCCGTCAACGAAGATGGGGTCGAGAAGGAACTCGTCACCGCCCGGGCGCGCCCCAATGGCGATTTCATCCAGCTCAGGGTCTTCAAGACCGTCACTGGCCTCACCTCCTTCCTCATCGATCTCGGATTCTCGGTGGTGGCCTTCCCGGTCTACGAAGGACAGCGCTGGACATATACCCTGGCGGACATGCCCGACGACGACAGCGACGGCTAGCGCCGTCCTTCTGCTGCTCGCGGCACATGCCGTATCGGCGCAAATGATCTTCACGATGGAAAGCGACGGCTCGCTTTCCCCGTCAAACTCCCAAGACAGTTTTGCCCGCAATTACAACGACGGCGTCGGCCAAGGCGATCCCGACGCGCCGCTGCATATCTTTGGAGACAGCGCCGAGACCAAGCTTGAGCCGGACAACGGCACCTTCCGCATCGCAGCGATCGCCCCGCGTATCGCGGTCCCGCGCCCGGACATCCTCGCCGCCATAGACAAGACGGCGCTTCGCTATGCCAGCCACCGGGGTTTGCGCGCGGCGGGTCTCACCGTAACTGAGTGGCGGCTGCTTTTCCGCGCCAACATCGAAATCGAAAGTGCCTACAATCTGAACGCCCGGTCTCGGGTCGGCGCTATCGGCCTGGGCCAACTCATACCGGAAACCGCAGAGATGCTCGGCGTAGATCCCTCTGACTGGCGGGCCAACCTCGATGGCTCGGCACGCTATCTCGCCGCACAGCTCGAGACCTTCCGGAACACGCGACTGGCGCTGGCGGCCTATAACGCCGGACCCGACGCTGTCCGCGCGCATGATGGCATTCCCCCCTACCGAGAAACGCAAAACCACGTTCAGCGGGTGCTGGCCGTGTTCAACAGGCTGGAAGGAGAAACCCCATGAGGCCGTTACCCCTACTTCTGACCGTGCTGATAGTCTTCGTCGTGCCGGCTGAGCCCGCCATGGCGCAATCGATTGACCTGTCGCCGATCCAGGATCTTCTGCAAGGTATTGTCGATGCACTCACCGGCCCGCTCGGCGTCGTCATCGCCACGCTCGCTGTGATCGGCGTGTTCCTGAGCTGGTTCTTTAACATCATCGATCTGCGCCAGGCCCTTTGGGTTCTGGTCGGCATCGCCGGTGTCGCCGCTGCGCCCACGATCGTGGCAGCGGTCTTCAGCTGAGGGAGGTTGGCGTGGCGGAACGGTCCCCCCTCTTCCTTGGCCTTGTGCGCCCGCCGAAACTCTTCGGTCTGCCGATCATCTATGCCGTGGTCTGGCTCTTCGGTTCCGTCCTGCTCTTCGTCTGGATTCAGAGCTTCGTCGTTCTCGGCATCGCGGCCGTTCTCTATCCCCTCCTCTGGAAGGCCGCGGACTGGGATCCGCGCTTCATCGATGTCGCGATAACCACGCTGCAGGAAACCCCGCCCACCCGAAACCGCAAAATCCATGGGGGAGATAGCTATGCCCCGTGATGACGTCAGCGGACTCAGCGAACGTGATGAGCGCACGCTGATGCCGAAATGGTTTCAGCATGAGAAGCACCTGGCCCACATGCTGCCCTATGTCAGTCTGGTCGATGATCGCACGGTCCGCACGCGGATGAACGAGCTCTTCCAATGCGTCCGGATCACAGGCGTCAACAGCTACACCACAGACGACGACTATCTCGACAAGGTCCGCGCGCTCTTCGCCCGGATCGTGGCACAGCTCGGCGAAGAGTTTTCCTATTACGTCCACAAGGTCTCGAAGGGCATTCATGTCGATCTTGAGCCGCTTGAGGGCGACACATTCTCCGCGATCGTCGATGCGCAGTGGCGCAAAAAGATGGAAGACAGCGGGCTTCGGGATAAGACCCTCACGCTGACCGTCATCCACCGCCCGCCGAACAAAAGCTTCCTCAGCTTCATGCGAAGCCGCTCCCCTGGACGGCTCAAAGACGAGACGGCGAAGCGGCTGCGGCGGTTGAATGAAGCCGTCGGGATCTTCACCTCTGGTCTATCGGAGCTGAAGCCGTCCGTGCTCTCGGCCGAGACCGGGGACCTGGTCGGCTTCCTGGGTGCGCTGAACACCGGCCAGGAACGCCCGCTCTACCATAGCTCGCAGTTCGGCTTCCTGGCCTCCTCCGCCGCGAACACCCGCGTTACATTTCATGGGGATCATTTCGAGTTAAGCGAGGGCGTGGCAGGCCGTCGGTATGGCAAGAGCTACTCCATCAAGGATTACTCCGAGCAGACCCGCTGCACGATGTTCGACACGCTCAACCTGCCGGTCGACATGATCGTTACGCATTCCTTCACACCCGTGAACACGAACATGACGATCTCGCGGATCAAGCGGCAGATGAAACAGATGCAGGCCGCCGATGATGCCGCTGTCTCGCTCCACGACAACCTCTCCTTTCTCGCTGATGATCTCGAAGCCAAACGTGCCAGCATGGGCGATCACCATATGGTGGTCACGGTCTTTACTGAGTCGCTCGACGCGCTGGAAACCCTCGGCGCCGAGATCGTGAATGCTGCGGCTGCCGAAGGCGTCACGATGGTGAGTGACCGCTTCGGGGCCAACACACATTACTTCAGCCAACATCCGGGCAATCAACCGAAACGGCTCCGCCCCAGCACGATCACCAATCGCAACTTCGCGGATTTTGCAGCCTTCCACCGGACGCAACTTGGAAAGCAAAGCGATGAGGTGCCGTGGGGCAAGGTGATCTCCCTCTTCCCTACCCCGGAAAAGAGCGCCTACCGCTTCTCTTTTCACGAGGCCGGGTCACCGGAGAAAGAACCCACCAGCGGCCATACTCTGATCATGGGCCGCCCGGGTTCAGGCAAGTCTGTCTTAGCCGCCTTCCTGATGACACAAGCCAAGCGCGCCGGGGCGCGGGTCTTCGTCTTCGACTATCGCCTAGGCATGGAGATGGCGGTGCGCGCCAACGGCGGGCGCTACACCGCCATCCAGGGCGGCATGCCGACGGGGCTTAATCCGCTCTGGACCGAGACCGACAACCGTGGGATTGCCTGGCTCACGGACTGGTTCGGCACGCTCCTCCACCGCGAAGACAAGCCGCTGACACCGGCGCAGACCAACCGGATCATGGAATGCGTACGCCAAAACGCACAGGCCACCGATCCCGGGCTTCGCGACTGGCAGAACTTCGCCTCGCTCTTCATGTCCATGGATGATGAGGGGGATCTGAACCAGCGCGTCCTCGAATGGGCCGAGAAAGGCCGCTTCGGCTGGATCTTCGGCCATAGTCTCGAAGACACCTTCTCGCTCGATGGCGACATGGTCGGCTTCGATCTCACGGGCATCCTCGACAGTGAAAGCGACAAGGAACGGATGGCAGTCTTGAGCTATCTCTTCCGCCGGATCGAACGGAAGATCGAAGACCGCCGCCCGACGCTCATCATCATCGATGAGGCCTGGAAGGCCCTCGACAACACGTATTTCGCCGAGCGGCTATCGCAGTGGCTCGTCACCGCGCGAAAACAGAACACCGTCGCCGTGATGATGACCCAATATGCCAGCCAGCTCGAACGCACGCGCACGGGCAAGACCATTGTCGAGGCCGTGCCAACCCAAGTGCTGCTGCCGAACATACGGGCCAATGCGTCGGACTATCAGATGCTCAATCTCTACCAGAAAGAGCTCGATACGCTGCTGAACACCGGCACGCATTCCCGTCTTGCGCTCATCCGCGATGATCAGGGCTCGGTCGTCGTCGATGCTGATTTGAGCGCCCTCGGGCCCAACCTCACGATCCTTGGCGGCATGGAAGCCGGCGAAAAACTCGTCGGCACCGATTACCGCGACCGACCTGATTTTTGGAGGCTCCAGCCATGAAGACATTCTCCCTTGTCCTGCTCATTTGCACACTGGCTGCCTGTTCCAACTACCGTGAACCGGAGGCGAACTGCTTCAGCTTCGTCTCACGTGGCCCTGCCCCGCTCGACTGTAACTTCGAAGCGCTTGGCGGTGCCGAACTTGAGTACATTGCCAATGAGTAAGCGCGCCGTTGCCACGCTCCTGCTGATCGGCGCGGCGTCTGCAGCGCTGGCCCAGGGTGTGCCGGTCAATGACAGCGGCTTAACCGCACGCGATCTAGTTGAGACGGCGGACCGCGAAGCTGATCTGGCGGTGCAGCGCGAGACGCTGACGGTCCAGGAACAGATCACGGCGATCGAACGCGAACAGCTTGCGGTGCTCGATGCCATCCTCGACGCGCAAACGAGTTTCGATAGCGCCTCAATCACGGGCATGGTCACGGACCTCGAAAGCGGAAGTGGAGATGCCGACCGCTCGGCCGCAGCTGTCTACGGGACGTCCGAGATCGACCCCAATCCCGCCGGTGATCAGATGTTCGGCGACGCCGCCGAAAACATCGAAGAGTTGATCATCCGCGTTGCCCAGGAAACCCACGGGCGGCCCGGGGTCTCTGCCGCTGGTCTCTCGGTCGTGCAATGGCGGGCGCTTCTCCAGGCCCTGATCTGGCAGGAGAGCCGCTTCGTGATCCGCGCTGAAAGCCCCGTCGGCGCATACGGGCTCACACAAATCATGCCCGGGACCGCCAGCGATCTCGGGATCAACCCGGAATATCGCACGAGCCCCTATCTGCAGGTCGACGGCGGTGCGCGGTATCTCTCAGACCAGCTCGCGCGCTTCGATGGTAACATCATCTTCGGGCTAGCGGCCTATAATGCAGGCCCGGGTCGCGTGATCGAATATGGCGGCGTGCCACCGTTCCGGGAAACCCAGCACTACGTTACCGTCATCCCGCAGCAATACAACGCCTATCTGGCTCGCATCGGGGGGATCGAGGCGCTCGGAACCATCGACCCGGCCCTGCTCGCCAACTCGAACCTCTCCCTGACCGGTGCAGGTGCCGCCTTCTACGGCAGCAATTCTCCGACCGCCATCCGGCAAGCGGCCCTCCGCATACGCGATATCGTGACCCGCATCGGCACAACGGCAGACGTGCAGGAATCGATGGCGCTCAACACATACGCGCGCGCCGAACTGGTCCGGCTGATCGCCGCCATGACACGCCTTCAGGCCGCGCGCACGCAACCGTTTAGCGCCGAGCAGATGCGCCTCGCCGCCGCCCGGATGCAGGAACAAGACTTCATGACCTTCATCATAGAGGAGCTGGACTGATGCCCGCCCGACCACTTCGCAAAACACTTCGCACCCTCACCTTGACGGCCCTTCTGCCGCTCAGCGTCATCGCCCTTCCGGCGATCTTTCTCCCGGTTTCTGCTACCGCCCAAGGCGTCCCGGTCGTCGACACCCAAAACATCGCCCAGAATATCCAGCAACTGCGCCAGATGATCGAGGACGAACTCTTGCAGAACGAGCAGCTCCTGCAGCTGCGCGAACAACTCACCACGCTCACGGACCAGCTCGCAGAGTTGCAGCGGACCTATGAGGCGCTGACCCGCCTCGCAGAACTCCCCGAAGTCATCGCCACTGAAATGGAAGCTGAGCTCAATGGCATCCTCGATCAGGAGTTCGGCGATATCCAGGCAACGATCCAGGCAATTCGCACAGGCGACTTCTCGGGGCTCAGTGGCTCAGGCGCGGCCGAGATCGAAACCCAGATGGACCGCGTGCTGTCCGAGCTTGGTTTCGACGACGATACGCTCCGGGAGATGGCCACCAGCGGCAACGCAGGCGCAGAGCGCATCGCGACGCAAGCCACCACAGGCGCGCTCGTCTCCGCCGCGGCCCAAAACAGCTATGACGACGCAGGCCAATCGCTCGAACGTGTGGAGCGTCTCGTCGGCCTGATCGATGACATGGACGAACTCAAGGAAAGCGTCGATCTCAACACCCGCGTCACTGCCGAACTCGCCATAGCGCTTGTCGCCATGTGGCAGCTCGAGGCCGTGCAGACCGTGGGCGACGGTACGGGCGGCGTCATCGATGCCGCCACCATCGCCGAAGAGCAGAATTTCATGGAATTCACCATTCCGGATTTGGGCGACTAACCATCGAGGCACGAGACGTTGAACAGCGAACGCGAGATCATCGAAGAAGAACTGGTTTACGGTGCCCTGCGCCGGGAACGGCTCTGGCAGCGCCTTGGCCTGCTTGGGATCATCTTCGGGATCATCGGCTGCATGGGGGCCGTGTTGGTCGCTGCTTTGGATGTCGATCCGCCCCCGGTTGTTGTGCCCTATGATCCCGAGACGGGCTTTGCCCTGCCTGAGGCCTCGGTCGGGGCCACCCAAGTGACTGGCAACCAGGCGGTGATCGAGGCGGAGATCTTCCGCTATGTGACCGACCGGGAGGCCTACAACCAGCTCGACAATGATCTGCGGATCCGCAGTGTTCTGCAGCGCTCCGATGGCCGGGCAGAAGCCTCTGTCCGGGCGCAATGGAACAGCACAAACCAGCAATATCCACCTACGGTCTACGGCGAGGATTCCACCCTCGATGTCGAAGTTCTGAGCATCAACCTGATCGGGGAGAACCGCGCGACCGTGCGTCTGCGCAAACGGCTTACCTCAATACAAGGCATCCAGGCAGGGCTCTTCACCGCAACGCTCCTCTTCGAATTCCGACCCGAGACCGCACGCACGATCGATCACGTCTGGACCAACCCCTTCGGCTTCACGGTGATCGAGTACGCCATCCGGTCCGACAGATTGGAGAACTGACATGGCACGCGTTGGACTTGGCATCTTGACATTGATCTTCACTGCCTCCACCGCACTTGCCGAGGCGACTCCGCGGCGCGGCCCCAATGACGCACGGGTCCGGATCGCCACCTATCAGGAAGGCCAGGTCTTTCGCCTGAACGTCTCGCTCACCCATGTGACCACCATCGAGTTCGGCGAGGGGGAAACCATCCGCTCGATTCTTGCGGGCGACACCGAAGGCTTCGAGCTCGACGGCGTCCCCGGCGGCCAGGCCTTCGCGATCAAGCCGCTGGCCCGCGGCGTCCATACCAACGTCACCGTCTATACCAACCGGCGCAGCTACTATTTCAACGTCCAGGAGGTCTCGACACCCACATTCTACGTGGTGCAGTTCCACTATCCGAATGAAGACCGGCGCCCGAAAAATGCCGTCGCGGCTCAGGCCCCAAACTACAACTATGGGGCCAGCGACCGCACGGAAATCACGCCCGCGCGCGTTTGGGATGACGGCACATTCACCTACTTCCAGTTTGCGCGCAACGCACCTGTCCCGGCGATCTTCCGCTATTCAAACGGGCGCGAGCGCACCGTCAATACGCAAGCCACTGAACCGGGGGTGATCCGCGTCTCGGGCGTGAATACCCAGTGGGTGTTACGCCTCGGCGATACCGTCGTCTGTATTCAGTCCAATGCGCTGACGGGAGGCACGTGATGAGTGACAAGCCGAACCAACCTGACATGTCCGAACGCCTCGCCCGGCTCGAGGCGAGCGCCTCGGGCAGCCCAAGGACGACAACCCGCCGCTCGCCTCTGACGGCCCTTCTTGTCGTCGCGCTCGTCGGTCTCGGCGGGACCGTCCTTTACCTGCTGAACCAGTCCGAAGAGGAAGTAGCCCTGCCCACGGCCACACCAGACGAGTTCCAGCCGGAAGGCGATGGCTTCGGGACCATCGAGACACTTGTGCCCCCTGCCCCGCCGGAACCGGAAGTGGTGGAGGTCCCCGCCCCGGCACCGGAACCGAATGCCGAACTGCTCTCCCAGATCGCGGCGCTCCAAGCGCAAATCGAAGCCATTCAGAACGCCCCGGACCCGGTGGTCGAAGAAGACACGGCGGCGGCGGAGGCTATTAACGCGTTGACCGCCCAGCTCACCGAGTTGCAAGCGGCCTCCGAAGCCGCGCAACAGCAATTTGCCGAAGAACTGCAAGCCCGCGACCGCGAGTTGCAACAACTGCGCATGGACCTCGATCTCGCCCGCCTTGAAGCGCAACAGCCGACCCCTGCCCCGTCTGGTCCCACGGAGGAAGAACTCAGGCTTCGCGAAGAGCAGCGGTTGCGGCAAGAGGAAGAAGCGCGCCGTCTTGCCGAGCTCCAACGCCGATCCGAGAAAGAGCGCGCTTTCCAGGAGCGCCGGATCCTGTCGCCCGTCATCGCCTTTGGCGGCGCGACCGGCGGCACAGATAATACCGAACTGGCAGAACGTACCTTCGGCGAAGCCACCGACTTCGTCCTGAACGGGGCCTTCCCGAGCCCTGTCACCCAATCTGAAATCATCGCGAACCCCGCCAACACCGTCATCCAGGGAACGGTGATCCAGGCCGCTCTGGAAACCGCGATCACAAGTGAATTGGCCGGGCAGGTCCGCGCCATCACCTCCGAGCATGTCTACAGCTATGACGGAACCCGCCTTCTGATCCCCGCCGGATCCCGGCTGATCGGGCGGTATCGCTCGGGGGCCGATATCGCCCAAAGGCGGCTCACAATCGCCTGGGACCGGATCATCCTGCCGAGCGATCAAACCATTCGGATCAGCGCCTTCGGGGCAGACGAGCTCGGTCGCTCGGGTACCACAGGCTTTGTTGACACCCGCTTCGCCGAACGCTTCGGCTCGGCCGCGCTGATTTCGCTGATAACTGCCGCACCCACCGTGGCGGCAAACGAAACGGAAGATGAACTCGCCGAAGACGTGCTCGAAGACATTGGCGACGATCTCGCCGACGCCACCGACAGCGTGATCGGTGAATACCTCTCGATCGGCCCTGTCATCTATGTCGATCAGGGCGCGCGGATCACCGTCATGGTGGACCGGGATCTGGAGATCTTCTGACGATGTCACTCAGCTATCTCCAGGCCTCCATCGACAAGCTGGAAGATGCCAAACGCGAGGATGTCATCGAGATCTGCATCAACCCGGATGGGTCCTGCTGGGGCGAGTTCCAGGGCGATCATTTCATGCATTGCCTGAAACAGACGCTGGACGAGGATGCGGTGAAAGACCTCGGAAACCAGATCGCGTCGGATGCTGCCACGCCCCTCTCCAAGGACCGGCCTATCGTCTCAGTCTCGATCAGCTATCGCGACCGCCCGATCCGCGCCCAGGTTATCACACCGCCAGCGGTCAGCCGCGGCATGTCGATCAGCTTGCGATTTTTCTCGAGTCTGCCGCTTGAGACCATCGAACTGGGGTTCCTTTACGGCAAAGAGCGGAAGTTGGAGGAGCTGCGTCAGGAGAAGAACCGCCAACTCCGCGAGGTGGTCGTCAGCGGTAATATCGATGCGGCGATCCGGCATTGCGTCGAGAACAAGCTCAACATGATCGTCTCGGGCGGCACATCCACCGGCAAAACCGTCGCTGCGCGGAAGATCCTGTCTTATGTTGATGATGACGAGCGGATCGTGACGATCGAAGAAGCCGCCGAGCTTCTGCCGAAACAACCGAATGCCGTGACATTGATCTCGAACAGGGACGCCATGAACCAGACGGCTGACGTGTTGCTCACCGCCACCCTCCGCATGCGCCCTGACCGCATCATTCTGGGCGAGGTCCGCGGGAAAGAGGCGATGACCTTTCTGGAAGCCATCAACACAGGCCATGGCGGCTCAATGACAACGCTCCACGCCGAAACCCCCCAATTGGCGGTTCAACGCCTAGCGATCGCAGCCCTCAAGACCGAGGTCCCGATCCCTTATCGCGACATGATAGACTACATCGAAAGATCCATCGATGTGATTATTCAAGCCGGACGTGAAGACGGAAAACGGGGGATCACGGAGTTCTATTTGCCCGGAATCGAATTGGAAAAGGAGGCCTATACATGAAAAGCTACACGCCAAAGATCCTGACGTTCACCGGTGGTAAAAAATTCAGCTACCAGCAGATGGAAGACGAGATCGCGAAATACACGCTGAACGGTTGGAAAATTGTTTCAATGACGCAATTTCAGAGCCATCAGCCGATGTATACAGTTCTCTTGCAGTATGAATTCTCCGAAGAGGAAATGCAGCCAAAAGTGGAGAAGCGGGCATGAAGATCTGCAACCTACTCCTATTCGCGGCGATTAGTCTTTCCTCGGCGACCGCCTTTGCGCAGGGCTTGGTGCCCGCAATGGACAGCGAGTATGAGTTCTGTCAGAAGCGCCCGCCCGAGCCTGAGTGGGTACAAAATCTGCACGTGCGAGAGAGCTACAAACGGCTTCTTATCCAGTCGATCTACCGTCTTGAAGGGTACCAGCGTGTCGCTGCTTTTGGTGATTGCAGGTGCGACACCTTGTTTCCGCCATGGTCCAGTGCTGTCCAGCAATACAACGACAACTTCCTCCATCTCGAACAGTTCGAGGCGATGCAAACCCGCCGTGCTTTTCAAGATCAAGGCTCCGCCGTGCGTCGCTCCGTCCAGAAACTCTGTGAAGCAGAAGGCAACTGGTAATTTAGGAGAAAGTCATGAGCGTCGTTTCATACCTTGTTGATACCGCCCAAGGCTTCTTGGATGACTCAGCAGAGACACAATTTGGAGCGGTGGCCGCAACAGTTGGAACGATAACGACTGTGGCCGTCAGTCTCGTCGTCATCCTCGTTTGCATTAACATGGTATTCCAATATCGCGCCATGGATGGACGGACGGCATTTTGGCTTGGTGTCAAAATAATTTTGATAGGGATATTTGCACAGAACTGGACCCAGTTTAATGCGCTCACTTCAGCTATTTTGAACGGCATCGACAGCATAGCCGGATCACTCATCGCCGCTGTTGGCGGAGGCACACCCGGTCCGTCTGGTACCTATGCAGAGCAGTTTGACGAGATGATTGCTGACTTCGGCAACTATCTTAACGCCGCAGGTGAAGAACTGAACTGGATGGCCGGTGCGATCCTATCCAACCTCGGAGTCTTACTTCTTTCATTACTCGGGGCACTTGCCGCGTTTTTAATGGTCGCGTCGCGCTTGATGATTGCGCTACTTCTCGGTTTGGCGCCGATCATGATCTTCCTCACGCTCTTCGATGTGACAAAGGACTACTTCGCGCGATGGCTCTCAGCCGTGGTTTCGTTTGCGATGTATCCCATCATCATTGCCGGAGTGTTCTCCACCATAACTGGCGTCTCCGCGTCGCTATTGGGGGAACTGGGTGATCCAACAGCTGCTCCCAACATTGGCGCGCTTGTCCCGTTCTTCATGATGGTCTTGATGGCAAAGGGATTCATTATCGCAACGCCGTTCATCGTTCGGGCTGTATCAGGTAACATCATGATGCCGGCGATTTCAGGTGGGCTTGGAGGTAGCTATGCGTTTAGCCGGGCTGCCCTGGGATCGCAGCAAGCAATCAACCGTTATCTAGTGGGCAACGCAAGCGGGTCGGAAGTGGCAGCCTTGCGCTTGCGCGCCGCTCTTGGAGTGTCAGGCATGCCCGAGCGCAGCTACGGAACAAGACCACCATCAAACTCCCAAGCAGGTACACGCAACCCAAATGCCGGCACAGCACCAGACTATCAAGCGCAAATAGACCGCAATCTGCGCATAGGTCGGTAGCTGAACTAACCTGCCTAGGTGTTCAGTCCCGGCATCTGGTGGATTGGGTCTAGGCTGAATCGGTCCGGCTTTGATGTCCGGATTTTGCAGATGTATTCGTAGGGCTTGAGCCCGTTTAGTGTCTTGTGTCTGCGGGCGAAGTTGTAAGCTGCCATGAAGTCCGCAAGATGGGTGCGGAGCTGGTCGGGGCTGTCATAGTGGAAGCGCTTGACGGTCGCGTCCTTGATCGTGCGGTTCATCCGCTCGACCTAGCCGTTGGTCCAAGAATGGTTAGGCTGTTGATTGTCACTGAGAACTGACCCGGCATTTTCATCGAGATCTGACCCACCCAGTCGTTATGATCTGCTGATTATGATGGCGTCAATGCTGTTGCCTCCTTTCGCTTTTTCTTTGCTATTTCGGAGCTGGCCTTGAAGCGGTAGCTGTCATTGCCGGTCTCGAGGATGTGGCAGCGATGGGTGAGACGATCGAGCAGTGCTGTATTGCTGCTCTGACGGCGTGCGTTGTCGTGGCGCTCCCGTGACAAACTTGTCCCATAGGGCTTCTTTCCATTCCTGAGAAGGATCGCACCATCAAACCGTGGGATCAAACACCTAGGCCACCGCTGAGTAGCCTAGGCCCTCTTAAACGTCGGTGCCAGAATTCCAGAAACTTCAAGAAACGTAAGGTGCGTAGAGGGTGCGAACCCAAAAACTGACCGCTGTTCTGCGCAACATGAACAGTGGCTTTGCGGAACGGCAATGTAACGGTATTTCCCAAAGTGGTCGTTCGCCGCGCGGGCGACATATGTCTCACAAGCGGACGGAGCGGACGCTCGCATACAACGTCTTCCTGCTCGCTATGTCACGTTTTCGCCTGCTACATGCCGGACCAGAGCGTCCATCGCGTTGCACGTATAGTCATGGAAGTACCAACTGTCCGCTTCCGGCTGGCTTGATTGCTTGATGACCGCAACCTCCCTGTTTCGGTCAATGTAGATCCATTGGCCGTTCACTCCGAGCGCCATAATCGCTTCCGACCCGGGCGTGTTTCTGATCCACCATTGTGCGCAATAGCTCCAATGGCCATTTGCCATGTCTTCTTCCGCACTCGGGCCCCTCAGGAAGGCTTCGGTGGACCCCCCTTGCGAAAGGGTGTCGATCACCGCTCCGGGGATGATCTGGTCACCGTCCACACGGCCATTGCGGAGCATTGCCGCGGCAAAGCGCGCCATGTCCTCTGCCGTGGCGTTCAGCCCACCCCCGGCGACGAGATTGCCCGTGGCATCCAGAAGGACATATGCCTCACCGGTCATGCCGAGTCTTGACCAAAGGCGGGTTTCCAGCAGGGTCACAAAATTCTGACCGAACAGTCGACTGACCGCCCAGTTCAGGACATCGGTCTGCGGCGTCTGGTACTCGAACACCGAACCATGCGCGCGTCCCTCGAGCTTGGTCAGTGTGGTGGCATAGTCATAGAGGCTCTTTGGTCCGTCCCAATCGACCGCCTTGCTGCCGGCCCCAAGAACCGCAACGTAATCGTGGAACTCTGCGTCGGGGTCTTCATAGTCCTCACTGAATTTCAGCGATGCCGTCATGTCGAGGACCTGACCGAAGGTGGCGTCGGAAAACCCCGATCCGTTGTCGAGTTCCGGTATGATATCCACGATCGGGGTGTCCCGCGTGACCAGCCCCTCTTCGATCGCGGTCAATGCGAAGAGGCCGATGAAGGACTTGGTGCAGCTGAACATGATGTGCGGCGTGTGGGGCGTCATGCCATTGAGGTAACGCTCGTAGACGACCCTGTCCTTGTGAACTACGATCAGGCTGTCGGTGAATGTCTGCCGCAGGAAGCAATCGAAATCAGCGAGAGTGCCATCCTTGCGTCGAACCGACAGGCTGCCGATGTCAGCGTCGATCTCGCGCCTCATCGCTTTACCGTCATCGCTGGGCCGCACACGTGCTGTCGGCCAGATCCGCCGCATATTTTGGTAAGCCCACCGATTGAATGGCGGCTCCCACATACCATTGAAGCGATCCACCCGCTTATCCGCAGGCGGCGGAAACCCCTGCATAAGGCCAAGCTCCAGATGAGTTGCGGTATCGAAGGGTTCGGGGATCGCCATGGCAGTAGTCGCCTTTCCAAAACTGTCTTTCTTAGCTCCCACACCAGAGGTGAACGGCTAGGCTCGCGCGGGTCTGACTAACAGGTTAGCATTGCGTTGTAGGCATGACGACTCTCGACACCGCACATGTCCGCTTGGGGCTCGGAGCTGCCCTTCATCACACCTGATTCCAATGTCCGTTCTGAGCGCAACAGTCGCTTAAGACCGATGCGCGAGACCCGAAAGCTCACTCTCTAGTTGCTCTAATTCATTCAGCGCCTCCTGGACAGTGGCCACGTCATCTTCGTTAGCAGCCTCGACATCAAGTTCCGTTCGCGCCTCGAAATCCATCTCGAACTGGCCCTGATCATCCGCGATGACTGCGGCGCGCGCCCGCCGCGCATCCGGAGCAGAGCCAAGGTTGACACGCGAATTTCCACCGGGTTCGCCAAACCCCATCCTGGCCTCGAGATCTCGTTCCGACAGGCCTGATCCCCGCGGGGCCGTGGGCGTCGCCCTTACGCTCAAGGGTAACTCTCCCATCGGCGCTACGGGTCCTTCCGGAAACGGCAGATCCCCCTCTTGCGCGGCATGGATCTTCCTGAAGAATGGGTCCTCGTAATACACCACGCGCTTGGCCCGGACCGGCATCTGCGCATCGACGACCATAATGATCTCATCCAGCGGCAACCGGCGCGCCTCGTCCTCGGGCAGGAGCGAGACCTCCTCGGTCCGTTCGGACTGGCTCCGACCTTCGAAGGGATTCTTGCCGATGGCGCGAGATCGCGTGACTACGGTCTTCGTGGTCTTGCCCACGGCCTTGCTCAGCTCCTCGACGGTCTTTTCATCCGAAGGCGTGAGATAGAGCTTTATTCCAGCATTGCCCTGCAGCGCGCGCCGCGTGTTCTCGCCGTAGATCTCGTCAATGGCGGGGATGGTCTGGGTGACGATCGCGAGATGCCCGCGGTACTGGCGCAGGATCTCGATGCTCTCGGCCACGATGGGCATCTTGCCGAGGCGATTGAACTCGTCGAGCAGGATCATCACGGGCCAGGGCTCATCCGGGCCCGGTTCCTTGTCCTGGAGTGCCGAGAGCAGATCGGAGAAGAACAGCCGGATCAGCGGCGCCAGGGATTTTACCATGAGCGGCTGGACCACGAGATAGACACTGAACGGCTGCTTGCGGATCGTCCGGAAGTCGAAGTCTGAGACCGACGTGGCCTCATCGATCGCCGGGTTCTGCCATTGATCGAGCCCGGACGTCATCAGGAGCGAGACATAGGAGGTCAGCGTGTCGTTATTGGTCGACGCGAGCCGGGTGAAGATCAGTCGCGCGGCCGGGTTTCGGACCTCGTGAGCGCGCGCGAGATATTCCTTCTGCTTGTGCCCGCCGGAAGCGGCAATGCGGTAAATCTCGCCCAGCGTTGGTCGTTGCCGCTGAAAGGCCAAGAGCCCCGCAGCAACAAAGAGATCGATCCCGCCCTTGAGAAGCCCCTGCACACGGTCGTTGTCGTTCTGCAAAAAGAGCGTCGCGAGGAGCAATAGTTCCATCTGCTGGCGTGCCGGGTCTTTCAATTGATAGATGCGCAGAAGCGGGTTGTAGCGATGGGTGCGCTTGGTCTCCCAATCCGTCGGCGCGAAGCGGTAGACCTCGTCGCCCACCGCGGCGCGGTGACGGGCTGAGGCCTCATAGCATTCGCCCTTCACGTCGAGGACAACAGCCGAACCCTGCCAGACAAGCAGGTTCGGAATGACGAAGCCAGTTGTTTTGCCGCGCCCGGTGGGCGCCACGATGAGCGCGTGCGGGAAGGTCTTAGAGCAGAGAAATGGCGCGCGGGAGGCGGGCTTGCCAAGCTTGCCAATCACAAAGCCCGTCCCGGGGTCACCGAAAAACCCGTTCTGTTTCATTTCCCGGCGGGTCTGCCAATGGGTGGTGCCGAAGCGGGTGAGGGCCGAGCCGGACATCGCGAGGCTCATGAGCAAGCCCAGCATCCCTGCCCCACCCATGATCAGGTTGACCAGTCGGAAGTCATCCGGCCGGGTATGTCGGAACGCAAGGTAATTCTCAGCGATGTAAAAGAAGTCAATATCAGCCTGAAACCCCAGATCGCGGAAAGTCAGAACGGCGGAGGCGATCGCGTAGCCCATCGCCATGGCGACGAGGGTCACCAGCACCACGCCGACAGCGAGCCTTCCTCTCCCCATGCCGTCCATCAGTGAGTCTCCCCGCGTTCTTTCTCGCCGTCGATGAGATCGGCGCGCTGAAGTTCGTATTCCCGGTCAGCTATTTCCTCGACAACGGCCCGCGCCGCCTCACTGTTGGCCGTTGCCTCATCGGACTGAAGGTAGACCTTTGCAGCGTAGAGCCGGTCGAGACGATCCGAGATTTGTTCTTTCAGGACGTCTACGTCGCCGTCGCTGAGCCGATTGATTTGATCCGCATTGAGATCCCGTTCCACCGCCACGCGATAGTCGGAACGATGCCACGAATCCTCGAAGAGCGATGAGAGACTGCCCGCGCGCTCATGATCAATGACTCGCTGGATTTCCTTTCTCTCTGAGAGACGTATTGGACCGACAAATCCATGCTGCCGGAAGAGGTCCCGCAAGCCATCCCGATCCGACTTGATGTCTTGAAACTCTTGTTCAGTGACGATTCTGTCGCCATCGCTCCCCATTTGCAGGGCATCTTCGTAGAGGCTCAGCCTGAGGTTGTAGTCTTGTTCGACATCCCGCTCCATCCGTTCCCCAAACTGTTGCAGGGTATCCCGAATCAGAACTTCCGCGCGATGCGCCGACCTAGCGTCCAAATGTCCTTGCGTCCGATCCATGTTGAGATCAAGAACAGCTGCGCTGAGCTCGACGCCGCTTCCGTCATGCGGCCGGTCATTGGTCAAGCGACCACGTTCGAAAACGACCTTTTCGAAATACGAATACTCATCAGCTGTTCTATCAATCTGCTTCTCGACGCCGCGTTCGACATCTCGGATTATTTGGGCGTCAGAATTTGAAAATTCTGCCATTTGCACCTCATCTCGCTCCACCACGGCCCGCGCCGCCTCACTGTTGGCCGTTGCCTCATCAGACTGAAGGTAGACCTTGGCGGCGTAGAGCCGGTCGAGACGATCCGAGATCTGCTCCCTCAGGACGTCCCTGTCGCCGTCTTGCAGCCGTTCGATCTGCTCCGCATCGAGTTCCCGCTCGACGGTCTCCCGATAGGCCAGCCGCTGTTGTGTATCTGTAAAGGGCGCGGTCATCTCGCCGGACCGTTCGTGCTCGATGACCCGCCGCAATTCAGCGTCGTCGACAGGCTGGCTGACGACCTCCGGTCTCGTGGACCGCGCGAGGCGCGCGCCCTGCGCCGTATCGCTTACGCCGTCCCGCAGTCTTTCGCGCATCTCGGTCTCCCGCCGAAACTGATTGATGGCCGCGGTATTGTGCGCCTCAACAACAGCCGCATAGGTCGCGCCAAGACCGCGCGCGAGATGAACTGGCATGTCCGGATAGCGCGCCCGGAACTCATCCGTGACGGCTTCGGCAACAGGCGTCCTGAAGTCACGCTCTGCCATAATTCTATCAACATCGCGCGCAATCTCCTCCGCGCGATCCTCGTCGGTAATGTGTTCCCGGAAGGGTTCGGATCTGTCGATCACATCGCCGGGCCGTGCGAGCAGCTGCGGGTGCGCGTCGATATAGGCGCGCTGCTCCGTCTCGATCTGCCGTTGGGCCCGGAAGGCAATCCGCCCTTCACGGTCTTCGATCTGCTGCTCGGTCAGGCCCTCCGCGCGCATCGCTCGCCGGATCGTCTGTTCCATCGCCTCAGCGGCCTCGCGATGGTAATGGATCCGCTCCAAGATGGTTTCCCCTTCCATTACACGGTCCTCCCTCAGGACAGCTGCCCTCTCAAGCGTGATACCAACCTGGACATGCGCGCGGTTCAGCGCCTCGCGCGCGGTCTCAAGATCGGCGCGCCGCTCGAGGTTGAGACCGCCCGTCTCTGCCACCCGCGCCAGATCATCGGCGATCCATTGCCGCTCGAGCGCGGCGTTCTGCGCCCCCGTCTCCACCCGCGCGATGACGACAGAGGACCGGATCCCCGTGCCTCTGAGCGCGGTGTCGATCTGCGCCCGGACGTCGGATTCCTGCAACCGCACCAATTGGTCCCTGTCGATCTTTGCCTCGGAATAGATCCCACCATCCGACGGACTTTCGGTCAGCGTCCCCGACCGAAGCCCCAGCGGTTGCATATGGGCGAGCCGCGCCTGGATCTCGTTGAGCTTCCGTTCCAGCTGCGGGCGCTCCGTCTCTTGCTTCGCGGCGATCATGCCCTGGACGCGCGCGACCTGATCGGCGTAGCGGATCCTCAGATCGTCAAAGCTCTGCTCCTCAGCCATGTAGACCCCTCCCTCCAAATTAAGTCTGCCACCCCTCGCGAGAAGCTCACCGGCCCGGAAGAGCGCGGCGGAGATATCTTCACGGGCGTCGCGCGAGGCCTCCACCGCGAGCGCATGATAGACGGTCCGGGTATTGGCGATCTCAGCCAGCGCACGCTCCAGATCGGCGCCCACGCGCGGCCGCGGCGCCGCCACCCGGCTCTCCTCTTTCGCCGCATAGACCTCGCGCGTTCTGGCGGGGTAATGCACCACCCCCCGGTCCAAGCGTCGGGTCGCTTCCAGACGCACCCCGAACCTCTCGGCCTCCTCCACCATGGCGAGGCGGAAGTCGTCGTAGTTGAATCGGTGGTCGCGGCCGAGGAAGAAGAACTCTCCTTCCTGGGACCGGCGGTTCAGGACAATGTGCGCGTGCGGGTGCGCGCGGTCCTCATGCACCGCGATGATGTAATCGAAATGCGCCTCATCGGTCTGGAAGAAGCGCTCGGCGACATTCGCCGTGATGTCGCGGACGTCCTCGCCCCGTGTGCCGATCGGGTAGGACAGAAGCATATGGGTCGTCTGTCCGAGCTTTGGTTTGAAGCCCGCGCTCCAACGCTTCGCGAAGCGTTCTGTCAGCTCCTTGATCTCCTTGTTGTTGAGCTTTGCCTTGCCATCAAGGAATCCGGAACTGTCGACAATATGGGTGGACTTTGTGGTGAGATAACCAAGCTGGTTCGAGAGCTCGGATTTGGAATGGGTACCCCCGCCCCGGATGGCCTTGAAGACCGCCGCACGATGCCCTGCCGCGGCCCGAATGAGCTGCCTCTGCTTCTTGACATGGAGCCCCTGCATAGACCCGCGGATCCGGCTCCAGCCCTCCCGGAAGACCTCGCCGGTCACGTCATGGACCGCAGCGGCGGCCCGTATGGCATCATTCAGCGGCATGGGCGAACTCCCTCAAGGCGGCTGTGGCCTCCAGTTGCATCGCGTCGCGACGCCGCCGAACCAACAGGTCGATTTCGTCGGCGGCATCGAGAATGAAACGCGCCAGCCCCCGCATCTGGGCGAGCCGCAGATCGGAGAACGCGGCCGCCCCCTGCCCTGTCCGGTTGGCCTCCGCCATACATTTGGAGAGCTGCACAACGCTATTGCCGACCTCGTGCAAGGAAGTCCGGTAGCGCGCCATCTCGGCTGCCAGCGCCACATCCGGAACGAAGGTTCCGCCGGCGGCCTGGATGAGCCGTCTCAGCCCCTCTGTGCGGGTCTCGATTCCCGCCGCAAAAAATACCGCATCCAGCGCCTCGAGCTCATCGGGTGTCAGCTTCACGGTCACCGCTGCCGTCGCCACGGCGGTGTCCTTCTGCCGCTCCGCATCGGCTTTGAGCGTGTACTGAATGGCTCTCTGGGATACCCCAAACCGGTCGGAGAGAACCGCCGTCGAGACGCCTTCTGCGGCCTCACGCACGATCTCCATCTTCTGGGGTGCGGTCAGTCGTTTCATCTGGGACACGCGAAGAAAGCCCCCCTATTTCCTGCCACCTTCAGCAGCGACCTCTCCACAATCACAAAGCAAACGGTTTGTGTCAATACTGCATTATTGCAACCCGACAGGATTTCTGTTTCTGGGCCGCTTTTTGCCGAGCACCCGTGGGGAGGGGCGGCCATCGAAACGCCAAGTTTCATGCCGCCTGATGTGCGCCTCGCGGCTAACCTCACGTCAAGACTTCCGCCCGGCTTCACTTATGCCCGCGCCAGAGCTTTTGACCGAACACGCATGTGTTCGGACGGAAGCGAGGGGGCGGCGCAAATCCCCTCGGATGGGGCGGTCCAACGGCGTCAAGGGTGGCCAGATTTGGCCCCCAAATCTCTGCCGGAAAAACCCGGTAGGCGTAGCCGACGGGTTATTCCGGATGGCACCCTTGAGGCCGTTGGACCGCCCCATCACGAACCATCTCTATTCTTCCACCGGGACCGCTTGCGGTCCCGCCAACCATGACTTGAGCCGGGCCACCGGCCCGGCTCTCCTTCCCTCGCGCAGCGGTCCCGGCAACAGGCCAGGGCCGCCCGGGGGGCGACCCATCCTCGTCGGAGGATTCAGTCCTGCGGCTCCTTTGCGCTCGGCGGGAACATCACCAGCTCCGAGACCGCGACCGGGAAGTCGAGCTTGAGGCTGAAGAACTCCGAGCCGTCCCCGTTGCGGGTGTTGCGGAACATCGCACCCACGCGCTGAAAACGGGTGCGCTCCTGGCCATCGGTGTCGGTGAACTTGACGGGGACGGTGGCGACGTAGTGGTTGGTCATTTGGGTTACTCCTTGTTGCGATGGGGATCTGCCAGCACGGGGGCAAGAGGCCCGGTCGCAAGCGCAAATGCGGAGGGTCCGCGGCTCCGCCGTGGAAGCCGTATTTGTGCTTGCCGAAGCGTGAGCTGAGGGCACGAACGGGCCGACCCCGTGCGATCCACATCTATGAGCAAAAAGGAGAGACCCGGATGACCCCTGCCATCACGCCGACGCCACCATCCGCGTCCCACCGAACCTGGCCGGGGTGCTGACGAAGCGCGCCCGCGTGGGTGCGATGTTCCGCAACGCAACCCGAGGAACGCGCAAGTCTTCCGCCTAAAGTGCGACGTCTCGACCCCTCGCGTCTTGAACTGTCGAGGATACCCATGAGGCGCGCATAGCCTCCAGCCAGACCCCGATGCGGATGGACCGAACGCTGACGGACCGGGTAGAGGGATGACGGTGCTGGACGGCGCAGCCTGTCGATCTTGATACACCGACCGCACGCGCCATGAGACATGACGAAAGGGCCGCGCCAAGCGCGACCCCCTCTCTTCAATCTTGTGCAGTCTTCTTCGCCGGGTCCGCAACCCGCATGACCGTCAGGCCTTTCGCTTCCGCCTTCTGCCCTAGGTTCAGCGCGACTCCGTTGCCGCCGAAGAGCACAACCCCTGTCGCCGCGAATTTGTCGTCCAGTATCTCGTCGTTGCACTTGAACGGTGCTGCCCGCCCGTGTGCGGACCAGCGCGGATCGAAGCGCGCCTGCGCCACTCCGCGTGCCCGGGCCCACCGCGCCGCAATCATCTCCGCCCCGTGCTTGCCACCCTTGTGACAGAGGAAGATCTCCTGATTGCGGTTCTGCTTGATCCGTTCGCGAACCTTGTCGAGCGTGTTGAAGATCACATCGACATCGGTCCAGTCGGTGGCGCCCGAGACGATCAGGGGCACCCCCTCGACTTTCGACTTCTCGGCGGTTTCGCGGTCATGCTGCTCCAGCAGCTGCCGCGCCTCGAAGACCGCCCCGGTCTCTTGCGCCCGGACGCTTGCGCGCGACCCAGCGGCCGGGATGAAGGCGTGGCCGGTCTCGATCTCATAGCATTCCGCCGCCGCCTCGCTCATCACCTCGATGGCGCCGACAATCTCGCGCAGCTGCAGGAAGCGCGCCTGCGCCTCTTCGAGCGCGGTCTCGGCGATCTCCGATCCGTCGTGGGATTTTGCCAGCGCGCCGATTTTGTCGGCGGTGCGGTCGATCTCCTTGCCAAGTGCCACCTTGCGCCGCTGCAGGATCGTGGCGAGCCCATGGGCCAGCGGTTCGATTTCCGCTTCAAGCCCGGTCCCGCGCAGCGGCCCGAGCAATGCATCGAAGCATTCGCGGATGATGCGGTCGGTCAAGACGTGATCCTCGGGGATCGGCAGCTGTGCGTCCTTCTCGGTCAGCCCAAAAAGCTCGATGGTCTCGTAGGTGTTCGCAGTGTCGTAAGCCATGTCTGGTCTCCAGTATTCGGTTGAGGAGCCACCACGTGAGTGCGGGGGCATGGCCGAATGTCTGGTTTCCGAATCTGCCCGGGTCAGGGACGGCGCAGCCGCCGGCTTGCCGGGCGCGAAAGTTTTCCGCGTGCAGCAACTGACACATGCGCGCCCTCACGCACGGGACCGCCCCAAGCCACAGGCCCCGTCCTCGCCGAAAAGTTTTGCGATCCTTGACGCGGGCTGATTTGGGGGCCATCCGGAGGATATGCTTCCGCACTCATGTGTGTGTGTTTTGAGGGTAGGTTTGCCCGACCCGAGCAGGCAAACGGACCGACCGGACGCGGGAGACGGATGAAGTGGCGGGATCGTTTTGGCCTCGGGCCAAAACAGACCAGAGCGCAATCCGGCGGAGCGGCCAGGGAGAGACGTGCTCGCGAGGCGGGCAAACCGGGATGCCAGGCGCGACGCCGCGGTGAGGCCGCATGGCCGAATGCGCGACGGACCGAAGGGCCGTTCTCCCCTGCGACACGCGAAGCCGAGCTGGGGGGCAGAAGCCAGTAAACTACCAACGCGCAAGATACCATCACTGAGGAGGAATAGGTTTGCCTCGATAAGCCTTTGTGTTTCATTGATTTACGGCTACTCTCGCAAAAGGTGTGCACCGGTATTTAAGCAGAAGAATGACTTCACAATCGCAACACGACGCAACAGCTTCGGCACTAGGGTTCCGCTACCAGGAACGCTTTGCCCTTCTCCAGCTACTCGAGACAAACGATGATGAGGCCGCAGTAGCAGTTGAGGCTCTTGATGACGTTCAGCTTAAGGCCAACGGCGTAGATATTCTTGAGCAACTAAAGCATTCGCTTGTTCCAAACCCCAAGCCACTGACAACTAAATCGGTGAACCTTTGGACAACCTTCAGGATCTGGTGTGAGCTACTTCCAAACCTAGATCTAGAATGTACCAAGTTTGCGTTGATTGCAGTTGCTCCGATTGCCTCTAATTCCACTCTTCGTTGCTTAGAAACGGAAGGCTCAGACCGCGCTTCTTTGTCGTCTGAGTTACAAGCAGAGGCGAAGCGCGTCATTGAAGACGTCGAAACAGCAGAACCTGAAGGCAGAACAAAGCCTCATAAGAAGAAGGCTTCTGGGGCTGCGGCATTTCTTGCATTGTCTGAAAGTCAGAGGGCAAGCTTGCTTCAAAGGGTTTCGATACAGTCAGAAGTAGGGACGATCAGTAGCTTGGAAGGCAAACTTGCTCAGCGTCTTGACACCTACCCGAAAACTCAACGGGCGACGCTCGCGGCGAAACTCGGTGAGTGGTGGGATCGGCAGATGTTGTTGTCTTTTGACGGTAAGCGAGATCGCTTCATTAAAAGGTATGAACTGCTCGAGCAACTCTCCGAGATTAGCGCAATGCTTACATCAGAAGCTCTATTGGATAGCTTTAGCAGCAAACAACCGCCTCCTGTTTTTGATACTCATGAGATGTTGGCGAAACAATGTGAGCTAGTGGAAGCCAAGCCAGCAATGGTGAAGCTGGCTCGTATTTCAGAATGGCAAGCTAGAAATCAAAGAGCGGCTTGGTCAATTGAAGCCCCATCCAAACATAGCAAAATCGTGGAATACGACGAAAGACTTGTCTCCGAGTGGACCTACAGGCACGAAAGTGCATGCGAAAACACCGAGGCCGGAAATGAAACTGAATTGGTCACTAACGGGCAATCAGTACTGCGATGGGTCTTGGAAGAAGCTGCTCAAGAGGTAGGAACTATTGAAAGCACAGTGACATCGCCCTTCTACGTGCGAGGAAGTTATCAGGTTTTGTCAATTGAGGGTCGGGTCGGATGGCACCCTGACTATCGCAAACGTCTGGGGTTTTCAGAATGAGAACGACTTATGACCTTTTTGCTGAAACAAACCCGGCCTTCGTGTCATTTCTCCTCTATCGATTTGTAAAAAGCTATTCAGGCGATAGTGATGAGGCCCCACACATAAGTCTAGCGTATCTTGTTGTGCCCTTGGCCGTGTCACAACGCTTAGAAGCCAGTTTTTCTTCAACAAATTCTGCAACAGGTTTTCTTTCTTGGCTCAACCGTTTTCCCGAAGTCCGTATCGGACTTCAACAAGACATTGAGGTAGCAAGAAATACTACTGATCAGGGAATTCGTGCCGCCCTCTTCAGCCAATTGTTAGAGTTAGGGAACAATGGAACCATGCAGTTGGGCGGCGCGAAGAAGCCCCCAGAAAACACCAAAAGCAAGCTGTCTAATATGCCAAAGCAGGCTGTCTCGAGGGCTGAGCGACTTGGGACATGGATGTCTGGTATCGGCGGCCCGGCTACTATCTTTTCTGCCTTAGAGGTGCGACCATGACACGTTGGAATACCTCTGAGATCGCGTTCTTTGGTCTGGAAGGCCGGAGAAGAACAATCCAGTTGCGCCCAAATGAAGTAGCAATACTTACTGGCCGCTCCGGAACAGGCAAATCGGCCATCATCTCAGGAATTGATTATTGCCTTGGCTCCAGAAGCTGTGAGCTCCCTGATTATGTGCGGCGACGTACTATCGGTGTCGCAGTTCACTGGAAAAACGATCAAACCGACTTGATAGTTGGACGCGTCGTTCCCGACAGTGGCGTGGGAACAGAAAAAATGTTCGTTAAGACGGGGCGCAATTTACAGTTGCCTACTTCGTTCGAACAAATTGAAGGGCCCGCCCCTCGCGCGACTGCCAGAAAACTAATCGAACGAGCATTCCGGATCTCCGACATAGACGATGCGGACGCAGACGAGAAGTCGACGGTTGGAAAGGCCACAATCAGGCACACCACACCCTATCTGTTTCTCACCGCAGACGTGATTATCAGCAACAAGACTGTTCTTCATGACCTGAATGATCCCGACAAGGCAAAGGACATCAGGGCAACATTGCCTTACTTCCTTCAAGCGGTTGATCAGGAAACTGTCTTGGCACAAAGACGATTGCGCCAATTAGAGGCGGCGTTAGCGCGGCTTGAACGTCAGGACAAGGCAAGAAAGAAAAGCCGATCTCTGCTTACCGAGCGAGCGATAGCATTGCTTACCCAATCCGCTGGCCTAGGAATGTCTGACGCACCAGACCCCACCCTCCCAGAACATGAACTTCTTGATCTTCTGAGAGAGGTAACATCTTTCGAGATCACTCGGACCGATACGGAGACTGGCGATCAGCTTGGCGCCTTAGAACAGGATCGGCGGGAAACAGTTCGATTGGCTTCAGAAAATCGCCAAAAGCGAGATGCCTTGAAAGCGCTAGTCAAAGACGCTTCTGGTTTCGAAACGACAACCTCTGGGCAGTTTCAGAAGTTGAACCTAGTAAATCACCTGCACCTCGACAACGAAACTTGCCCAGTGTGCCAGGAAAAGAGTCAGATAGGTGCAAAAATTGCTAAGGACATTGCTGCCTCTCTTTCGCTCATTGAGAAGGAAGTTGCCTCAGTTCAGCAAGTGACCCCAGAGTTGCTTGATCAATTAGAGCAGGCAGAAGAAAATTTGCAGTCCACTAATAATCGGATCAGGGAAATTGAGCGCCAGATTCGAAGTGCCATTCAGCAAAGCGATGCCCTTAGACGAGCTGATGATCTGGCTCAGGCGCGCGCAATCACTCTTGGCCGCGTAGAGCAGTTTTTAGAAACGACCGTTGAGGATTTCGAGCAGGCTCCGGTTGATTTTGGCAGTCTTCGAAGTGAAATCGAAGGGTTAAGAGAATTTGTCGATCCGCAAGCTCTTCGCGACAAGATCGCACATGCCGAAAACATGGTGTCTAACTACGCATCTGAGATGCTTCCTTCCCTTCCCTCAACCGCTCCACTCACAGATGCCCGCCTACAATTCTTTGCTGATGGCAGAATTCGCATTATTGAAGCGGAGCGTCAACGCCAGCTCAACCTCGTCGATGTTGGTTCAGATCAGAACTATCTCGCAATTCATTTGGCACTACTATTTGGCTTGCACAAGCACTTTGAGCAGGTTGCATCGCCGGTGCCCGGCCTGCTCGTTATCGATCAGATTAGCCGTCCGTATTATCCCAAGGATGAAAAGGCTCGCGACGAACGCAGCTTGGAAGAAATGGCGCAGGATGATGATCGTCGTTCCATGGCAAGAATAATGGACTTCATCTTCAAAGAGACAGCCAAAGCTAATGGCCTCCAAGTTCTACTAATCGAACATGCATATATGGAGAATGATGATCGCTATGTTGACGCCACAGTTGAACGTTGGACTAAAGCCAACGGTATCAAGCTGATCCCAGACGATTGGCCTGTACGTGAGGCCTAGGTATTGCGGGTTGATCTTTGAGCTGAAACAACACGACCAAAAGGGGAACCGTGGTCCCACGGCTCCCCTTTCGGTTCAGATCGTCTCCTCTCGCGCGCTAATCACGCGACCAGCGAGAGCCCCGCGCCTGCGTCCTGCGGCTGCTCACCGCTGTCGATGAACGGGATGATCGAGAAGGTCTGCCCGCCGCGCTGTTCTTCGTTCTGCACGGCGTTCACGCGCAGGTCGCCATCGGGCGTGTTGATCAGCAGCGACAGGTAGTCATTGCCCGTGCGGCTGCTTTTGGCCATCCAGGCCGAGCCGACGCGGATCGGTGTGCCCCGGGGCGAGCTGACCTCGATCCGGTAATCGGGGTGGGTCTCCTCGGATTTGTAGCTGTTCTCGATCAGCATGAACTCCAGATCGAACATCATGTTGGCAATGTAGCCGGTGAAGGCGTTGTCAGCGTCCATGGCGGTGAGCTCGCCCGAGATCGAGCCGGATTTCATCAGGCCGTTCGAGACCAGCGGGATGATCTCGAACGCGCCGCTCTGGGCCGCGCGCGCCTCTTTCGTCTGCACCGCGTTGACACGGAACGGGCCCAAGCCGACATCGATCTGCATCGAGATGTAGGGGTTGCCGCTGGTATTGCCGGTCTCGTTCCAGGCCGTGCCGATACGCACCTTGCGGCCTGATTTGTTGACTGCCGTCACGTCAAAATCCGGGCTGCGTTCGGACATCTTGGCCCGCGCCTCCAACTGGATGGCGATGTCAAAGCGCGTCGAGTGGATCATGCCGGTGTACTGAGCGGCTGCGGTCTCGACATTGCGGGTGAGGGTTCCTGCGAACATGGGATGGTTCCTTTTGGATTGGCCGGTGTCTGACGTCCTTGCCAGCGCATCCGGGATTGCTTTCTCGACCCCTTGAGGGATCACAAATCAGAAAGCTTGCTTTCCTTTCAGCCCCGCCCTCGGGTCAGAGCTGCCGTACGAGTGGGAAGGCCCCCGCGCCTCCGGGTGCTACGCCCCTCCCCTGCCCGTTTGGTCTTGATTGGCTGCCCGGATTTTCCGCGCCGTCCTCCGATCGCGCGATAAAGAACTCCGCCTCTTTTCCGTTCAACCCGTGCCCGCCCCGGTCGGTCAGACCGATGCAGCTGCTGTTCGGCTGATAGGTGATGAGGTACTGACCGAGCCGGTCCTTGTGGACAACGTAGCCGGTATTAGCCCAATGCACGGTATGGCCGGCATCGACGGCGGCCTTGATTTCATCAAGTGTCATGATCTTTCCCTCCCTTGCCTATTCTGCTGCCACT
>NZ_BPES01000013.1:0-110686 GCF_019654895.1 Roseobacter sp. OBYS 0001
ACACATCAGGCACCCTCGATGCTCTGCTCAAAAACAAACAAACAGCGTGAAGTCGACACTTGTCACAAAGGACCAAAACAATGAGCGAATATGACGTAGATGTTGCAATCCTTGGCGCTGGCACGGCCGGAATGGCCGCTTACCGCGAGGCCGCCAGGCAAACCGACAGGATCGCCCTGATTGACGGAGGTCCTTTGGGAACAACCTGCGCAAGGGTCGGGTGCATGCCCTCCAAACTGCTGATTGCGGCGGCAGATGCCGCGCATGAAGCGCGCCACACCGCAAAATTCGGCGTTCATACAGGGGAGGTATCAGTAGACGGCGTGGCCGTGATGCACCGTCTGCGCACGGAACGTGACCGCTTCGTGGGCTTCGTCAAGGAGGCCGTGGATGAATTCAAGGACCATCACCTGATCCGCCAGAACGCGCGGTTTGTTGATGATAACACCTTGGAACTGGCCGATGGCACCCGGCTGACCGCCCGCACGGTAATCATTGCGACAGGCTCACGCCCCGCAGTGCCGCCCCCTTTCGAGGTAGCCGGGGATCGGTTGATCATCAACGATGATGTGTTTGACTGGCAGGATTTGCCCCGCTCGGTTGCCGTCTTTGGCGCAGGCGTGATCGGGCTGGAACTGGGTCAGGCGCTGTCGCGTCTGGGCGTGCGGGTGCATCTGTTCGGGATGGGCAATGCCGTCGGCCCGCTGAGCGATCCGGATCTGATTGCCTATGCCCGTGACACATTCGGAGCCGAGTTCGCCGCGCATTTTGATGCTGATACCAAGATCACACGCGACGGTGACGCGGTCGTTGTGCAGTGGAGCAACCGCAATGATGACAGCGACACAGGCGAAGAGCGGTTCGATTTCCTGCTGGCCGCAACGGGGCGTCGGCCCAACCTTGACCGGATCGGGTTGGAAAACACCTCGCTGGTGCTGGATGCGCTCGGCACGCCAGATATTGACCCGCAGTCCATGCAGGCACGAACCAAGGGCGACACGGTGTTACCGATCTTTGTGACCGGCGATGCCGCTGTTGATCTGCCCCTGTTGCACAAAGCTGCGGATGAAGGCCGGGTCGCGGGTGAGAATGCCGCCCGGTATCCCGAAGTTTATCGCCGCGTGCGCCGCACGGGCCTCGGCGTGGTGTTTTCTGATCCACAGATTGCGATTGCCGGTTGCGGCCACAAGGCGTTGACAGAGGCGGGTGTCGATTTCGCCTATGGTGAGGTTTCCTTTGAGGATCAGGGCCGCGCGCGTGTCATTGGCAAGGACAAGGGTTTGTTGCGTGTCTACGGGGATCGCGAAACCGGGCTGTTGCTCGGGGCCGAGATCATAGGCCCGGCGGCGGAGCATCTGGGTCATCTTCTGGCCTGGACCATCGAGAGCAAACTGACCGTTGCTGAGGTTTTGCAGCGCCCGTTCTATCATCCTGTGATCGAAGAGGGCCTGCGCACTGCGCTGCGTAACCTCGCCGCCACCTTGGATTTTGGCCCCAATCCGCCGTTGCGCTGCATCGATTGCGGGCCGGGCGGCTGATAGAAACATCTGAACATGACTGTCCTTCTCACCCCATTTTTGCTGATGCTTGCATTTTGTGTCGGCTATGCAATCCGGCGCGGCAGTATCTGTGCGGTTGCCGCAACGCAGTCGCTGATTGTTGAACGCCGCAGCAGACGCTTTCGCGCCTTTGGTGTGGCGGCGGCAGGGGCGGGGGCTGTGATTATCCCGCTGCACTGGCTGTTTCCGGCTAGTGCGACGCTCTCCGCCGGATATCCTGTCACGTTGCAGGTGCTCTTGGCGGGTGCTGCTTTCGGGTTGGGTGCGCGGATCAACCGGGCCTGCGCCCTTGGTACGCTGGCGCATCTGACAGGCGGCAACCTCGTCTATGGGCTGACGATAGTTGGGATGGTCGCAGGCGCGACTGCGATTGCGTCCGTCGGTAGTGCCAGCGAAAGCGACGCGGTCCTGCGTGTTTCCCCCCTCGAAATACCGACCGTTGGGGCGGTTTCGATCTGGGGCGTGCTGGTTGTGGTCCTGATCGTGGCGCTTTATCGACGCGCGCCACGTTGGTTGCGCAATCTGCGCGATCCGGCACCGTCGCGGATGGGGCCTTATCGCGCGATGCTGGTGGTCGGTGTTTGTGGTGGCCTGCTTTATGCATTGGCAGGCAGTTGGACGTATATGAGCGTCCTGTCACACCGTGCCGAACGTCTCGTTGACCCGACCCTCAATTTCGATGGTTTGCCTGTGGTAATGTGTGCGATGACCGTCGCGATCGGCGGGCTGATGGCCGCGTGGCGATATAGTGACTTTGATCTGCGCTTTCCGCCCCTGATGGCCAGTGCGCGGTGTCTGGTCGGAGGGGCCATCATGGGAGCATCGGCAGCAGTCATCCCCGGAGGCAACGGCACAATGCTGATCCACGGCCTGCCGTCACTGGCCCCCCACGCCATCGCGGCATACGCTGCGATGACCCTGACGTTATGTCTGTCGTTTCTAATCTGGCGTGAGGCATAAGTGGCAGGGGTGGAAAGGGTGATCCCGCAGGCGCGCCCCGCCTTGAAAGGGTGGTTTCCAGCGGCGCTATTGAAGTGCCGGAAAGTAATCCGCGGGCGACATGCGAATATCGTGCAGATTGTCGGCATTGCGCGTCAAAACCACGATCTCTGGTCCGGTCGCCTCGAAAGGTCGCGCAGGTTCAGATGTCGCTTGCCGGATCGCCATTTGGGCTTGCAACATTGGGTCGTCAAAAGACGCAGCCAGCACGCTGCCATTCATCAGGCCGCGTTTGATCGTGTGGTTGACATAGGTTGCCACGAGGACCGGTTTTTGCGCATCGGACCGGGTTGCCAGCAAACCAATCGCAGCCTCTATGGCGGGTGCGCTTGCGATCAGATAGCTGGCATCGGGATGGCGCTCCAGCGCGAGTTCGCTCAGCGCAAGCTGTTGGCGCAGGCCGGTATCCGCGCCCAGCACGTCCACTATGGTGACAGCGCTGTCGGCAAGCCCGTCGCGCAGTCCGGCTTCCAGTGGTCCCGTCCAGCCTGCCTCGGGGGGGCCGGTGACAAGAACCGCAGTCTGGGCGGATGAGCCCGCCGGGTGCAGCGCGCTGAGGTGACGGCCCAAAACATAACCCATGTCGCGCCAGTCCACACCGACATGACCGGCCAGCGCATCGCTGTGCACTTCGTTGACCAGCCCAAAGACAGGGACCGTCTGTGCCGCCTGTTCAATGGCATTTGTCAGCTCGACATGATCAGATGCCACCGCACCGATGATAATCGCGTTGACCCCGCGTTTGACGCAGGCGTCAAGCTGGTCGATCTGCACGGCAGGGTCGCCGTACCCACCTGCCTCAAAGAACAGAAGGTCTGCGTTGTTGCGCTGTGCTTCCTGCTCAAGACCAAAGCCGACACTGAGCCAGTACTCATCCTTGAAATGGGGAACCAATACGCAAAACAATTGGCGCATTTCAGCTTTTGGCGGCGTCGGGAGGACCGACAGGCCAACCCCGAGCGCAAAGCTGAAAGCGGCGATTGTGCCGGTCAGGGCAGCCCCGTAGTGTCTGAACATGCGACGAACGAGCTTTGACACGCGACTGATCCAAATCCTGAGCGCTCTTGCGGCTTTGTCCATTATGGTGGGCCTGGCGGCGATTGGCGTCAACCGCTATCTGGTGCGCACGCAGGACGCCCTTATTCAAAACAACCTGCCCGCGATAGAACTGGCAAGCCGAATTGGCGCGTCCACCGAAGTGGTTGGATCGCTTGCTGCAGCCTTTGTTCAGGCCGACACCAGCGCAGACCTGGAGCAGATCGCCACCGCCCTGCAGAGGACGGTCCTTGATATCGAAAACGGAGCGCAAGCGCTGGCTGAACTGAGCGGGCCTGCGGCCGAGGTCATGCAGGGGGTGAACGCAAATGACATCGTCGTCCGGATGACGGCCAACGGGCACGATGAATTGCGGCTTGAGGATCAAATCCAACGCATGGTGAGTGCAGTCGCACAGGATGGTGCGCGCCTTGATGCCCTCATCGAAGCCGAGACCGACCTTGCCCGCTTGCGGGTGACCGCAGGTATCGCAGATCTCTACGCAACCCCTGACATCGACCCGCGCCCGGCGCTGGATGCATTGGCAGATCGCTACTTCTTTGCCTTTGAACGGCTGACGGAACTGGCGCGGATGGTGGACGCTTTGCGATTGCAGTTTCAGCAAGTGCCAAGGCTGACGCTGTTGGAAGATGTGCAAATGGCGCATGATCAACTTGAAACGGGCCTCACCCTCGCACTGCGCCGCGTCGCTTTTCTGCCGTCACCGCGCGCGGCGCAGGAAGCTGGCATGCTGCTGGAACAGCAAAAAAGGGCGCTGCAAACAGGTGGCTTGATCGATCTGTCGCAAGAAAAGATCAGGCTGCGGACGTCGATCACGCAAGACAGCGCGTTGCTGCAGCGCACCATCACAGAGCTTTCCCAAAGGGCACGGCAAGCGCGTGATGCGGTTCAGGCGGCGGGGCTTGCGCAGATTGCACAGGCGCGGCAGCGCGCTTCGCTGATGCTTTTCGGGCTGATGTTGCTCGTTGCCAGCGCGATCATTGCGGGGGTGTTTTTGTGGCTATACGCCCGCAGGCAACTGATTGCGCGGCTTGGTAATGTTTCACGTCGGATCGTTGCTGTGGCAGGGGCGGATTACGGTGCACCGGTTGCGATCAGCGGCCACGACGAAATCGGACGCCTTGAGAAGGCCCTGAACATCCTGCGCCGCCGCGCGATTGATGCCGCAAAGTTGCGCGATAGTCTGGAGGACGCCGTCATCGCGCGCACCGGCGATGTAGTCAGCGAAATGCAAGCCTCGGATGCCGCGCGCGCCGCTGCCGAAGCGGCAAACCGCAGCAAGACCGAGTTTCTGGCCCGGATGAGCCATGAAATCCGCACACCCTTGAACGGCATCATCGGAATGCTCGATCTGTTGGAAGCAGATACGCAGGATGCGGACCGCAAGGCGCGCACCGCCACTGCGCTGAAGTCAGCGCGCGAATTACTGGATATCACCAACGACATTCTCGCCTTCTCCAGCAATGATGATACTGCAAACAGGGGCACTCCGGTGCATTTCGATCTGCGTGAACTGGTTGGGCAATTGGGTCATCAATTGCAGTCCCTTGCGACGAAAAAGGGGTTGGAAGCGGGCGTGGACCTGTCGGACCCGGCACCGCTGGTTGTGTTGGGGGATGTGGTGAAGATCCGACAGATCGTCGGGAATCTGATGTCAAACGCGGTAAAGTATACCAAGCGCGGGACGGTCATGCTCATTGTGGATCATGCCATGGATGCGCATTCGGGGCAGCTCGTGCTCAGCTTTACGGTGGCGGATACCGGTGTTGGCATGACCCGCGAGGCGATTGATCATGCCTTTGATGCCTATATGCGTGCCGATGCGGCCAAACGCGCCGGGATCGAAGGATTGGGCCTCGGCCTTGCCATTTCGCGCACGCTTACCCAAGCGCTCGGCGGCGCGCTCAGCATCGAAAGCGAGATTGGCCTTGGCAGCCGCTTTACCCTGACCGTGCCAGTGATGCGCGGGGATCCAGCACGTATTGCAAAAGATGAGACGCCATCAAGCGACCTGCTTTTGCGACGCGATGTGCTGGTCATTGATGACCATGGGGTCAATCTGATGGTCGCGCGTGGCTATCTGGAACGGCTGGGATGTCGCGTGACCGAAGCCGACAGCGGCACCGCCGGGTTGCAGGCCTGCAGTGCAGGGCGCTTTGATCTGGTCCTGATCGACCTTGATCTGCCTGACATGAGCGGCGCAGATGTGGCTGCCGCGCTTGCGCAACAGGAAAACACGCCCTTGCTGGTGGCACTCACCGCGCATTTGATCGAGGATACGCCCGAAAACCGGGCGATGCTGGGCGTTGCGCGCATCTTGTCCAAACCAATCTCGCCCCGTGCGCTGGCCGAGGTGCTGGCCGTCAGCACCTTGGATGGAACACCCCCTGATTTCGAGGGTGTTTTGGAAAGCCTGCGCAGCGATACTTCTGACCTCGGGGCGCAGACCACCGGGCAGATCGTGGCAGAGTTTCTGGATGACTTGCCACGCGCTGTTTGCGTGATCCTCGACGCGGCTTCGGAGGATCAGCGCAAACACGCACACAGGCTCAAAGGGGCTGCCGCGAATTTTCACCTCGAAGCATTTTGCGCCGTTTTGGCCCGTATCGAAGCCGCAGAAAGTGGCGCAGACGACGATCTGCGCACCCTGTTGAACAAGACAGCACAGGATGCGAAATCCATGCTGGACAAGGCCGCCCGAGAGGCGGGGCTTCAGACCGATTTCGGATCAACAAAATGATACCCCCGTCCGTGCTCGGTCAGGATCCATTCTGGGTGGGCGGGGTCGTGTTCCAGCTTCTTGCGCAGGCGTCCGACGACCACATCGATCATCCGGTCGTTTGAGCGCATTGCTTTGCGACCCATCATTTCGGCAAGCCGCGTCCGGCTGAGCGTCTGACCGGGATGATCGGCAAGCGCGCTCATGACGTCGAATTCCTGTTTGGTCAGCGTCTCGGTCCGGGCCGCAGACACCAGCCGGCGCCGGATGCGGTCGAAACACCAGGGGCCGAATTCCTCCACCTGATCCGAACGTTGCGGCGCTTGTCCGATATCGGCAATACGGGCCATAAGGTTCTTGACCCGTGCGGCCAGTTCGCGCTTGTCAAAGGGCTTGGTCACATAGTCATCCGCGCCCATTTCGAGACCGACGATCTTGTCCACCTGATCGTCGCGCGCCGTCAGCAGAATGATCCCCACCCGCGATTTACTGCGTTGCTCGCGGGTGATGGTCAGCCCGTCTTTGCCCTCCAGATTGATGTCGATCAGCAAAAGTTCGGCGGGATCAGCACTGAGGATTTCGTCCATTTCCGTGGCGTTTTCGGCCTGACTGACGCGGTATCCCTGCTCTTTCAAATAGGCAGCCAGTCGCATTCGTGTTGTGCGGTCGTCTTCTACGATGAGGATGTGTTGGGGCATGGCGCCACTGTTACATTTCTTTACATCTTCGAACAACCCGGTTTGCGCCGGATCAACACCTGTGGGTGTGCGTTGTAATAGTGTGGTGCCAAATCAACCTGTCACAGGAGGCACGCATGTCAATTACGCAACCAACCCGACGCAGCTTTTTACAAGGCGGTGCAGCTGCATTCGGCGCAACAAGTCTGATGGGCACAACGGCGCTTGCAGCACTTGATCCGAACTCTTTTGACGGGCGCGTGTTTCACGCAACGCACTACGGCCCGTTTGAGGGTGTTGTGCGCGACGGCAAGCTGGTCGGCCTCAACACCATCATGGACATTGACGCCCGCCCGACCGAGATGCTGACCACGGGGGTGATGGACCGGACCTATGACAAGTCGCGCATCAACTATCCGATGGTGCGCAAATCTTATCTCGACGGCTGGGAAACCGGCGACATCAAGCCCGAATTGCGCGGCAAGGAAGAATACGTGCGTGTCGATTGGGACACCGCATGGAGCTTGACGGCCAAGGCGTTGCTGGACACGGCCACAAACCACGGCAACGAGGCGATCTTCAGCTCCTCCTATGGTGGGTGGTCCAACGCGGGCACCTTCCGCCCCAACGTGCTGCAGGGCCGGTTGATGAACCTGATCGGGGGCTGCACCGTGACCGCTGGTGACTGGTCGGCGGGGGCCTCGCAGGTCGCGCTGCCCCATATCATCGGCGATATGGAAGTCTATTCGACCCAATCAGCCTGGGAGACCATCCGCGATCACTGCGAGGTCTTCGTGCTGGTGGGGTGTGACCCGATCAAGAACAACCGGGTGGAGTACCGCGTGGCAGACCATGGCATGTATGCGCATTGGGAAACCATCCGCGATTCAGGCGTGAAGTTCATCTCGATCAACCCGCAGAAAACCGCCTCTGACGCCTATCTGGACGCCGAATGGGTCCAGATCGTGCCCAACACCGATGTGGCGCTGTTTTGTGCCATGGCCAACCACGTGCTGGCCGAGGGACTTGAGGACCGCGCCTATATGGCGAAATACACGGTCGGCGCTGACAAGTGGATCGCCTATGTCAACGGCGAGGAGGATGGCGTTGCGAAAACCCCGGAATGGGCGGCGGAGATCACCGGCATTGACGCGGCGAAAATCCGAGAGATGGCGGAGCTTTTTGCCAAATCCAACACCAATATCGCTGGGGCATGGGCGCTGCAACGCGCGCAACACGGTGAGATGACCCATTGGGCGATCATCAACTTTGCCGCGCTGACCGGCAAGATCGGCAAGCCCGGTTGTGGTGTGGGCTTCAGCTGGCACTATGGCAATGGCGGCATGCCCGCTTCGGGCAAATCCAACCCGGCGGGCCTGTCGCAGGGGCGGAATTTTGTCAAGACCGTCTGCCCGGCGAGCCGCATCACCGACATGCTGGAAAACCCGGGCAAGGAAGTGTTCTACAACGGCAACACCCACACCTACCCAGATGTGAAAGTCGTCTTCAACGCGGGCAACAACTTCATGAGCCACCAGCAGGATACCAACCGGCTGATCCGTGCGCTGCACAAGGTGGAAACCGTGGTCAGCGTGGATGTCTGGTGGACTGCGGCGACGCGCTGGTGTGACATCGTTCTGCCTGCGGCCTCGACGCTGGAACAGGATGATATCTCCTCCGGCGGGACCTATTCCAACGACAAGGTCTACGCGATGAAAAAGATGATCGAGCCCGTGGGTGAAAGCCTGCCGGACTACGAGATCTTTGAAGGGCTGGCCGATACGCTGGGTCTGTGGGCGCAGTTCACCGATGGCGAAGACAAGATGTACCACGTCAAAGCTGCTTATGAGAAATCCAGCGCATCTGCGCACACGCCGTTCGACGCGTTCTGGGAAAAGGGCTTTGCCCGTCAGGAGGTGCCGGAAGAGGCGCGCAAATGGACCCGTCACGGGGAATTCTTCAACGATCCCGAAGGCGCGCCACTGCACACATCCTCAGGCAAGATCGAGATGTTCTGCGAGGATTTTGCCAAGCTCGATATCGACGACATGCCGGGCATGCCGATCTGGATGGAAAAGCACGAATACCTCGGCAACGCCAAGGAGGGCCAGTTGCACGTCGTGTCGCCACACCCGTGGTTCCGCCTGCACAGCCAGATGGACCAGTCGGAAAACCTGCGCGCGCTTTACAAGGTGCAGGGGCGTGAACCGGTGCGGATCAACACGGAAGATGCCGCCGCGCGCGGGATCGAGGATGGCGATCTGGTCGAGCTTTACAACGACCGGGGCACGGTGATTGCGGGCGCTGTTGTCAGCGACGAGATCATGCCCGGCGTCGTATCAATCTACGAGGGCGCGTGGCCGCAGCTGGACAGCAAGGGGCGGTGCAACTCGGGTCTGGTGAACTTCCTGACCTCGACACAGCGCTCGTCCGGCGTGGCGCAGGCAACGACTGCGAATACCACCCTGTGTTCAATGCGCAAATGCGAGGATCCGGAGGGGCCGAACCTGGCCTATGAGAAACCCGCGATCCTTGAGGACTACGACTATGCCGCGATTGATTATGACAAGATCGGTGTTGATCGCCTCTATGAGCTGACCGAAAAGCTCTATGCGGATATGGGCCCGGGCGAGAAGATCTACTTTGAGCGCTGCACGGTCTGCCACGCCCCGCGCGAAGTGACCCACTTCACCCAGCAGCAGTGGAAAGGCATCACCCCATCCATGTTCCCGCGCGCAGGTCTGGACGAAGCCGAGGCGGCCTTGGTGACAGAATACCTCATGCAAAACGCCTCGGACGCACCAAAGTGAACGCATGTGCAAAACAAGACGGGAGGCTGGTTTGTCCAGCCCCCGCCAAAGGCGCGTCGATCCTGACGCGCTGCCATAGGCGCAAGCAACACAGGGCCAGCAGTTTAAACAGACTTGCGGGACGGCTGACAGAATAATCTGAAAGGAAGAAAAAGATGAGCAACGATCTACCCGGCGCGGCAGGAAATCTCGCCGCCGCCCATCCGGAGGTCTGGGACGCCTATGCCAGTCTGGGTGCCGCCACCGCCAGTGCCGGCGGGCTGAGTGTGCGCGAACGGCGCTTGGTCAAACTGGCCCTTGCCATCGGTGCGGGGTCCGAAGGTGCGGTGCATTCGCATGCCCGCCGGGGTCTCGCAGAGGACATTGGCCAGCAGGACCTGCATCAGGTTGCTCTTTTGGCCATCGGGCCTTTGGGTTTGCCGCGCGCGGTCGCAGCGGGCACATGGATTTCGGACGTCACCGAAGCCTGAAGCAAATCTTGAACCGGGCGCTGCGATGCGCAGCCCGGTTCAAGGTCAGGTTGGCCACGCCCGATGCGACGGCGGGGCTACTGCTAGGGCCGACCCCTTTAGCGTTCCGCGCGTTTGCGGCGGGGTGCTGCGGTGTCTGACTGTCCTTCGCGGTGAAAGATATAGATGCCCGAGCCAAGGATGATTGCCACGCCGATCCACGTCAGCGTGTCCGGGAAATCGCCAAACACCAGAAACCCGAGGGCCGTGGCGGTTACGATTTCCAGATACTGAAACGGCGCCAAGGCGGTTGCGTCTGCGGATCGGTAGGCTTCGGCGATCAGCACAAAGGATGTGGCCGCAACCGCGCCAGCGCAGAGGATCAGCAACCATGTCGCGGTGTCACTGGCGGCAGGTACGAACCCCGTCATGCCCGTCGCGCCCAGACCCGCAGACAGCAGGATAAGGCCAAGACCGGCATAGATCGTCGTGCCACATTGAACGGTCAGGCCGGAGCGGGTCACGGTTGCTTTCTTGAGCACGATCATGTTCAGCGCATAAGCAAAGGCAGAGATCAGCGGCAGCAAGGACGCCCAGCCATAGACGTCAAAACCGGGACGGATCACGATCATCGCGCCAATCAACCCGACACCGACAGCGGCAAGGCGGCGCGGCTCGGCGGTTTCCCCCAGAAGGAACGCGGCAAGAATGGTCAGGATCAGCGGCTCAACAAAGAAGATCGCAAGCGCCGTCGTGATGGGCATCACCGCGAAAGCGCTGATCAGGCTGGTCAGCGACACGATCAGCAGCCCCCCCGACAGCGCCACAACGGGCGAGAACATCGCCCCGCGCAGACGGTGCCGCAGAAGATAGGCCACCGGCACCAGAAACAGCGCCTGCGCCAGAATACGGCAGAGCGTGACACCGACCGGGTTCAGTGTCTCACTGATCAGTTTCGCAAATGTATCCCCCACGGGAAGCAGCAGCATTGCCACGATCATGCAGATCATCCCGGTATTGGGTTTGGCAGGTGCGGCAATGTGGAGACCGGGCAGGGACGGGTTCTGGAACATCTTGGGACCTCAACAATCACTTCGGGACCGCTCCACTGCGGGAGCCGTCCAAATCCGGGCGTTCAGGATATTTGCGGAAAGGGCAGAAAGCACACGACGCCATCGCGGGCACTGCCATTGATGCGGAGTTAGGCCGCCGCCCGGTTTGGGTCAACATGGGCAATGTGAAAGCCGCTATGCAAAATGCGAATGGCTCACATCCGGACACGTCCGCTGTTGCGTCAGGGCGGTTTATCCGGGGCAATCAGGTTTCACCGCCAAGTTTTTCGGGCGTCAGTGGTGGCGGATATATGCGGGCGTCACGTGAATATCTGCGAGTAACTCATAATGAATCTGAAGAATATGAATTATACTAATAATTGAGATGCTGGTAGGTAGCGGCAACGAAAACTTGGGGGCCGCCATGTCTTTACACGATCATCACTGCGTCAACGCACTGAACGCGACCGCGCGCGAGCGTATCCTGATCATGGATGGCGCCATGGGCACGATGATCCAGGGGCTCGGTCTTGGGGAGGATGATTATACCGGTCACGGAACCGGCACGCCCTGCGCGCATGCGACGGACCTTCCGCAAAAGGGCAACAACGACCTGCTGACCCTGACACAGCCGCAGGCGATCGAACAAATCCACTATGATTTCGCCATCGCAGGCGCGGATATCGTCGAAACCAATACGTTTTCCTCAACCGCGATTGCACAGGCCGATTACGGTCTTGAGGCTGCCGTCCATGATCTGAACGTGGAGGCGGCGCGCGTTGCGCGGCGCGCGCTGGACCGGGCCACGGCGCAGGATGGCAAGCCGCGCTATGTGGCGGGGGCCGTTGGCCCAACGAACCGTACCGCGTCTTTGTCCCCGGATGTGAGTGATCCGGGGTATCGCGCGGTGACCTTTGATGGTTTGCGCCTTGCTTACCGCGACCAGATCCGGGGGCTGATCATCGGGGGCGCGGATTTGATCTTGATTGAAACCATTTTCGATACACTCAACGCAAAGGCGGCCATTTTTGCGGCGATCGAGGCGTTTCAGGCGCAGGGCATCCGCTTGCCGATTATGATCTCCGGCACGATCACTGATGCATCCGGCCGCACGCTTTCGGGGCAAACGCCGACGGCGTTCTGGCATTCGGTGGCGCATGCCCGACCGTTTTCCGTGGGGCTGAACTGCGCGCTGGGGGCGGGCGCGATGCGGCCGCATATGGCGGAGCTTGCGGGCGTGGTTGACACGCTGACCTGCGCCTATCCCAATGCTGGGCTGCCCAACGCCTTCGGGCAGTATGACGAGGGCCCCGAAGAGACCGCCACACAACTGGCCGGTTTCGCCCAAGAGGGGTTGTTGAATGTGGTCGGCGGTTGCTGCGGCACCACGCCTGAGCATATCCGCGCCATTGCAGAAGCGGTCGCCCACTTTGCGCCGCGCCAGTTGGAAAAGGAGCAAGCGGCATGACCCGGTATTTACGCCTTTCCGGGCTTGAACCCTTTGTCCTCACGCCCGACATCCCTTTCGTGAATGTGGGTGAACGGACCAACGTCACCGGCTCTGCCAAGTTTCGCAAGCTGATCACCAATCGCGACTATGCCGCAGCCCTCGATGTGGCGCGCGATCAGGTGGAAAACGGCGCGCAGATCATTGATGTCAACATGGATGAGGGGCTGATCGATTCCAAACAGGCGATGATCGAATTTCTCAATCTCATCGCGTCCGAGCCCGACATCGCGCGCGTGCCCGTCATGATCGACAGCTCCAAATGGGAGGTGATCGAGGCGGGCCTGCAGTGTGTGCAGGGTAAATCCGTGGTCAATTCCATCTCGATGAAAGAGGGCGAGGAGGAATTTCGCCATCACGCCCGGCTTTGTCTGGCCTATGGCGCCGCTGTTGTCGTCATGGCCTTTGACGAAGAGGGGCAGGCCGATACCGCCGCCCGCAAGATCGAGATTTGCGCCCGCGCCTACCGTATCCTCGTGGAGGAGGTCGGTTTTCCGCCCGAGGATATCATTTTTGATCCCAACATCTTTGCCGTGGCCACCGGCATCGAAGAGCATAATAACTATGGCGTCGACTTTATCGAGGCGACCCGTTGGATCCGCCAAAATCTGCCCCATGCGCATGTGTCGGGCGGGGTGTCCAACCTGTCATTTTCGTTTCGCGGCAATGAAACGGTGCGCGAGGCGATGCATGCGGTTTTCCTCTATCACGCCATTCAGGCGGGCATGGATATGGGCATTGTCAATGCGGGCCAGTTGGCCGTCTATGACCAGATTGATCCCGACCTGCGCGCGGCCTGCGAAGACGTGGTTCTCAACCGGCGCGACGATGCGACCGAGCGGATGCTTGATATGGCCGAACGCTTCAGGGGCGGTGCGCGCGAGGCAAAGGTGCGCGATCTGGCGTGGCGCGCGTGGTCCATTGAAAAGCGGCTGGAACATGCGCTGGTCAACGGCATCACGGAATTCATCGACGCCGATACCGAAGAGGCGCGATTGCAGGCCGCGCGTCCGCTGCATGTGATCGAAGGGCCACTGATGGCGGGGATGAACGTGGTCGGCGATCTGTTTGGGGCGGGCAAGATGTTCCTGCCGCAGGTGGTGAAATCCGCCCGTGTGATGAAACAGGCGGTGGCCGTTCTATTGCCCTTTATGGAAGAGGAAAAACGCCTGAATGGCGGGGACGGGCACGAGGCGGCGGGCAAGGTCTTGATGGCGACGGTCAAAGGCGATGTGCATGATATTGGCAAGAATATCGTGGGTGTCGTGCTGGCCTGCAACAATTACGAGATCATTGATCTGGGTGTGATGGTCCCGCCGCAGAAAATCCTTGAAGTCGCCAAGGCGGAAAACGTGGATATCATCGGCCTGTCCGGTCTGATCACGCCGAGCCTTGATGAGATGGTACATATGGCCAGCGAACTGGAGCGGGAGGGCTATGACATCCCGCTGCTGATCGGCGGGGCGACCACATCCAAGGTGCACACAGCCGTCAAGATTGCCCCGCGCTACACCAAAAATCAGGCGATCCACGTGCTGGACGCCAGCCGGGCTGTGGGTGTGGTCAGCAAACTGCTCAATCCCGAGAGCCGCGATGGCTATATCGAGGGCATTCGCGACGAATATGTGAGCGTGATCGAGCGCCATGAACGCTCCGAACGTGCCAAGGAACGTGTGCCGCTGGCCGCCGCGCGGGCCAATGCCATGCAGATTGATTTCAGCGATTACACCGTGCCCGCGCCGACCTTCACCGGCACCCGTGTAATTGAGGATTGGGATCTCGCAGAGATTGCGAAATACATCGACTGGACGCCGTTTTTCCGCACTTGGGAGCTGAAAGGCGTTTACCCGAAAATCCTTGAGGACGAACGGCAGGGAGAGGCCGCGCGCGCGCTCTTTGCTGATGCGCAGGCGATGCTGAAACAGATCATTGATGAAAAATTGTTCGGCCCCCGTGCTGTCGCCGGGTTCTGGCCGGCCAATGCGCGTGGTGACGACATTCACCTCTTCACCGGCGAGGACCGGGACACGCAGTTGGCCACGCTGCACACCCTGCGCCAGCAGCACGCCAAACGCCCGGGGCGGCCCAATATGGCCCTGTCCGACTTTGTCGCACCTGTTGGGACACCAGATTATGTCGGTGGTTTTGTCGTCACCGCAGGCCCGGAGGAGGCCGTCCTGGCCAAAAAGTTCGAGGAGGCAAACGACAGCTATTCGTCGATCCTTGTCAAAGCGCTGGCCGACCGGTTTGCCGAGGCCATGGCGGAGATGCTGCACCAGCGGGTGCGCCGCGAACTCTGGCCCTATGCGCCCGACGAAGGGTTTGCCCCGAATGAACTGGTGGGTGAGCCCTATCGCGGCATCCGCCCCGCGCCCGGCTACCCGGCCCAGCCCGATCACACGGAAAAACTGACCCTGTTTTCCCTGCTGGAGGCCGAAGCCAATACCGGGGTCGAACTGACGGAAAGCATGGCCATGTGGCCCGGTTCTTCGGTATCAGGGCTCTATATCGGCCATCCTGACGCCTATTACTTTGGCGTGGCCAAGGTGGAACGCGATCAGGTGGCGGATTATGCCGCGCGCAAAGGCATGGAGACGGAGGAGGCGGAAAGATGGCTTGCACCCATCCTGAACTACACGCCGACCCCGGTCGCTGCTGTTGCCGCTGAATGATCTGGGCTGATGTGCTAACCGTTTGATTTGCAACGGGTAAAACATGAACCTGCGCTGTTTGCGGCCCCATGAAGGTGTCTTTTCTAGGAAAAGATGCGTCTGTCGCGCGGGCCGGAAATGTCACCCGATGCAATAACGAGCCGATTGTTTTACACGAAGGGTTCACCCGAAACGTGGCGTGTTCTGACAAGGGCAAAAGGCGCGCCATCGTCCGCGCGCATCGCCTGAATACAAGTCGTCAAATCCGGCGGACAAATGGCCGCATCTTTCTGTACCCGGACAGCGGATTGCATCGGGGTTTTGCCCTAGAAGTGCCCGCCTGTTGCAGCTAAGGCTTGCGCCATTCGGTGAGCGATTCAAGAACCATACGGAGATTTTATGCCACCCCGTCCCAACATTCGACATGTCGTCTTTTTCAGCGCCAAGGATAAGGTCGATCTGCCCCGTATCATCGACGGGTTATCGCTCTTGGCGGATATCCCGCACTCAGAGGTTTTTGAGGTGCGCCAGAACACCCGTGATGATGCGCTGTCGAGCGAAGTCGACGTTGTCGTCTATGCAGAGTTCGCAAGCAATGAGGCGCTGTCGGCCTATAAGGCCCATCCGCTGTACCTCAAGGCTATCGACATCGTAAGGCCCTTGCGCAACCTGCGCATCGCGGCGGATTTTTAGACTTGGCAAGCCGTTCTGTCCCACGACAGGTCATCTTTGATAACGGTCCCCTTTCAGGGGCCAGCGCGTTTGTTGACCCCCTTCATACGATCCGCGCTGACACAGCTGCAGATGTGACCGATGCATTTGCTGCGATGGAACAAGCAAAGGCGCAAGGGCATTGGCTGGCTGGATACGCGAGCTACGAACTGGGCTATGTGTTTTCGCATAAATTGAGCGATTTGATACCCGTCGACAGAACGGTGCCGCTGCTGTGTTTCGGCGTCTTTGATGCGCCATCCCCGGCCGAATTCGCCCAGCCTTTGAAGCCTGCGCGATTAAAGGATTTGGACCCGGTTTGGGACGAAGCACAATACTCTGCCGCCTTTTGCGAAGTTCAGAAACTCATATCGGCTGGCGATATTTATCAGGCCAACCTCACTTTTCCGCTGACCGCCCGATATGCTGAACCGCCGATCGCGCTCTACCGTGATCTTTGTGCCAAACAACCGGTCCCTCATGGTGCTTTTGTGGATCTCGGGGGGCCGATGCTCTTGTCCCGGTCACCAGAATTGTTTTTTGCCATCGACGAAAGCGGGCACTTTGAAACCAAGCCGATGAAGGGGACTGCCGCACGCGGTAAGACACCGCAAGAGGACACCGAACAGGCGAGATGGCTTCAAAAATCTGAGAAGAATCAAGCAGAAAACCTGATGATTGTGGACCTTTTGCGCAATGATGTCAGTAAACTGGCTGAAGTAGGCAGCGTTAAAGTCCCGGATCTGTTCAAAGTCGAAACCTATGCAACATTGCATCAGCTAACGTCCCGCGTCACGGCCCAGATAGTGCCGAAAACCACATTGTATGATATATTTGAGGCATTGTTTCCCTGCGGTTCAATCACCGGCGCGCCAAAGATCAGAGCGATGCAAATCATTCGGTCGCTCGAGAGCGAGGCGCGCGGCGCATATTGTGGCTCCATCGGCTGGATCGCTCCCAACGGGTCGATGGAGTTCAACGTCGCCATCAGGACAGTTGTCTGCAACGATGACGGAACTGCCACGCTCAACGTCGGCGGCGGGATCGTGCACGACAGCAAGAAAAGCGACGAATATGCAGAGGCGATCCTCAAGTCTCGTTACGCCGTTTGATGCAGCAAGCGGGATGCCGGATTTAGCGCTGCATCACGCGCACTGGTCACAGAGCGTGACATCCCGGCAGGACAGCACAAGGCGATCATGAAACGCTTATCTCAGCAACACGTCTGAAGTGAGCGATGTTTCCTCACCTGATGATTGTGTGGGGGATAACGCGCCCGCGTTCAGGTCATCCGCTGCAAGGTTCCGTCACGTTTGACGAGGTGATGCCAGCCGACCGCCATGACGATGTGACCAAGCACAAGCAGGCCCAGGATCCAGCCCAGCTCCCCATGCCATTCCGCCATTGCGTCCATCCAGGCGATTTTCGTTTCACGCGGCGCAAATATCTCAATGCCGAGATAGCTGAACCCGCGCGTACTGCCCGCCGCCGCAATCAGACGGAGCGTCGGCACAATCACCATCAGAGTATAGATCGCCAGATGACCTGCGAGAGCCGCGCGCCCGATCAGTCCCGCGTGCGGCGCAGGCCGTCGCCTCAGGTTGATCAATCCCCATGCGCCGCGCAGCAGCATCAGCAAAAACAGGGTGGTTCCGAGCGGTGCGTGATAGGCCCAGAAAAACTCGCGCAGCGGATCTTCACGGGGCAGGGCCCATCGCAGCGCTGCCGTTACAAACTGCATTGCAAAGAGGAGGGCCATACCCCAGTGCAGAGTGCGAGAGATCAGGCTGTATCGTTCAGGTGTATCGTAAAATCTTGACATGGATGAGCCTCTTACGTCAGAAAATCGTTTGCTTTGCGATGATACCAGATGGATTTAGGGCAGTTACCCTTGATCTGTTTGCAGGTCTGCGGCGCAGCGAAAACCAATATGGCGATGGCCGCGTTCGGACGCGTTCGAAAACCCATCTCGATGGGTTGCGGTCAACGTGGCGGCGTCGGCATCGTAGATGTAATCCCCTCCTCTGGTAACGCGCTCACCTGCCAGAGTGTTATCCTCGCGGCCATCCTTTGGGTCATAGGGATAGGCCCGCAACAGGCTTGAGGTCCATTCGGCCAGCGATCCACTCAGATCAAGCACGCCCAGTGGCGAAGCCCCGGCAGGACGACCGCCAACTGCGCCTGTGACACCAGTGCGCCCGGAGGTGAAAACGCGGGTTGGGTCGGGTGCTGTGTTTCCCCAAGGGTAGAGAAACGCATCCGAACCCCGCGCCGCCGCTTCCCACTCTGCTTCGGTGGGCAGCCGTGCTCCGCGCCAGTGGCAATAGGCGCGTGCGCCTGCCCAAGTTGTTTCCGCTACGGGATGGTCTGCATAGCCCTCGGTTGGCACAAATCTATCCGTGTCGTGACCAATCCGCGCCTGATCATCATCCAGTGCGATGAGGGGGTAAAGACCACTGCCGCTGCGTCCCTCAGTCAGAAGGGCAATCCCGCTCTGAGACAAGTGTTTGGCGGAGACGCCGCCTGCCTCAAACGCCACCAAGACCTGAATATCGAGCGCGTTCAGGTATTCCGCAAAGGCCGCGTTGGTTACTTCGGTACGATCCATGCGGAACCCTTCCAACGTCACGCTATGCGCGCGGCGTTCAATGGCTGGACCGTCATTACGACCCAGCGTGTAAGGGCCCCCTTGTATCGTCAGCATCGTCTCGGATGCCCGCACGGCGGATGGCGCATTCGCGGACGTAAAAGGTACTGCGCCGAGTGTTGAGTAATCAGGTGGTTGCTGATTTTGCGCTGCGTGAAGGGCACCCGCGCAAAACGTGATGACCGCACCGCCGGCCAGCATGCTCAGATAGCTTCTCGTTATCTTCGTAAGCGCACCCGTCATGCTGCCCCCGTATCACGTCAATAACATTCAGCCGGTTCATTGGCTGCTCGACAAAACAAAGCTAGTCTATATATACGTTTACAACAGCTATTGTCGATAACATATATGTGAGACGCGATGTCCCGCCGGAAAATGGATGCATTCAAGACACCAGACCTCGTGGTGGCGGAAACGGGAAGCCATGTGCCAGAGCAACAGGCGTATCTCAATCTGATGCGCACATCCCAAGTGCTTGGGCAGGACGTCAGTGACTTGCTGGCCGGGTTCGGGTTGTCCGGCAGGCAATACAATGCGCTGCGGGCGATCCGGCGGGGCGGCGATGGCGGCGCGAGCGTTTCGCAGATCAGTCAACAGATGACCGATCCCCGGGCTGACGTCACCCGCCTGATGGATCGCTTGGTGCGCGATGGATGGGTCAGGCGTGAACATGACGAAACGGACCGACGCATTGTGCGCAGCCATTTGACCGAAAAAGGCAAGGAGTTGCTTGCCAGGATCGACCAGCCGTTGGTTGATCTGCACATTGGACAGCTGCAGCACCTGTCCAAAGACGAATTGGAGCAGTTGAGCGCGCTGCTGCAAAAAGCACGCGGCGAGGGCTAAGGTGGGGGCTGACTGCCCTCACCAGTCTTGAGGCATTGGTGTTTCCAGAACCGTAAAACCCGAACCATTCGGGCGTATTATGACACCCTCTCCTTCGGCCAATCGCACGTTGGCGACCGTCGCGATATTGGATGTGTGCGAAATGATGATGCGGTTTGCTCCGTCTTGCGGCGGCAGGCGCAACCTGTCCCGAAGGTATGCGATCCGGGCTGCCCGACCCTGTTCATCCGACAAAAGACCAAGGAGTTCCATCCGCTCCTCGACGCGGCCAAACGCAATCTCTGCCATATCGCGGCAGCGTGCAAAGGGACTGGCCAAGACCGCGCCGACCGGGATGGCGTGGCGTTTGAACGCGTCGCCGATCATGCGCGATTGTTCAATCCCCGCCCCCGACAAAAGCCGTTGCCGCGCGCGGGGCCAGTTGATGTTATCGACCCCCGACCATGTGGTCGCACCGTGGCGAAAATAGATGACGTGCCCGCCGCTCTGCAATGCAGAGAGCGTTTGCGGGGCCGCTCGCAGATACGTCGGCAGGGTGAAGATGGTAAAAGCCCCAAACAGCAGATGCCGCCGGGAGATCAGTGATTTTGAGGGCATTTCATCCGTCTATTCCCCTTTTGTGGTGTGTGTTTTGTATTACCAACCGGGGTTGTACGGCCTCGATGAAACCATAGCGCCCCATGGGTCTGAGACCACCGGGCGTTACCTTATCATGAGTGCTCAGACGGATCGGCGCGCAAGGCCACGTCTCTTCAGTCCAGTGGAGCTGCCGGGCGTAAGGTGCCTGCGCACTCACCAAATCCGATGCGGTAGCCGTCACCTTTGGCAGCCCCGCGCAGGGTCAGGGTATCGCCGTCTTCAAGGAAAGTGCGCGTTTCGCCGGTGTCCAGCGTCAGCGGTTCCTTACCTGCCCAGCTAAGCTCCAACAGACTGCCTCGGTTTGCCTTTTCCGGTCCCGAGATCGTGCCGGAGCCCAATAGATCGCCGACCCGCATCGGGCAGCCGCTGGTGGTGTGATGGGTCAGTTGCTGGGCTGGCGAATAATACATGACGTTGTAGTTCGTGCGCGACAGGATCGTCTCGGATTTACCTTCTGGCGCAAGGCCTACTTCGAGGTCGATATCATAGAGCATCGGGCCGGGCTCGGTGAGGTAGGGCAGCAGTTCCTTCTCGCGCGGCGGTGTCGAGGCACGGAACGGCTCAAGGGCGGCTTTGGTGACAATCCACGGGCTGATCGTGGTCGCCGTCGCCTTGGCCTGAAACGGCCCGAGTGGTTGGTATTCCCACGCCTGAATGTCGCGCGCGGACCAGTCGTTCAGCAAGACGTAGCCAAAAATCATGTCATCGGCTTCCTGCACGCTCACGCGGCCTTTGGAGGGTTTGCCGACGATGGCGCCCATCTCAAGTTCCAGATCAAACCGTTTTGACGCCTCGAACACCGGCATTTCGGCGTCAGGCGCTTTTAACTGCCCGTTGGGCCGGGTGATGTCGGTGCCGCTGACCACAACGGATGATGCGCGGCCATTGTAGCCGATGGGGATGTGCAGCCAGTTTGGCGGCAGGGCATTGGCCGGGTCGCGGAACAGGCTGCCGACGTTGAAGGCGTGATGACGGCCTGCGTAAAAGTCGGTGAATTCTGTCACGGTGAACGGCATCTCAAGCGTGGCCTCGGCCATGGCAATAAGATGCGTTTCAAACGCGCTTTTCTGGGCGGCACCTTTGCTCAAGGCGGTAGTCAGGTGTTTGCGAAAGCTGTCCCAGACATCGGACCCAAGTGCCATGAAGTCATTCCATGTGCCGCGTGCAAAGACACCGCTTTCGGGCAGGTCAAGCAGACCGGCCTGTTCCAGCGCGCTCACATCCAGAATGTAATCCCCGATGGCGACGCCTGCGTGCAGATCACCGCCCGCGACGTGAAACGCGCCATAGGGCAGGTTGTTGAGGGGGAAGTCGGTTTCGGGCGAATTTGCGCTTTCAACCCAAGATTGGATGAGCTGTGTCATGGGGGTTCCTTCAGGCTGCGTCTGGCTGGTTTTCGGGGCGCGCGGCGTCAAAGGCCGGCAATTTGAGCGCCTGCTTTTCGACGTCGCGCAGGCGGGCAAAGGACGTCAGGTCAACGCCCCAGCGGTGTGCATTGTAAAGCTGTGCAACAAGGCACAGGTCGCAGAGCTGCGGTGTGTTCGCAAAGCTGTACGTCGGAGCATCCGGCAGCAGGGCCTGATAGGCCTCAAGCCCCTCGCTGATCCAGTGGCGCATCCAAGCGGCGGCGGCATCACCGGTGAACCCGTGATGGGATTTCAGGCGGCTCATCACCTTGAAGTTGTTCACCGGGTGAATGTCTGACGCGATAATCTGCGCGGCCGCCAGCACCTTTGCGCGCTGCAACGGATCGCTTGGCAAAAGGGCGGGGTCGGGCGCGGTATGTTCGAGATAATCGAGGATTGCCAGCGATTGGGTTAAAACGGTGCCATCCTCCAGCACCAGCGTCGGCACAGCTTTGCTGGGGTTTTTCGTCACATAGTCGGGCGCGCGCTGCGCTCCGGCCACAAGGTCGACCGGGACTGTCCGATATGACAGCCCCTTGAGGTTCAGCGCCACCCGCACGCGGTAGGATGTGCTCGACCGCCAATAGGAATAGAGCGTCAGCATGGTGATCACTTTTTACCCGGTGTGCCGTCGAATTTCTTTTCGATGTCCGCCCAGCAGTTGATGTAGTCGTCCTGCAGCGGTGCTTCCTTGCCCGCGAATTGGGTGAGTTGCTGTGGGAAGCGGGTTTCGAACATGAAGGACATTGTGTTGTCCAGCTTGTCAGGGCCGAGGTTCGCGTTGGACGCTTTCTCGAACGCCTCGCGGTCGGGGCCATGGGGCAGCATCATGTTGTGCAGGCTCACACCGCCGGGGACAAAGCCCTGTGGTTTGGCGTCGTATTCGCCATAGATGTTGCCCATCATTTCGGACATAATGTTCTTGTGATACCATGGCGGGCGGAAAGTATCTTCGGCCACCATCCAGCGTTCGCGGAAGAGCACAAAGTCGATATTCGCGGTGCCCGGCTGGCCGGACGGCGCGGTCAGCACGGTAAAGATCGACGGGTCGGGGTGGTCAAACAGGATCGCGCCAACCGGGCAATAATTGCGCAGGTCGTATTTGTAGGGCGCGTAGTTGCCGTGCCACGCCACCACGTCGAGCGGGCTTTGCCCAATTTTGGTAGTGTGAAACTGACCACACCACTTGACCGTGACGGTCGAGGGCACTTCGCGGTCCTCAAAGGCGGCAACCGGTGCCTTGAAATCACGCGGGTTGGCCATGCAGTTCGCACCAATCGGACCCCGGCCCGGCAGTTCAAATTTCTGGCCGTAGTTTTCACAGACAAAGCCGCGCGCAGGCCCGTCCAGCAATTCCACACGGTAGACCAGACCGCGCGGGATGATCGCGATTTCCTTGGGTTCAAGGTCGATGATCCCCAATTCGGTCGCGAAACGCAGGCGGCCTTCCTGTGGCACGACAAGCATCTCGCTGTCCGCAGAGAAGAAATAGGCGTCCTGCATGGATTGGGTCACCAGATAGACGTGGCTGGCCATGCCCACTTGCGTGTTCACGTCACCTGCCGTCGTCATGGTGCGCATCCCCGTCAGCCATGTGAGCGGCTCATCCGTATGCGGGATCGGGTCCCAGCGGTACTGACCCAGAGAGGTCACATCAGGGTGGATGTCCGGAGCGGAGCGGAAATGCGGCAGGTCGATTTTTTCATAGCGGTGGCTGTGTTTGACCGACGGGCGGATGCGATAACACCACGTGCGTTCGGGGCGCACATCGGTGAATGCCGTGCCGGAAAGCTGCTCGCCATATAGCCCATAGTTGCATTTTTGCGGGCTGTTCATGCCTTGGGGCAGGGCACCGGGCAGGGCTTCGGTCTCGAAATCATTGCCAAATCCGGGCATGTAGCCGGGGTTTGTCAGTCCGCCGTCGGCCTGAACCAAAGGGCTGATATCTGCGTCTTTCATGGCATGTCTCCTCACGTTTCAAGTGGTCGGCACCGATGCGAATAATGGTGCGTTCAATTCCGCTTTGACAGGTGGTTCAAATTCGTTTCACTTGCAACGATTATCATTTTGTGGAAAAATGAGTCAAGATCATTTCATATGCAACGAAATCGAAGGTGCCGGATTTACATGACCTCAAGTGATTTCAACCTGTCCGAATTCCTGCCTTACAAACTGTCGGTGCTGTCATCGCGCATCTCCAAGATGCTCTCGAAGGTCTATGGCGCGGAATACGGTCTTTCGACGCCTGAATGGCGGGTTCTGGTCCATGTTGCGCGCCGCGAAAAGATGTCCGTTCGCGAAATTCACGACAGTGTCTATCTTGAAAAGCCGAGTGTCAGCCGCGCGGTAACCAAGCTGGAAAAGGCGGGGCTTCTGGCGAAATCCACTTGCGATGCCGACCACCGCCTTGTTGAGATCGAAGTGACCGCGTCGGGGCTGGATGTGTTCAACGGGATTGTTCCTGCGGCCCTGTCATTTGAAAACGCATTGATGAGCACATTTTCGGATGCGGAGCGGGATCAGTTCAATACCCTGATGGAGCGTTTGCATGATGTTCTCGATACACAACCGGGCGCGACACGCCGACCGCAGGTGGACGATGAAGTCTCAAAAACACTGCCGAACGGTGCAGGCTAGCCGCGCGTAAGTGCATTCGGAAACCCAAGACAGCACCGAGGAAATGAATATGATTGAACGAACCGGCAAAAGGTCTGTCATCACCGGCGCGATTTCGGCGGAAGAAACCATCGGCATTGCGTTGGCCTTGGAGAGCGCGTGGGCAGCGGCATGAAGGCGAGCAAGGTCGTTTCGCCGTCCGAGGCTGCCGCCCTGATCAAGGACGGTGATTGCGTCACGACCTCCGGTTTCGTTGGCATAGGTGTCCCGGATGAACTGCTGGCCGCTGTCGAAGATCGGTTTGTGCAAACAGGTCATCCGCGCGATCTGTCGTTGGTTTTTGCCGCAGGGCAGGGGGATGGCAAGGAACGCGGCCTGAACCGGTTGGGGCATGAGGGCCTGTTGAAACGTGTTATCGGCGGGCACTGGGGGCTGATCCCAAAGGTCGCGACGCTGGCCACGCAAGGCAAGATCGAAGGCTGGAACCTGCCGCAAGGTGTGATCAGCCAGCTTTACCGCGACATTGCGGCGGGCAAGCCGGGCATGTTGTCCAAAGTTGGCCTTGAGACCTTTGTCGATCCGCGCAACGGAGGTGGTGCGATCAACGAGATATCGACAGAGCCGCAGGTTGAACTGATGGAGATCGGCGGCGAGGAAGTCCTGTTCTACCCGTCACAGAAGCTGACGGTCGCCTTGCTGCGCGGCACGACGGCGGATGAGGTGGGCAATGTCACGATGGAGCGCGAGGCGCTGACCATCGACAATCTGGCGCAAGCCATGGCGGTGCACAATGCGGGCGGCGTGGTGATCGTGCAGGTCGAACGTGTGGCGCAGGCGGGGACATTGCCCGCCCGCGACGTCCATATCCCCGGTATTCTGGTGGATGCCGTCGTTATCGCGCGCCCGGAAAACCATCTGCAGACTTATCGCACCGCCTTCAGTCAGGCCTTCACCAACCGCATCAAACCGCCTCGGGGTGAATTGCCGGTCATGCCCCTTGATGCGCGCAAGGTGATCGCGCGGCGCTGTGCGTTTGAGTTGCCCGTGAACGGTGTGGTCAACCTTGGGATCGGGATGCCCGAAGGCGTGGCCTCCGTCGCCGCCGAAGAAGGGTTGCTGGAGCATCTGACGCTCACCGCCGAGCCGGGCGTGATCGGCGGGCAACCGGCTTCGGGACTTGATTTCGGTGCGGCGGTCAACACCGACGCGGTGATCCCGCAGAACAACCAGTTTGATTTCTATGATGGCGGCGGCCTTGACCTGGCCTGTCTGGGGCTTGCGCAGGCGGACGCTATTGGCAACGTCAATGTCTCCCGCTTTGGGCCGCGTCTTGCAGGTGCGGGTGGGTTCATCAACATCAGTCAGAATGCCCGCGCCGTTGTGTTTGCCGGCACGTTCAGCGCGCAGGGGCTGGATGTGCAGATCGACGCGGATGGGGTCGAGATCCGCCAAGAGGGCAGGGCGCGCAAATTCCTCGATCATGTCGAGCAGATTTCGTTTTCGGGCGTACGCGCGGCGCGGCTGGGTCAGCCGGTTTTATATGTGACCGAGCGGTGCGTGTTCGAACTGACCGCTGGCGGATTGAAACTGATCGAAATCGCCCCCGGCATTGATCTGGAGCGTGATATTTTGAGCCTGATGGACGTGCCCCCGATTGTAGATGAAATCTGCCTCATGGACCCGCGCATTTTCCGCACACAGGAGATGGGCCTGCGCACCGACCTGTTGCACCTTGATCTGCCGGACCGCGTGGCGATCGAGAGCAAGCTCGGCCAGCTATTTCTCAACTTCGAGAAAATGCGCATCCGCACACAAGACGAAATCGATCTGGTCAGAACGGCGGTCGCCCGCACCTGCGAGGCCCATGGCAAGCGGGTTGATGTCATCGTGAACTATGATGGTTTTCGTATTGACGAAGCGCTCGAAAGCAACTGGGCCGACATGGTGAACCGCTTGACAGAACGGTATTACGCAAAGGTTTCGCGCTATTCCGGATCGGCCTTCATGCGGATGAAACTGGGAAAGGTCTTTCCCGACGCGCGCACGCATATCTTTGAGACCGGCCCGCAGGCGCAGGCGTTCCTCGGGGCTGAAGAGGCGCCATAAAGCGTCATGCGAAAAACCTGAAACACCTAGCGCCATCTGACATCAAGGATTTCAACGCGTTACGTGATACGTGATATTTCAGGTATTTCGTCAGACGCTCTAGGTGATCTGCGATGGTCCAAGTATCTTGTCAGACGCCATAACTCAGGATTGTGGCAGATCGCCCAGATCAAGGTTCACGGCGAATTGAGTGCCAATGGCATCTGCTGCCGCGCTCAGTTGCACAAGATGCGCCTGCGCTACATCATCCACGCTGCGCCTTTCGGCGAGCCAGACCAAACTCAGCGCCCCCACGACCTGATCGCTGGCGCGGATGGCAACGCTGATCGCGCTGGGAATTCCGCCATAGTCCACCGCGCGCCCCCAATAGCCATGTTCCCGGCTGGCAAAGCCGCGCGCGCGGATATCTTTGAGTTTATCCGGCAGTTGCGCGGCGGCATCGCGGTCTTTGCCTTTCAGGCTCGCGCTCAGTTTGTCGGAGGATTCCATCCGTTCTCCGGGTCCCAAGGCGGCCAGAAAAGCACAGCCCAAAGCCGAGCGGAAAGGCGAGGGGCGGTAGCCGATACAATCGGGAAAGATACCATGGCGGCCATAGTGTCGGGTCGTATCGACAATCTCGACCCGCCCGTTTCCGATCGCGGCCGCAAGATCCACCCCCAGCCCGGTTGCCTTGGATAATTCCATGATTTCTGCGCTTCCGGCCTCGACCAGCGCATCTATCGAATCAGGGTAGGCGCTCAAGCGCGGGAACCGGGACCCAATACGATACCGACTGTCGCTGCGGCTCTGGGTCAGCCATCTTTGATTGACCAGCGTTGCGCAAATTCTCAGGATCGTGGCTTTGGGCAAACCCGTCTGATCCGCCAGAAAAACCAATGAACACACGCCATTACTCGACACAACTTCGAGTATTTTCATACTGCGTTCAACAGAGCGATTTAGTTTGACCACGCGTTCCACCTAGTGAAACGCATGTTCGACCTAAAAGGGATGTGTGTCTAGTTAATATTGTGGTGCGCCGTGGCCGGGCAGAAAGGCTTGCCGCAGACCGAGGAGGAGGGGACCTGTGCAGAATGTGCTTTCAAGATCCGTGACGGGATTGAGCCTGGCATTGTCCGGTTTGATTATCGTCGTCGTTTTCTACGTCTCTGTCTTTGGTGTCTTCAGCGAATCCTACCTTCGGGTCGGCATGTTGCTGGTCGGTGGCCTGCTGATCCTGCTCTTTCAGATCGAGCGCAGCGGCAGCCCTGTGGGAAAACTGCTGGCGCTCATCACGGCGGCCTTTCTCGGCGTTGCGGTCTATCAGTACTTTCGCGCCGCTGCGGAAATTGAAACCGGCCTTTATTTTCTGACATCCGCAGATATCTGGCTGGGCACTTTGGGTTTGATCGCCGTGATCGAACTGACCCGCCGTTCTGTCGGCATGGTCATGGCCTGCGTGGCGGGTTTTGTTTTGATTTATGGCGCATTCGGGCAGTTCGCGCCGGGCTTCATGCGCCATGCGGGTATGACGTCTGAGGAATTGATTCAGGTTCTGTGGTATTCTTTCGACGGTGTTTTCGGACGTCCGATGGCCACGGTCGTCTCGACCATTCTTATCTTCATCATCTTCGGGGCTATTCTGGAATTCCTGACCATTGATCAGGTGTTGGTGAAACTGGCGCTGGCCGCCACCGGGCGCGTGCGGTCCGGCCCTGCAGCTGCGGCAACGATTGCCAGCGGTCTGTTCGGCACGATTTCGGGCAGTGGGGTGGCCAATGTGGTCGGCACGGGGGTCATCACCATTCCGTTGATCAAGAAACGCGGTTTCAAACCGCATTTCGCAGGCGCAGTTGAGGCCGCAGCCTCTAGCGGGGGGCAGATCACACCCCCGATCATGGGCGCGGTTGCCTTTATCATGGCCGACGTGACAGGCCAGCCTTATCTGACGATTTGTGTGGCGGCTGCGGTTCCGGCGATCCTCTATTACGTTGGTTTGTTCATGGCGACGTCCAGTGCGGCGCGCGACATGGATCTTGATATCTCCGCACAGCCCAAGATGAATTTTGCATGGCGCGAGGTCGCGCAGATCATTGTGTTCATGCTGTCCCTGACAGCCATTGTCGTGGCCATGGTCGGGGGGTCTTCGCCCGCCTATGCGGGCTTTATCGGCGTGGCCTTCGCCATCGTCTTCGGCTTCGCGCTAAAGCCGAGCCTGCTGACCGACATCCCGTCCTGGATCAAGTTCATCCGTTCAGCGGGCATGATTTCCGCCCAGCTGGTGGTCATCGTGGGGGCCGTGGGGATCATCATCGGCATTTTGAACCTGACCGGTGTCGGCCTGCGGTTCGCGTCGCTTGTTGGCAGCTATGCCGACGGGCAACTGGCGGTATCCCTGCTGCTCATGGCCTTGGCCTGTCTGTTGCTCGGCATGGGGATGCCCACGGTGCCCGCCTATCTGATCATCGTGCTGGTCATGGGCCCTGCGCTGCAAAAGCTTGGCGTGCCAATCATTCACACGCATATGTTCGTACTGTATTTCGGCGTGTTGTCGGCTGTGACCCCGCCAGTTGCACTGGCCGCCTTTGCCGCCGCACCAATTGCGGGGGCCGGGGCCATGCGCACCGCTGTTGAGGCCTCCCGGCTGGCCTTGCCCGGCTTTGTGATCCCTTTTGCCTTTATCTATCAGCCCGCAATGTTGCTCGGCACCGGCTATCCGCTGATGGAATCGGCACAATCGATCCTGTTTGTCACACTTGCCGTGCTGCATATTTCGCGCGCCTGTTACCCGGCCAAGGGCAAGGCACGCTTTGCGCCCATCGGGCTGGCCCTCGCTTTCGCGCTCTTGTTCTTAGGAGCTTATGTGTCATGGATTGCTGTGGCTGCGACCTTTGCGCTGTGGTCCGTCGTCAGGTTCGGCACCTTCATGACGCCCGAAAATACTTGATCCAGAGGAGGAACGACCCATGACACCCCCAAACCTGACCCGCCGCTCCCTGTTGGCAAGCACGGCAGGTGCGGCTGCACTTGCGGCCTTGCCGCGTGCCGCTTTTGCCAAGGAGTTGCTGCGCATGTCGACACTCGGACCGGGCACCAGCCCTAACCTTGTGATGACGACCTTTGCAAACATCGTGAACGGGGCGCTACCGGACTACGAGATCCAGTTGAACGCGACCGGTGCCGCGACCCGCCACGTGCTTGAAGTGGCCATGGGCCGCAGCGATTTCTGCATGTCCTCGCCGGTGATTCATGCGCTGATGCGCCGTCAGGCCGCGATGTATGAGAAAATCGAACAAGCCCCCGAACTGGTCAAGAACCTGCGCACGGTGCTGAACTTCCCAATGGGGGTTTATCACATTGCGGTTTATGGATCCTCCGGCATCACGTCCATGGATCAGATCGCTGGTAAGCGCGTTTTTCTCGGCCCGCCCGGCGGTGCGGCCTATACGACCATGCAACGTTTGTTCAAAGCGGTTGCTGGCCTCGAAGCGGGCACGGATTACGAAGCGGTCAGCCTTGGTTGGGACGCTGCTGCCGCTGCTTTCCAGGATGGCAACATCGACGTCTATTGCAACCCGACCAACGCGCCCAGCCCGGCCCTGACGCAGATCGCCGTCACCAACGAAATCCGCTTCCTCGGCATTCCCTCAGAGGCGCTCGAGACCGAAGGGGTGCAGGCCCTTGTAGGGCGTCCGGGTTTCAGCGCGGCGACACTGCCCGCGGGTGCTTACGGCGACAATCAGATGAACGAAGAGGATGTCACGACCCTTGGCGTGACTGTGGGCATCGTCACTAATCAGGACGCGGACGAGGAGATGATCTATCAGATGAGCAAGGCCTTCTACGCCGGGGTCAAAGAAGCGGGCGATGGGTCGCCGTGGTTGCGGGCGATCACCCCCGAAGGTGCCGTGCAGGACATCAACCTCGCCCTGCACCCCGGTGCCCTGCGCGCCCTGAGCGAGATGGGTGTGGCCATCCCGGACGCCGCCAAAGGCTAATCGGTCTGGCCGGCGCGCACACAGCCCCGGCCATTCCTGTTGTTTTCAATGATCTGCAGAACCCGGAAACTCTCATGACAAAAAACGTCCTCTTCATCATGTGTGATCAACTGCGGTGGGATTACCTGTCCTGCGCGGGGCATCCGGGCCTTGAAACACCCCATATCGACGCGCTGGCCAAACGCGGCGTGCGCTTTGACCGGGCCTATGTGCAATCGCCCATCTGCGGTCCATCGCGGATGTCCTTTTACACCGGGCGCTACGTCAGCTCGCATGGCTCAACATGGAACAGCATCCCGCTGAAGGTGGGTGAGATGACCTTGGGCGATCATTTGCGCCCGCTGGGTGTGCGCACGGCTCTTTGCGGCAAGACACATATGGCTGCCGATGCGGAAGGCATGAAGCGCCTTGGCCTAGCACCCGACAGCACCATCGGGGCGTTGGTGGCGGAAAGTGGGTTTGAGCCCTATGAGCGCGACGACGGGCTGCACCCAAGCACGTCCTATGGCAAGCGCAACAAGAACTACGATGATTTCATGAAGGAGCGCGGCTGGGAGGATGAAAACCCGTGGGACAGCGTGGCCAACAGCGGTGAGGATCAGGATGGCAATATCCTCAGCGGCTGGTTCCTCGATAATTCCGATCTCAAGGCGCGCGCCGCCGATGAGGAAAGCGAAACCCCCTATATCACCCGCCGCGCGATGGATTTCATTGAAGAGGCTGGCGACACCCCATGGTGCCTGCATCTCAGCTATATCAAACCGCACTGGCCCTATATCGTGCCCGCGCCCTATCACGACATGTACCCGCCCGAAACACATTCCCCCGTGCTGCGCCATGACGTGGAAAAGGATGACCCGCACCCGGTGTTCGGCGCTTTCATGGAAGAGCGCGTTTCCAAAGCCTTCACCAACCAGACCACGCGCACCAAGGTGATCGGCGCTTATATGGGCCTGATCAAACAGATCGATGATCAGATGGGCGAATTGATGGCCTTTCTCGACGCCAAGGGCCTGAGGGATGACACGTTGATCGTCTTTACCTCGGATCACGGCGACTATCTGGGCGATCACTGGCTTGGCGAAAAAGAGCTGTTTCACGATCCATCGGCGCGCATACCGCTGATTGTCATGGACCCAAGCCCGGAGGCAGATGCCACGCGCGGGACGGTGTCAAATGCACTGGTGGAGGCGATCGACGTGGCCCCCACCATTCTCGATTATTTCGGCGGACAAGAGGTGCCGCATATCATCGAGGGCAAGTCCCTGCGCCCCTTGATGCACGGCAAACAGGAAGCTCTGCGCGATTTTGTGGTGTCTGAATATGATTATTCCATGCGTCAGGTCCGCCGTCGTCTTGGCGTCAGCGTCGCGGATGCCAAACTGACGATGCTGTTTGACGGGCGCTGGAAATACATCTTTGCCGAAGGGTTCCGCCCGATGCTCTTTGATCTGGAAACCGATCCGGATGAATTCAACGATCTGGGCGGCAATCCCAATTTCGTACATGAATGCGACCGCCTTCAGGCGTTGTTCTCCCAGTGGACCCGCCGTATCAGCCAGCGCACGACCATTTCGGATGCCGAGATCGAAAGGCGCGGTGCAGACCTGAACGAGGCAAGGGCGGGCATCATCATCGGTTTCCCCACCGAAGCCGACCTTGAGGCCGCGCTTGAAGCGGATAAAAAGCCGCCGTCCTGATCCACCCCTTCAGGCAGTACAGCGCGGGCTTCCATTCCTCTTTCGTATATCCATTTTCCGCCCGGGAGGATACGCCCATCTATCGGACGGTATCAGTGAAAAAATGAAAAAGACGGGTGCAGCGATCAGAGCGCCTGCTAGACTGCCAAATGAACGGGTCTGTGCCCTGATGCCAGAGCGTGGTGGACCAACGAAAAGAAACGTGTCGCTGGTCAAGCGCCTGAGACAAATCTCGAAGTGAGGAAATTCTGTGACCCAATACAAGACTGATTTTGAATGGACACGCCAGCAGTTCGATCTGCCCGAAGGGATGATCTATCTTAACGGCAACTCCCTCGGGCCGATGCCGCGCGCGTCGGTGCCAGCCATGACCAGTTTTCTCAACGATGAATGGCGTACCGAACTGATCAAGGGCTGGAACACCAAGGACTGGTTCATGCAGACCAATACGCTGGGCGATCGTATCGGGCGTCTGATTGGCGCACCTGCGGGCTCCACCGTGGTCAGTGATACATTGTCCATAAAGGTCTTTCAGGCGGTTGCAGCGGGTATGGCGATGGTGCCGGACCGCAAGGTGATCCTGTCGGACAACGGAAATTTCCCGACGGACCTTTATATGGTCGAGGGGCTGATCAAGCTGAAGGATGCAGGTTACGAGTTGCGCACGCCCGATCCCGAAGACGTCATGGACCATATCACCGAAGACGTTGGCGTTGTGATGCTCACCGAAGTCGACTACCGCACGGGCCGGCGCCACGACATGAAGGCGATCATCGACAAGGCCCATGCGCTGGGCGCGGTGGTGGTCTGGGATCTGGCGCATTCTGCCGGTGCGGTGCCTGTCGATGTGGGTGGCTGTGACGTGGATTTCGCCGTTGGCTGCACGTATAAATACCTCAACGGTGGGCCGGGGGCACCTGCGTTTATCCATGTGGCGCCCCGCCTGCTCGACACGGTTGAGCCGTTTTTGTCGGGTTGGTACGGGCATGAGGCCCCCTTTGCCTTTGACACCGCATTCCGCCCCATGCCAGGCAAGATCGAGCGGATGCGGATCGGCACGCCGTCGATTGCGTCTTTCGCGCTTTTGTCCGTGGCGCTCGATATTTGGGACAATGTGGATATGGACGAATTGCAGACGCGCTCAGCAGAACTCTGCGCGCTGTTCATCAGCGAGATTGAGGCGCGTTGCCCTGGCTTGGATCTGGTCACGCCGCGTGATCCAAGGAAACGCGGCAGCCACGTGTCGTTCGCGTTTGAGCATGGCTATGCCTGTATGCAGGCGCTGATAGCTGATAATGTGATTGGCGATTTTCGTGCTCCCAACGTCATGCGTTTCGGGATTACACCGCTGCTAGTGAACGAGGCTGACATCATTGGCGCTGTCGACAAACTGGAGAAAATCCTCAAGGAAGAGCGCTGGAAAAACGCGCAATTCCAGAAACGTTCGCTTGTGACATGACAGTAGCAAACGTGCTCATGATCATGTGCGAGTAACTCAGATAGGACTATCCGGGCTGTCCGGGTCATCAATCGATGCGCATGCTCAATCTTGTGGAACATGGTGCCGTTTTCAAGCGGGTCGAATATTTCTCCCGGCTATGTGCGCGCGCCGTGCTGGGCGGCAAAACCCACAGACCGCTCACAGCGGTTTGGGCTTTCCAAGCGCCCTCAAATCGGTGCCGTGGTCTTTGAATGTGGCTTTGAGGTTTGGAATAGGCTCGCGTCTGTGCATCCAAATTGGGAGGCGAAGTGCTGTCGCATTTCAAAGACTGTCTTGCTAACGAATAAAGCGCAGCGCCGGGACCGGGCCAACTCTGGCGAGGGCGCGGATGGCTACATCATGTCGGGCGAGCTGTTTAAGATTGCAACCTACTGGCCAGCGCCGAACTGGAGGACCCCGATCGCAACGATGCGACAAGCCATGCAATCGAATTGCTGGCTCAGACGGGTGACGACCGACCTGTGCTCACCACAATGGGACCGCTATTGTCCTCGTTCATACCATCCTGTTGTGGGCGGCATTTGAAGTCTGCGCAAAGATCGGTTTGCCGTGACAGGTGAGCCTTTTGCCAAAAACTGTCGGAACGATGCCGCGATTGGTCCTGTTAAATGGCCGAACGCCAAGAACACGCACCGCATGCTTACCGGTTGCCGTGCTGACACATTGCAACCAGTAGCGCAGCTCAAAACGTGTCATCGCGTGGTCGCCGGTACGGGTGTGATTTCAACACATATGGGCGCTATGTCGTTATTGGAGCGCGGCGGCGATGGATGGCAGAAATGACGCTCATCGCGGCAAGCGCAGAGCTGCGCGGGTTGTCGGGCAGGGCCTTGCCCTCGATCCTGAAGCCGAAACTCCCGAATGCGCCGGATGCATGTATTTCGTGAATGTTGGCGGTTGCATCGGGATCTGCGATCAGAACCGCTTGTGTGTGATCAAAGCCCAATCCGGCAAGGGCCACAGCGGCAGCGACATTTGCGTTCTTGGGATACTGCGTTGCCGCCTGTCGTGCCGTGCCCCTGAAGTGGGCGGTGGCAAATGTCAAAGCGTCCAGATCGACGCGCTCTTGCGCGGCAGATCCGCGCCACCCGGCGGGCGGCTTGCGTCCGGTGTAAGTCACCTCGCTCAGCCCCCCGACACGCGCAGCTTGCAGACAATCCAAAGCGCCGATCGCACCGCTGGCCAAATGCAGCTGTGCCCCACCGGTCCGTGCTGCTTGCGTCAGGAGTTGTTCCAGATTTTCGTCGGCAAGTGCGCCCAGTGAGACGGTCACCAGATCAATGCCCCGTTTCAGAATGGCCGCCCCATGTTCGATCAATGCTGCATGTCCCGCGCAATCGACCATCAAATCAATATCATCGGGAAGGTCGGCCACGCTTGCGACACGAACGGACACTTTGTCATTCGCACTGTCCATACGCGCCGGCCGCACAAGCGAAACAAGATGTGCCCGCCCTTCAATGCTAAGCTGATCAATCACATAGCGGCCGATGGCCCCCTCACCGATAATACCAATCTTCATACAGGCCTCCTTGTTTGTTCTTTATATCGGAAACTTAAAGGGCTTTGATATAGTTTCATGGCATCGCCAAGTCAGGTCGCGCAGAATGCCCGCCCGCGATTTCGACGCCTTCTTCAAAAGTGATTAAGGGTCCTGGATCAATTTGAGCTGCTGCATGCAATCGCTAAAACAAGACCCAAAGCCTGTGCAGGCAAAACGATGTGCGGTATCCGTACGGTTGGACTGACCCCGTTTGCTGATGGTTCTGCACTGGATAAGGCGGGTGTGTTCGGCATCGTCACATTGATCGACCGGCTCGAAAACCAAGCCCGGTTGTCGACGCTTTGGCAGGGGCGCGCAGACCCCGGCGCGCTGGACAAAGATTGCCGTTGCTGGCCTGATTCTACCTGCCGTCTTGGCTTTTCGCTGATCCCGGCCGCTGGTCACGGTCAATGCTTTCATGTTTTCGCTTCTGGCTTCGCTGGCGCTCTTTGCCTTTATCTAATTGCGCGGGGTGACGCCCGAAGCGATGATCCTTGTGGGCGCCATTGCCTTTGTCGGCCTCGTCGGCCCCCATATCGCACGCATCATAGTCGGGGAGGACCAGCGCGGTTTTCTGCCGTTGTCTGCCCTGATGGGCGCGCTGATCCTGTCGTCAACTTCGATCGTGTCCAAAGCGATCACACCCGGCATCGTCTATCCCATCGGCATGATCACTTTGCTGATTGGCATTCCCTTCTTTGTCAGCCTCATTCTGAGCCAACGCAAAAGGCACTGGCAGTGACCCTTTTCGCAACCGATCTGACCTTTGCCTATGACAGCCGCCGCGTGCTCTGCGGGACCAGCTTCAACGCGCTGCACCGGGGGGAGTTGACCGCTCTGATCGGGCCCAATGCGTCAGGCAAATCCACCCTGTTTCGTGTCATCGCGGGCCTGCTGACACCCAGCACTGGCATGGTCAACCTGAACGGCACCGATCTTTCGACGCTCTCCTCCCGCAACCGGCTCAGGCGGGTGTGTTTCATGCCGCAGTTCTTTGCCGTCAGTGCCGCGCTTACCGTGTTCGACGTCGTGATGATGGCGCGCAAGAACCTCGCTGGCTGGCGCGTCAGTGCTGAGGATATGGGTGCGGTCGGGGCTGCCCTGCATGACGCGGGTATCGGGCATTTGTCCGAATCCTACATCTCCGAGCTGTAAGGCGGGCAGTCGCAGATGGTATCCGTGGCGCAGGCGCTGATCCGACAGGCAGATGTCTATCGGGGTCGATCTCACCCACATCCCCCTAGGCGTAGAGCGCTGCGATGCAGCGTAGGAGGTTGTTGACACGCTTATCTTTAAAGTGCAAAATTTTACACATGGTGGAATAAAATTCGGTTTCGCGACTTGGCTAAATCGGTTCCATGGGGGAATGAATGGCGCTCACGGCGGAAAAGATGGCGATGGAGGCGAGCCTTTCTGTGCGTGCTGCATGGCTGCATTACGTTGGTGGGCTCACACAGGCGATGGTCGCCAAGCGGCTTGGGGTGCCATCGGTCAAGGCGCATCGCCTGATCGCGCGCGCGGTGCAGGATGGTCTGGTCAAGGTCTCGATCGAAGGGGACATCGCGGAATGCATCGCCCTGGAAAGCGCAATCGCGGCGAAATACGGGTTGAAAACATGCGAAATTGCGCCTGACCTCGGAGAGCCGGGATTGCCTCTGCGCACGTTAAGTCAGGCGGGCGCGTCTTTCATCAAGCGTGAGATCGACAATGGTGATCATGCTTGTATCGGGATCGGTCATGGTCGAACCTTGGCTGCATCGGTCGACCAGATGGGCCGGTGCGACGGCAGCAAGGTCAAATTCGTGTCGCTGCTTGGCGGGTTGACCCGGAATTATTCGGCCACACCGCATGACGTGATGGCCCGTCTGACGGCCAAAACGGGGGCCGCGGCCTATGTAATGCCCGTTCCGTTCTTTGCCAATTCGGTTGAAGACCGTGAGGTACTGTTGAACCAGCGCGGTGTGTCCAAAGTATTCGAATTGGCGGCAAATTCCGAATTGAAGGTTGTTGGCATCGGCACAACCGAACCCAGCGCGTCGCTGGTGTCATCCGGCATGATAGAAGCGCCAGAGATAAAGGACGTCGTTGCCAAGGGTGGCGTTGGCGAATTGCTCGGGCAGTTCTTTGACGCGGAGGGGCGCACCATACGAACCGCTCTGACCGAGCGAACAATGTCTGCGGGGCTGAACGGTTCCGAGGGCAAAAAGATTGTCGCCATTGCAGGTGGCAAAGAGAAGGTCGGCGCAATCCGATCTGTATTGATGAACGGTTGCCTGAGCGGCCTCATCACTGATGAGCGCACGGCACGCGCGCTTTTGCAAGACTGATACGATTTTGAAACCTAGGGAGGAAATCTAATGTATGATAAAGAAAACAAGCTGATAGACAGCTTCACGGCTGGCAAGATGAGCCGGCGTTCACTGTTCAGGGGCCTTGGCGCGCTCGGCCTGTCCACATCTGCGGCGGCGATACTGGTCAATGCCTCGGCTACCCGTGCGCTGGCGCAGAACGGGTTTGACTGGAAAAAGCACGAAGGCACAACCGTGCGTCTGCTGCTCAACCAGCACCCTTATACGGATGCGATGATTGCCAACCTTGAGAACTTCAAGGAACTCACCGGCATGAATGTGGAATATGACGTCTTCCCCGAAGATGTGTATTTCGACAAGGTAACGGCCGCCTTGTCGTCAGGCTCCAGCGAATATGATGCCTTCATGACCGGGGCCTACATGACATGGACCTATGGTCCTGCGGGCTGGGTCGAGGATCTGAACGAATGGATCATGGACGACACCAAGACCAACCCGGATTACATGTGGGAAGACGTGCTCGAAGGCGTGCGCAAATCCTGCGCATGGAGCGGTGTTCCCGGTGCGCCTATCGGGTCTGATGATGCCAAGCAGTGGTGTATCCCACTGGCCTATGAGCAGAACAACCTGACCTATAACAAGCGGATTTTCGACGCCAACAACCTGTCCGTTCCCACCAATATCGACGAGTTGCTGGACACGGCATCGGCGGCCAAATCCGTCATGGAAGGCGGCTATGGTATCGGTGTGCGCGGCTCGCGCAGCTGGGCGACGATCCACCCCGGTTTCCTGTCGGGATATACCAACTTTGATCAGGTCGATCTGACCGTTGGCGATGATGGCATGTTGTCGGCTGCCATGAACACGGATGTGTCCAAGGAATACCACAGCAAATGGGTCAAGATGATCCAGGATTCCGGTGCCCCTGACTGGTCAACGCACACATGGTATCAGGTCGGCACGGATGTGGGGGCTGGTAAGTCTGCGATGATGTTTGACGCGGACATTCTCGGCTACTTCATGAACGGTGGCGAGAATGCAGAAGCGGGCAACCTTGCCTTCTCTGGCTTTGCGGCCAACCCTGACGCAGCCGCGCCGACGCCAAACATCTGGATCTGGTCGATGGCGATGTCGCGGGCCTCACAGAACAAGGACGCCACATGGTACTTCCTGCAATGGGTCACGGGCCCTGAGCATGACCTGTTCGGCGCGCGTGAGATGGACCTCGTGAACCCCGCACGTTCTTCGGTGTGGGCGGATGAAATGTTCCGTGACAAACTGTCGTCGAAATACTCGGGATATGTCGAAATGCATGATGCATCGGCACCGGGGGCATCGATCAAATTCACGCCGCAGCCGCTGTTCTTTGACCTCACGACCGAGTGGGCAGAGACGCTTCAGAAGATGGTCGCCAATGAGGTGCCTGTTGATGAAGGGCTGGATATGCTGGCCGAATCCGTCAACACCCAGCTTGGTGAGGCTGGCCTGCACTAAGTCAGCAGAGACGAAAGGGTCCGCCAGCCTTGTGCAGGCGGGCCCCCACTGTTTTACACGCACACTGTGAATTGCATGCTCTGAGAGCGCTCAGAGATACAGGAGACGATTGTTCATGTCAGACGCAACGATAGGCGCCCCCCCTCGCAGGCGATTTAAAGTCAGCAGACGGATGCTGCCCTATGTGCTCAGTCTGCCCGCCTTGCTGGTCTGCATTGGCATTCTGATCCCGTTTTTCACGGCGGTGTTGTATTCGCTGCAGCGCTATCGTCTGTCGCAACCCTGGGCGCGGGAATACAACTGGGGCCAGAACTACCTGAATTTCATGTCGGATGCGTCGTTCTGGAACACGTTGAAAGTGTCGCTCACCTACGCGTTCTGCGCGGTGGGGATCGAGTTGCTGTTGGGCTTGGGGATTGCCCTTCTGCTGCAAAAGCGGACGCGGTTCAACAATTTCGTTTCGATCATGCTGCTTATGCCGTTGATGACGGCCCCGGCGCTTGCGGCCCTGATGTGGAAGTTGATGACAAATCCGGGCTTTGGCATTCTTTCCTATTTTGCAGACTTGCTGGGCTTTACCGATTTCAACTGGGCGTCCGATCCGCAGACCGCAATGCTGACGGTCGTGATCGTCGATGTCTGGGTCTACACACCCTTTATCATGATCCTGCTGCTGGCCGGGCTGCGCTCCCTGCCGCAACAACCTTTTGAGGCCGCCGCATTGGACGGCGTGCCGCGATGGTTCGTATTTTATCGCATCACCCTGCCCATGCTGACACCCTTCCTGCTGACCGCAGTATTGTTCCGCATGATCGAGAGCATTCAGCAGTTCGACATCATTTACGCGATGACCCAAGGGGGGCCGGGCGATGCGCTGACCGTGTTTCAGGTTGAAGCCTATCTGAACTTCTTCCAATCGACGAATGTGGGGCGTTCTGCAGCGCTGATGATGATCCTTTGGGCGATCACCTATTTCTTGTCGAGCATCTTTATCAAAAACTGGCTGCGTCTGCGTGAACGGCAGCGCGGCGACGCATAGGGGCAAGGCCATGAACACCACCTCTCCATTTGAGACTGTCCTGCGCGGCATCGCGATCACCCTTGTGATCCTGTTCTTCATGTTCCCGATTTTCTGGATCATCCTGATGTCGTTCCAGACCAATGCAACGATCCTTCAGGTGCCACCTTCGGTGTTCTTTGAACCGACATTGCAGAATTACCGGGGGCTGATTACCGGCCAGCTTGTGACGGATACCAGCTCCCTTGAAATCAAGTTCATGGGTAATCTGTTCAACTCGCTGTTTTTGTCAACGGCCTCTGTTGCGGTGGGTCTGATCCTTGGTGTGCCTGCGGCCTATGCCTTTGCGCGGCTGAAATTCCGCGGCTCCGAAGACATCGCCTTTACGCTTTTGTCCTTTCGCTTCGCGCCGCCGCTGCTGGTGCTTTTGCCGCTCACGATTTATTTTCAGCAGTTGGGCTTGGCCAATACCTACGGCGGGTTGATCTGGGTCTACCAGTTGATCGTGCTGCCGCTCATCCTGTGGATCGTGCGGGGTTATTTTGAGGATATTCCAGCAGATATCGAATATGCCTATCGCATTGCAGGCCACCGCTGGTGGACGACATTCCGCAAGATTGCGCTGCCTCTGGCGGGGCCGGGAATTGCGGCGGCGGCCCTGCTGGCGTTCATCTTTGCATGGAACAACTTTATCTTTGCGCTGGTGCTTGCCTCGGCGGACAAGCAGCCGGTCACGGTCGGGGCGCTGGCCTTTATCACCGCCTCCGGCGTGCAATACGGGCAGATCGCGGCGGGGATCATCCTGTCGATTGCGCCGACTTTTGCGCTCGCGCTTTATGCACAACGCTACCTTGTCGAAGGCCTCAGCCTTGGCGCGGTGAAAGGATAAACCATGACTCTGGCGCTTGAGAATATTGTCAAAGCCTTCAAAAAGGACGTGGTTCTGGACGGGGTCAGCCTGTCGGTGGATCAGGGGGAGACACTGGTGTTGTTCGGCCCCTCCGGGGCGGGTAAAACGGTGCTGTTGCGTCTGATCGCTGGCGTGGTTGAGCCGGATGCAGGCAGCATCACCATTCAGGGGCGTGACATGAACGGGGTTGAGCCAGAGGACCGGGGCATCGGCATGGCGTTCCAGAACTTTGCCCTGTTCCCCCATATGGATGCGACCGACAATATCGCAGCCCCCCTGACCGCGCGCAACATGAGTAAATCGGGGATCACCGACACAGTGGGCAAGATCGCCCGGATGCTCAAGATCGAACATGTGCTGCACCACAAGCCCAAGGAACTGTCCAACGGTCAAAAGCAGCGCACCGCCCTTGCCCGCGCCCTTGCGGGGGAGCCTGACATTCTGCTGCTTGATGACCCTTTGCGCAATGTGGATGCAAAGCTGCGGTTCGAGATGCGGTTGGAACTGCCGCGCCTGCTCAAGGAGCAGAACGCCACGGTGATCTACGTCACGCAGGACTACAAAGAGGCGATGGCGCTTGGGGATCGGATCGCGGTGATGAGTGCGCGCGGCATCGAACAGACCGGCACGCCGTCCGATATCTATCTCGCCCCGGCCAATATCGAGATTGCCCGCCTGTTTGGCGACCCGGTGATCAACCTGTTGGATGTTACGCTCACACAAGGCGCAGGTGGTGTGCAGTTTACCCTGTCCGGTGTTCCCGTGACCGTTGATGCCGGATATGCCGAAATGGTTGGGCGCGCGTGCACGGTTGGCATTCGCCCCGAAGCGATCCGCTTTGTCGCAGAAGGCACCGCAGGGGCGATCCCCCTTATAATCGAGACGGAAACACCGCTGAACGAGAAAACCGTGACCCTCGGACTGACCCAAAATGGTCGCGAAATCATGGTGTCGCGCCCGGCGGGCAGTCCGGGACCTGCGCAGGGGACGGGCTTTGTCACGATTGACGCGACCCACATCCATCTGTTTGACCGCGCCACAGGCAACCGGGTTGCACCGACACAGGCCGCAAAAACACAAGGAGCCGCATGATGAGCGCGCTGTTGAAACTGACGGGCGTCGACAAGTTCTACGGTGCCATCGGCAAAAGTGTTCATGCGATCCAGAACATCGACATGGACGTGATGAAAGGCGAGATTATCGCGCTTTTGGGCTCATCTGGCTGCGGTAAAACCTCGACCTTGCGGATGATCGCGGGCTTTGAGGAAACCAGCCGGGGGACGATCGAACTGGCGGGCCGCGAAATTCAGACGCTCCCGCCGGTTCGGCGCAATGTGGCGATGGCCTTTGAGGGGTATTCGCTTTACCCGACCGTGACCGTGGGTGAAAACATTGCCTTTGCGCTCAAGGCCGCGAAACTGCCCGCCAGCGAGGTAGAGGCCAAGGTCAAGGAAGTGACCGAGATGCTGGAGATTACCGACATTCTGCACCGGTATCCGACGTCGGTGTCTGGCGGGCAACAACAGCGGGCCTCGCTGGCGCGCGCGCTAATCCGCGATGCGGATTTGCACCTTCTGGACGAACCCATGGGTCAGTTGGAACCGCAATTGCGCACTCTGCTGCGCGGGCGGATCAAATACTATATCAAGGAACGTGGGCTGACGGCGATCCTCGTGACGCATGATCAGACCGAAGCCAACGCGCTCGCAGACCGGATCGCGGTGATGGAGGGCGGTGTGTTGCAGCAATTTGCCACCCCGCAGACCATCAAGGAAGCACCGGCCAATCTGTTCACCGGCACTTTTGTGGGCGAGCCGCCGATGAATGTTTTTGACGCGCAAGCCAGCGATCAGCAGGGGCATTTGCACCTCGATCTGGGGCAGGGTCTGAATCTGAGTTATGCCGCTGATGCTTTTGCCCCCGAAGTGCGCGCGAGCCTTTTGGCGCGCAAGAACATCGTGCTGGGGGTGCGCCCTTATGCGGTGCACCGCGACACGGCGGGCGCTGAGGCAAAGGTCATCGCGAACCAGTGGCTGGGCGATCAGAGCCATATCGCCGCCAGTTTTGCGAACGGCACCATCGTTCTGGTCGAACACGACCGGGCGGATGTGGCGGTGGGGGATGCCATCCATGTGCGTCTCGCACCGGAGGATCTGCATGTCTTTGACAAGGACACGGGCGCTGCCCTCAGCCACGGGGCGCATATGGCATGACGGCTCAGGCGCGTGATATTCTGATCGGGATTGATGCAGGCACATCGGTCATCAAATCGGTGGCATTCCTGCTGGACGGCACGCAGATCGCCGTCGCCTCTGTGCCCAACCGCTATACCACGCGCGCGGATGGCGCGGCGTTTCAGTGTCAGGATACGACATGGGCGGATTGCGCCCGGACCCTGCGCGATCTGGCCGACAAGGTGCCCGATCTTGCGGCGCGCACGGCGGCCCTTGCAGTGACGGGGCAGGGGGACGGCACGTGGCTTGTGGGCAAGGACAACCGGCCCGTCACGGATGCATGGCTTTGGCTTGATGCGCGCAGTGCTGCCACGGCGGCCAGCTTGCGCGCGACAGAACCGCGGGAGCGGTTCCAGAGCACCGGCACCGGGTTGAACGCCTGCCAGATGGGCGTCCAACTGGCGCATATGGATGCGACGATGCCGGAGGTGCTGGACACCGCCGAAGTCGCGCTGCACTGTAAGGACTGGATATATCTCAACCTGACCGGCGTGCGGGCGACCGACCCGTCAGAAGCCAACTTCACCTTCGGCAGTTTTCGCACCCGCGCCTATAGCGGCGCGGTGATTGCCAGCCTTGGGCTGACCCATCGCCGTGGATTGCTGCCCGAAATCGTCGATGGTGCGCAGCAAACTCATGGCCTGTCCGCACAGGCCGCCGCGCAGACCGGGCTGTTGGAGGGCACGCCCGTGGCGCTGGCCTATGTGGATGTGGCCTGTACCGGGCTGGGCGCGGGGCTTTACACGCCGGATGCCGCGACGGGCTGCACCATCGTGGGATCAACGGGGATGCACATGCGCGCAACCCCGGCGGCAGATGTCACTCTGAGTGCGGAGCCTTCGGGCTATGTCATGGTCTTGCCTGTGCCGGGCCTTGTTGCGCAAATCCAGACGAATATGGCCTCAACGCTCAACATCGACTGGCTGCTTGGGCTGGGGGCGGATCTGATCCGCGAGATGGGCGGCGCTGTTGAACACGCCGATCTCGTTGCCCGGATCGAGGGGTGGCTGGCGCGTACAAACCCCGGCGAGGTGATTTATCACCCCTATATCTCGGAAGCGGGAGAGCGCGGACCCTTCACCGACACCAACGCGCGCGCTGCTTTCATGGGGCTTGGATCAAAGCATGGCTTTGCCGATCTGCTGCGGGCGGTCATCGAAGGGTTGGGCTATGCGGCGCGCGATTGCTATGACGCGATGGGCGGCGTCCCGACCGAGGTGCGCCTGACGGGCGGGGCCGCGCGCTCGGCCGCGCTGCGCAAGGTTTTATCTGCTGCTCTGGGCGCAAATGTACGCACGACCGCGCGCGAAGAAGCCGGTGCGGCAGGGGCTGCGATGACGGCTGCTGTGGCGATCGGGGCCTATTCGGATATGAATGCCTGCATCGCCGATTGGGTGCAGCCTTTGCTCGGGCCTGCCGAAGCACCGGACGCGGACCTTGCTGCGCGCTACAGCGCTTTGTTTCCATCCTACCGCACCATCCGCACAGATGCCGCCCCGGTCTGGGCGACGCTCGCCACAATCAAGGAGACACATCATGCCTAAGTCAGTCGCGATCATAGGCGATCTGTTCATGCTGCCGGAGAAATTTGCCGATGCGCTTGCGGCGGCCTGTGGCGACGCGGTTGACATCCGCACCCGCAAGGACAATTGGCCCGATGAACCGATGGAACATGGCTATTCGGTCAAGGGCATGGATGATCTCAAGGAGTATTTCGGCACGGCGGATGATGTGGTCGACTTCGTCGGGGATGCGGAAATTCTGGTGACCCATCTGGCCCCTGTGTCGCGCGAGATGCTGGCGCGGATGCCGAACCTGAAACTGGTCGCGGTGTCGCGCGGCGGGCCGGTCAATGTGGATATGAAGGCGGCGGCGGATCACGGGGTCACGGTGGTCAACACACCGGGGCGCAATTCCAGCGCCGTGGCGGAATTTACCCTTGGGGCCATCCTGACCGAGACCCGCAAGATCCGCGAAGGTCACGAGGCGTTGCGCAATGGCATATGGCGCGGTGATCTTTACCGGGCCGATATCACGGGCCGCGAATTGAATGAGATGACCGTGGGCGTCATCGGCTATGGCAATATCGGCAGCAAAGTGGTCAAGCTGCTGCGCGCCTTTGGGACCAAGGTGCTGGTTTGCGACCCCTATGTGCAACTGACCCCTGAGGATGCGAAAGCGGGGGTGGAACATATGACACTGGACCGCCTGTTGAGCGAGGCGGACGTGGTTACGCTGCATGCGCGCGTCACCGATGAGACAAAAGAAATGATGAACAAAGAGGCCTTCAAGAAAATGAAAAACGATGCGTTATTCGTGAACACGGCCCGTGGCCCGATGTGCCATTACGATGATCTTTACACAGCACTGGTGGAGGGTGAAATCGGCAGCGCCATGATGGAAACCTTTGGTGTCGAACCGGTGCCCAAGGACTGGCCGCTGCTGCAATTGCCCAATGTGACCCTGACCCCGCATATCGCCGGGGCGTCGGTGCGCACCGTGACCTATGCGGCGGAACAGGCCGCCGAAGAAGTCCGTCGTTTCATCGCGGGTGAACCCGCGCGCAACCCGTGCTGATCTGATGGGACAGCGCGAGGATATCATCACAGCCTGCAAGAAGCTGGAAGCGGACGGGCTTAATCGGGGTGCATCGGGCAATGTGTCGATGCGCGATCGCGATCATATGCTGATCACGCCATCGGCTGTCGGCTATGACGTGATTGCGCCGGACATGATCGCCCGGATGCGTCTGGACGATGACAATGGCGGTTGGGAGGGGCCGAACAAACCTTCATCCGAGTGGCGTTTTCATCGCGACATTCTGCGCGGGCGCCCGGACATCAACGCGGTGGTGCATACCCATGCACCCTATGCGACCATTCTGGCCATCGCGCGCAAACCGATCCCCGCGGTGCATTACATGATTGCGGCTTTTGGTGGCCCCGACATTCGTGTCTGCGATTACGCCCGCTATGGCACGGCAGAATTGTCCGAGCATATTCTGGAGGCGATGGAGGGGCGCAATGGCTGTCTGATGGCCAACCATGGCATGGTGGTGGGGGCGTCTGACCTCACGCGCGCGCTTTGGCTGGCGGGTGAGCTGGAAGCGCTGGCGCATCAATATGTCCATACATTGGCGATTGGTGGGCCGGTGTTGCTCAGCGACGGCGAGATCGAAGAGACCGCCAAAGGGTTCGAAAGCTACGGCGTGCAGGCAAAGGACACCGCCCAATGAGCGAACCCTGCGACCTCTTCATCATCGGGGGCGGCATCAACGGGGCAGGGATCGCACGCGATGCCGCCGGGCGTGGCCTCAAGGTTGTGCTGTGCGAAAAGGATGATCTGGCGCAGGGCACATCTTCGCGGTCGGGCAAGCTGGTTCATGGCGGGCTGCGCTATCTTGAGTATTACGAATTCCGGCTGGTGCGCGAGGCGCTGATCGAACGTGAAGTCTTGCTCAACGCCGCGTCGCATATCATCTGGCCAATGCGGTTCGTTCTGCCCCATTCGCCGGATGATCGGCCTGCCTGGCTGGTCCGTCTGGGGTTGTTTCTCTATGACAATCTGGGCGGGCGCAAAAAGCTGCCCGGCACTAGGGTGTTGGACTTGCGCCGCGCTCCCGAAGGGGTGCCGCTCAAGGATGGGTATACCAAAGGGTTTGAATATTCCGACTGCTGGGTCGACGACAGCCGTCTTGTGATCCTGAATGCGGTGGACGCCGCTGAAAAAGGGGCCGAGGTTCTGACCCGCACGGCCTGCACATCGGCGCGGCGCAACGGGGATCGGTGGGACATCACCGTGCAGGGCCCGGAGGGCACACGCGCCTTTTCCGCCCGCGCACTGGTCAATGCGGCGGGCCCATGGGTGACGGATGTTGTCGGGCGCGTGACCGGCACCAACAGCAAGCGCAATGTGCGGTTGGTTAAGGGCTCTCATATCATCACGCCGAAATTCTGGGAGGGGCAGCAGGCTTATCTGGTCCAGAACCACGACAAACGCGTGATCTTCATCAACCCTTATGAGGGCGACAAGGCGCTGATCGGCACGACCGATATTGCCTATGATGGCGCGCCTGAAGCCGTCACAGCGGATCAGAGCGAGATTGATTACCTGCTGGCAGCGGTGAACCGCTATTTCAAACAGGAATTGACCCGTGACGATGTGGTGCAGAGCTTTTCAGGCGTGCGCCCGCTTTATGATGACGGCGCGGGCAACCCGTCAGCCGTGACGCGCGACTATGTGTTCGATCTTGAAACACAAGGCGGTGCGCCGCTGTTGAATGTCTTTGGTGGCAAGATTACGACCTTTCGCAAGCTGGCAGAACATGCGCTGCAAAAGCTCGACGGCTTTTTCCCGCAGATGGGCGCGGATTGGACGGCGAAAGCGCCGCTGCCCGGTGGCGATATTGCAGACGCGGATTTTGACCGCTTTGTTGCGGATATACAGCGCGAATACCCATGGCTGCCGGCGGATCTGGTGCTGCACTGGGGCAGGCTTTATGGCACGCGGATGCGGATGATCCTTGGGGATGCAACCGCGCTGGAGGATCTGGGGGTTCAATTCGGCCCACGCCTCTTTGAGGCAGAGGTGCGCTATCTTGCGACCCACGAATGGGCGATGTCCGCGCAGGATATCCTGTACCGCCGCACCAAGGAGAATTTGCAGATGAGTGCTGAGCAGATCGACGCCTTTACCGCGTGGGTTGCGCAAAATCTGGAGCGGCAAACATGACGATGCAGCCCGCTGATCTGGCAGAGCTTGCCAGCCTGTCCGCCCGGATCGGGGCCGATCCGATGCTGATACAGGCGGCGGGGGGCAATACATCCGTCAAGGATGGTGATGTGATGTGGATCAAGGCGTCGGGCACGCTTTTGGCCGATGCCGAGGCGCGAGATATCTTCGTGGCCTGTGATCTGCCAGCCATGCGGGCCAGTCTGGAAAAGGGCGAGGCCCGCGCTGATCAGCCGATGGAGTTTGCGCTGGCGCAGGACGGCTTGCGCCCCTCGATCGAAACATCGCTGCATGCGGTTTTTGAGCAGCGCATCGTGCTTCATGCGCATTGTGTCCATACGCTGGCGCATGCAATTCAGGCCGACCCGGTGGCTGCCATCGGTCAAAAACTGGTCGGGTTCAACTGGGGCGTCACACCTTATGCGAAACCGGGGGCCAATCTGGCGCGGCAGGTGCGCGATCTGGTCCGGCAAGGCTGCGATGTCATCGTTCTCGGCAATCACGGCGTGATCGTCGCGGCCGATACGGTTGGTGCCGCGGGTGATCTTTTGCTCGGCGTAGCTGAGGCGCTGCGCGTGGAGTCGCGGCCCCGGCGCGCGGCCCCGCCCGGCGATCTGCCTGAGGGCTGGGTTGCGGGCCCGGCCTCCCTGTCTGCGGTGGCCTGCGATCCTGCGCTGTTGGGGATGGCGACGGGTGGCAGTCTGTATCCCGATCACGTGATTTTCTGCGGCGTGGGGGCCATGGCCTGTGACGCGCCACCCATGGGCGACAGCCCGCCCTTTGTCCTGATCCCGGGCAAGGGGGCTGCCATACGTGCGGATGCAACGGTGGGTGCATGGGCCCTTGCGCAGTGTCTTGGGGATGTGCTGACGCGTGTGCCCGAAAGCGCCGTTTTGAACTATCTGACCATGGCGGAAAATGGCGAATTGCTCGATTGGGACGCCGAAAAATATCGGCAGGCGCTGAATGGCTGAGCTTTACCTCGGTATTGATCTGGGCACCTCCGGCGCGCGGGCCGTGGTGACTGATGCAGCCGGGCATCTTGTCAGCACGGGCAAATCCGCCCATGCCGATCACCCCGGCAGCCCGCGCGTCCCGTCCGTCTGGTGGGCGGCAACGGAACAGGCGGTCTTGGCGGCACTGGAGGATGTTGACGCGCGCGACGTACGTGCAATGGCGGTTGATGGCACCTCGGGCACGATGCTGGCGATTGATGCCATGGGCGTGCCCTTGTCCGACGGTGTGATGTATAATGACGTCTGTACCGATGCGGAGCTGTTGGACCGTATCACCGCCGCCTCACCCGAAACGACCGCAGCACGCGGGGCCACCAGTGGTCTGGCGCGGGCGGTGCAGCTGCTGACGCATAAGCCCGCACGTGTGGTGCATCAGGCCGACTGGATCGCCAGGCAGTTCAGCGGGCGCTGGATCAGCGACGAAAATAATGCGCTTAAAACCGGATATGATCCCGTCAGCGGCAGTTGGCCCGACTGGATCGCGGAGGTGATCGACCCGGCAGTGTTGCCGGAGGTCGTAGCACCGGGAACGGTAGTCGGGCAGGTGGGAGATAACCTCTTTGGCCTCAGCCCGGATTGCGCGGTGGTTGCGGGCACAACGGATGGCTGCGCGTCCTTTCTGGCCACGGGCGCGGCGCAGGCCGGGGATGGGGTGACGGCGCTTGGCAGTACGCTGACGATCAAGCTCTTGTCCGATCAGCCGGTATTCGCGCCGCAATTCGGTATCTACAGCCACAAAATATTGGGCCTTTGGCTCGCGGGTGGTGCGTCCAACACCGGGGGCAATGCGCTGTTGTCGGTCTTTTCCGCGCCTGAGATCGCGGCTCTTTCGACCCGGATCGACCCTGAGACCGACACCGGATTATTTTATTACCCGCTGGCCAAACCCGGTGAACGCTTTCCGATCAGTGACCCGGAACACGCACCGGTCATGGGGCCGCGCCCGGCAGCGGACAGCACGCATCTGCAGGCCATGTTCGAAGGTATCGCAGACATCGAAGCGCAGGCCTACGCGCGGCTGGCTGAGCTTGGTGCGCCCGACTTGCGCAGCGTTCGATCCGTGGGCGGCGGTTCTGCGAATGCAGCATGGACCCGGATCAGAGCGCGTCGCCTGTCCGTCGCAATGCCCGAACCGCTGTCCGGTGAGGCCGCGTTCGGCACAGCGCTTTTGGCACGGTCGGCCCTATGAAAACGGATTTGATGACCCTTGCCCCGCAGTATGACGCGTTTCTGATCGACCAGTTTGGCGTGCTGTTGGATGGCACAGGGGCGTATCAGGGGGCAGCGGCGGCCTTGTCCACCCTGACGGGGATGGGCAAGCAGGTGGTGCTTTTGTCAAACTCCGGCAAGCGTGCAGCCCCGAATTCGGCGCGCCTGACGCGGTTGGGGTTTGACCGGGATAGCTACATCACCGTGATGTCATCCGGGGAAGCCGCCTTTGCCGAAATCAAAGGCCGGATCGGGCAGGATATCGCCCCCGGTGCCGCCGTTTGGGTTCACGCGCGTGACGGGGATATGTCGGCGGTTGCAGGGCTTCATCTGACTCCGGTGGATGAGGCCGCAGCGGCGGATCTGCTGATCATCGCAGGCAGCCGCGCAGATGAATTTGACCGCGCGCATTACCGCACATGGCTGGCCCCTGCGGCGCAGCGTGGCGTGCCCGCTTTTTGCACCAACCCGGATATCAAAATGCTCACGCCACAGGGGCAGCGGTTTGGGGCAGGGGTCATTGCGCAGCTTTACGAAGAACTGGGTGGCACGGTGGAGTGGGTTGGAAAGCCCTATCCGCTGATCTACCGCATGGGGCAGGCGGTTTTGGGGCCGTCAGAACGCATTTTATGCATTGGTGACAGCCCCGAACATGATATCGCAGGGGGGCGGGCCGCGGGCTTTGCGACGGCTTTGGTGCGCACCGGATTGCATGCCGGTCTGTCCGAGGATGCGCTGCTGGAGCATTGCCGCGCCACGGCGATGCCCGATTTCATAATACCGAGCTTTTGCTGGGAGGGGCCTCGATGGCATTGACGCTTTCGCTGAACACGAACCCGCTGGTCAACCGCTTTGCACAGCCGGACGACCTGATCGACACCGTCGCGCGGGATCTGCGTATCCGTGATCTGCAACTGACCCATGAATTCATCAACCCAAGCTGGCCAGCTCCGGTCGCCGCGCGGCTGACCAACACGATGGGCGCAGCTTTGCGCCGCACCGGCGTGCGCGTCACCAGCGGCATGACGGGGCCTTATGGACGGCTCAACCACTTTGGCCATCCTGACCCTGATGTGCGGCGCTATTACGTCGAGTGGTTCAAGACCTTTGCCGATATCACAGCTGAATTGGGGGGCACCTCGGTTGGTACGCAATTCGCGATATTCACCTACAGCGACTACGACGACCCAAGTCGGCGTGCCGCCCTGATCGACACGGCGATCGAGTGCTGGGCGCAGGTTGCGGAACACGCCAAAAGCGCCGGGTTGGAGTTCATTTTTTGGGAACCGATGAGCATCGGGCGCGAATTCGGGGAAACCATCGCAGCAGCCCTGGCGTTGCAAGACCGGCTGGACGCTGCCGATATGGCCGTCCCGATGAAGATGATGGCCGATATTGACCACGGCGATGTGACCAGCCCTGATCCGGCGGACTATGACCCCTATGCCTGGGCGCGCGCGGTGCCAAAGGTCAGCCCGATCATTCACATCAAGCAAAGCCTGATGGACAAGGGCGGCCACCGCCCCTTTACCGCCGCGTTCAACGTGCAGGGCCGTATTCAGCCAGCACCCTTGCTGGCGGCCTTGGCTGAGGGCGGTGCGGTGGACAATGAAATCTGTCTTGAGCTGTCCTTCAAAGAGCGCGAACCGAATGACCGCGAAGTGATTGGTCAAATCGCGGAAAGTATCGCCTTCTGGGCACCGCACATTGATAGTGGTGTGCAGGATTTGAACATATGAACACCATACTGATGGTTAAAACGAGGTCGTCGCATGTCTGAACCGTCTTTTTGGATTGGCACCAGTTGGAAGATGAACAAGACGCTTGCCGAAGGGCTGGATTTTGCCCGCGCGCTCGCCGTAGCGGATGGTGCGCGCGATCCGCGCATCCAGCGGTTCGTCGTGCCGTCCTTTCCTTTCGTGCGCGACATCAAGGCTGCATTGGCCGATACCTCGGTCAAGGTCGGGGCGCAGAATATGCATTGGGAGGATTCAGGCGCGTGGACGGGCGAAGTTTCCGCGCCGATGCTGGTGGATTGCGGCTTGGACCTTGTGGAACTGGGACACTCCGAGCGGCGCGCGCATTTTGGCGAAACGGATGAGACCGTGGGGCTAAAGGTGGCGGCGGCTGTGCGACATGGGTTGATCCCCTTGATCTGCATCGGCGAAACGCTGGAAGAACGCGAGGCAGGGCGCGCAAAAGAGGTGCTGGCCGCGCAGGTCAGCGCCGCGCTGGCGCGGGTTACTGGCACCGTGCCGGTTTTGCTGGCCTATGAACCGGTCTGGGCGATTGGTGAACACGGCATCCCCGCGACATCAGAATATGCCGACGCGCGACAGGCCGAGATCATCGACGTTGCAGGCGAGATGCTGGGACGGCGGGTGCCCTGCCTATACGGCGGGTCGGTCAATCAGGACAATTGCGAGGAATTGATCCGCTGCCCGCACATTGACGGGCTGTTCATCGGGCGCGCGGCATGGGACGCGACCGGCTATCTGAAAATTCTGGAAAAATCTGCGGCAACCTTGGACTTGGGAGAAACGACATGAAAATTGCAGTGGCAGGCGATAGCGCGGGCGAAGGTTTGGCGAAAACCCTCGCGGAGCACCTTGGCGCGCACCATGACGTGGTCGAGATGTCACGCACGCAGGACGGCCCGGATGCGTTTTATGCGGACCTGTCCAATCGCGTCGCTCGTGCTGTGATCGCGGGCGAGGTTGAGCGTGCCATTCTGGTCTGCGGCACCGGAATCGGCGTTTGCCTGTCGGCCAACAAGGTGCCGGGTATCCGCGCGGCACAATGCCATGATACCTATTCCGCAGGCAAAGCGGCCACGTCAAATAACGCGCAGATCATCACGCTGGGTGCGCGCGTTGTCGGTGCGGAACTGGCCAAGGATATTGTGGATGCTTATCTCTCCAGCCATTTTGATCCCGAGGGGCGCTCGGCTGGAAATGTGCAGGCGATTGACCGGTTGGACGCCGCCTATAACAAGGCGTGATCCAGCGCGTGCCTTGATCATTGACAATGCTTCGGCGCGTGTTGGCGGAACCCATGAAACCCGTGCTCGGAGCTGACTGTGGTCTAGAGCGTCTGACGAAATACCTGAAACATCGAGTATCACGTAACGCGTTGAAATCTATGATTTCAGGCAGCGTTACGTGATCGAGGTTTTTCGCATGACGCTTTAAGCCCGTCAAAACGTGATTTGCAGCTTTACGTCCGTTGGCCGCTGTTCCACGGCCCGGTCAAAGGCCGCAATACTGTCGGAAAACGCGAATGTCTCTGAAATCAGCGGTTTCAGATCAACCTTGCCCGATGCGATCAGATTGATGGCGCGGTCATAGACATTGGCGTAGCGGAAAACGGTTTCCAGCCGCACCTCCTTGGCCTGAAGGGAGACGATGTCCATCGGCACAGGCTCCACCGGCATGCCCACCAGAACAATGGCCCCGCCGGGGCAGACAAATTGCGGGGCTTGCAGGATGGCTTGCGCCGCACCTGAGCATTCAAATACAAGATCACAGCCCCAGCCGCCAGTTTCGGCTTCGATCCTTGCAACCGCGTTGTCATCGCCCAGGTTGATCGGAACAATGGCGTCATACTGGCCGATCAGGTCCAGTTTGGGCTGGGCAAAATCGGTGATGACCACCTTGGAACATCCGCCCGCCAATGCGGCCAAAGCGACCATCATGCCGATTGGGCCAGCGCCTTGCACCAGAGCCACATCGCCCGGTTTGATCTTCGCGCGAAACGCGGCCTGCATGCCGATGGCAAAGGGCTCGACCATCGCGCCCTCCCCGAAGGTCACATTGTCCGGCAAGGCGTAGGTGAATTTGGCCGGATGAACGACTTCAGGCGTCAGGCAGCCGTGGATCGGGGGCGTCGCCCAAAACCGCACAGCTGGATCCACGTTGTAGATGCCCAATTTGGCAGCGCGGGAGTTCGGATCGGGAATACCCGGCTCCATACAGACCCGGTCGCCTTTTTGCAGGTGGGACACGGCGGTGCCGACCTCCACCACGGTGCCTGCGGCCTCATGGCCCAGCACCATCGGTTCCTTTACGACAAACGGGCCGATTTTCCCATGGGTGTAGTAATGCACATCACTGCCGCAGACACCCACCGTATGAACCGCAATTCTGACGTCATGTGGACCAAGGTCGGTGTCGAGGTCTATCTCGCGCAGGGCAAGCTTGCCCTTTTCTTCCAATACGAGGGCTTGGGGCATAATCGGCCTTTCACAGTTCCTTAGGGTGCACTGGTCACACAGGTTTCCGACTGTTGGTCGAAAATATGGCTGTTCTGTTTGTCCACGGTGACATGCAATGTTTCGCCGGGAACCCAATCGCGTCTCTCGCGTGAAATGACACAGGCTTCCTTGCCGCCGATCCTGCCATAAAGATGTGTCTCCGGGCCAGTGGGTTCAGCTACAGAAAGTATCATTTTCAAATCTGACTCCGTGTCCGACAGGCTGAGGTGCTCGGGCCGTACACCCAGCAGAATTGCCTGCCCGTCTTGCAAGGCCAGACCATCGCGCACAGCAACGCGGGCGCCGCCAATATCAAGCGCGGTTTCGCCACCAGCGGTTTTGACAATCCCCTCAAGGATATTCATGCCGGGCGACCCGATGAACTGCGCTACGAAGAGGTTCTTGGGATTGTCATATACATCAAGCGGGGAGCCTGATTGCTCAATCACCCCGTCGCGCATGATCACCACGGTGTCGGCCATGGTCATGGCTTCGATCTGATCATGGGTCACATAGACGGTGGTGGTTTTCAAACGCTGGTGAAGCTCTTTGATCTCAGTGCGCATCTGAACGCGCAATTTGGCATCAAGGTTGGACAAAGGCTCATCAAAGAGAAACACGTCAGGGTCGCGTACGATCGCGCGGCCCATGGCGACACGCTGGCGTTGCCCGCCCGAAAGCTCTTTGGGATAGCGGTCCAGATAGGGTTCCAGCGACAGGATACCAGCGGCCCAGGCGACCCTTTCGTCAATTTTGGCCTTGTCCATCTTTTTCAGATTCATGGAAAACGCCATGTTGTCGCGCACTTTCATATGCGCATAAAGGGCGTAATTCTGGAACACCATGGCGATATTGCGGTCTTTGGGATGCACACCGTTCACGCGCCGCTCCGCGATATTTACATCGCCTGAACTGATGCTTTCCAAGCCGGCAATCATGCGCAGAAGGGTGGATTTACCACACCCCGAAGGCCCCAGAAGGACGACGAATTTGCCGTCTTCGATATCCAGATTGATGCCGTGCAGGACCGCAACATTGCCATAGGTCTTTTTCAGGTCTGCGATTGTCACTGACGCCATATCTGTGCCCACTTGGTTACTTGCCAAAGCATGCCGTATCCGCTGCTGCCTTGACGTATTCAACTTACACGCCGCCGCCCGAGAAGGCGGCGGCGCTTTTCATGGTTGAGAGACTTAGCGAAGCTCTGCTTCGGCGACCTGTTGATCAACCAGTTTTGCGATCTGATCCATGCAGGCCTTGGCATTGCCGTCATAGTCCTGACCGGTGAGCAATTTGCCCAGTTCGGTCGGGATTTCATTGTTCGCAAGACCGGCCCAGATCGCCATGTCCGGCTCGGACGCCATGTAGTTGTTGATCGTCTCAAGAACCGTGCCGAGGTGGCGGGTGGTGCCGGACCCTTCAAGGTTCTGGCGCTCCAGAATGCGTGGATCGTTGTAAGACGATGTGCGCATCGGGGCAAAGCCACCCGCGAGCGTGCAGCGTGTCATGATGTCCTTGGAGCAGGCCCACTGCATAAACAACCATGCGGCATCGATGTTGCTGGAATAACGCGACAGGGCGATCGAGGATCCACCCTGATGGCCCCAGTTTGGAATCTCACCAAAGCCAACCGCATCGCGACCGCGCAGGGTGGACGGGCCCTGAAGTGGGGTCGTCATCTCCCAAAGACCTTTCACGGCGGAATCGTCCGCGTTCCAGCCGGGGAAGAATTCGGCCCACGACTGGCAGAGCGCGATCTGACCCGAAGCACCCATCTGCCACTGGCCATCCCATGTCGCGGCGACGGAGTTCGCTGGCGCATTTGCCAACAGGTTCATGTACCACTCCAGCCCTTCGATGCCTGCGGCGTCATTGCCCGAGAACATCTTGTCCGCGTCGAATATCGACCCGCCATGGCCCCAGACCGCCTGTGACCAGTCACATTCCAGAGAATAGTGACCAGATTTTGCCTGCAGCCCGGTGCCGTAAATACCGTTTTCCTGCTCCGCCGCGGTGATCAGTTCCACAGCCTGTGTGAAATCTTCATAGGTTTTTGGAACGGCAATGCCGTGCTTTTCAAGGATGTCCTTGCGATACATCAGCGTGAAGATCGGAATGTCGAAGGGAAGGCCGATCCACTTGTCCTGATAAAGGCTGATGCCTTCGACCAATGGCTCCGAGAAGTCATCAAAATCAAAGCCCGGCATGGCAAGGTCAGGCTTGTCCGCATAATACTCACGCGGATCAATCGTGTCGCGCGAGAAGGTCGCAGTCCATGCCTGATCAAGGTAATAAAGGTCATAGGTGCCAAGCTGGCCCTGAACGTCCTGTGTCGCCTTGGCCAGAACCTGCTCAAGTGGAACGATTTCGATTTCCACATTGATTCCGGTCAGCTCTGTGAACTCGGATTTCAGCTGGTTCAGAACAACGGTCGGCGGTGTTGATTCCGACGTGTAGCGGATTGTGGTGCCGGCGAAGGGCTTGCCCGCTTCACGCAGGAAATTTGCCACATCCTCCGGCGTCTCCCCGTGGGCATCGGCCATTGCCATGTTGCCAAACGAGCGGAAACCGCCGAGCGATCCCGCAGCGAAGGCCGACATGCCGATACCTGCCATGCCCATTTTGCGCAGAAAATCCCGTTTCGAGATGCGTTTATTCGTGAAGTCATTGGCGCTGTCTATGATGAAGCGCTGCTTGTCGTGGGTCCTGAAGCTCATTTGGATACCTCCCTGATATGATTTGAGCCGTATTTTGCCCTCGGATGAGGGTTAGAAAGATCAGTCCTTGATTGCCCCCATCGTCAGCCCGCGCACCAGATGGTTCTGAACGAGCAGGATGAAGATAAAGCCCGGTATGATGGCCGATGTCCCAAGCGCCGAAATATATCCCCATTCGCTTCCCGTGGATGTCACGAAGGTGGTGATTTTCACCGGGATCGTGCGGATCGAACTTGTAAGGAACAGGGCCAGAAGAAATTCGGTCCAAGAGAAAATGAAACAGAGCACCGCGGTGGCCGCCAGACCGCCTTTTGACATCGGTAGGATCACTTTCCAGAACACCTGCCAGCGCGTCGCACCGTCGATCATGGCGGCATGGTCGATATCGACCGGAATGTCGTCGATGAAGGATTTCATCAAAAGCACGGCGATGGGTATATTGATCAGCGTATGGGCGATGATCAGCCCCACATAGGTGTCACGCAGGCCCATGTCGTGAAAGATGAATACCAAGGGGATAATGATCGCGATGGGGGGCAGAAACCGCTGTGACAGCACCCAGTTCAACAGGCCTTGCGAGCCCCGGAAGCTCATGCGGGACAAGCCGTAAGCGGCAAGCATCCCCATCCCCGCCGACAGAACGGTCGAGCCGACGGCGACGATGATCGACGACAGGATTGAGCCGCGCCCGTCATAGGAATTGCCACCACTGGTGCCGAAATCCGACCGGGTGTTCTGGTTCACATCAATCGAGGATTCGCCGAGCAGAGTGACGCGGTAGTTTTCCATCGTCGGCACAAAATCAAACCAGATCACGCCATCTTTGTCGAAAACCGCCGAAATCGGTTTGATCGAGGTCAGCGCGAACCAGAAGATCGGGAACAGAAAGACCAATACGATAGAAATGGCAGCAACGTAGCGCGCGATGATGAAGGGCCGTGACTGTTCCATCAAAAGCGTACCTTGAAGACTTTAATGAAGACATTGGCAACGATCAGCACCACCAAGAGCGTAAAGATCGCAACTGTGGAGGCGAATGGGAAATTCGCGCTCTTGAAATAGATCGTTCCGGTGTAGGCCGTCAGGGTTTCGGTGGCGGTGCCGGGTCCGCTGTCCGTCATCACCTTGACGTAGTCAAAGACGCGGAACAGGTCGATGCCCCGAATAAGGACGGCCAGTGCAATGATTTTGGACATCATGGGCAGGGTCAGCTTGAAGAACGCCTGCACATCCGTCGCCCCATCAATTGCGGCGGCCTCAAAGGGGTCTTTGGGCAGGGCGCGCAAGCCTGCCAGCATGATCAGCACCATGAACGGCGTCCATTGCCAGACATCCACGATGATTACGGCCAACAGCGCGGTAGAGCCTGTCGCCAAAAGCGGTGCGTCTTTCGATATGATGCCGAGATCATAGAGCGCATGGCTGATCACACCGAACGAGCCGTCATACATCAGCAGGAACATCATACCCGTGACAGCAGGGGGCACCACCAGCGGCAGTGTCATCAAGGCGCGCAGAATGCCAAACCCCTTGCGATCCGTGTCCAGCAAGAGCGCAATCAGCATGCCGAGCGTCAGCTGCAAGATGATGGCCAAGAATGTATAGGTCAGGGTCACCTGAAGCGCATCCCAAACCCGTTCATCTGCCCAGAGCCGCGACCAGTTCCACGCGGGGTCAAAGGTCTCGACCCGCGTCGCAGGGTTGCGTTTGTACATCGTCAGCCACAGCGAATAGAGGATCGGATAAAGCCCGAACACCAGAAGCAGCGAAATGCACGGGAACAGCCAGGGCAGCGGATGTTCAGACGTCAGCCACCGCGGCATGCGCAGACGGTTGTCTGATCTCTCATCGGCTGATGGTGTCACCGTGCTCACAATCAGCGGCCTCCCGGAAGGACCCAAGCGATGGCCATGGCAGTGTGGCTTTCGCGCAAACTCATCTGAATGTCCTCCCTTACCTTGGTGTCTGGCACTGTTTTTTAGTCAACCCTTGTCGAAGCCCGTTATGTGCAGCGCATTCGAAGAAGAAAACACAAAGACAATATCCAACCTGAGACCAAGCTATCCCCTTGAAACCCTATACCAATAAAAAACAAAAAAAAAGAGGTAGTTTACATGTGTAAAGAATGGTCTGAGCGTACAGCCTGTACCATATTTAGCACGGTGCGCTTTGCGCTGCTCACCTGCCGCTTCACAGGTGAGATCGCGGCCTTTCGTGGCATATGGTTTTGTCACAGGTAAGGGGGATCAGGTCGTCGGGCAGACAAAGTCGGGTCGAATACCACACCTGCGCATGTAAGCGCCGACGTCGTGACCTGAGAACAGCCCGTGATCCTCAATCAGCACGGTTTTCATCCCCGCCGCAGCGCCGCCCAACACGTCTGTGTGCAAAGTGTCACCGACCATGGCCACGCGGTCTGGTGAGACCGCGCCGAGGCGTTCCATGACCGCCTGAAAGGCGTTCCCGAAAGGCTTGCCGAAAAACTGCGGCACAACGCCGGTGCGATCTGCCAGCGCATGGGTGAAAAAGCCGGGCTCGCAACTAAGTCCGGTTTCACGCGGGGCCACAAGATCGGGGTTGGCGCAGACAAGCGGGCGCTTTTGGGCAAGCAGAGCCTGTTCCAACGCCTGCATAAGCGCGTCATCGATGCGCTCGCTGGACAGCATTAGAAAACCATCCACCGCGGGCTGCGTGTCCGCCGTCCAAGCCACGATATCCAGATCAATGTCCTCTAACGTGTCGCTTGCCTTGCACACGGCGCCCCAGCGTCCCTTTGGTAAGTCCGCTTGGATATTCTGAACGCAGACATCGCGGCTGGTCACGATCTCATCGGCGGAAAAATCAAACCCCAGACCCCGGAACTTGGCCACGGCAAAGGCATGATCGTCGCTCGCGGCATTGGTCAGCACGATCAGCCGTTTGCCCATGGCGCGCAATTGCGCGATGCGATCGACCGCACCGGGAATGGGAGTGGCCCCCACATTCAGGACCCCAAAGGCATCCAGTACAAAGGCGTCCACATGCGGTGCGACATCTTCGAGCGTGCGGCAGGCCTGTGGTGTTGCGCAGAACTGCCCGCCCGGCAAGCGATCCCGGACCTGCTCATATCGATCAAAGGCGGCCTCGGTGGACAGGACTGCTGCATAACTCATTGTTGTTCCTCAGTGAACTTGCGCAACCCGGCGTTCCAGTCGGACAGCAGCGGCCACAGTTTTTCATAGTGCCCGCGCAATGCTTCGTAGCGTTTGACGCGTTCGGGGTTGGGCTGCACGGTTTTAACGATCTCGCCTTTCATGGCAAGAGAGGCCTCTGACAGGGTTGGATACCATCCGGCCCCATGCGCTGCTGCCATTCCGGCCCCAAGCGAGGATGCTTCACGGACATCTGATTGCAGCACCTCAACATTCAACGCGTCGGCCATGATCGAAAGAAACAGATCAGAAGAGGAGCCACCGCCAATCGCGACAACCTTGTTCAACCGACGGCCCGTCGCCTCACGCGCTTTGTCAAACGCAAGTGCCGTATCAAGTGCGAGGCCTTCGAGTATGGCGCGGTAAATGTCGCCGGTTTGCGTCGACCCGGAAAGACCGGCGATCACCCCACGCGCATCGCTGTCCCAGTTTGGCGTCATCGATCCCTGCCAATAGGGCAGCACGATCAGGCCGTTCGCGCCGATCGGGCTTTGTTGTGCTTCTTTTTCGAGGGCGTTCAGAAAGGCTGTCTGATCTTCCTTTCTGACCTGCGCCAACTGCTCTGTCATCCAGTCGATCAGGAAAGTGCCGGCCTTGAGCAGTGTTTCATAGATGTAGCCTTCTCCGGAGACTGCAATTTCCGTGCGAAACGCCTGCGAATGGGCATATTCCGGGGAATAACACCCCGCAACCAGCGCCGTGCCGAGGTTCATATAAGCGATGCCGGGTTCAACGGTTCCGGTGCCAGTGGCGGCGCATTGACCATCCCCGCCGCCCGCGACGACCGGAATACCCGCAGGCAGCCCGGTTGCCTCTGCGGCTTGCGCCGTGAGAGGTCCGATCACTGCACCGGGGCGATACAAGTCAGGCAGGATCGCCGCGTCAATGCCCGCCGCGTCCAGCAGTTCGTGCGACCAGCACCCGTGTTTCATATCCACCATGCCCATCGGGTCGGCCGAGGCCAGCGACGTAGCCCAACGCCCGGTCAGATTGCGGGTGATAAAGCAATTCACATCCGCGAAATGGCGGATCCGGGCATAGATATCCGGGTGGTTTTCGGCGATCCACAGCATGCGATAGATCGGGACAATGACATCCACCGGCTTGCCGGAGAGCGCGCGAATTTTCTCCGCGCCGTATTTTGCGGCAAAGCTGCGCTGCTGGCCTGTCGCGCGTTCATCGAGCCAAAGGCTTCCGGGCAGTAGTGGTTTTTCATCCGCGCCAAAAACGCAAAAGGTCTCGCGTTGATTTGAAACCGCAACGGCTGCAACGCGGCGCGCATCAATCTGGCCCGTCACCTCGCGCAGCGCCTCTTTCGTGCTCAGCCACCAGTATTGCGCGTCTTGTTCAAAATGTCCCGGTTTGGGATTGGAAAGTGCGATGGGACACCGCCCTTCGGCCACGAACTTTCCCTCACGCGTCCATGCAATCGCCTTGGTCGCGGTGGTCGATGAATCGATTCCAATCACACAGTCTTTGATTTCAGGATGCTCTGTCATAACCCTCGCCGCATCGTTTCCAACAGTCGCTGACGCACCGCCTGCGCGTATGTCTCTGCGACATTATCTCTCCCTTGGTTTCAGAACTTTTGCCGCGTTGGCGTGATGCAAATTTCCTGGATCAGAGCGTTTTGTGGCATCTGATAGCTGTGCAACATGATGGATGCCACATGCTCCGGGCCGATCCCGCCGCCGATCTTTTTCTTGTTGTCCTGATAGGCCTTGAGCGTATTGGGGTCATTCACCGCGCCAAGGACCTCGGTTTCGATGATGCCGGGGGACAGAACGATGACCCGCACATCGTAATCGGACAGATATTCGCGCAAGGATTCCGACACCGCGTGGACAAAGAACTTGGTGCCGCAATAGACCGTATGATCCGGATAGACCTTGCGCCCGGCAATCGAGCTCATCATGAACAGCGTGCCTGCGCGGCGCTCCATCATGTCCGACATCACGGCATGCACCGCGTTCATCACACCCTTGGTGTTGATGTCGATCATCTCATCCCATTCTTCGGGGGGCTGTGTGCCGATATCAGCGAGCCGCGCAATACCGGCGTTGCAGAACATCATATCGACGGGGCCGTATGCGGCTTCGCCCTTTTCGACGGCCGCCCGGATCTGGGCACGGTCACGCACGTCAACCTCGCAACACACCGCATTGGGCAGGTTCAGCGCCTCCATCCGGTCAAGGCGGCGCGCCATCAACAAGACAGGATGCCCGGAATCCGAAAAGGTTTTCGCCACGGCGGCCCCGATACCGGAGCTGGCGCCCGTAATTGCGACCAATGGTTTTGTGCTCATCTTACCCTCCCCTGAAATGGCTTACGTCTGGATCGCGATGAATTGCTCAAGCTGACCGGCATTAGCGGCGATATCGACAAAGGAAAACCTGTCTCGCATCTCATGTCCATGGCGCACGGCCTCGCGGTAAAATTCAAGGTCAATTCCAAGGTCCGCAGCGGTCGTTGGCGCGCCTGCATCCGCGAGCAGCTTCTCCATCTCCTGGACCGGGATCATGAATTGGCGTAACTCGCGCTGAAGCTCAGGCCATAGGGTGGCCAGTTTGTGATTGACCGCGTCCAAGGCGTCACCGTCCAGTGCCTTGCGCCGCAGTTGTTCGATGCAGTCGGTGGCGGCGGTGCCCATGCGCTTTTTCATCCCTTCGGTATCAATTGGCGTCGGTTTCATCACCGGTGCGCTATCCTGCGCCAGAAGTCCCTGCTGAATGCGTGCCATGGTCAGGCTGGCCACACCCACCTGTTGCCCATGCAGCGTGCCGGGATGCCGCGCCCCTGCAAAGCAATCAATGTAGTGCGAGATCTGATGTTCGCCCATGGAACCGGGATTGGACATGCCGATAAATCCGATGCCGAGCCCGCAGAGCGTCAACACGCGATAAAGCCGTGCCGTCGCTTCGATATCGCCCTGCGGCAAAAGATGGGCACATTTGTTCAATTCGATTTCATCCGCGATCTGGATGTCAAACGGTACGGAGCGATAGAGCGTGCCGAGCAAACGGTGCGACATCCACCAATCCACCTGCGCCACCGAGCGGGCAACGCAATCGGCAAACCCCGATGCGCTAAGATGCGAGGGTGCCGCCGCAGAGACAGCCATATCCACGAAGAACCCGGCCGGGGCTTGCGCTGGCAGCGAAACCTTCAAGCCGGAGTCCAGTGTCATGCTGGCCGTGGTTGACGTATATCCGTTCATCGAGGCCGCAGTGGAAAACACAGCATAGCGCCGCCCGTCCTGCGCGGTGACGTATTTGCACAGGTCATTGAGGGTGCCTGAGCCGACCGCGATGACGCTGTCGTATCCTTTGAGTTGGTCCGCCAGTGCGGCTGCCGTCTGCATGTCCGCATGGGGGTTTTTCAGAACGATTGCCGCCTCGCCGCCGATGGGTTTGAGTGCGCGCGCGACGCGCCCGCCCAATACGTCATACGTGTTCTCATCGGCAACAACAGCGAGCTTTTCTCCAAGCTTCAGCCTGCCAACAAGCACTTGTTCCATCCCGTCAAGGCTCTCCCTGAAGACGATGGACTCGTAGGGGACGGAAACCTTCTTGCCAGCCTCGGCATCATAGAAGTCACCTGCAACGATATCGTCGATCAAGGTCGTCCAGTTGCGGCTGTCCATTTCCGCTAAGTCCATGGCGTTGCTGCTCCCATTGCTGGATCGGTGTCCGAAAGTCGGCATAAAGTAGCAGCAAATTTACAAATGTAAATTACAAATATACATGTGTATCTGAGTTGTGCTAATAGCTGGGGTGGGTCAAGAGTGTTCCTCGTCGCTACTAGAATTGACTGCGCATATGAAACGTTTGAAAAAACCAGTTGAGTTTTCCGATGCGGCTGTTTGGGCGGCATGGCTCTATTATGTTGATGAACTGACACAGAAAGAAATCGCCGACCGGTTGGGCACGTCGCGTGTGACTGTCATCAAACTGTTGGCCGAGGCGAAAGAACGCGGCCTCGTTAAGATCGAAATTGACACGACCGTCGCCTCACATGTGGCCTTGTCCCGTCAGATGGCAGATCATTTTGGTCTGCAAGAGGCCCTTATCATTCCCTCGCTGGAAGGCGCCGATGATTTGAAAAGGCTGGGCCGTGCCGCCTCTATCATGCTGGTTGGCAATCTGAAGGACGGGGAAACGCTTGCCGTGGCCTGGGGGCGCACCGTCGCTGCCGTTGCGCAATCCGTGCCCGGGCATACGCGGTTGGATGACATCACGGTATGCCAACTGGTGGCCAGCCCGGACGGTATGGCCAGTGATTTTTCACCCGAACTGTGCTCGTCTCTGTTGGCCAATCGCTTGCGCGCCAAATGCGTCAACATCCTTGCCCCTGCAGTCGTTTCCAACGCCGAAGTCAAAGCCAGCCTGATGGCGGAACCCTCGATTGCGGCCCAATTCGAGGTGATCCGCAACGCCTCCACCGCTTTGTTCGGTGTCGGCGAATTGGGCGCGGGTTCGACAATTTCCACCCATAATGTGCATAAAGCTGAGACGCTGAGCGCTGTAGAGGCAGACGGCGCTTTGGCCGTCATCATGGGGCTTTTCATAGATGCCGACGGCAATGAAGTGCGCTCGCCGGTGCATGACCAGCTGATTGGCGCGACGCTGGAGAATTTACACGCGATCCCGCGTCGCATTTGTGTGGCCGGAGGTCTGCATAAAACAGCCGCCATCCGGGCTGCCTTGCTTGGGAAGCTCGCGACCCATCTGGTGATAGACGAGGCCACCGCGCAAAGCGTGCTGGACTCCGATTTGACGGATCAGCCTGACTGATCCCGCAGGACCCGGCGATCTGCGCAACTGCCAGCTGCCCCGCGAGGGCAGGCGGCATGGCTCGGCAAAGGGCGCGTGCGTTGTTCATGCGCCGCGCAATCCCATATCCCAAAAACCGATTTCCAGCCGGGTGGCGGTGGCAAAGCGGGCTTGTAACTGTGGCCATCGTGGCGAAGCACTCGGATGAGGCCCCAAACGGCGTGTCACCGCCGCATCGATCAAGACGCCCACCGAAGTCATAGCCTTCTGATAACCAGCATCGGCATAGAGCGTCTGACGAAATGCCTGAAACATCAAGTATCACGTAACGCGTTGAAATCTTTGATTTCAGGCAGCGTTACGTGATTCAGGTTTTTCGCATGACGCTTTAGGTGCCGATCCAGTCGCCATAGGGCGTGTCGGGGGCGGCTGTTGCGGCCAGTCGTGTTCCGATTTCGCCATAGCCGAAAAAACAGGGTGCGAGTGCAGCCAACAGATCAAGCAAATCCCCCTGCAGCCCCGTGTCCATGACGTAGCGGGTATAGGCAAGGTTCTCGAATTCTTCACGGGCGGCATATAGCGTTGCTTCATCAATGCCTTCGGCTGCGCAGGTTTGCACATGAAGGGCCATCTCGTGATTGACCAAGGCAACAACGGTTCTGGCACCATACTTCATCTCATCCAGCGTCTCAGACTTGACCACGCCCGCGCGAAATGAACGAGGAACACGTAGTCCTGAACAAGGTAATGCAGAAACGCGGCGCGCGGCAGCGATCCATCTCGCAGCCCTTCCACGAAATCATTGTGGGTATATGCCTGACAGGGTTCAGGGCATCCTGCACGCCAGAGCGAAAAGGTCTCCCCATACACAGAACCGGTCATAGTGCGGCCCCATCTCTTGCGGTGTTGCTGATCTGTGCAAGGTGGCCCGCGTTTTGTCTGGTAACAACGAAGTGCAGGATGGTGTCACAGTGTAAAGACTTTATAGGTCATTCACTTTCATTGCGCGTAAAGGGATGCGAAATGGTGCGTCGGCCCGTGGCCGGTACCCACGGACAAGGCGTCTGCATGCGCAATGACCTGTGCGACATAGGATTTGGCGGCAGCTGTGGCAGCGGCGGGGGGCAGTCCTTTGGCCAATTGCGCGGCCAGGGCCGATGACAGCGTGCAGCCGGTGCCATGGGTGTTTGATGTGTCGGCCCGCTTTGCGTCAAACCATGTCACGGCCTCTGCGGTGACAAGGCAATCAGGGCTGTGAGGCTCGTCAAGGTGCCCGCCTTTGATCAGTGCCGCCTTGGCACCAAGGGCGCAAAGTGCAGCGCCTTGCGCGGCCATCTCGTCGCGTGTTGTGGCGATGGCCATACCAAGCAGATGAGCGGCTTCGGGCAGGTTTGGCGTCAGGACGGTTGCCATCGGCAACAAGGACGCGCGCAGGGTATCCACCGCCTCCGGCTCCAGCAGCGCGGCACCCCCTTTGGCAATCATCACCGGATCAAGCACGATGGGGATGTCGCTGTGCCCCTGCAACGCATCTGCCACAGCGGCTGCGATCTCAGCATTGGCAATCATACCGACCTTGATCGCATCGACGCGGATGTCGGCAAAGATGGCTGTGATCTGCGCTTGGACGAACGCGGGCGGAACCGGATGAATACCAGTCACGCCCTGCGTATTCTGTGCAGTCAACGCCGTGATGGCCGCCATGGCAAAGGCACCATTGGCTGAAATTGCCTTGATGTCGGCCTGAACCCCCGCGCCTCCGGAGGGGTCAGAACCTGCGATACTCAGGAAGTTTGGGATCATGTTTTGTGCTCCGGTTTGAAGGAGTGAAATGCGCGCGCCGCCGCCTTTGGGTCGGCCTGACCGCAGATGGCTGAAACGACGGCCATGCCATCCGCTCCGCTGGCAAGCACACCATCTATATGGTCGGGCTTGAGGCCGCCAATCGCGACATTCGGCAAAGACGACAGCGCGATCAGATCGGCCAGTCCGTCAAAACCCGTGGGCTGCGCGTGGTCGGTTTTCGTATCCGTGCCAAAAACAGGGCCCAGCCCAAGGTAATCCACATAGGCCGGGTCCGCGTCGCGCACGGTCTGCGGCGTTTCGCACGACAGACCCAGAATTCTGTCGGGGCCGAGCATCGCGCGGGCTTTGTCCGGCGCAATATCGCCCTGACCGATATGCGCGCCATCTGCATCCGCGGCGACTGCGGCAGTAACATCATCATTGATGACGAGCGGAACGCCGGGGCCCTGCAAGGCGGCCTTGAGCGCCATCGCGAGGTCAATGCGCTGCGCGGTGGTGGCGTGTTTGGCGCGCAGTTGCACCATCGTCACCCCACCCGCCACCGCACGGCGCACGGTCTCCACGATGCCTGTTTGCGCACAAAGCTGCGGGTCGGTCACCAGATAGAGCCGCAAGTGATCTTTCAACTGGCCCGTCATCCGATGACCTGTGCCAAATCAGCGGGCTGTGTGTTGGCAAGTGCATCAAGGAAATGGACCTGAAAGCTGCCCGGCCCCTCGGCGCGCTTTGCAGCGGCACTGCCTGCGACTTTGAAATGCGCAAGGGCGGCGAGCGCCGCGTCGAAAGCCGGACCTGTGGCTGCATATGCGCCCATCAATGCGGTCTGAGAGCAGCCCAGAGCGGTAATCTGCGGCATCAGGGGCGAGCCGCCCGAAACCTGCGCCTCGCGGGTGCCATCGGTCAGATAATCAACGGGGCCGGTGATCGCGACGACCGACCCAAACTGGGTCGCAAGCGATTTGGCAGCCCCCTGAGCGGCCTCTACGCTGTCCCCGCTGTCGGCCCCTTTCCCAGCCCCTGCTTCCCCGGCCAGTGCCAGAATTTCAGATGCGTTGCCGCGCAGGATCGTAGGGCGTTGTGCGACCAGAAGCTGCGCTGCACGTTTGCGATAATCGGAGATGAAGTGCGCAACAGGATCCAGAACCCACGGGATATTCTGCGCATTGGCCGCCGTTGCCGCCGCCACCATACTGGCCTGCCAAGGCGCTGACAGTGTTCCGATATTGATCGTCAACGCGCCGCAAACAGGTGTAAATTCGGCGATTTCCTCGGGCGCATGGACCATGGCGGGTGATGCACCCGCTGCCAAAACGACGTTTGCCGCGACATTCATCGCCACGTAGTTCGTTATGCAGTGCACCAAAGGATTCTGGTTGCGCAGCGCAGTCAGCAGGTCATGTGGGGCCATTGTGTTTCCTCTTTTTGCAAGCAAAAAGAGGTGCGATGTATGCAGCACAAGTAGACATACAACCTCCCTCCGCCAGCACTATCTGGTTCAGGTTCGAAGGGTACGTCTCAGCTTTTCAGCGCCCCTGGTGCATAAACGGCTAATTTTTTTCGGTCGGGTCGTCAAACTGATTCAACGCGTCATACGCAGCGGCATCCATCACCCATGCGGTTTTGCGCTGCCGGTTAAGGCATAAGCTGTCCGCCGTTCACTTCGATCGTCTGGCCAATGATATATCCCGCCAGACGATTTGACGCCAGAAAGAGGTATGCGCCTACGCAGTCCTTAGCGCTTCCCAAACGCCCTTGCGGAATGGTTGCCAGCATCGCGTCCATCTGCGCTGCGGTCGAGTAGCGTTCATGAAATGGCGTATCAATCACACCGGGCGCGACCGCGTTCACCCGGATACCATGGGCGATCCATTCTTTGGCCATACCCCGGGTGACGTTTGAAACGAATGCCTTTGACGAGCCATAAAGCCCGGCACCGTTGCTCGCGCCGTTTCTGGCTGCAATCGAGGATGTATGTATGACGAAACCGCCGTTCACCTTTAGATGGGGGAAGGCAGCCTTGGAGGCCACAAGGATTGAACGGGCGTTTAAATCCATGATGTCGTCGTAATCTGTGTCGGTCACATCGGTGTAGGCAACCCGCCTGACCATGCCACCGGCATTGTTGATGAGCCCGTCAAGGCCGCCGAGCGCCGCTGAGGCGGCTTCAACCGCAGCGCCCATCGCCGCACTGTCTGACGCATCCGCTCGGATCAGATGCGCTGTGCCGCCTTTAGCCTCTATGTTGCGCGCCACGGTTTCCGCAGCTTCACTGCTTGAATTGTAATGCACACCGACATGTGCCCCTTGTGATGCAAATGCCCCTGCCAGCGCCGCTCCGATGCCGGTTGATGCGCCAGTAATCAGAATGCGTTTGCCTTTGAACTCGGGTATTCTCAAAGCATGTTCCGACATGAAGGGACTCCTGACAGACCCTCGCAGGTCCAGATTACTTTCGGCTGCAAAGGACTTTGGTAAATAAACAGTTGTTGCGTATACGGTCAGACTCAAACCATACTGTAGTCTCCGGGCGGCCGTCTAGTAGCCGCCAGAAAACTGGGAGGATTGTATGAAATACTTGGCTGTAGCAACATGCATTGCATTGGCATCGGGGGCCACGACGACGTCGGCGACCGAACTTGTGGGCGCTGTGCAGTTCGACGAATCTCACGCCTTTACCAAAGCATTGCGGGAGTTCGAGCGCGTCGCGGGCGAATGTTCCGGTGGCTCGCTCACCTTTGATCTGCACCTGAATTCAGAGCTTGGGCTGGAGAAGGATTATTTTGAAAACATGAGCCAGGGCATCGCGGTGGATTACGCCATTGTCAGCCCATCGCATATGTCGACTTTCTCGCAGAAAGCGCCCTTGATGGACATGCCGTTCCTGTTTCGTGATCTGGATCACTGGAATGCCGTAATGGAACAGGATGCTCTTGCTCCGCTCGCCGCGGACGTTCTGCAGCAGGCGGATGTGCGGCTGATCGGCTACGCGGGCGGTGGCACGCGCAACCTGATCGTGAACAAGCCCGTGACCACGATGGAAGAACTCCAAGGGCTGCCAATGCGCGTCATGGGAGCACCGATCCAGACCCGTATCTTCGAAGCCATCAAGGCGGCCCCCTCGGTCATCGCCTATAGCGAAGTCTATAACGCCATCCAGACCGGCGTAATCGACGCGGCCGAGAACGAGGCGGCAGGCATCGAACAGATGAAGTTCTACGAGGTTGGTCCAGAGATTTCGCTGACACGGCATGCCATCACCGTCAGGCCAATTGCATTCTCAAACGCGACGTTTGAGCGGCTGACGCCAGAAGAACAGGCCTGCGTGATGGAAGCGGGCAAGGCTGGTGGCAAGCTGGGCCGCGATCTTGAAAGCGGTCAGGACAGCGAAAAACTGTCGGCGATGGAATCTGCAGGCTTGCTCAAAACCCATGAGTTTACGGAGCGCGACAAGCTTTTGGAACTCGCCGGTCCTGTGAAGCGGTCATATGCCGAAGAACTGGGCGCGACTGACGTCCTAGAAGCGATTGAAGCTGTAAACTGATCTATATCCGGGTTCCGTGTCCTCGTGACGCGGAACCCGCCCACCACTCAGACAAAACGAGACGCGCCATGCGTATGTTTCTCGAAGGCTATTATCGCCTTCTGAAGTTCCTTATCACTCTGTTGATGGCCGCGCTGATCGTTCCGGTGACGATGCAGATCCTGAGCCGGTACACCGGAATGGTACCGCGTTACATCTGGACGGAAGAGATCGCGCGTTTCTGCTTTGTCTGGATCATCCTGATCGGTGCGATGATCGCCGTTCGGGACGGCACCCATTTCGACGTTGATGTGTTGCCCCATACCCAGAACCGGCATATCGAGTTCGCCTCCAAATTGTTTGTGCACTTGTCCATCCTTGTGATGGCGCTGTCGTTTCTGTGGTGGGGGCGCGATTTCTTTGTGCTCGGCGCACGACAACAGTCCGAAATATCCGGACTGCCCATGTGGATGATCTATGTCGCCTGGCCCATCGCGGGGGGCACGTGGACGATATTTACCGTTGAGCGCATATTCGATGATTTTCAAGTGTTCAAAAAGGGAATGGTCGATGGGGCCGGGTGAAGTCGCTGCCATTCTGTTTGGCACTTTTGGCATTCTTGTTGCGCTGCGCGTGCCAGTTGCCTTTGCGCTGGGGCTGGCCGTGGTGCCGGTCTTTTTCATCGAGGACCGCCTGACGCCCGTTCTGCTCATGCGCGAGATGTTCAAGAGCTATAACGCTTTCATCCTTCTGGCGGTCCCGTTTTTTCTGCTGGCGGCCAATCTGATGAATGCGGCTGGTATAACGGATCGGCTGATCCGCCTTGCGCGCGCGATGGTTGGGCATCTGCCGGGTGGGGTAGGGCATGTGAATGTGGTCGTCTCCATGCTGTTTGCCGGCACCTCCGGGTCATCGACCGCCGATGCGGCGGGCATCGGATCGCTTTTGATCCCGCAGATGAAGAAAGAGGGGTACGATTCATCTTTCGCGGTGGCCATCACGGCCTGTTCCAGCGTCATGGGGGTTATTATTCCGCCCTCGATCCTGATGATCGTCTGGGGTGGGCTGATGTCGGTTTCGATCGGGGGGCTGTTTCTGGCTGGTGTGATCCCCGGCATTCTCATCGCGGGCTCGCAGATGGTAACGGTCTATATCTACGCCAAGCGGCGGGGCTATCCGGTGCACACACGCTCCACACTCGTCGAACTCTTCCGCGCGGCGGCTGGCGCGTCCTTGGCGCTCATGACGCCGCTGATCATCGTGGGCGGGATTGTTGGTGGGTTTTTCACACCGACCGAAGCCTCGGTGGTCGCCGTCCTTTATTCGCTGTTTCTGGGCATGTTTATCTATCGTACGATCACGCCGCGCCAACTGCCGCATATCCTTTACGACAGCGCGCGTTTCGCCGCGATTACGCTGTTCTGCATCGGCACCGCATCTGCCTTTGGATGGTGTCTGGCTTATTTCAAAATCCCTGCCACATTGGTGGCCTATATTGACCAGCTCGGTCTGGGCGTCATCGGCATTGGGATCATGTGTGCCCTTGCGTTCCTTCTGATTGGCATGTTCATCGACGCGATTCCCGCGATCATTATTCTGGGCACGGTGTTATTCCCGGTGACGCAGCATGTGGGGATGCACCCGATCCATTTCGGTATCATAGGTATCATGAGCCTTGCGTTTGGGCTGGTCACACCGCCCTATGGGCTCTGTCTGTTGATCAGTGCCGCGATTGGCAAAATAAGACTGATCGAAGCGCTGAAAGACGTGGTCGTCATCTTGCTGCCAATGATCTTTGTGTTGTTGATCATTATTCTTGTGCCTGATCTCATTCTCGCGCTGCCACGCTGGCTGATGCCGAATTTCATTCAGTGAAGCGTGGCAGGTTGTGCTTCCGGTGCGCGCAGATCATCTGTGATTGCGATCCTCGCTTGGCGGGTCCACAGGTCACCATTACTGAGAGAAACGTTGCCGGATTGCCGCGCTGCGCGAACTGGGGGAGGGGTGCTTCTGACACCCCGTTTCCGAAAAGAGTGGGCGGGAGATGCCCCGATACCTGCGCGGCCATCACCGTGTTCTCTTTTGCCTCAGGTGTGAGACATAACCGGCAGAAAACACGTTGGATGATGTAGCCCGAGTGGGGCAGGGCATGTAACAAAAGCCGAACCCTCATGCGGCCAGAAAAGCCGGATTCTCTGCCGATTGGGTGGAGGTTATATGTGGCAACAGGCGCCGGAAAGCGGGCAAGAACTTGTTAAATCGTGGCACAATCCCAAGTGCGGCAAGACCGATGCGTTATTTGGAGCACGAGCCGACGCGGTGGTAGCCATTGCTGCGCAGGACCGTGTCGGCAATCCCCCGACCAAAGGCTGATTTCGTCTCAACGACAACCATTTTGGGTGAAGTTGCGGCCTCATTCCTAGCGTTCCAGAACTGCAAGTTACGATCAATGGTCATGCGCTCGCCGCCCGCACGGGCAACAAGTGTCATCCTTTCGTGTTGCACTTGTATGACCGGCAGATAGGGCGCGTTCAGCCCTCGACCGTAGTGACCGAGGTGGGATTGTTCGGCGAACTGCATGGCCGGGGCGGTCAACTGGTCCAGTGCCGAAGGGTCATGCGGCAGGCGTTTCTTGACCGTGACTTTCCGAAGCGACTTCAGGTTCACTTCGACAAAGCAGATGTCAGCACCGAGGTAGTGCCGCGTGTGCAGCGTGGAACGCCGCCGACGACCCGCTCATGAGAGCCAACGGCGTGAGCGCCTTGACCGCTTCTTCCGCTACCTCATTCAGGTCAACATGATCATCTTAGCCAACCTCCATTCGATCCGCGCCCGAGGACAAAAGGTATTGAGTGACCGCTCGCGACAGTGCCTTGACGTCATCACGCATGGGGTCGAGCGTTGGGTCATCCGACAGGTTACTTAACCGCGCAACCAGAACTGCCACGGGCGTTCGCAAGGCGTGTGCGGCTTCTGCGGGACGTCGCTTTTCGCTCTCCAGTTCACTGTTAAGCCTGTCAACCGCACGGCTGACTGCATCTGTCAGATACTTGATTTCAGCGGGTGGATTATCGTGTTGGAATAAACCTGATGGCTTGTCGGGCGAAATTTCCCTTGCCCAGCCCGCGGCCTCCGCGACCGGCCTCAAGTCGCGGCGAATTCTCAAAAGCACACCACCAATCAAGATATCCAAAGTCGGAAGCACGGGACGCAGGACATGGTCAAAAAATTTGCCCAAAATCTCTGCTCTGATCAAGTTAGCCGGATCGCCGATCATTGCAAAGTAGACGCGATAACGTCCTTCCGGCCCAAAGATGACGTGCGATGCGTAGGTTTCCATCTCGCCAAGAGCCGCCTCGCGTGCAATCCAGTCATCCAGTTCAATCGGACTTCCCAGCAGATTGGTGGGGAGCAATTCTTGGTTCATGCTGTCGATGAGACGGTTCTGTGAATCCACCAGCACATATCCATAGGCATTGGGATAATTTGCGAAATGAGGCGGAGCCGCATCCTGAATACGCACAGCGTTTGCAGACGCTGCCAGCAGGGCCTGATCAAGGTAACCGATCTCGCGACTGACGGCATCTCCCAAAAGCGCACTGTCGAGGGCAACATCGTACATGGCGACAAAAGCAATGTTCGCAACCAGCACGGCAGCGGAAATCCATATCAGTCGCCGCTTTAAGCGTGTGGACCCTCGCTCGCGTTTTTGCGTCATCTTCGCAAGTGGCTCCCATCCAGCAACATCCAGCCAATGCCGCGTACTGTCCGCATGCTGATGTCTGCCTTGGAAGCTTCCAGCCTGCGCCGCAAACGCGATACGGTCGCATCAACCGCATTTGTCGTGATGTCTGCGTCCTGATCATAGCGGCTTTCCGCGAAGGCGCGACGCGACGCAACCTTATTTTTGCGCCACATCAGGATTTCCAGCACGTCAACTTCTCGGCGACCGACGCCGAGCAGAGTGCTGTTCATACGTGCTTTGCGATGGGCGGTATCAAGGCGCTGTGACCCGGCCTCAAGAACCACGCTCAAACAGCTGCCGGGTCTGCGCAAAACGGCACGGTACGGCGCAATCAACTCTGATACCTCCATAGGTTTGACAAGGTTATCATCGGCCCCCCCGTTCAACCCCAAGCGGATTGTCGGCAGCGTTGTTGCCAATAGCGGCAGCGCTACCCGTAGAGCCAGTACGCGGAAAACCCAGCCTGCTTTACCTCACCCTGTGAGCCACTCGCAGCCGCTGCGTTGCCGCAAGCGGTCAAGAGCGAATGACAGCTGTCCGCCGCGATTTCATTTTCGGGAGGGCACCGCGTGCCATCAGATGGGTGCGTTCGTTATCGGGGATGCCAAGGTCGTCGTCGCGCATTTCCAACTCAACTATGCTGCGCCGCCTAAGTGGCGAAATAACGGCGACTTTTATTGATGACAGGGCTAAAACAGCGTCGATCCGTAGAAAATGGAAACTGCCAGGGTATAGGCGGCAAGAAGAGCAACGTTGATGGGATTGCCGGAGAGCTTCGGCGTTTTTATCTGGGAGACATTCAAGCCTGCGAGGCACAGGCCGGCGGCTGCGAGGATGATCGAGAACACCATCTGATCAAACAAACCTGCAAACATAAAGATGAAGACGAGAAGGATGCTGTTGTTATCAATAGCCAATCCGGTGTATTTTGCATCATCCGACAGGCCAAAAGTGCTGAAGTAACTTAGCCGGGTCACACCGAAGACGAGCATTATGAAGGCAACCGGCAAAAAGGCCGGGCTGAAATTGGCATAGCTCAGGACTAAAACTGCAGGTGTGACGCCATAGCTTACGATATCAATCAAGAGGTCCAGCTGGCCGCCAAACTTGCGATCATCGCCAGTGCGACCGGTCATCTTGCGGGCAATAAGCCCATCGGCCCAATCAAATGCGACTGCCCAGATCATGCCAATCATGGCAGCGGCATACAGACCCGTTATCAGAAAATAGATCGCCAAGAGCGTGCAGCCCAATCCTGCGAGAGAACAGATATTGGGCAGATCCTTAATGTAAGACAGAATAGGGCGTTGAGGAGAAATGGCGTTTTCAGTTGTCATGGCAGGTCCTTTGAGTTAGAGGATGAGGCCCCTGTTCAATCTTTGACAGGCAATCTCTGCTTCCCATTCTGTGTGCATTTGAAACGCGTAGTCTTCAAAACACCAAACAACTCCAGATTTTAGAAAATCTGGGGTTAAGTCAGTTTAATTGTTTGAAACTAAACGACAAAATTCACGTTAGCGTGCATTTCGATGCCGTTAGCTAGCACTGTTTGTGGGCAGGTAAAAGGAGAATACGTAGAATGATCGTCTATACAGTCGGCACTTTCGATTTACTCCATGTTGGCCATCTTGCTCTGCTGAACCATTGCAAGTCACTTGGTGATGTTCTCGCGGTCGGCGTCGCGTCGGATGAGGTCGTGAACCTTTACAAACCAAACGTTCCTGTCGTTCCGTTGGAGCAGCGCGTTGAGATGTTGCAAGCGCTTAGCTGTGTCGACATCGTTCGACCCTACCATGAATTGGAATATGTGTCAGGCTGCATAGCGGTGGACGTGGATATCTTTGTCATTGGCGAAGATTGGGGCACCCAGGCACACAATCTGGATGTGGATGCTTATTTGAGGGAGATGGGCAAAGAAATTGCTCAGGTTCGGTATAATCCACGCACGTCTTCTACAAGAATAAAGCAAATGGTTTTGGCGCAATCGCAGGCGCACAGAAAACCAGAACTGATGGTGTCTTAATCGCCATTCCTCACTCAAAGCCGTGCATGCGGCTTCTGCTTGGAAAGGGCTAACCAATGATTGCAGTCCATTCCATGCCCAGTGCGTTTAGTGCGGGAGAATGTGAACGCATTATCGCGGCGATAGCCCAGACCCCGACTAAAGAAGCCCTCCTCGTTGGTCAGCGGCAGGATCACAATTTGCGCAACGCTGAATTGGTTTGGATAGACAACGTCGATGGCATGGGCTGGGTGATGGAGCGGTTGATCGCGCTTGTGCGCGCATCCAATGTTGAGCACTTTGATTTTGATCTGCGGGAATTTGCAGAAAGCCCACAGGTGGCGATTTACAAGGATACAGATGGGGGCCATTTTGCGTGGCATTCGGATATCGGAGACGGGCCAGTTGCGCGCAAACGCAAGCTCACTCTTGTCTTGCAATTAAGCAAGCCTGGTTCTTATGACGGTGGTGATCTTGAGATCATGCCCGGCGCTCAGGTGCTGGCCGCCAGTCGCGCACAGGGGTGCGTCAGCATTTTCCCCAGCTTCACGCTGCATCACGTAACACCGGTCAAACGTGGCACACGACATTCAATGACTGTCTGGGCGCATGGCCCGGCCTTTCGGTGATGCGTCCGGCTGGGATGCTACCGATTATGTTTCTTAGCAGTCAAAATTCATCAAATTCAGGAACCTTGCCCAGCCTTATCAGAAAACGGGGCGGTTCAACTTCTCCAGTGTTGGGATCCTCGTTCACGATATAGGCATCAGCGCCTGCGCAGTCTTCGGACTGGGCTTCCCTTTCGGCTCTGTTTTGCGCCTCAGATGCTGTCGTATATTCGAATTGCTTGTCGATTTTTAAGCTATCTTGCCCATCGCGCCCAACTTTCTTTTCCACATATGTCTGGCAGATATAGTGAACTTTTGCTGTGCTCTCGTCTGGTTTCGTCATGGTTAAGTCCCTGAATACAGCAGTGGCGCTGATGATACTTGAGAGCAGTTTGGCTCGATCGTGGGTATTCTTTGGGGAAACTGCGGCGCGGAACTGAAGGGCATGTAACGTAACAATGATGGGTACTTTTCAGGCTAACTGAGTATGTTGATGTTCCACGCCGCCCCCGTGTTATTTTGCCTTCTTGCCACCAATCGCCAACGCGGGTTTGCCAGCGAGTGAATTGGCTGTAGCAGAGATTTTTGCTTTCTCTTGTTTTGGTTTCTTGGCTTCTTTATTTCCACGTTTATTACCTTTGGCCATCGTCTGTCCTTTCAAAGTGCAGCGATCCAATGCCGGAATGACAAGGGGTGGCTGTGGTCGTCACTGCTTACCACCAAGGGGCGCGCAGTGATTTGGTGCGGGAGGGTCATGTTGGGTCCGACGTTTCCTCTGCGGCCTCATCAAACGCTCGTTGCTGGTCACGCGATACTGTTGAAACTGGTGATCCAAACATTGCGTTGGCAGCCTCAAAATCTTCGATGGTATCAATTCGCGTCCAGTCCGATCCCTTTGTGTCTAACGTGTGAAAAGGAATGTCCTGCTTGATCAGTTGCTCGTAAGCGGCCCCGCAGTGGAGATTTGCACCCGCTGTACCTTTCTTCATCTGCTTCAGTTCTGAAAAGAGCAGGGGTCCGGTGACTGCGCTGATCTTCTCGATCCCGATCAGCTTACCACGCGCGGTTTTGGACGTGACGGACTTGCCAATTTCGACCACGCGCATCTGTTCGTCGACAACGACTTTTCTGTCGCTCCTGGTAAGTGCAGCACCGTAATTAACGCACAGCACATTGGGCAGTTGCGTGTCGAGCAATGTCCGCAAAAATCTGGTCTCAAACACCATATTGGCATCAAACTTGATAAATTCAGCGATCCCGACGGCATCGGACGCCAGCATGAGCGAATGGCAATCGTTATTGTCGTGATAGCGGTCATTGAGCACGTAAGTGACCCTGATGCCGCGAAATGTCTTGTTGACGAACTCCCTGATCTCGTCAGACCGGTGCCCCAGAACCAGCACGAATTGGGATATACCACAGCTGAGGCAATTGCGGATCATCCGCTCTAGGACAATGGAACCGCCGACAGATAACATGCATTTTGCGCAAGCGTCTAACTGGGGGTTTAGCCTTAATCCAACGCTTGCTGCCAGTATGACAGCTTTTGGAGGGCGATTGATTTCATACTTCATTCTGTTTCCACTCCATAATTGAGGCGTTGATTGTTTCCTCTTGGTTCGCTGGCAACCTCGGTGATCCGGTTTCTGCGAAAATGGGCGATGCGATCTACGACTATGCGCAGATTGAGAGAGCAATGCGAAGTGCGGCCGCCAGCGTGGCATTGTCGGATATGTTCAAGTGGTTTGGACCTGCACTACGCAATTCACTGCAGGTCCAGTTTTGGTTTATCAAGCGTCAAGCTCAAGCCCGGCGATGCACGCCTTTGCGAGGTCGCGGTTTGGCATGTCAGTACCGGGTAGCGTCGCCCAACCTGCATCCATAACGGCCTTGGTGCGGTTGAATGCAGAAGCTTCTTGAATGACGGCCAGTTTAGGCGCGCGCTCCGGGTCAGCTTTGGACGCGTCAAGACAGACTGGCACCATGGCCTTCGTCACTTCTTCAGTGGCAAAGGTCTGGGCCATTTCTTCAGCAGTGGCGCCTGTTGTCCAACCACCCCAGCTGAATCCAAGGATCGTGATCGCAATTGCACCACCTACAGCACCGTAGATGCCGGGTTTCGTCCATTCTGGAAAAGTCATTTTGGTTCCTCTGACGGAGAAAGCGCCGCCCCACTACTTCAATTTGATCTACTCAGGTCCGCTTTGCCCGCGCACCGTTTTTTAGTTGCGTTGGCCGATCATGATCGCCGCTCGTCCTGATCGTGACCATGAGGCGCAATACGCTGGCCTTGAACGATTTCCCTGACAATCTGCGCAAAAATCACCACCCTCAGCGAGGGGCGCGACAGTTAAATTTTCTTGATGCAGGAATGTCGTCTACTTTGGTAGGCAATATGCCTAAGCAGCAGATACAACAAACTTTTGTTTGATACGTATAACTTCCCAGTCCGAAAATGACAACCGGCCTTGTGTTGCCCGCTTTGGATTGATCGGTCATCTCCGCCTTGCGGAAAGTCGTCGCGATGGGCTCGACGTCAGCACAAAGAAAACGCTGTTTTCGGGTCTCCACACGGCCACGTCGCAGGTTCGGCGAACATCCTTTGTGGATGCTCCCTGCATGGCAGGATATTTTTGATCCGATTTGTGCATGTGTCAGAGGCAGTCGTGCCGCTTATCCTGAAGGCTGATGATTTGATCCCTGAAAAGCACAAATCGTCCTGCAGGCGTCGAGTTCAAAACCACGCAGCGCAATGAGCTCCCCCTCTCATTGCCGCAAGTGGCGATTACCGGACAGCGGGCAAACTGACTTCACCTATCTGAAGATCCTTGGTTGGGTTGTCTGACTTGGAATTACAGTGAGAGGGGTCATAGAGACCCCTCTCACCGCGTTCAGAATATGAACTCATCAAAGAATTCGGATCCACAGAACGATGTCACATCGGAAGAATCTGCCGCTGACGTGCTGAAGGCGATGCTTTGCGTTTCGCCATTCATGCTGACGGTTCCGAACAGCTCTACGTCACCTTCCATGGCCAAGACCTCGACGGTCAGGCCGCTCTCTGAACTGGCGACCGATCTGATACTGGCGCTGCTGATCGTTGACCCGGATTCCGTTCGCACGTTGGGGCCAAAGTCAAAGACGAAATTATCGGAGCTGAGTTCCATACCGCCCGCATCGTCGCACACGACCGTGCCTTCATCGAGGACTCTGGAAACGATGGGCACTTCTGTACCGGGGATGGCGATGGTTCCTGAATCCGCATCTTCTGCAGTTACATCATCGACTGTTGCTGATCCTCCAGCACTGAAATTCCCTTCGCCTTGCACATCCACCGATGGACCATCCGTGTCGCTGGCAACTGACGTGACTTCGACACTGCTTCTGGTGGTTTGAGTGGTTGAGCTGCTCGTGCTCGTTTCTTCGACGTCTTCGTCTGTCTCTTGATTTGTGCTGAAACCTCGTGAAGCCATGAACTGTTCGATATCAAAGCCGGTTCCGGCAGTGATTTCTGGTTCCGCAGGGGGCGCTTGCTCGACTGTGGCAGGCACTTCTTCCACAACCGGGGCGTCTTGCGCGGATGCGATGACCGGATCAGTGGATTGTTCTGACACGAATTCTTCTGCGGTTATGTCATCGACTGTGGCCGAGCTACCGCCGCTGACGTTACCTTCGGTCTCAAGCTGGACCGATGGACCATCCGCTTGGCTGGCGACCGCAGTGGTTTCGATGCTGCTTCTGGTGGTTTGAGTGGTTGAGCTGCTCGTGCTCGTTTCTTCGACATCTTCGTCTGTCTCTTGATTTGTGCTGAAACCTCGTGAAGCTATGAACTGTTTGATATCAAAGCCGGTTCCGGCAGTGATTTCCGGTTCCGCCACTTCCGGTTCTGCAGGTGCTGTGTCTTCAACCACGGCAGGTGTTGGTTCAACCACGGTCAACGCGTCCGCGCTTGCATCGGGGAGTATGACGGTATTTGCGCTCGTTGTGCCAAAGTTCTGGGTGACAAATACCGCGTCCAGCGTCTGCCCGTCGTCAACAAAATCACCGGCCTCGATACCAATCCCGATTTCCTTGAAGTCCGGGTTCAAGAGGTTTGCGCGATGTTCAGGGCTGTTCATCAGGTTGGTGTGCAGCTGGGCAACTTCGTCTGACATGCCATTGTCACCGGCTTCGCTGACCCATGCTATGTTTTCGCCGGTTTTCCAGTTTCCTTCCAATTCATAGCCTGAAGCCTCGATGCGCTCACGCCAATTGGATCCGTCAGCACCCGTATGGCTAAAGCGATCATTGTCGAGCATCCATACGCTGTGGTCTTCACTGGCTTCATTGAGGTCTGCGTTGAATACTAAAGGATCGAGGCCGACTTCTGCACGGTCTGCATTTATCAAATCCAGCATCTGCTGCTCGTATTTGTTGGCTTGTGACATGACATTCTCCTTTGAGTGGTTTTTGGCATCATGTGGCTTTCGGACTGCATCCAAAACATGACCCGTGCACTCGGTATGCGGGAATCGCCGGTATCCCGAATCCACCATCCCACTTTGCGGAATGACCTCCAAAGGAGCGTCCGCCAACTGGCTAATTGGACGCAATAGCGTCCATTGTGGTTTGTCGAATTGGGGAAACTGACAGCAAAATTACGCCTATACGTCAGCGGCGCTAGAAACGCTGCAAGGTGCCCACGAAAACGGGGCTTATCTATCGTACGTTAGGCGAAATCATAGCCGACAGGTTGATGTTCAGGCAACCTGCACGCTCCGACCTCAGGGCGACTGAACGCATAACGCAACGCTGTCACACTTCTCTGTAGTGTCGGCAATTGGCAAAATACCACCGACAGCCAAAAACACAGAGTGCTTGTGTTTCCGAAGCGGAACTGAGCTTCGGAAACCGTGGCAACCGCAATCCCAAAATCCGAAATGCCAAAATTGCCCGATCGGCGCAATTCGTGAAATTCCCCGGATCAGACCGGTCCGTTGAACTCGGGCAAAGCTATCTAAGGGACATGCCAAGATGAAACCGAAAATGAACCTTATCGTCTGGGTGTTAATCTCCATCCCACCCGGTATCTATCTTTGGGTGAAGTTCTTTCAGCTGGTGTTCTCATTCCTTTGGAGAAATCACTGATGGAAACCTTGGAAGGTCCATCGACAGAGGGTTTCTGGCCGCGAGCTTGCCGGGTCCCCGCGTGTTGTAGCGCAGACACTGCTCCACCTAGAGGAGGGATACAGCCATTTGCAGTTGACGTGATAAAGCTGCCAACGGTCCATCAATGTCTTCGGACAAACGGTATGAATTAGATGCTGTGTTTGCTGCTGCCCCCGACGGAGACAGGACTTTCCTGAGATTAGCAAAAGAGGCCACACAAGAGGTCGCGTCCAGTCGTCTTAACCATAGCGAAAGGAACGATCATCATGGTTGAGAATATCCGACGTAACGGTGAGCATGTTTTCGATGAGTTTCTAGCCGGTGATGCAGATGTTAGCACACGCCCAAAAGACATAAGTGACAAAAACCATTGTTTTCACATCAGGGGCGGTCGAGGCGGCGAGGCGCACGTGCCGTTTCTAAGCGCTCCTGCCGAAAAACGGAACAGTATCCGGCGCGGTGTGTTTTCGTTCATATGCCGGGCTGCTTGCCTCGTCGCAGCAGGGGCAATCGCGCTGAGAGCATTTCAATAAACCGAGCTTGTTCCGAGCCGCTGCGTTTTCAGGTTTTGAAATGTTATCAGACCTGTAGCATATGCATTTTCCTTAAGATCTCTCACAAGTTTATGGCCGACTTTACTGTCGATATGACCAAAATTCCGACAAGACAGACATAACAGAAATACTTCGGAGGACCGGGAAAAAACAGGTAGCCACAAGAACCGATGATCAGACACGATTGCAAAATCACATCGCTCAAGCTTCCCCAGTAAATCTTTGGCTTTGACAAGTTGCGTCTGATCCAGCTGCGGTTTGCCCACCGCTAACCCTGCATACTGAAGAACCTTCAAAAGGAAGCGACAACAATCAGCGGCCATCATTTGATCACATCGTTCAGAGCAATTAAAAATGCTGTCATCGACCAACTCAGCTGACACGGTCGTTTCTTGTTGAAAAATACGTGTTCTTATCGACTTCAAATCGATGCTCTGGGAGATAACCGGTGTGAGCTGCTCGATTTCTTTCTTTGGCTCAACTTTCGAATTCAACCTTTGCTCGACTCTCGATGTGAGCACATATTGGCGCCCATTCAGCCTGAGCCTTATCCACCCACCGTCTTCCAGCCTTTTTAATCCGCGAAAGGTAGCGGATCGACTGATGTCCGTCTTTTGAGCGAGTTCATCCAAGGTAATCGGGCCGTGTTTCGCCACAGTTTCCAAGATTTCGAATATCCTAGTTTGCAACGATCCTGCTCCACAGACTGGTATCCCAGTTTCTTATCATTGTTGATTCCTGCTATCCAACTCGCAATTCCGATAAGCGAAACGGTGCTGTTTGGTGCGGTGATTTTAAATGCGCTTTGGCTTCAATTATTTGAATTCACATTGTAAATTGACCGAATAATTCATATTCTGCGTCTGGTTTTGCCGCCCGCTTCAAAAGTGGCAGAGATCACTGGAGACGCTCGGGAAACGTGTGATTTGTTACCTTCATGGTCTATTCCGACCCGAACCAAGAAATGCTTTTTGAAGCTCTCCAAGGAGAGGGCTCGTAAGCGACTGTGATAGAGTGCCGGGATACATTCGTGTCGATTTTGGTGGAATATAAAGGCCAGTCGCAGCTCTTTGTTGTGCAGGTCAGTAAACCAGCTATTCTTGCGAGCAGTACTCAATTCATGCACTTTCGGGCGTCTTTCTTGACGACAAAAGGTGAACAGGAAAGCCGATTTCATGCTCTGTGTCCTCCCTCCGCCAGCATTATCTGGTTCAGGTTCTAAGGGTACATCTCAGCTGCAAAGCGCCCCCGGTAAATCTCGAATAGGAGCTTCCATCAGACGGGTCAAATGGTTTGGCACCTCCTCGAACTTTTGAGCGGTCCGCTGCCATTTCGAGCCTTCCGCAAACGTCCGCTCAGCCAAAGCCTACGAAAGATATTGTGGTGCTTGCACACATGCGTGATCGGTTCGATCTGTCTTTGGGGAGCTATGGTCACCGCCGAGGGGACGCATTTGTTACCCGGCAGTCGGTTGCACAGCAATCTGCCGAGAGGGCACCACTCCAACTGCGGCGGCCAATACTGTTTTCACGATTGTCAGAAAACCTTGCGCCCGAACGGCTGCTACAATCCGCGTAGGCACCGCTCAGAAGCCGGCTGGAAAAGCCCCTTGGCCTTCGAAGCAAAGGCTGCATAAATGGTTAATAGGAGCGGCACGAAAGCGGGACAGATCAACTGAATAATACTTCCGCACATAAACTGAGAAATTTTTAGTCCATATTTTGGTTACATCGTTCACAGGTAAAGGAGTTATCAATAACGTGTTTTCAAACGATAGAATATCGCTGAAGGGGTAAGTTTTGATTAGCCCATGTATTGCAGTCCAAGAGGGAGTCGCAACGAACCGTAAAGATGTAGAAGTTGTTGTTTGGCGCGATTACATCTGCCGTCACGGCCTTCATCTGAGGCTTTGGATAAATAATCATGAGTTGGAGCATCCCGAAAAGACTTACTCAGTTTTGCTTTCCATTTAGGGCAGCTGAGCAGGATTGAGAGAACTCTACATTTAAATGAGCGTCGCGTCGGGGGCAGGATCAACTTGAATTCACCTTTCACTGACGAACAACTGCCCATGCTTAAGGTTATTGCGCATGGGCATATAATTTTGGGAGCAGCACCTCATGCGCGCCGCTTGCAGAATAGTGGGTTTGTCGCCGTCCGGGCGGCCGCGGGTTCATATCTTTGGGCCCTGCGGCCGTCCGTTTAGGGGCAACCGTCTGGGATTTCTGATCGCGGCACGCGCAAAAGGCAACGCCGGGGTATGCAGCAATGAAGATCCAAACATGGGGATCGGTGGTATACTCCTGATACATAAAATGAATGCCGCTTGTATTTTACCGACGCGCCCCTCTGAAAATGGGGAATTACGACACAAAGCCTCCTTAATAAAATCGGTCCAAAGCCGCTGTTCGACGTTGGTTCTCGATTCTGCGCTCGATGCCCGCATCGCTGCCGCTCGCTGTGCCGGAGTGATTTGATATTGGCAAGTTCGGGCGGGTATGTCCTCTTTGTACTGCTGTTCTTAACGACCTTGCATTTCATTTCGCGTGATCATTGGGAGATCGAACACCCATGTATGCGAAGACCGGCACCAAACCTGTTGTTTCGGCGCGAGCAGATGGCGTTGGCGTGCAGTTCCGACCCTGAGGCCAAAGAACGTGCCGGGCTCGTCCGGCGTCTGTGTATGTATGCGCGTTCCGCAATCACCGCAAAAGCTTAAACACCTGCGGCGACCGCTGTCAGCGACTGTTTCGAATACCTTGAGCCTGCCACTTGTCAGTTCGAATTGACCATCATCGATATGCACGACCCATCCGAACGCGGTGCCCGAGTTGATCTGGCAATTCTCGCAGTGGCAGATCGCGCAGCGCTCGGGGTCTACAACAGCCTGATACGTAATAGCCCCACAAAGGCATCCTCCGTCCACGTTCATTTGGTCTCTCCAAAATGCAGCGTTAAACTACGCTTCACCCTGCATCTCACCCTTGGGAAGGTCAAACTGGTGCGGATCGATCCAAAGCTGCCTTTTAGCGGAATCCTCAATTTCTGCGATCGCAGCCCGGAGCCGTGAACTTTGCCGACATTCGTCGCACTTACATCAATATCCGCTTCTTTACGCCGATCAACAAAAGGTGCTTTTTGGGAAGATCTGTCATCTCGGAGAACGAAAGCTCAAGAGTACTTTGCCGTTTAATTGACATTAACAATTTCACTTATTAGTTATCATGATAACAAATGAGGGAATACCAGATGTCAAACTCGCTATTCGTCTTCGCGGAAATCAAGCCGAAGCCTGAACATTTCAAGGATGCTCAGCAAGCTATCATCGAAATTCTGAACCAGACTCGCGCGGAAGAAGGCTGCCGTTCGTTCGAGCTGTTCGAGGCACCGGGTCAGGACACGCTGTATCTTTTCGAGGAATGGCAAGATCAGGATGCGCTCGATCAGCACCATGCTCAACCCTACACAGCCGCGATCTTCAAATCTTACGAAGGATGGCTGGCCGAACCACCTCGCATCCTGCCTCTGCACAGTCTAGGTTAGCATGTTCTTTCTTCGGGAATTGCCCACGCGGATGATGATCGACGGCTACGTATCAGCGACTGGCGTGGGCGACGTGGATGCCGTGGCGCGTGCACTCTCGATGATGCGAGAGGCGAGCCAGCTGGAGCGCCTGCTGGATGCCTACTTTAATAGCCACAACCTTTCACAGTTGAAATTCCATATCCTCATTGTGATAGACCGCGAACCAGAAACAGACAGTCTTCGTCAAAGTGAAATCAATCAACGCCTGGACGTTTCCAAACCAGTACTGCACCGGACTGTGACCTCGCTACTGAAAGACGATCTGCTCGCCCGCCGTGACGATCCCGAGGATTCACGCGCGCACCGTCTGGCGCTGACCGATAAAAGCAAAACGGCGCTTGCAGCGATCCTACCCGGCTATTTTGAAACCATTTCCGTTTTTATGGGGAAACAACCATGACGCGGCTTCTGACGGCCTTCTTTGCATGGATCGTCGTTTATGCCGCTGTCACCGTTGTTCGAAGCTGACGTTCGCGCACGGCCTATCATCGGTCAGGATGGGCTCTTTCCAGCCATTTTCCGCCTTGCGGTATCATCGACTTTGGGCCAGCGATGCACCGTTGTGAACGGCTCAAATCAGACGTCCGCTAGATGGCAAACCCAGCCATGGCACCATCTCTAGACCTGTCGTTCGTTCATCTTGCAGCAGCTTGGGACCAACATCGTGGACTTTTCGGAAGGATTCCCTCCGCCTGCGTAATTCAGCAAGATTTGTGCATATGGTCGCTGTTATGGTTTCCCTATGAGCAACAACGCACCCAAACCCCACCCCCACATGGACCGCATTCTGCGGGTCATTGACTACATCCACACCCAAGCGGCGGATGATCTGTCGCTGGACCAACTTGCGGACGTGGCCGCAATGTCACGGTTCCATTGGCACCGGGTCTTCACCGCGATCATGGGGGCGTCGCCCGCGCAGATCATCCGGTCCGTTCGCATGCATAAGGCCACCATGCTTCTTCTTCGTACCGACCTGCCCATTGCTCAGATTGCGGCCCATGTCGGGTATTCCAACGACCGCAGTTTTTCCCGCACCTTTAAGGACATTTACGGCCAAACCCCCACAGCCTTCCGAAATGCCGGTTTTCCCGGCATGGCGCCCCATCCCAACCCACAAGGAGTTTCTAACGTGTTCGACGTCGACATCCAGACCACATCTGACAAACGCCTCGCCGCTTTGTCCCAACGCGGAGATTATGCCGAAGGCAGCGTGGCCTACCAAAAGGTTGCCACGATCATCTCAACCGGCAATCACTGGCCCCAGACCCGGGGCATGGCCGGTGTCTATTATGACAATCCTGAGGTGACCCCCACGGAAGATCTTCGCAGCCATGCCGGTGTGTTATGGGAGGGTGGGGCAATCCCCGATGGTCTTGAAGAGGTTCAATTAACTGGTGGTCGATACGCTGTACTTCACTTCAAGGGCCCTTACGCTGGCTTGGCCGAAGCCTATCGCTACGTTTACGGCCCGTGGCTATCGTCCAGCCAGGAATCGTTGCGCGATGCTCCGTCATTCGAGCACTACCTCAATGATCCCACCAACACGGCGCCTGCCGATTTGCTGACCGATATCTACATGCCGCTGGAGGGCTAAAATGAGCGCGGCAAACCCTGAGCGGTCCAGCGGGGCATCTACAGTGTCATGAGGCGCAGCGTCAGCGAAACAGGCATGAACGTCACAACGGAACGTCTGCAAAGGGGCTGCTAGGTTCCAGCCCCTTTCGCGAACGAGGAGCGCTGATTTTTCTCAATGTAGGTCCAAGCAATGAAGCGGCTGGTTTTCTGCCCCTGCGCCATCTTGACAACTTTGTATTCAGCAACCCTCGCTTTTCCTAGAATTCTATGGAGCGGCTGCAGATTATCTTTCTTCGATACCAACGAGGTAAACCACAAACACTGCTGTGCGAACTCCGTACTCTGCGCAACCATACGGGCAATAAATCTGATCTCACCGCCCGGACACCAAAGCTCGGCGTTCTGGCCACCAAAGTTGCGCTGTTCGGAGTGTCCTTTGCCTAGGTTCGACCACTTGCGTTGGGTGCCTTTGCTCGCTTTTTCCTTGGACGCGTGAAAAGGCGGGTTGCACATGGTTAGGTGAAAAGCATCCTTGGCTTTGATCACGCCTCTGAAAGTATCCTCAGGGTTGTCTTGGCGCCTGAGGGCAATTTTCAAATTATTGAATTCACAAATTTGCCTTGCCGATTTGAGAGCGCCCGCATCAGTATCGACGCCAGTGAAGCTCCAGCCGTATTCGCTCTGGCCTGTCAACGGGTACACCAAGCTCGCGCCGGTGCCGATGTCTAGTGCTTTGATATGAGGTCCACGTGGTATGTCTTGGTTATTGCTGTCGGCAAGCAAGTCCGCGAGATAGTGGATATAGTCGACACGACCCGGAATTGGGGGGCATAGATAGCCACTTGGGATATCCCAAAATTCAATATTGTAGTGCGTCTTTAGCAACGCTCGATTGAGCATGCGGACAGCACTCACGTCTTTGAAATCAATCGTCGTCTCGCCGCGTGGATTGCGGGTCGTGAAAGCCTCAAGTTCAGGCGTCTGCGCGACTAAACGCGCGAAGTCGTAGCCTTCTGAGTGTTGATTGCGGGGATGTAGCTTGGTTTTGGTAGCCATGCGGGACGCCTTCATCAAAGTTGGTGGACGTCACTCGCCAGCCTGTGAGTTGAGCTTAGGCGTTCAAGCACAAATAGTAAAATCAGGAGTGCGATAGATCCTCCACTGGCAAACCGGGCCGACCAGTCTTTCCGTGTGCAGCATCCGTAGTTTTGAGCCCAAACTGACTTTCTCGAATGCGGCATTCCGCCGATCAAATAGCTACAACCGTCAACGGCCGACAGGGGCTGTTTTCTACGAGCTTTCGGCAAGTCACCGAAGCTGGTCAGTTAACTAAAAATAAATCTAAGCGTATTTGTTTAAAGTTTTTCGAAATATGAAGAGAAAGGAATTATCGTGTTTTGGAGTGAAGATGTCAGCGACGTCAAATCATATAGCCCGCGGCTTTTGCCTCAGATTTGAAGAGACGCGCGAAGGCATCTGGTGCGCGCGGTACATGGCGCGCGTAAATTCTGCCGTAGGGAAATTAGTTGCTCGTATTGGGGAGGGGCATGGCTCGAATACATCTGTGAATTCGCCATGCGCCGAGAATTCCAATGCGCACAAACAAGCCAAAACCGCACTGTTTGATCCGGCAAAGCGATCTGTCCAAACGCATGACTGCCTTGTCGGAAACCGGTCTAAGGTAGAATTTGAAAATTCCATTGTTCACGGTGCTGCGGCGTCGGCGAACCGGCGTTTTGAATATCAGTCCACCCATTCGGGAAGAAACAGCCTGAATTGCGGGACACAAGGTTCGCAAGCCCGAGCGATACCGGGCGCGGTGAAAATCGACACTTAAACAGAGTTAACCAACGGTTGTGGGCGTAAGAGCCAAACAAGGAAGAGAGGGTCAGTCCGATGCAGATGTTACCGAGTAAACTATTTGAACTTATAACGAACCTACGCGGAGTTTTCAGCGATCTGGAACAGATGGGAATCCGTGTGGAAATTGGGGATGATTTCGCCAAATTCCGCAGTCTGAGGAGCCAACTGTCAAATCGCGGCCCGATTTATCCCATGTTCGATGTCGCCAGCTCGTATATCGACCAAGGCAATGGCTTCTGGGTCTGCGGCTTCAACCCGGATGGTGAATTGATCCATACACAGGCCGTGCGCCTTCTCGATCTTGATGGCGTTTCACTCGATCAGCACCTCAAAACGCACCGCCACAAATATATCACGCCCGGCTCAACGCCTGACCCGGATCTCACGTTCTATTCAGGACCGGAAGCACTGCAGACGATCACGGGGAAAGTCTGTTATCACGGCGAGTTCTGGCTTCATGCCAGCGGCCTCGGCGGTCCGCGAAGTCAGGGTGCGACGTCAATGTTGTCGCGCATTCTGCTTGAGATCATGGTTGGTGCATGGAACCCATCATTCGTCTTTGCGCTTGTTCCCCAAAGACTGGCGGCGAAGGGGGCCCATTTGCGCTACGGCTATAATCATTGTGACCACGGTAGCTGGTTGGACGCGAACCAACAGATGACCGAGGAAGACCATTTGATCTGGATGGCAGCCAATGACTTGGCCAATCTGCTCGCGCGTAAACCACAACGTTTTCAATGTGCGAAAAATATGTCGATTGCCCAGTTCACTAAGCCTGCCGGCATGCCAAAAGCAAACTGCATTAGTGTCAAAAAGCAGGAAGCGATTATGTGAGGCAACTCTACCTTAAATCAGACAGCTACCCGTCCCAAAGTCCCTGACGGAAGATATTGTTCGCTGGTTCTGAAGGCGGCGGCAAAGCCATCGCAACCGCTTTCACTCTCATTGAAACCGTAAAACTGGCCCTGTGTGGCGGCGGGCCAGTGCCGGGCATTTCAGCGTTTCCCAGGTCAACTGGATTTCGGAATCCAGCCAAAAACTATTTTCGCAAAACGACTTAACCTGAGTTGGAATCCTGACTGGCTATAGCTCAGTACAACGAAACGTTTTCGGGCGACATCTTGTAGCCGACCTCAACGCGGGACTCGCCATCTGATAATCCAACGTCCCGAACCGATAATTCGGCGTTTATCTTCCCCTCGACCCACACTGGTGTGAACAGACCCGTGACTTCAATTCCGTCAGGGTAAACAACATGCACCATCTGATTTGCCGGCGGGGGCGGTGTGTGGATGCAAGCGCCAGCGTAAGGAACGAGCAGGAAAGATGTCACTTTTTGCCCTTCGAATTCCAACGGCAGCACGTAGCCCGGTATGCGAACGTCCTTGCCGATAACGTCCGGATTGACTGCGTTGGACTGTGCTCGACGCTGCTGAATGATTATCTCACGCTGTTTGAAAAGCCAGTCTACATCAAGCCCTTCGCTCGATAACTGGCTGCGTAGCTTTTGTGCTTCGTGGGAGGTTGTGTTTTTTGATGATGCGTCTTGAGAGGTCTCAAACCTGAGTATTATTCTCAGCGCATCCAGTTGTTCAGGCGCTAATCCAGCGAAAGGGTCTTCAACAATTGACTGTGGGCCCACAAGTTCTGTCCAACTAATTGCCGAGCGCTCGGCTGCCGCAGACATGCCCAATGCCATAAAGGCAATCGCACATATAAATAGCTTTGGGTTTCCCAGCGCCATTTGAACTACTCCCACTATTTCATCTCTTGCCTATCTAGAGCCACGCAGGATCAACTAATGTGAACCTACATGGTCGATATGGGTGTTGGAGGAGAAATCAGAACATGTTTTGTGAGTTTTCTGCAGTCACCCCAAACTGGATTGAAGGATCACTCCATTTCGTTTTTGTAGATCACGCCGTTTTTCATGATTAGATCGAAATTTTGATGTGGATCAGCAATCAGGTCAATGTCTTCCAGCGGGTTACCATCGACAAGGATCAGGTCAGCATAGGCACCTTCTGCGATCACGCCCAGTTCGCCTTGCTGATAGGGGTGACGCGGGCCGGACAGTTCAAGCAATTCGGCATTGGTCGAGGTCGCCATCTTCAACACCTCATAGGGCGTGTACCAGCGCTGTAGCTTGGCAAGAAACGCACCCTGTCGTTCCGCCAGCGCGGGATCGAAAAGGATATCGGTGCCAAAGGCCACCTTGACCCCGACCTCCTTGGCGGTGGTGTAGGTGAAATCTGTGCCGTTCGTGACGTCGATCCATTTTTGCTGGCTCACCGGGTCATTAAAGGAAAAGCCGTCTTCATCATCCAGCAAGGGTTGTACCGACAGCCAGACGTCGTTGTCACGCATCAATTCCATTGTCTCCCGGCTCATCAGGAAACCATGTTCGATAGACTTCACGCCAGCGGCGACGGCAATTTCAACCGCCTTATCCGTGAAGACATGCGAGGCGACATAAGTGTTGTATGTATCGGCCACTTCCACGAAGGCCTCGATTTCAGCCTTGGTATACTGGCGCACATCCAGGGGATCATAGGTGGACGATACACCGCCGCCCGTGGAAATCTTAAGTTGGGTCGCGCCCATGCGCATGATCTCACGCGCGCGCTTGATTACCTCCGGCACGCCATCAGCCTGCGCCATCAGCCCGACGCTGTACCAGTACCATTGAGAATCCGCGGAATTGCTCGGCACCGCCTGATAGGGCCGATAGTCGAAATGCCCACCAGTCTGGGTTACGGGTGGGCCAGACGGCAGGATACGAGGGCCTTTGATCTCGCCCGCGTCGATCATTCGCTTGATCGCGAAGGAATTACCACCGACATCGCGCACGGATGTGAAGCCGCGCATCAATGTGCCTTCGGAACCCATGGCGCCCCGAACGGCAACTTCCAGAATATCGCCCGTTGCTACGACACTCTGGGGATTGCAGCAGTAAAGTGTGTGCCAATGCACGTCGATCAGGCCGGGCATCAGCGTTCGGCCACCGCCGTCAATGACGGTTCCACCAGCCACTGCGAGGGGCTCAGTCGAAATCGATGTGATCAGGTTGTCCGTGATCACGACGTTGGCGTTTTCAATGAGTGCTTCGTTCACACCGTCAAAAATATTTACATTGGTAATTAGCTTAACATCCTGCGCCCATGCCGGTGCGGACACAGCGTAAATCATCATCGCCGTTGCCGACAACATGCGATTAATCCGGGCCTGTATTGTCATCTTACTATCCTTGTTCTTTCAGCACACAGCTGAACTGAGCAATCGTCGTGACGAAGAGTTCATGACATTGTACCCAACCTGTAACGAGAAATCGACCTGTCGATTGCCACCTGCGTATATCCCCGGCTTTATGGAGGCCTGACTGGCGCGCCTACGGGCCTCACCTGTGCGCATTCCCAATGTAACCTGCAAGCTAGTAAAGCGGTTGTCCATCTCCCAACGATAGCTCAGCGCGGGGTCGAATGTCATAAAAAAACGTCGGGTTGGCCAGCTTGGGAAGGTAGTCGAAATCAACTGTGCTTTTGTTGATATTAACCTCTTGGGAAACCGCGTCTTTCAGGCAAATGGCCAGCATGGGCCGTCCCTGAAAAGTCCGGCGGCTTCAGTCTTCAAACGCTGTGCAGAAGTCGAGGCCGTTCAATGCGACACAGACACTCTAATCAACCGAAACGACTTCATTTATTGGGGTGGATACCTAATTCATCACACGCTTGATGTGAAAACCCTTCTCATCTCACGTGCATCGCTGATTGTATTGCCGCGCCGAGTTCCGACCAATATAAGCCGATGCAGAATTCGCCGGGAAAGCCAAGTAATCCAAAGTATGATTACTTGCTGGCCAAATCGACGGGCTACGGCGGCGGCACTCTCTTTGGCAACATAGCGGCAAGCCATCATTACCAAACATGGCTATGTTCTCGGTCTGGTCGTCGAAAATCAGTCGGTTATGTCTTGACGTTCTTCGTGTTCATTCATGAGCCTTGTGGCCGACTTCATGCCTCTCTGGGCCGTTCCTACCACCAACCAGAGCCGCGATTGAACAGATGCCCCTTCGCATCCGATAAGCGCAAAGAACCCTTGTCACCGATGCTGCACCGTGCACGGACGTCAGCTTTCGCCAAACAATGCTTGATAACTTGATGGCGAGGTGTGCAGATGCCGGTGAAACGCCCGCCGCATCTTTTCTTGATCACGAAAGCCGCAGGCCAATGCGACAGCCTTCATACTGCGGTCGCTTTCAATAAGTAAATTCCGAGCGGCATCGACCCGCATGCGTTCCAGCGACTTAGCCGGGGGCAGGCCAACGCTTGTTGCATATCGGCGAGAAAAACTTCGCCCACTCATTCCACAGCGGTCCGCCATGTCTGAAACGCTGGTCACATGCGCCAAATTCTCGCGCAGCCATTCATGTAACGCAGCGAACTCCCCTTTGGCATCCTGTGTTTGGCGCGCCAGATCCGCGCTGAACTGTGATTGTCCTGCCGACCGGATCATTGGCGTCACAAGGGACCGCGCGAGCCGCAATGCAGGGCCTTTTCCAAGGTCTTCCTGAACAATGGCAAGGGCCATATCGATCCCTGCCGTGATCCCTGCTGATGTCCAGATCGACCCCTCTTTGATATAGATGGGATCAACCTCAACCTTCACCTTTGGGTAACGGGTGGCCAAAAGGTCGCAATCCTCCCAATGGGTCACCGCACGCCGACCATCGAGCAGACCGGCCGCTGCGAGCACGAAAGCACCGCAACAGACCGAACAGGTGCGCCTCGCGCGTGTTGAGAGCGTCGCGATAGCCTGCACCAGCCCCTCATCATGCGCGGCAACCTCGGCACCATTGCCGCCAACAATCACAAGGGTGTCCGGGCCAGCATCACCCATTTCGCCCAACACCATGGACAGCGGCGCGCTGTCGATGCCGACAATTGTGTTCGTCGCGATCGGGCCGCCATCCAAGGACACGATGTGGGTCCTGTAGGCGGGGTTCTCGCCGCCTTCTGGATAGGCGTGCGTGAAAACCTGCAAGGGTCCGACGAGATCGAGCAAGACGATACCGGGATAAACGATGAAGATCACCGTTTTCTGGTCGGGCGACGTCTTTGGCATATTGGCGCAAAAAGGGGGCATGTTGTCATTCATGCCATAGAGCGCCCGGGTTATCCATCTCTTGCAACAAGGAGTATGTAAAATGAGAACAATGGCTGCGCTCGTGTTTCCGGGCTTTGAAACGCTCGATTATTTTGGTCCGATGGAAATGTTGGGGGGGGCGGCACAAGGGATTGAGATCATCACGGTCGCGCAAGGACGCGAACCCGTGCCGAGCGTCCATGGTCAGCGCATCGTTGTGGATAAAACGATCGCTGAGAAAAACGACTACGACCTGCTGTTTATTCCAGGTGGCGATACCGCATTGGAGGCAGCCAAGGATCAAGCACTGATGCAGTGGATAAGAGAGGCATCCGCAAACGCCGAACGTGTCATGGCCGTCTGTACGGGAACTGTGTTGCTGGGAATGACCGGGGTTCTTGACGGTCGCAAAGCAACGACGAACAAAATCGACTTTAACGATACCGTCCCTCTTGCCCCGAATGTGGATTGGGTCAAAGAGGCGCGATGGGTCGAAGATGGTAAATTCTTCACATCCTCTGGTGTCTCCGCTGGGATGGATATGTCCCTTGCCGTGATTGCCGACCTTTATGGAATGGCCGCAGCGGAAAAAGTAGCCTTGGGCACCGAATATGAATGGCACAAGGATTCCTCACGAGATCCCTTTGCAAAATTGGCGGGGTTGATCTGATGGGCTGTTCGATCAATTCGGTCGGCGTGTTTTGCGGGTCCGCGTCAGGTGTCGGGGATGTCTTCGCCTCGCAGGCCGGATCGCTCGGCGCGCACCTTGGACATCAACAGCTTTCCCTTGTTTACGGTGGTGGCCGGGTCGGCCTGATGGGCGCGGTCGCCGATGGGTGCCTCAGTCACGGTGGGCAGGTCACCGGCGTAATGCCGAGGGCTCTGGTCGACAAAGAGATCGCGCATCCCCATTTGACGCAGTTGATTATCGTTTCAGATATGCACGAACGGAAAGCAAAAATGGCCACAATGGCAGACGCCTTCATTGTGCTGCCGGGCGGAACGGGCACGATGGAGGAGTTCTTTGAGCAATGGACATGGGGCCAGATCGGCTATCATAGAAAGCCGATTGCGCTTCTCAACGTGGCTGGGTTCTTCGATCCGCTCCTCACGATGATAGATCAGATGGTGGCACAAGGATTCTTGTCGGCGCAGTACCGCGACATGCTTCTCTGCGCATCCGATATCAAAACTATTCTGAGCAAACTATCAGAATACGAACACCCACCTGAGAAGGGATATGACCAGAATTAGAGGCCAGCTACACATGCCATTCCAGCCGTCGAATTGCGATTGGCGAAAGGCAGTTCCGTCCCGCAGACGGTGAGTTCCCCACACCATAAGCTAGGAAAAGTCATCTATGACTTGCGCCGTCGCCTGGCAGTTATCCATTGCAGAACTCAGCTATGCGGCCTTTGTCATCCTGACCGGTGACATGAGCCACTAAGGCGAAACGGCGACCTGAGCGCGATTTTCGCTCGAAATCAAAGAGCTGGACATGACCCGGCACCTGATGGTCGGCGGTCACGGCGGCACTGCAGCTTTTGGCACGCCCTTCCCAGAAACCCATGCGGGCGCATACTGGGTCCGCAAAGTTGCGCCTGCCCGATAGAAACAAACTGCCAAAACAGAATTTTGGCAGTTTGTCTTGTCCGCGATCATCAATTTACGTTTGAGGCAACTTCACCGGCGACGTTTCAGGCCCGCTAAAACAGCGATTCCGGCAAACAGCAGCGGAAATCCGGCGGGTAGTGGAACCGCTGGAGGGATAATAGTTTCGTTGACGGAGAAGGTCATCGTATAATCTACAGCACCATTATTCGTGCCAAAAGTACCGTTTGCAAAAACCATGTTGTATGTGCCAGGCCCGCGCACGAAGGTCTGTGTGGAACTGAACGAAGACGTCGTGTCGTTCGAATTTGGCACCTTGTATTCAAAAATAGTTGGCGTAATGGACGATTCATAAAGACCCCATGTAGGCGACGGAAACCCAAAGTACGGGTTAAAAGCGTCAACATTGTCGCCAAAAGTCAGAGTAGCGCCCACAAGAGTCTGATTGGCTCCAATTACGACATTGAAAACGTCCCCTGAGTCACTCGGCGTACTGATGGAGCCTGAGAATATGTTTGTTCCAGCAACCAGCTGAAAATCACCGACCTCATTAGGCGCTCCGAGATTTGATCCGATTTTGTCGTAATCACCAGTAGCCTCAACCCCGGTGGCTTCGTCGTATGTTCCTGTAAACGAGGATACCGTAACCGCGCCTGCCTGCGCTGCCAGCCCGGAAACAAGGACCGATGCAGCCAATACTTTAATCGCAATACTCATGTAAAAATTCTTTCCTATTATTAATAGTTTAACCGAAGTTTGACTTATACACTTTTTGGTAACCTGCACTACTGAAATCTAAAGAAACCAAGTAGGAGTTGTTTGAGAGCAGTAAGTAACCGTCTGTTTAGCTTTACCGCAGCGAATGCTCACTTCGCGCTGCAATGCGGTCATCGGCGTCCCAGATTTCTGCGCTCTCGACAATTTACAGCCTTCGCGAGGCCACACCGCAGCGACCGAGCCCATAACGATGGGCGACTTTGGGCTGTTCGTGCCGCCACCCATAGCCAGAAATAAGCTGGTGCTACGCTGTTCTCTAACGTCCGCTCTCAAGAGCACGGCCAGAAACGTGCAAAATCAAAGCTAGTTTTGCCACGGGTTTGTCGCACAAGGTTTTCCACGGGTTTCGGCATGCTGCCTGCCGTTGCAAAAAAAAGACCGTTTTGGGCACATGGATTCTGATAGGCATTTATGTCCAAATCACGATCGGAATGGGTTATTGGTACGCCCTGCACGAAGCTTCGTTTGAGCTAGCTTTAGCTCAGCGGTACGTCGACAGCTGGCCGACGCCGCGTCGTCAAAAGCCGGCGCATTGATGACCCTCGCTGAGAACCAGAAAGACGCCGTCTAAACTGGTCCTACAACCACCGGTCGCAGACCACCGACCGGGCGTCGGGGTTGTTGCTCAACCCTTGTTCTCAAACCGGCTGTCATTGTAACCCGCCTATCAGAATCCGGTTATAAATTTTCTATTGAAATCAACGGGGAGTGGACAAAGCTTGGTTGGCGCCGTGTTAGGGTGAAGCTTTTGGAGCGAGGCGGGGTCAACCATGGATGTGCGAATTTTTGTCGAAACGACATTTGAGGATGGGAAACAAAGAGGCGCAGTATCGAGCGTCTTTGCCGTGCACCTGACATCCTAGAAACCGAGAGCTTGGGTTTGCGGCTTAATGAAGCCGAGAATTTGTTGTCGCACTTTCACGAAATGCTCCTTCACAATCAGATCTACGAAGCGTTGGCGGCAGGTCGAATTTGCGATAACTGCGGAAAGCGGCTTGCGATCCACAATGATCGAGGCTGTACTTGCGGCACACTATACGGCCGGTTTCGGGTGAAAGCGCCGCGGCTACGATAGTGTGCCTGTAAATCAGACGCGGTGGCCACGACAGTCGCTCCGCTTTCGCCAATCAACGCGATGTTTCCGGATCGCGCGACACCCGAACTACTGCGCCGTCAGGCTGAGTTGGGACCGCGGCACTCGTTTCGAGAGGCGGCCCGGTTGCTCGTGATTTTTCTGCCGTGCGCGCCTCAGTCAAACACGACAGTCCGAAATCGGTTGGGACGCATTGCCGAAAAGCTTGAAGCCGCCGACGAAGGGGATGGGGACAAAAACGCGAGCGATGCATTGTCTCCACTGACCGTTTTCCTGGACGGTGCATATATTCGATGTCGTCCGGAATACCAGAAGCGGCACCTAGATGTTGTGGTATCTTTGGCATGGCAAAGTGATGACAGCCGCCACAATATTAAAGGTTCTTGAGGTTGACTGCGATCGTTTGTGCTTGGAAACAACAGACCAGCGAGAAGCGGCCAGACGTGTTAAAGCGCGATGCAAACAACTCTATTCCTAACTTTCCGGCAACTTTGACGGGCTCGCAAATTATGGCCAGCGATATCGAAACTGGCGCGCAGTCTCGTCATCCCGCGCAGAGAAGTGCGTCGATGACATCGGAAACGCTCGAAAGGGCAAACGGTGGCGCATATGATGGTCCCCGCACGGAGCGCATCGCGTCGCTGTTCTTCTTGACGGCAGGCTGACCGTCGCAAGGATGGCCGCCTGACCACCAAGTTTGCCCATTCCCCCTGCATGGCCACCACATGCGATATTGGCCAAGCTCACGATGGAGAGCATTTCGGCACCATCGCCCATGCTCTACGGTCCAAAACCTTCGCCAAGATCGGAGTTGAGGTTGATCTGCATCATTCTCAATCCTTACTGAAGCGCGTTTGGCAGGAAGAGCGCAATGCTCGGGAAGGCGATCAAAAGAACCGCCATCAACAGCATGGTCAGGCAATAGGGCAGCGCGCCCAACATGACCTCATTGAGGCTGCCTGACTTGCGCGCGCCCTGAACCACATAGAGGTTGAGGCCGACAGGAGGTGTGATCAGCGCCATTTCGATAAGGACGATCATCAGGATGCCAAACCAGATCACATCATACCCTTGGACCAAAACCATCGGCACAATAATCGGGATCGTGACAACCATGAGTGAAAGGGTTTCGATGAAAAAGCCCAGCACGATGTAGAGCACGACCACCACAAGGATGAAGGCTAGCGGCGACAGGCCAAGCCCGTCCATAAAGGCGGTCAATTCGCGGCCCAACCCTGCAGAGGCCAGCGTGAAGTTCAGGAAGGACGCGCCAATAACAATCAGCATGATCATGGAGGTGATCTTGACCGTTCCTGTAAGGCTTTGTGTCAGCATGTCCCATGACACCCCGCCAAAGGCGAGTGCGATGACAAAGGCACCAGCGACACCGACGGCGGCAGCTTCGGTCGGGGTGGCCCAGCCCGCATATATGGAGCCGACGATCATGCCAAACAACAGCAGGATCGGCACCAGATCTATCAGCGCGCGCAGCATTTGTGGAAACGGAAATGTGCGGCGCAAGCCACCCAGATCTGGCCGGATCATGCAGATGATGACTGTGACCAGCATGAACATCAGTGCCAGTGCAAGGCCAGGTATAAGGCCTGCAAGGAAAAGTTGGGGGATCGAGGATTGGGTAAGAAAGCCGTAGACAATGAGATTGATTGATGGCGGGATCATTATGCCCAGCGTGCCGCCTGCGGCAATGGCACCCGAAAAGAGCTTGGGGTCATAGCCCAGCTTTTCGGCCTGTGGCATGGCAACTGTTGCTACAGTGGCCGCCGTGGCAACCGATGATCCTGAGGTGGCGGAAAACATCGTCGCCGTAGCGATATTGGCGTGTACCAGCCCGCCAGGCAGCCAGCTGACCCAACGATCCAATGCCGCATACGTGCGCGTGGCAACACCGCTGCGCACAAGAATCTCGCCCAGCAGTACAAAGAACGGGATCGCGATGAGCGTTGCGGAATTAGACGCTGACCAGACCATGTTCCCAAGGCCTTTCGTGAGCGGGAAGCCTGAGAAGAACGCATCAATGCCAAAGCCCAACAAGAACAATACGATCCCGACAGGGATTGAGAGGGCAAGCAGGCCAAGAAGGCCGATGGAGACATAGCCGATCATTTCGATGTGTCCTGTTCTGCAAACGCGCCGATGAATTTTTCGGTATCCTCATGGCGGCGCTTAAACAGCAAACTCAGCGCGCAGAGGGTCACAATGGTGGACATAAGTGCGAACCAGACCCAGCCTGCGAACCACGGCAGGTGAACCCAGACCAGAGGTGTCTCAAGCGGTGTATTTGCGGTGGAGCCGTTCTTGATCGATCGCTCCAACACTGGCCACGCCTTGACCGCGATGGTGATGATGACGCCCGTCATGATGGTCATGGAAAAGACGTCAAAGAGCGCGCGTTTAAAGCTGTCAGCGCGGCTGCGCAGAATATCGATGCGGACGTGGCCCATCTCCAGCAGAGTATAGGCCATGCCCCATGAGGTCGCGAGCGCCATAGCGTAGCCCGCAATCTCTTCGGTGCCGCCAAGGGACGTGCCGAACCGGCGCATGATGATATCGGTCAGCACGAAAGCCGCGCAAATCAGCAGCCCCGCGCCGACACAAAGGGCAACCCCTTTGTTCAGCCTGCGCAGGGTATCTATCATCTTGAGTTCCATGTCCGGCCCGCCCTTTGGTTCTTGTTTACTCGATCTCGACGCCGACAACTTTGCCTACGCTGTCGTTCCAGCGTGCGGGCCAGTCGCCCCCTGCGCGTTCCGCCCACTCGGGCAATACTTCGGATGTGAGGATGTCACGGGCGCGTGTGAAATCTTCGTCGCTGACCTCCACAAGCGTCATGGAGCGGGCATCGCCTGACGGGCACGCGCCGTTGCCCGTCAGACAAGCAATGTCATTGACAAGTGCATCTTGGGCGCTGGCCCATGCGAGGTCTTCAAAGCCGGTCTTGATCTGATCGGTGAGAAGCGTCTGGTTCTCCGCGGACATGCCGTTCCACTTGTCGAGGTTGATCGCCGTCACAACAGGGTCCCAGCCCCCCAGCGGGATCGGCAGCAGGTGAGAGGAGACTTCCCACCAACCAGCGGAATAGCCCGAACCAGCACCGGTCACAGCACAATCAACCACACCTTTTTGTAAAGCACCCGGCACTTCGGAGAAGGACACGTTCACGCCCTCAGCGCCCAACGCTTCGAGCAGCTTGGCGGTCATGCGGCCAGAGGCACGAACTTTGAGCCCTTCCAGATCGGCAAGGCTTGCGATCTCGGCGTTACAGAAAACAACCTGTGGCGGGTAGGGTGCGATGGCCAGAACGTGGCTGTTGAAACGGTCGCGGTAGATATCGGACACCATGGGGCGCGCAGCGTCGACCATGGCGCGGGCTTCATCGGCGGTGAGCGCGATCAGTGGCACATCAAGGCCTTCCAGCTCTGGCGCGTCAGAGACAGCGTAATCGGCCACAGTCATGGCAACGTCATACACGCCCTGGCCCAAGAGAGGATAAATATCGCCCAGACCGAGGCTCATCTGGTTGTGGGTGGTCAACTCGACTTTGAAATCACCCGCTGCTGGCAAAGTCGTGCTCCAGAACGGGGCCTCATAGCTGTTGTGCAGCGGCAGGCTGGACCAACTGCCGACAACGGACAGGTCCTCAGCAAATGCGGGTGCGGCCAGAGCCGTGGTTGCGGCCAGAATTGTGAGTGTCTTTTTCATATTGTTATCTCCACGTTGTGTTGGTTCAGTTTCTTGTCAGGATTGTTGTTTCAGCGTCCTCCGCCACATCAGCGATCAGCATGTGACCGGGCGAATGTGTGATGCAGATCGGCAGACCCGCATCCAAAAGGACGTTTTGCGGCGTCACACCGCAGGCCCAATAGACGGGGACTTCGCCAGCTTTGATTTCGACCGCATCACCCCAATCAGGGCGGGCCAGATCGGGGATGCCAATCTGGGCAGGATCGCCCACTGCAATCGGTGCTCCATGCGCTTGGGGAAAGCGGCGGCTGATCTCGCGGGCCTGGTCGACCTGCGCTTGCGGTATCGGGCGCATTGTCACGACCATATGGCCGCCGAACCGCCCCGCAGGAACAAGGTCGATGTTGGACCGGAACATGGGAACGTTCAGGCCCTTCTCCACATGACGCACCGGAATGCCAGTGCGCAGCAGTGCATTTTCAAATGTAAACGAGCATCCCAGCGCAACAGTGACAAGGTCGTCAGTCCAAACATCACTGATGTCCGTCACTTCGTCGCTCAGCGTACCATTGCGAAACACACGGTACTTCGAGACATCCGTGCGGATATCAATGTCATGGCCCAGGGTCGGCAAGGTTGGATCACCGCTATCGCCCACGCCCACGATGGGGCATGGCTTGGGGTTGCGCTGGCAGAACCGCAGGAAATCCAACGCGTATTTCTCGGGTAGAATTGCAAGGTTGCATTGAAGCTTTCCCACAGCAAGCCCCGCCGTGTGCCCTTTATATGACTTGCTGCGAATGGCCGATCTGACTTCGCCTGCAGAACAGGCAACGAGGTCGGAATGTGAAACTGATCTTTGCACCATGCGAAACTCCCCCGCTGTGCGAAGAGCATCACACGGTCGTTTCGTTCAATCAAATTATCAATTTATATCACTCTTGATAGATTTAGTGAATTCACTTCGGTTGAGTCCGATCCCATGTGTCAGCAACACTGCACGCAATTTGTGCGCTATTTTCAACGAGAAAGCTGCGTGGCTCTGACAGATATGACGCGGTGAACGATAGGGACTGCTGGCGAAATCCCGGATTGAATTCGACGATTTGCCCTGCCTCAAGAAAATCATTGGCCAAGGCCCTTGGATAGGGGCCAACGGCGATTCCCGCTGCAATCATCTTCAAACTGGCCGACAATGACGCTGACGCATAAACGCGCATCTTTGGCCCAATCCGCCGCGAGAGTTCGGACATCAGTTCGCGGTAAGGTCGGGTCTTGCTTGAATAGGAAATGACCGGAATTTTGGTCAGGTCGGTCTGCGGGTTTGTGGTCGAGCGGTACCAGTGCAAATCAAATGAAGGCAGGGTAACGTTTTCAACAGAAAACTCCGACACTGGCCCCATCAACAGCGCAAGATCGAGTTTTCTTTCAAGAAGTTCAGCGCGCAAGTTCAGGGAAATGTCGACTGTAAGATCAACGTTTACACGCGGATATTGCTCACTGAAAGCTTTGAGGAAATCTGGCAACCAAGCCTGTGCAATGGTCTCGGAAGCACCAACGCGAAATAGGCCTTCTGCCTCGGACGGGTTGGCAACGCGTTGCTTGATCTCTTCTTCGACAAACAACATCTGCTCGGCGTAAGAGAGCAAGAGCGTGCCGTGCTTTGTCAGGACAAGGTCACCCCGACCACGTTCAAAGAGGGGCACCCGCAGTTCTTGCTCCAGATTTGCAATTCTTGTCGAGACAGCGGGCTGCGATAGGTTCAGCCGATCTGCCGCCTTGCGAAAGCCTCCCAACCGCGCCACCCAGAGGAATGTCTTGATCTGATCAAATGTCATAGATCATCCATAAATTATGTCAGTCCGGCCGCATATCTATAAATTTAACAGCAAAGCCAGACGCATCGGACATGAAAACGGAGGGTCAGCATCTTAGACCTCGGAAATGTTGTCCCGATCATACTGGCGGAAAGCGGACGTTGGCCATGATATCAGTACGGTCGACTTCGTCCCGATTGCCGCCCCAGGGCTGCGCATCGACCTCGCTGGAGCAGCGAACTACTGGATTGGTGAGGCTGCACTGCAACGGCGTTCGACGAAATGAATGGCGGGAATGGGCTGCCCATGTAGGCGGCCCAACTGCATTAGATTTCAATGGCTTCAGCAATCGCTAAGGCATCCTCTAGTTCAACGCCGAGATATCGAACTGTGCTGTCCATCTTGGTATGTCCTAGCAAAAACTGCACCGCGCGCAGGTTGCCCGTCTTCTTATAGATTTGCGTGACCTTGGTCCTTCTCATCGAATGCGTGCCATAGGCAGTTGCCGCGAGGCCGATCGAGGTAACCCAGTCACGGACAATCCGGGCGTATTGGCGCGTTAATATGTGCAGGCGCTCATGGAAGCGGCCAGGCCAAAGATATTCAGAGCCGACCATGAGTTCGTCTTCCATCCACTTCTCGACTGAGGCTCGAGTGCCTTCCGATATCTCAAAGCGCACAGGTTGCTGCTTTTTGCTTTGCAGTACCGATGCTCGTTCTTTGATCTGTCGGGACGCCATTACGTCGACCACTTCATCTCCACCAGATCGCAACCGCGCAATTTGCTGTCGATTGCCATGTTGAAGAGAGCGAGGTCTCGATGGTTCTCAGCCAACTCAAGGCGAACTCGGATCGCCCAAACGTGCTTTGGTTTCAATGGTCGCCCTTGGCCGAAGATGCGGCCTTTGCTCCATGCCGGACGAAGTGCGCGAATGGCTGGTAGGTCTGGTGTTTTCATGACTGATCCTCCGATCCGCCATACTCTCCCACAACGACAACCCGACGTTGACAGTTCACCATATCACGAGATGCTGCGCCATGTGTTCGAGACAACGGTTGCTCGTTGCATGAAGGAAGGCTTGGTTGGCGGCCAGGGCTTCGCGGTCGACGCCAGCCTGATCAGCGCGGATGTGCAGAAGCAGAACTCGAGCAACCCCGAAGATTGGGCAGCCCGCGAGATTTGTCCTGATGATGCACCGCGTGCCGTCCGCGAGTACCTCGACACGCTGGACGACGAAACCTTTGGGGCGGCGACCACCGCAAAGCCCAAGTTCACAGCCCATGCTGACCCAGCAAGCCAATGGACAGCGGCGCGCAAAGGCCCTGCGTTCTTTGCGTATTCCGACAATTACCTCATCGATACGGACCACGGCATCATCATGGATGTGGATGCCAGCCGGTCGAACAAGACCGCCGAGGTGGGCGCGATGCGCAAGATGCTCGACCGGACCGAAGAGCGCTTTGGCGTGAAGCCCGATTGGATCGCGGCAGATACGGCCTACGGGTCTTCCGACACTCTGGTCTGGCTGGCATTAAAGCGCCAAATCCTTCCCTTCATCCCGGTCTTCGACAAGGGTGAACGGACCGACGGAACCTTCTCGCGCTCTGACTTCACATGGGATGATGAGAACGACCGGTACATCTGCCCGGGCGGCAAAGAAATGCGGCATACATGGCGGACCTATTCTGATCCAAAACGGAATGCGCCAGTTTGGAAATCCAGAAACTATCGGGCACTGAAATCAGACTGCACAGGATGCGAGCTGAAGGCAAAGTGCTGCCCCAACGCTGAAACGCGTTCGGTCCATCGCGATAAATATGAGATCGTCAGAGACTTTGCTCGCCAATGCACCACCTCAGACTGCAATCCCAAGGCTCAGGCGCGACGAAAAAAGGTCGAGATGCTCTTTGCCCACCTCAAACGCATCCTCGGCCTGGGGCGATTACGATTACGCGGTCCCTGCGGCGTTCAAGATGAGTTCACCTTGGCAGCCACCGCCCAAAACCTCCGGAAACTGGCAAAGCTCAAGCCAATACTGCCCGCCGCAGGTTGAACCGATGGTTACGCCGTCGACATCCAAACGAAATCAGGGCGATAGCTCAAACAGGCGCGCCGAAATCAAAGACTTTTTCAACAAAATCCGCCCAGAGTTGCAAATGCTGCGCTGCAATCGAACGTCGGCTTTTTTGAGTTCGTAAAAGATATAAGAAACAAGCTAGGAAGTCATTCGCCCAGCAGCGTGGAACTAGTGAAGGTTTTGCCATCGAATTCAACCAGCAAAACTCCTTGGAACGACAAAGGTAATCTCGCTGTGACCAACGGTGACGTAGTGCCGTCTTCGCAGACCCAAAGCTTGGAAGCCTCTGTGAACTGACAGTTAGTTGCCGAACCTTCAGGCCCAGCATAGGTGATGACGTTGCGCTTAAGAGTGAAAGTTGAGCCGTCTTGCGAGATCATTTCGGGAATTGATGAGCAACCTGCCAAAAGCACGGCCGCCATTCCCATCCAAAGCATTTTGAACTTAAGCATCACATGACGCTGGCACTTAAGCAGACGCGAAGGTACCGGAAATGAAAGGCAGGTTCGTCCGCATCGTATGAATTCGAGCGCTGTGCAGCAAAAGTCACTTTGTTCTAGACCCGCCGTTGGTGGTCCGAGCAGCTTATAAACGCAATTGGTCACACATCAAATTTTCCTTTGCAGCGAAAGCTCATTCTGAAGCCAGTCCAGATAGTTGATGATCACCTCGTCGTCCCGTTTGCAGTAAGACCATTTCTGATGTTTTCTGACAGTAATGAAGCCCGCTTGCTTAAGAATATCTAGGTGCCTGCTTGCCGTTGGTTGCGCCACGCCAAGCTCGGCCGCGATCATTGTCATACACACCCCAAATTCAACGGCATCAGCAGACCATTGATGCCCAAAGTGCTCTTTCGGCTCTGCCAAGAGGCGGAGAACCTGCATACGGACCTCACTGGCCATTGCTTTTATTTGGGTTGATCTATCCATGTTCATCATCATATCGTCAGATAACAAATTAACAATGTGATTTTCAATATGCTAGATCTGCCAAATACGTTCAACTTTGAAGGCTACGCTATCAAGTGGGGGCAGCTTGGGGCTGGTCCACCGCTCGTTCTCATTCACGGCACTCCGTTCTCGTCCCAAGTTTGGCGACGGATCCTGCCGCATTTGACTGAGCACCGGAGCGTCTTTTTCTACGATCTTTCGGGGTACGGACTGTCTGAAAAGAACGCCGGTCAAGACGTATCGCTTGGCGTTCAAAACCGATTGCTCGTCGCTCTATTCAAAGAATGGCGCTTAGTTCGGCCCGATGTCGTGGCGCATGACTTTGGCGGGGCAACGGCACTACGCGGCTATTTTCTGAATGACCTGCGATTTGCATCTTTGACCATCTTCAATGCTGTTGCTCTCGCCCCGTGGGGATCTCCATTCGTGCAACATGTGCGCCAAAATGAGGCGGCATTCTCAGGCATGCCAGACTACATGCACCGCGCCCTTTTGGCAGCCTATCTGCAGACAGCTGCGCACAACACGCTCTCCCCCGAAGCAATAGAGATTTACACGGTGCCATGGGTCGGCACCCTCGGTCAGCCCGCTTTTTACCGGCAAATCGCGCAGATGGACCAAATGTACACCGATGACGTTGAGGCGTTGTATCGCCCACTGGACTGCCCGGTTCGTGTCCTTTGGGGACATGAAGACAGTTGGATTCCTGCGGCCAAGGGTGACGCACTGGCTGCCTTGATTTCAGACAGGTCCTGCACTCACATCAAGGGATCAGGCCATCTGGTCCAGGAAGACAGGCCAGAGGCGATCGTGGCCGCCATTCTCAGCCAAATTCAAACCAGCACGCCCACGCGCGGCTAGCACGGCGAACGCTACGCAAGAGCCTAAAACACCGGATACAGCAAGCCGCGCCAACGTCCACTACATTTCCTTTGAGTTTTGATCATCAGCTTCGAGAAGCTCCTTACGCAGCCGCTGTCCTCCCCCAGAAAAATTCGCTGAAAGCGGATCACATTGTTCTATGCGATCCACCCGAAAATGCCGGAAGTCTTCGCGCAATTTGCACCAAGCCTCCAGAACCGCAACCTTGATGTAGTACGTGATCGACAGGGGCAGCACGGTTCGCTGTGTGGTCGAGGCGTCCAGACCAGTATACCGGATCGAGATTTTCTGCTCATTGCGGATGCTTTCGCGCAATCTTGTAGAGAGCGCATTACTCGCGTCTTCGATGCCCCAATTTGACACACTCAACGCATCCGTCGCCAAGCGTTGCGTGTCAATTTTGGACAAAACTTTCTGTGCCGCCACTTGAAGGCCTTTATCGCCCGTCCGAGAGAACAGGCTGAGGCCACCGACAATGGCCTCAACCTCGTCGCTACCAAAATTGAGTGGGGGCAAGTCATATCCTTCAAGCATGACGTATCCCACGCCAACTTCACCCTCTATGGGAACGCGCATTGATTGCAACGTAACAATGTGTCGATAAACCGTCCTTTAAGATACTTCGAGTGGCTCTGTGATACGGCCTGCAGAGATTGGCTGCGTGGCACCTCGCAAGATTTGAATAACCTCGAATAGCCTATCCGTTCGCTGCACTATCCGCCCGCAGTTCCTGACCACAGTTTTTCTAGGTGTAACATGAACCATACTGACACCCTGTCGTCAGTATGGTTCATGTAGGAAGCTCTGACGTGACATTTATGCGCACGGCAATAGAAGCAGGATCATTTCCATGGCCACCAGAAAAAAACTTAACGCAACGCTGCGTGCGTTCATTGAACGCCAGCCAATGTTCTTTGTTGCAACCGCCGCGACGGAGGGGCGGGTCAATGTATCTCCCAAGGGCATGGACACGTTGCGCATCGTCAACGATGACCACATCCGTTGGCTGAACCTAAGCGGAAGCGGCAATGAAACGGCGGCCCATGTTCAGGCCACTGGTCGCATGACCCTGATGTTTTGCGCATTTGAAGGTGATGCGATGATCTTGCGCACTTACGGGCAGGCTAAAGTCATGCACCCTCGGGACAATGATTGGGCAAGCTGTGTCGCTGATTTTCCTCAGCTTGCAGGAAGCCGACAGATTTTTGATCTTTCGATCGATATGGTTCAAACATCCTGTGGCACTGGCGTCCCTTACATGGATTTGAAGGCAGATCGCGGTGCAAGAGAGCTGGTGCCGTTCTACAAGAACTTGGGTGATCAGGGTGTGAAAGAATACTGGGAGCGTAAGAACACGATGACAATCGACGACGCACCAACAGGCATATTTGATGACCTTTGACATTCGCCCCGCTGATTGGAGCAGCTTTTCGACCGTCATGGGCGACAAAGGAGGCTGTGGTGGATGCTGGTGCATGTTGTGGCGTCGCACCAAAAAGGAAATGGATGCCGGAATCGGCGACGGGAACCGCCGCGCGATGAAGGCGCTGTTTGACGAAGGTCATGTTCCAGGGCTTGTGGCATTCCAGGGGGATGAGCCCGTTGGCTGGATACAAGTCGATAAGAGAACAGCGTTTCCAAGATTGGACAGTTCGCGCGTTTTGAAGCCGGTTGATGAACACCCCGTCTGGAGCGTGTCTTGTTTCATGGTTCACAAGGCTTTTCGACGCCAAGGTCTGTCGCTTTTGCTGCTGAATGCAGCCTGTGAATGGGCACAAAAACAGGGCGCTTTGGTGATCGAGGGCTATCCAATCGACACATCAAAAGCGAAATATCCGCCAGTTTATGCGTGGACCGGATTTTGGGGGGCTTACCGCGATGCTGGGTTCATAGAGGTTGCTAGGCGCACGGAAACACGGCCCATCATGCGTAAAACCCTTGCCACACCAAACGAAACCCAAACCTAGAATGAATGTGAGATTGTAGATGATGACTGGCCGATGCGAGTGCGGAAGTGTCCGTTTTGAAGTGGAAAATGTTAGAGAGACAGTGACTGTCTGTCATTGCAGCCAATGCCGCCGCACAAGCGGCCATCTGTGGGCGTCGACCCATGCGCCTTTTGCAGCGATTAGATTTGAAGTTGAGGACTGTCTGACTTGGTATGCGTCATCCAACGATGCTAAACGCGGGTTTTGCAATAACTGTGGGTCGAGCTTGTTTTATCGGATGAACGGCGAAGACGGGATCGGCATTGCGGCGGGTTGTCTTGATCAAACCGTGAAACTTCGTGTGGGAAAACACATATTCACTGCTGACAAGGGTGGGTATTACGGCACGCCCGACGATGCGCCGGTTTTTCCAAAAGGTTAGGCTTTGGTCGCTCAAAAATCCACACAACGCGTGTAGTGAAGAGGCGAAAACGTATCGGAACTGCGCAATGTTTTGAGGCCTTCTGATATTGATCGATAAACTCAATCGGAGAGACGTTATGAATTTGGCAACAAAGCTGACGCGGTACAAAGCCTGGGCGAACAAACGTACCATCACCTATCTGTTAGGGTTGCCAGAGGGAGAGGCCGAAAAACCGCGTTCCACGCACTTCGGGTCCATTTTACACTCGCTCCAGCACAGCTACATCGTTGATGATATTTTCCGCGCCCCTTTGCTTGCTAAACCTCACGGTTACTCTCGTCGCTTGAGCAACACCCCACCGTCGCTGCCAGAATTTTGGAAAGATGTTCAGGCAATGGATGCTTGGTGAAATCAGAACGCTAAGCAATGGGACTAAGAAACATCGAACAAACCAATCGCTTTCAAATTTTTGGACGGCAAGGACGGGAAGATGTCACCCTAAGAAATGGTAGTGCACGTGGTTAACCACACGAGCTATCATCGAGGCGTTGTTGATGAAATTCTAGGGCAGATGGGCATTGATAGCCCTGCCAGCGATTTTCCCGTTTATCTCAGGGAACTTTCCGCTGAACCCTAAGAGAAGGCCATGATTGCCGTCAGCTATTTATGGTTCGCGCAGATGAACTCCTGAATGCCTCCATGTTGCGCAGTAAGGCACTTCGCATGAAATGCCGCTCAAGGGCGGTTACCACGGCACGCCTGACAACAAACCAGTTTCACCAAAAGGGTAGGCTTTGACCTGCTCCCCTGAAAAGTCCGGTGTTTTGAGTTAGCCTGTTCTCCAAGTAA
>NZ_BPES01000014.1:0-105144 GCF_019654895.1 Roseobacter sp. OBYS 0001
TTACTTGGAGAACAGGCTAACTCAAAACACCGGACTTTTCAGGGGAGCAGGTCAATATGTAAGAGGCTATCAAGGAAATACCGGTTGAACGCCGGCGCATTCGCATGAACCGGAAGAGGCTGAAGCGATTTTACCGCAAGAAAAGGTCTCCATCGGCGAAAGCACAATGGTCGCAAGCGCGCATTAGGCACATGACGCGCGGCGGCCACGCGTGGAGCAATCAACGAGTGTTGGCGCCCGGCATTTAGTTCCGGACGCTTTCACAGATTGGCGTCATTTCTCTGGACTGGCCGTCTTGGACAGTTTCAGCCAAGAGTGTTCATCACTTTTACAAGACACATCGCCGTCCGGCGTACCGCTTACGCGCGGGCTGGCGACGGCGACGGCGACGGCGACGGCGACGGCGACGGCGACGATCATTCGCATCCGCGGTTCTTCATAGGCAATTGCCTGCGATAGCCGGGCGGAAGAGATATATTCGGCAGTCCTCAAATGGCGTAAAGAGAACCAGAGTCAATTGGCACAATATCTCCCCATCGCAAGCCAATACACAACGCTTTCGTCAAGAGTTACAACAGTATTTTCCAAGAGACTTGCCTGAACGAAGCCCGTTTCTCGTCGCTCACAGACGCAAGATCAGAGATCTGAAAATCGAAGGCAAGCCATAACCAAAACCGACCAAATTGTTCATTGAGAAGTCTTACACCCGAAGAATTCATGGTCAAAATGACGTGGCAAAAGCAGGTCGCATAGGGCCAGAAATCAACACGCAGATTCTCAAAAATGAATAAGAGAAGTTGTATCTCAGGACACGAGCAACGCGATCTCACCACTTATCAATCTGTAAATAGAGAGACAGGGGGATTATCCGGGCTCCGCCTCAAACGACCACGAGTGCTCAAAGTTGCCTTCCGTACGGGAATCCTGTCACGCTGAGTGGGGAGAGGTTATATGAGTTTTAGACCTGTCCGTAGTCGTCCAACACATACCGTCGGATAGATGAACGATACGATTGATCGGGCTGCAACACAAAGAGAGCAAATAATCGCTCTTTTGCCGTATTCTGCTGAGCGGCCCCACTTGAGTGGTGCAATTTGAAAGTTAGTGCATGATTGGCCTTTGGTCCATCGGAACGATGGCCTCTGGCGCTGGTGGGCGGTAGCCCAATGCACTGTGCGGTCTCTTTGTGTTGTAGTGCTTCCTCCATTCTTCAATGATGATCGGTGCTTCTCTGAGCAAAGCAGCGATCCTGCGATAGCCGTAGCGACCATATTGCCGGGCCAGCTCGATCATGTCGGCAACCCGCTTGTCCTCGTCCGGGCGTCCTTTCGGAACTCGCCTCTGTGTAGACTGGTGTTGCCCCAGTACCCGGCAGGCTCTGCGCTCCGATGCTCTGTACTGGCTGCGCACATGCTTGATGCAGGCACGGCGGCCGGCGGGGCTCAGAAGTTTCCCCTCGCTGCTTCCGTCAGAATGAGTTTATCGAGCGTCAGATCCGAAATCGCCCGTCTCAGGTTCTCATTCTCTTTCTGAAGATGCTTGAACTCCTTCAGTTGTTCTGTGCCCGTTTAGCCATATTGCTTGCGCCAGCGATAATAAGTTTGCTCAACGACGCCTATTTGTCTTATCGCATCCAGACGCGGCATGCCTTGCCCCATCAGAACTTCAACCTGCCTTATCTTTGGGCTTGGATCGCTTGTTTGCCGTTTGTGATCCTGTGTTTCCTAAACATAACGATGGACCCGTTCAAAAGGGGGGGATCACTGCTGTCTAACCATGGCTTACTGGTTTCAGGGTCTCCTAGCTTCGGGCAGGCCAAGGGTCACAGCCACATGTCACTATCCCTCGTTGGTCCAGAAACAGATGATGTGACCCGCCACCTTTGGTTTGGCCCGACATTCAAGCCGATCTCTTTCAGTTCTCCCGTCTTCCGTGGTCTACCATAACTGGCCAAGTCGACGCGCGGTTGGTCATTGAAGTGCGTCAGCGTGACCAGATCAGACCGTTGTCGTCGACTGGCAGAACGTGCGCAAACCACGTAGACCAACGTCCATCACGCGGGACATCCGGCCAACAGGAACCGCAGATCGGCGTCCCGCAATGAACTAAAGCATCACCGCTTTTAGCTCGCCACAGATACCATCGCCTTTTTTTTAAGATCTCCGGCTGCTGATGAAAATGCGGTCCTTGTGTCAAAGGCCGTCTTTCTACAGGATGAGATTTGTGTCGTCCTTGGACACTACCTCTGTCTCTAAATGCGCCGTGATCCATTGGTTCGGCGCCACGTTGCAGACACCCAGATCGCATGCCACCTGCTTGCGTCCCTCTCATCGAAATTGCGTTGCGACTGCTGGCCAATGCAATACGCGGCGCATCCTCGCGAAAATCGTATGCCGTCTCAGTCCTCTCTCGGGATCATGCCGCGCTGTGCGTTGTCAATCTACTTTGCAGTTGCAAGCAACATCAAAGGAGCAGCTCTAACCCTCGACACGTACAGTTTTGTAAACGACACCCTCTGAGGCGTAGTGGTTTTGAAATGCTAAGGGGCCAATAAGGTCCAGATCCCGCGGTTTCCCGGGGCGGAGACACCAAGCTTGTTTCGCAGCGGGTCAATGCGCTGGAGTATTTGCATTATCTGATTGGATTCGCACCCGGAGCATATTCATTGCTTAACACTGTAGACAACAATCTCACCTTTGATGATATCATGTCACCGCGCAACATCAGTATAGCGGATGTGATCACAACCAATAACGTTTGTTTATTATAAGCTTTTTTTTTGGCTCAGAACACATTACCGCACAAAAAAAGATTTGGTCATTTCGCCTCGACTTTGATTGAAAGCGGTTCGAAACTTTAAACTGCGGTTTTAAAACGCAGCGCACGTGCATCCACGGTCGGCCCTCGGTCAGGCTGGGTGATTTGCTGCAAAACAGTGCGGTAGGACCTTGCGGCAAGGCGGATTAAATCATTGTCGCGCCCAGAGCGTTCGGCAACCAAAAGGGCTGCCAGGGGCTGTCTCAACGCGACTGTCCGCGACCCACGTTCAGTGGATGATATATCTGTCTGCAGGTCGGGCTTTGCTGCAGTTGAACCTTGAGCATTGACAGTCCGACCCCGGTTTTTCGACTTGGATGCACGACTGTTCGAAAAGTCTGTATATTGTGGCTGCCGCGCCTTGGATGCTAGCTTTGCTTTGTCTCGGATATGAGCGATCAGCGTGTCGGCGGCTGCATTGACGCGCGCCATGTGACGGTTTGATGTGGTGACATCAGGACGGCGATCAGGGTGATACTTCATGGCAAATTCACGACGTGCGCGCCGCACGTCATCCATGCTTGCTGTTTCGTCAAGTCCAAGTACGCGTGCTGCATGTTCTGGAGTAGCGGCCATGAGGATTCCAAACCATTTCGATAATCTAACTGTCTTCCTTTCATATTATAAAAAAATTTAAACAAATACGTTGATATTTGTTTGTGGTTAATTGCTCACTCTGAATTCTCTCAGGCAAAGCAGAGCCACGAGATGGCGTCGCAATTGAGAAATTGTGCCAAACGCGAGGGCCGCAGTTTTCGGTTATGTCAGAGGCTGCTTTATCCGGCGCCAATTCTAACGGTCGCGAAGACACGTAAATTGCCAGAGGAACTACAGTGCAGCACGCTGTTTGCCTGTGTCACCGTCTCGTCACATATAGCACAAAATGGATAGCCATCATTTTCAACGGCATCACTTGCCGTGCAGGTTAGCGGATGCGCGGGATATTACATCCCGCGCATCCGCTTTTCATTCGTGTGATCAGTAGATTGGAAAGGCGTCACAAAGGGTTTGCACGCGCGACCGGACATTGTCCTCGACTTCGCCGTTCTCTTCTGCACCGTGGCGCGCGAGGCCATCCACCACCTCGACAATCCAGCCTGCAATCTGCCGGAACTCTGTTTCAGAGAATCCACGCGTTGTTCCTGCGGGTGATCCTAACCGCAGACCGCTAGTGATCATCGGCTTTTCGGTATCAAACGGAATGCCGTTTTTGTTGCAGGTGATATGCGCCCGGCCAAGCGCTTTTTCCGCTACGTTGCCCTTGACCCCTTTCGGCCGCAGATCGACCAGCATCAGATGGGTGTCAGTTCCGCCCGTCACGATGTCGAGGCCGCCTTTGATCAACTCATCTGCCATGGCCTGAGCATTTTTGATGACCTGTGCTTGATAGCGCTCAAAGTCAGGTTGCAGCGCTTCACCAAAGGCGACGGCTTTGGCCGCGATAACGTGCATCAATGGACCGCCCTGAATGCCGGGGAAAATCGCAGAATTCACCTTTTTCGCGATTGCCTCGTCATTGGTCATTATCATGCCGCCACGGGGACCGCGGAGTGTTTTATGCGTCGTCGTCGTCGCGACATGTACATGTGGGAATGGCGATGGGTAATGCCCGGTCGCAATCAACCCGGCATAATGCGCGATATCAGCAAGCAAATAGGCACCAACCTTGTCTGCAATCTCGCGGAAGCGTGCGAAATCCAGAGTGCGGGGAATGGCCGATCCCCCGGCAATGATCATCTGTGGCTTATGCTCCAACGCCAATGCCTCAAGTTGGTCATAGTCGACGTCCAGCGTGTCTTTTCGCACACCGTATTGAACGGCGTTGAACCATTTTCCGGATTGGTTTGGGGCAGCCCCGTGGGTCAAATGACCACCCGCGTCGAGGCTCATCCCGAGGATCGTGTCACCCGGTTTCAAAAGCGCCTGAAACACGCCTTGGTTGGCTTGACTGCCTGAATTCGGCTGCACATTGGCAAAATCACATCCAAAAAGTTTGCACGCCCGCTCAATCGCAAGGTTTTCCGCCACATCCACATGCTGGCATCCGCCATAATACCGACGCCCCGGATACCCTTCGGCGTATTTGTTCGTCATGACAGAGCCCTGCGCCTCAATCACGGCCTGACTAACGATGTTTTCTGACGCGATCAGTTCGATTTCATCGCGCTGGCGTTTCAATTCCAAGGCAACCGCAGATGCGATTTCAGGGTCTGTTTGTGCAAGGCTGGAAGTAAAGAATGTAGAAGTGTTTCGGTCAAGCGCGTTCATTGTCGCCTCCAATTAGTGTCAGATGCAAAAGGTTGTTAAGTTAGGCGACGCGGTCGCGTGGCGGACGTCCGTCAAAGAAGTCGGCAAGGTTGTCCAGCACACGAAACCCCATCGCCTCGCGGGCCTCGCGTGTGGCGCTTCCCAAATGTGGCAGCATCACCAGATTGTCGCATTGCGCCAGCGTTGGGTTGATCCGTGGTTCCCCGTCAAACACGTCCAGAGCGGCACCGCCAATGGTATCAAACATCAAGGCTTGCGCCAGCGCGAGTTCATTCACGACTTCACCACGCGCGGTATTGATCAGGAATGCGTCTTCCTTCATCAGGTTCAACCGCTTTGAGTTGATCATATGACGGTTTTCTTCGCCACCGGGGCAGTGCAGCGATACGAAATCACACAGCGGCATCAACTCATCCAGCGTTGCGACCTGCTGCGCGTTGAACTGCGCCAGTACCTCAGGCGCTATTTTTGAGCGGTTAAAAACCACGATCTGCATGCCAAAGCCATGATGCGCACGACGTGCCATCTCTTGACCAATGCGTCCGAAGCCCACGATGCCCAGCACCTTGCCGGACACTTTGGTGCCGACCAGATGCGTTGGACGCCAGCCAGACCAGTCACCAGCGCGCAACTCGCGTTCGCCTTCGCCGGCACGTCGCGCCGCCATGAGCATCAGCGTCATGGCCAGATCGGCCGTGCATTCGGACAAAACATCTGGCGTGTTAGTGATGGCAATCCCTTGGGTCTTTGCGACATCCACATCAATATGTGTGTAGCCAACCCCGTAGTTGGCCAGAATTTTCGTTTGGACGTTAGGGGCATCAAGTGCGTCGGCCCGGATCTTGTCGGTAACGGTCGGTAAAACGGCGTCATACCTGGCGATCGCCTCGCGAAACTCTTCAGAGGTGAGGGGCCGATCCGTCCGATTAAGCTGCACATTGTATTTCTCTGACAGGTGGTGCTCAACAATCTTGGGCCACCGACGTGTGACGAGTACGCTTGGCTTAACCATCATGCGGCCTCCATCACTTTTGCAATCGTCTCGCCAATGACCGCCGGATTTTCAGCAACGGTCACACCTGCGGCTGAGAGGATTTCGACCTTTTCAGACGCACTTTCCCCAAAGGCCGAGATGATGGCGCCCGCGTGGCCCATCGTGCGCCCTTTGGGTGCGGTCAGACCTGCGACATAGGCCACAACGGGCTTGGTGATGTGCGCGCGGATGTACTCCGCCGCTTCTGCCTCTTGTGGCCCGCCAATTTCACCAATCATTGCGATAATATGGGTGTCTTCGTCTTCTTCGAAACGCTGCAGGATGTCTTTGAAGGACGACCCGTTGATTGGATCCCCGCCGATCCCGACCGATGTGGACACACCGATGCCGCGTTCTTTCAGCTGCGCTGCAGCCTCATAGCCTAGGGTGCCCGACCGGCCCACGATACCCACGTTGCCCTGCAGGTAAATGTGCCCCGGCATGATCCCCAGCAGCGCCTTGCCCGGGCTGATCGTGCCAGCACAGTTTGGCCCGGTCAGCACCATGCGGCGCTCTTTTGGGTAACGGTACATATAGCGCTTCACCCGGATCATGTCCTGCGCGGGGATACCGTCCGTTATGCAAACGCAATACTGGATCCCCGCATCTGCGGCTTCCATAATGCTGTCAGCCGCAAAAGGCGGCGGCACAAAAACCAGCGATGCCTCGGCCCCGGTCTGCGCGACCGCCTCTTCTACGGTGTCAAACACAGGCACACCTTCGACTGTTTCACCGCCTTTGCCCGGAACTACGCCACCGACAACGCGGGTGCCGTATTCGAGCATGTCCTTGGTATGGAAACGGGCCATCTTGCCTGTAATGCCCTGAATGATAACTTTTGTGTCGCGATCCAGCAGGATACTCATGATGCAGCCCTCATTTTTGTGCCCTGTGAGAGGTCATTTTTCCATGCGCCCACAGCGCGTTCGGCGGCTTCGTTCAATGTCGCTGCACGGATGATCGGCAGGCCGGATTGGGCAAGTATTTTCTGCCCCTCCTCCACATTGGTTCCGGCAAGCCGAACAATTACAGGCACATCCACCTGCACTTCTTTAATGGCTTGCACGACACCTTCGGCAACCCAATCGCAGCGATTGATACCGGCAAAAATATTAACCAAGATTGCCTGCACACTTTTGTCTGACAAAACCAGACGGAAAGCTTTGGCAACACGCTCTGGTGTGGCTCCACCGCCGATGTCCAGAAAGTTTGCAGGTTCACCGCCAGCAAGTTTGATCGTATCCATCGTCGCCATTGCAAGACCGGCACCATTCACGATGCAGCCAATGTTTCCGTCCAGCCCGACATAGGACAGACCTCTGTCCGCGGCGCGGCTTTCGCGCGGGTCTTCCTGAGACTTATCGCGCAACTCGCTGATCTGGGGGTGACGGAACAATGCGTTGTCGTCAAAGGTCATCTTGGCGTCCAACGCGATCACGCGGTTGTCCGTCGTGATCACCAATGGGTTAATCTCGACCATTGTCGCATCCAGCTCGGTGAAGGCCCGGTAACACCCTTGCAGCGTGCGCACCATCTGCTGAATCAACCCTGCGTCCACGCCCAGTTTAAATGCGATCTGCCGACACTGGAATTCGCGCAGGCCCACCGCAGGTTCCACGATGGCCCGCACAATGCTTTCGGGGCGTTTCTCTGAGATTTCCTCAATTTCCATGCCGCCTTCGGCGCTTGCGACGATCATGACACGCTGCGTTGTACGATCGAGCACAAACCCCAGATAGATCTCGCGATCTATCGGTACCGCAGCCTCGACGTACACGCGGTAGATACCTTTGCCTTCGGGACCGGTTTGATGCGTGATCATCTTTTGACCGAACATCCCTTCGGACGCTTTCTGGATTTCGATGTCATTGGAACAGACCTTGACACCGCCCGCCTTGCCGCGCCCGCCGGCGTGAATCTGGGCCTTCACAACCCATCGTTCTCCGCCGAGTTCGCGTGCACGGTAGGTTGCCTGTTCCGGACTGTATGCCAGTGCGCCGTCCGGCACAGTGACCCCAAAATTTGCAAGAACTTCTTTCGCTTGGTACTCGTGGATATCCATGGTCGCTCCTCCCAGAAGACGTGGATGACGGTATTATTCTGCGGCGATTGCCTGTCCGTAGTGATGGCTGAGTGCAGCCGAGACCGCATCCTGATCAAAGCTTGCACCGAGATCGCGCATGGCTTGCCCGAACTTGTCGACGATGCCTGAAATGGCCTGCTGGTTGAGCAGGTTCAGGATACCGATCCGCACTTGCACAGGCTCAGACAATGTCGGCCAGATGCCGAAATTCTGTGCCCGGCAATGCTGCACCAGCTCCATCTCGCGCCCTGCCATCTCGGCTGGCAGGTTGAGCACGATCAGCGACGGCATGTTGGACGTGATCTCACACCCCATTTCGGTAAGTGCCGCACGAAGTGCCGCCTCGTGATAGATGTAATCCTTGGCACGTTGCGCAACAGTCTGCTGCAGCGTAATGCGCAGTGCCTCGTGGAAAGCAGCAACGGCATAGGCCGAATGAGTGCGGTGGTAGGTGCCTTTTTCGACGTCCTTACCGTCCACAATGCCCCAGTGACGCGCTTCCATGATCGGGTGGTGTACGAATGTGCGCGTACCTGTCTTCTTCAACTGCTCAATGAATTGGTCGGAAAAGGATACGGGTGCGTAGGTCAATGGCAGGCAACAAATGCCCTTTTGCGGGCAGGACGCCCAGCCATGTACGCCGGGGTAATCATCGATGCGAAAGTCTTCGACGCCCAAGGACGATACCGCGTCGACCAGTCCCATGGCGCCATGCGCCTCACAGGCATCCGAGAAACCCTGAATGTCATTGACCCGACCTGACCCGGTTTCCCAATGCGCCATCGCTGCCCACTGCGGTTTGTGCTCGGACAGCGCCTTGTCTACAATCTCGCCGGTCACGGACTGGCCGTGCGGCACTTCGATAATCGTAACGCTAGCCGGTTTGGGATCGCTGGGGTTCGCTGCAAGCTCTTCGGCTGTTGCCGCTTTCATCCGGACCGTCAGCCCATCGATGCCCGAGAAAGTACCGTTCACGAACATTACAACAGTATCGCCGGGCATTACCCCGCTGAACATCACGTCAAGGCCCGACCAACCTGTGCCGGCGACGCCGAAGGTGTGCACGTTCTTGGTGCCCATCACATCACGCAACATCTGTTTGCATTCGACCATGCCGCGCAGGACGTCAGGATGCATGTGGTCGGCCAATCCCGCTCCGGCAAAGCGTGCGAGAACCCGCGCATCCGTATTGCCAGGACCCGGGCCGGCTGCGATTGTCTCAGGGATTTCGAGTTGCGGGAAAATGGTCATAGGTCCTCCGAAAATTATGGCGAGCAGCGATCACGGCTCGATTGGCGTTGATGCAACATAATCGCGTGGACAATTGCCACAACGCACCTTACTCCTGCTTTTAGGTATCTAAATGGGTGGGAAAAACCCCACCCAAAGGTATAAAAATACCATCGTATACCAAAATTTAACCCACCAAAATGGGTAGTAAACTTGGATTATAGAAGATGAATCAAGCCGTTAACCAAGATCGCAAACCAATTGACGTTATGCTCGCTGACAGTAATCCGCTCGTTTTGTCAGCCTTGTCAGAGGTAATCGACCGGGATCCGCGATTCTCTCTCGTAGCGACCACCGCCACGGCTGAGGGCTTTCTGGGGACGGTGATGCGGGTCCCCGTGCAAATCGGGATTATCAACTGGAGCTTGCCTGCCTTGGGTGGCGCAAAGCTGATTGAGGTTTTGCGCGATCAGGAAAACGCGCCGCGCATCATCGTCTATGCCGATGATACCGGCGATCTGCCCCGGCTCGCTATGACCGCAGGTGCGGCTGCTTTCGCATCGCGCTCATCCCCGGCTGAAACATTGCTGGATACCTGCGTCGATGTTGCCGCGGGCAAAATGGTTTTTCCGTTTCTCGACGTACGCGAACTACAATCAGACCCAATTCACCTGTTGTCCCGCAAGGAACGCGCGACACTGGACGCTTTGTCCAAAGGGTTGACCAATAGAGAGTTGGCGAAAGAGCTGTCGATTTCAACGAATACGGTAAAGTTTCACCTGACCAATCTGTACGAAAAACTGTCCGTCAAAAACCGGGCACAGGCGATTGCTTTTTACTACTCTTCTCGGCTGGCGCTGGAGCGGGATCAGGACGACGGTATACCGAAATAGACCGAAACTCTGCTTGACATAATCAGTCTCAGGAAACCTATCTGGCGCAACAATATTACCATCCAGAAAGGATACATCCCATGTCATTCCATCCTGTTGATCAGGCGCAAGCCCGCCTGAATCGCTCCGAACTTGCCGTCCCGGGAAGTCAGCCGCAAATGTTTGAAAAAGCAGCACAATCAGACGTTGATGTCATCTTTCTGGATCTGGAAGACGCCGTTGCACCGGATGAAAAAGAACAAGCGCGCAAGAACATCATCAAGGGCCTGAACGAGATCGACTGGGGCACGAAATCGATGTCGATTCGGATCAATGGTCTGGACACGCACTACATGTATCGCGATGTGGTCGACGTTGTTGAACAGGCCGGAGAGCGGCTCGATCTGATCATGATCCCGAAGGTGGGAACCGCTGCGGACGTCTATGCCGTCGACATGATGGTCACCCAAATCGAGGACGCAAAAGGCTATTCAAAACGCATCGGTTTCGAACACATTATCGAAACCGCACTTGGCATGCAGAACGTCACAGAAATTGCCGGTGCATCAAAGCGCAACGAAAGCCTGCATTTCGGCGTGGCAGACTATGCCGCATCCACGCGCGCGCGCACGACGATCATCGGGGGCGTGAACGAGGATTACTCCGTTCTGACAGACCCCGACGCCGAGGGTAACCGGCAAACGCATTGGGGGGATATGTGGCACTATGCTCTTGCGCGCATGGTTGTGGCGGCGCGCGCAAACGGATTGCGCCCGATTGATGGCCCTTTCGGTGATTTCAAAGACCCCGACGGGTACAAAGCGGCTGCCTACCGGGCAGCGGTACTGGGCTGCGAGGGCAAATGGGCGATCCATCCCAGTCAAATCGCACTCGCCAACGAAGTGATGAGCCCGTCTGACGCCGAAATCACCAAAGCACAGCGCATTCTGGAAGCGATGGCGCAAGCAGAGGCCGACGGCAAGGGCGCGGTGAGCCTTGATGGTCGTTTGATTGATTATGCCTCCATTCGTCAGGCGGAAGTTCTGGTTGAAAAAGCAAAGCAAATTTCAAACGCCTGACCAAAGTGATCGCCCTCAATCGGGCTGGACAGTACAAAAACAAGCGTTGCGCAGCTTACACGGCGCAACGCTTCCCGACGTGTCGACCGTGCAGCGGGAAACGCTGGCCAAGCCGCTTGCCGAATGTATCCGCAGCACAGGTACATTGGATGCGACCACAGGCTATTTATAAGTTGCGATCGCTACTGCGGGCTCAATGACAACCACCCGGATCACATCATGTGCCCTGTCTCTGGATTGCGCGCTCTTCAAAACGCAAACGCGTCTGCAGTTCCGGGCGTACAGACAAAAGTCGTGTCGCACGGTCCTTGTTGTGTGTGTCATTTCATAGCAAAGTTGCACCAACAGTGGGTCATCGGGGAAAAAGGTATGTTTGTGACAGGTGACGGCGGCAACACTCCATGACGCTGGGGCTGTCGGTGCAGGACCTCAGCTTTACCTATGGGGCGAAAACGGCGCTGGACAAGGTCTCTTTCACGGTGGAGCCCGGTCGGTTCTGCGCTCTGCTTGGGCCAAATGGCGCTGGAAAGTCGACGCTGATCTCTTTGCTGACACGTCTATTGGTGGCGCCGCACGGCGACATTTCGATTGCGGGGCATGATCTGCGCGCGACCCCGCGCCGTGCGCTGGCCGAACTGGGTGTCGTATTTCAGCAACCCACGCTCGACTTGAATTTAAGCGTGCGCCAGAACATGAGCTATTTTGCGGCTTTGCACGGGTTGCCACGTACCGAGGTACCCGGCCGGATCGATGAGGCGCTGGACAGGTTGGACATGCGCGCGCGCGGCGATGAAAAGGTCCATGCGCTGAATGGCGGGCACCGACGGCGCATGGAACTGGCCCGGGCCTTGCTGCACCAACCGGCAGTCTTACTGCTGGATGAGCCAACGGTTGGATTGGACGCCGCCGCGCGCCAGAGCATTACAGAGCATGTTCATGACCTCGCGGATCAGGGCCTGTGCGTTCTTTGGACAACCCATCTGACTGATGAAGTGCGCGACACCGATGCGTTGCTGGTATTGCACAAAGGCAAGATCATAGAGTCGGGAACGACTGGCGATATACGAGGCCACACACCTTTATCTGATTGGTTTTTGTCACAAACAGGGGCAAAGGCATGAATGGGTTCTGGGGCGTGACGCGGGCGATCGTCGGGCGCGAATTTTTGCGGTTTGTACACCAGCGCGAACGGTTTTTCGCCGCTCTCGTGCGGCCGTTGGTCTGGCTGCTGATCTTTGCAGCCGGGTTCCGCGCGGCGTTGGGCTTGTCCATTATCCCACCCTATCAAACCTATATCACTTATGAGACCTACATCGTGCCGGGCTTGTGCGCGATGGTGCTGCTTTTTAATGGCATGCAAAGCTCGCTCAGTCTGGTTTATGACCGCGAAATGGGGTCCATGCGGCTTTTGTTGACCAGCCCGTTTCCACGATGGTGGTTACTCTTTTGCAGGCTGTTTGGCGCGACGACCATTTCCGTGCTGCAGGTCTATGCGTTTTTAGGCATTGCAGCGCTCTTTGGCATCACGATGCCCCCGCTTGGATATGTCGCCGTATTGCCCGGGCTGATCTTGGGCGGGCTGATGTTGGGCGCTTTGGGATTGGTGCTTTCAAGCTTTATTTCGCAGCTTGAAAACTTTGCTGGCGTGATGAACTTTGTGATATTCCCGATGTTCTTTTTATCATCCGCGCTTTACCCACTTTGGAAAATGGGGGAAAGCTCACCGCTGCTGCGCGACATCTGCGCCATCAATCCCTTTACCCATGTGGTAGAGCTCATTCGCTTTTTGCTCTACCTCCAGCTAAACCTGACGGCGCTGGCGTGGGTACTAGCCAGCACACTGGTTCTGGGGGTTGTTGCTGCTTGGGGATATGACCCAGCGCGCGGCATGATGAAGCGCAAAGGATAAGCGGGATGTGCTCAGATCTCGCGTTCAGCGAAAGAAACAGCGCGACATCGCCAGCTTTTGATATCTTGATTGGGGTGGGACGCCGCCCATTTGGCAAGTTCGGGCTGTGCACCCATCAAACACTGCATTGGTGTGACATCGGTGAATACGAGACTGCGTTCGCGACATTGGTCCGGTGCTGTCGCAAGGCATGCAACAAACAAAAGTTCAATCATAGCTCTGACTTTCCTGTAATCTGCTTCTTTTCGTCCTCCCGCACACGTCTCAAACCTAGACTAAAGTCGGTAAATTCGACGTTAAGGCAGCATCCGCACGTCAAAAACCTGATCAAATGCCCAAATTTCTGGCATAACAAACCCGCGACACCTAATTGCTTTGCAGCTGCAGCAAAATGAGAACGACCAAAGCATCCACACTATCGTTGAAATTTCGGCTCGCGGCTGGCGCGGCTCTTTTGAGCGCGGGCACCATCCTGACAGCGCTCACGCTTTATCTGGGGCTGAATGAGGTTGCACAACGGCTCGACGCAGCGGTGGCGTCGGAAACGCGCGTGGCCCGCTATGCCAGCTTGTCGACACAAGCGGCGACATTTCTGGTAGTCGCCAGCGAAGCCGTCCAGACCGGCTTGACCCCGGAAATTCGCAGGGATCGCATCGCCCCGGTGGCAGACCAGTTGCGCCGCACCTTCACGCAGTTGCACCGCGACGTTGAACAGGCGGTGTTTGCAGCGCGCGCCCTAGGGATCGACGCACAGTCACGCTATGGCACTCAATCTCTTGGCCTTGCGCGCATGGAGGCGCTCCTCGGCTCTACGCTGAACGGATTGGAAGATGACACCAATGATACGAACCGGCTGCGGACGCACATCGACACCTTTGCCTCAGGATTGGACCCCTTGCTAAGTCAGGCGGTGAATACCGAACTGCTGTTTCGCAACAATATCATGAGTGGTATCGGCGATCTGCGCCTGCAACTGACTCGAATCGCGCTGGCAATTGTTGCGGGTACCGTGCTTGCGGTCGCTGCTTTCTACTTCGGTCTCATCCGACCGCAATTCAACCGGCTGGACCGCCTGCGCAGAGCCGCCACACAGATAGGGCAAGGCAAATTCGATGTTGCGCTGCCAGTCTCGCGCCTCGATGAGATCGGCCAGCTGTCTGCCGAGACCAACCGTATGGCCGCTGCCCTGATTGCGCGGCGCGATGACGTGCAAGCCCAATGGGACCGTCTGAATGATACGATCGCTGAGCGCACGGAAGCACTGCGTTCGGCCAATGATGCCCTCGAAGAGATTGACGACAAACGCCGTCGCTTTTTCGCTGACATAAGCCATGAGCTGCGCACGCCTCTGACCGTTATTCTGATGGAGGCGCAGATCGGCAAAACAGGCAGCCCCGACCCGGCAGCCGCCTTTGCCACGATCGAAGCGCGCGCCGCACGCCTCAACCGCCGCATTGATGATCTGCTTAGGCTCGCCCGGTCGGACACGGGGCAACTGGCGCTGGATCCGGACAGGGTCACTCTTGGTGAACTCACAGAAGACGTGGCCGTAGAGGTTCAGGCGGAGGTGGATAATGCAGGCATGACACTGACGATTGACGCGATGCCGGACGTTGCCGTTTATTGTGACCGCAACTGGATACGTCAGGTCCTTGTGAGCCTGATGCGCAACAGTATTCGCCATGCCCGCGCGGGGCGTATGATCCATGTTTCATCAGAGCTGGAAAAGACCTGCGCCGGCGTCAGCGTCACCGACAATGGCGGCGGCATTCCCGCCCAGGATCAGGCGCATGTGTTTGATCGTTTTTCACAGGGCAGCTCAGCAACAGCGAACGAAGGCTTTGGGGTCGGACTTGCCCTCGCGCACTGGGTGATCACCGAACAAAACGGCAGTATAACGCTGACAAGCCCCGTGCCTGTCGATCAGGCACTTGGCGATGCACCCGGGACGAAAATCGCGGTTTGCCTGCCGCGCGCCAACACTTAGTATAACGCATATGAGCGCTTTGTTGATCATCGACGACGACCCGGAAATCACCTCCGCCCTGTCGCGGGGACTTGCCTTGCATGGATATGAAACAGATGCTGAAAACCGGGCGGACCGGGCATTGAGCAGGCTGCGAACCGGGGTGTATGACGGCGCTATCGTTGATGTAATGCTGGGCGCGGACAGCGGGATCGATCTGGTGCGCATGGCCCGCGCCTCTGGCGTCAGCATGCCAATCCTGATGCTGTCCGCATTGTCAGATGTGGAACACCGCGCCGCCGGGCTTGAAGCAGGGGCCGACGACTATGTTGTCAAGCCATTCAACTTTGATGAGTTGGTCGCCCGCCTGCGTGTGCAGGAGCATCGTTCCGCTCAGCACCGCCCCCTGCCCCCGCTTTTGGTACGCCGCACCCGTGAGCTGAAAAACGACTGCGCCAGCGTCACCTTGACGGAGCGCGAATTTGCGCTTTTGGACCTTTTGGCCCGACATTCCGGGACGCCATTGTCGCGCGGGGCGATCTTTGACACGCTCTGGGCCGCCGAAGGGTCAAGTAACGAGAATGTGGTTGATGTGTATATCGGGTATTTGCGCAAAAAGCTGAAGAACTACAACTTTCACTTTGAAATCAAAACACTACGCAACCAAGGATTTATTCTTGAGGGTCCAGCACCGCAGATCAGCGAGCTCTAATACCGATTAAAGTCGTATATGCTCTTATAAATTAAGAGTCGCGCAAACCGGAATCCTCTGTCAGGATAAGACGATAAATCAGTGGAGGAGACCCCCATGGCTTGGACGAAACCAATCATCCGCGAAATCGAATGCGGCATGGAAATCAACATGTACGGACCAGAGAACGAAGATCGTCACGACGACCGCGACGACTTGTTCTAAACATATAGCGCGCGGGCAGACATAATGACTTTCCGCGCGCATATCCTTGGGGCCGCCGCAGGTGGTGGTTTGCCTCAATGGAACTGCGGATGCGACAATTGCAATCTTGCGCGTACCGGCGAAATTCCGGCGCAGTCGCAATCGTCTGTTGCAGTAACCGCTGACGGCGAAAACTGGGCGATCCTGAATGCATCGCCTGACATCAGACATCAGATGGCCGATTGTGCCGCCTTACATCCAAGCGGGTTGCGGGAACTGCCGCTGCGGTCAGTGCTGGTGACTAATGGCGACATTGATCATGTGGCAGGTTTGCTGACCCTACGCGAGATGCAGCCGTTCAGTTTGTTTGCCACTGCCGGGATACATGATGTACTGGCCCAAAACCCGATGTTTGACGCTCTTAACAGCAGTGTAGTTGCGCGCGAAACCATTGCATTGGATGCAGCTTTTGAACTGGCGCCAGGGCTGATTGCAACGCTCTTCCCAGCGCCCGGAAAAGTCCCCCTATATCTCGAGGGGGAGACAGTGCAAACAGACCTCATCGGCGATCAGACCGTGGGCGTAAAACTGGAGAGCGCGTCAAAAACCGCATTCTACATCCCCGGCTGCGCCATGCTGAACGACGATTTGCGCGCGCGGTTGGAAGGGGCGGATTGGCTGTTTTTCGATGGCACCCTGTGGCAGGATGACGAGATGGTCCGCGCCAATCTGGGCCAAAAGACCGGCAAGCGGATGGGCCATATGTCGATGAGCGGCCCTGATGGATCCATCGCAGCTTTCGAAGGGCTTACAATCGGCAAAAAGATCTTTGTACACATGAACAACACCAACCCCGTACTTCGCCCAACCTCTGCCGAGAAGGCCAAGGCCGAGGCCGCAGGGTGGATTATCGGGCAAGACGGCATGGAGATCACCTGACATGACCCAATCCAGAGAAGAGTTCGAAGCCCGCCTTCGCCAGATTGGCGCGGAACGATATCACGACCTGCACCCGTTCCACGATCTGTTGCATGGAGGCGGCTGCACACCTGATCAGGTCCGCGCATGGGTGATCAACCGGTACTATTACCAGCATTCAATCCCCATGAAGGATGCAGCTTTCATGAGCCGGGTCGAGGACCCTGCCCTGCGCCGTCAATGGCGCTCGCGCATTGAGGATCACGACGGCACGGACGACAACGAGGGCGGCATCAAGCGCTGGCTGCGGCTGGCGCAGGCGGTCGGCCTTGACCCCGATTATGTCGCATCTTGTGAGGGCGTGTTGCCGGCGACGAAGTTCGCGGTGGATGCCTATGTGCGCTATGTGCGCGAAAAAACATTGCTCGAGGCAGTCGCGGCATCGCTCACCGAACTCTTTGCGCCCAAGATACATGCAAACCGCATTCAGGGGCTGCTCAAGAACTACGATTTTGCAGATGACAGTTCGCTGTCCTATTTCAAGAACCGCCTGAAGGAAGCACCAAAAGACGTGGCCTTTGGTCTGGCCTGGGTTCTGGATCAGGCAGATACGGCCGAAAAACAGGACGCGGCGGCGGCTGCCCTGACCTTCAAGACAGATGTGCTCTGGTCGCAACTCGACGCGCTTTGGGGGGCCTATGTTGCGCCCGCGCGTGTGCCACCCGGCGCTTGGCTGCCCGGCGACGGGTTATTACTGCAAAAGGCATCATGAAATGATGAACACCGATATCCCCTGCTTGCCGCGCGGCGTGCGCCTGCACCATGATCGTGTGCGGGATGCATGGGTCCTTTTGGCGCCTGAACGTGCGATAACTCTCGATGCGGTGGGCCATGCGATCCTGAACGAAGTGGATGGTACACGCAGCTTTGGCGAAATCACCAGCGTATTGGCGGACCGCTATGATGCGCCTCAGGACCAAATCCAAAAGGATAGCGCGGGCTTTCTGGACGCCTTGCGCAACCGTCGCTTTCTGGACGTGTCTGAATGAAACCACCTGCACCGATCGCCATGCTGGCAGAGCTGACGCACCGCTGTCCCTTGTCCTGTCCTTATTGCTCAAACCCCGTTGAATTGACCCGGCAGAATGCCGAACTTGATACGCAAACATGGGCGCGCGTTTTCCGCGAAGCGGCAGATCTGGGCGTGCTGCAGCTGCACCTGTCGGGGGGGGAGCCTGCGTCACGCCGTGACCTGACCGAGCTTGTGATCGCAGCGCGCGAAGCGGGTCTTTATACAAACCTGATCACCTCGGGCATCGGCCTGACGCAAAAGCGCCTCGGCGAACTGGATGCGGCGGGGCTTGATCATGTTCAACTGTCGCTGCAGGGGACAAACCCTGAAATGGCTGACGAGATTGGCGGCTATAACGGTGGCTTCAAGCGCAAGATGCAGGTTGCCGAATGGATCGGCGCGATCGGCTTTCCGCTGACGCTCAACGCCGTTCTGCACCGTCGCAATCTGCACCAGCTGCCCCGCGCGCTTGAGATGGCGCAAGAAATGGGCGCGCGCCGGATCGAAGTGGCGACCGTCCAGTTTCATGGCTGGGCGCTGAAAAACCGCGACGCCTTGATGCCCACGCGTGCGCAGGCACAAGAGGCAAACCGCATTGTAGCAGAGGCCCGCAAGCAACTGAAAGGCACGTTGGTTATCGACTATGTGCCCGCCGATTATCACGAAGACTATCCCAAGCGATGCATGGGCGGCTGGGGGACATCCGGTTTCAACGTGATCCCGGATGGACAGGTTCTGCCTTGCCATGCGGCGCAATCCATCCCGCATCTCACCTTTGATCGTGTGCAGGACAAATCGCTAGGTGACATTTGGTACAAGGGAGAGGCGTTCAACGCCTATCGTGGCACCGAGTGGATGGCGGAGCCCTGCCAAAGCTGCGAGCGCAAGACCATAGATTTTGGCGGCTGCCGGTGTCAGGCGCTGGCCATTGTCGGCGATGCATCTGCGACCGATCCCGTTTGCATCAAATCGCCCCATCACGGCGCGTTGCAGGCGCAGGCGGACACCCATGCAGCACAAGTCGACGCCCCCCTCGTCTATCGGACATTCCCCGGCAAGGAAACGGAGCCTGCCGAGTAGGGCGAACCCGCCCCAAGGAAATGAGGCTTGATGAACAACGGGTGCGCTGTTAGCGCTGTTGGCATGGATAAGGTCATCGTCTGCATCAACTGGGGCACCAAATATGGTGCACCCTACATAAACCGCCTCTATGAAATGGTGGATGCCAACATCACGCCTCCGTTTCGTTTCGTGGCATTTACCGACACAAGCGATGGCGTTAATCCGGCGGTTGACTGCTTTGATCTGCCGGAAATGCCCGGGTTCATGCCAGAAAACACGATTGGCCAGTGGCCCAAATCGCGGCTCTGGGCGCCGGTGCTGGGGGACCTCTCGGGTCCTTTTCTTTTTGTTGATCTGGATGTGACGATTACCGGCTCCCTTGATCCGTTTTTTGAATTCGGATCGCCCGACGATGTGGTGCTTGCGCGCAATGCAGCAAAACCGCTGCAAAAGCTTGGCCAGACATCAATCTACCGGATGCCCGTTGGCGCATTGGCACCTCTGCAGGCACAATTTGCGTCCGACCCGCAAGCGGTCGCAGACAAGTATCGGTTTGAGCAGCATTTTGTGACCAAGAATGCGCCCAATGGGGTCAAATTCTGGCCCGTGAAATGGGTTCGACATTTCAGAATTGAGTGCATTCCAAGGTTCCCATTCAACTATTTCCTCGACCCGCGCCCCCCAAAGGGAACACGTGTCGTGATTTTCGCCGGTGCCATGAATCCCCCGGATGCCATCGCCGGTCAGTACAACCGCAGAACCCCTCATCTGCCCCCGCTCGCCCATGTGAAGCGCGCATTGAAATCGAGCAACAAGCTCAAATCACTACGCCAATATGCACGCCCCGCAAAATGGGTGGAAGAAATCTGGTCGCAGTCAAACGCGTACAATTCAGCAAATGAACGTGAGGGAAAATAACCTCAAAGAATTTGTGAAGATGGTATTGCACCTTTTGGATCGGTGACATAGGTAGACGAACATTGGCGCGGGATGGAGCAGCCCGGTAGCTCGTCAGGCTCATAACCTGAAGGTCGTAGGTTCAAATCCTACTCCCGCAACCAATGCCTCGCAGTCGTTAGCTGCATCTGGTGAGAGGCGTTTAGTTCGCACCCCCGCAACCAACAATGCTTGCGATAGCAACTTGCCTAGCGCCTCGGTCTCCGAAAGGAAGTCGGGGTTTTTCTTTCCTAACGCAAAGCGCTGAGTCGCTCCTAGATTCCCGCGAAGGATGATCGCTAATTCCCCATTGTCAGGCACGAGCGTTACTTGCTCGGCCAGCGACCGCAGCACTTCGATCGCTGGTGCACGGTTCTCCTCGCGCTGCAGGTTCTCGCACAGCTTGCTGACCCGATCCTGACAGACATGCGCTGTGTGCGGATGCAGCAGGAGCGGCGATTCATCGGCATTTGCCAGCATCTCAGCCAGTCCCGTTCTGTCTCTAGTTACCGCGCAATTGGAGTACCACGGGACAATGATCGCTCAGACGGTTCGCGTCCTGCTTCTTGAGGTATGCTTTCATCACGTCCTCGTTCAGATAGCTCTGATAGCCCGGCCTGGAGATACCTTCTGCCTCTTCCGCGCTCAGCAGGGCGCTGTCTGCTAAGATGAAATCTACGTAATGATGTTTGTAGGCGGGGTGGCGATCCCAGCAAAGTTCGTTGACGTTGGGCGGTCCCTTCACCAAATCTCGTGGGCGACCATCATTTAGATCGTTCCAAAAGGCATCACCGGTGACGTTAAGTTGACGGTTAAAGTCCCCCATGACCATGACCTTCTTACCCAAACCCATTTGCATCTCGACCCAGTTTTCGATGATCTCAAGTTGGGCAGTCATCGTGCGGCACGCATAGGGAATATGCGGCATTTGGTTGTTTTCACCAGCGTGGTCTTCGTTGATGTCTGCTAGATCGTCACGGTTGCATGACGACTTCAGATGAACATTCAACAGCGCGATATCGTGGCCGTTGTGGTGAAACTCAACAACCAATCCAGCTCGTGTCGGGCGGCTGTCAGCGGCATCTCTCCTGCGGTCATAGGCTAGATGCGGCAAGCTGAGCGCGTCCAGGGTTGAGACTTTTGGCGGTTCGGGAAACACGGCCTTGTAAAAAGCGAAGGCTGTATAAATGTCCCGTTCGCTTGGCGGGTGGAATTCGTCGCCCGGCTCATAACGGCTCGACATCACGAAGTGATATTCGCTTGGGTCTAGAACGCGGGCCAGCGCGGCGGGCGACCCGATCTCTTGCAAGGCGTAGACATGCCCTTTCAATTCATCGGCGACCTTTCGAAGATTGGCGTAGTCCATCTCCAGCCGCCTGGCCGAGCCATTACGCAGCGCAACATCGGTTTCGTGATGCAGGTTTGCGATGTTCCAAGCGACCAAATTCAGGTCTCCGGGCACCTCATCGTAAGGGCCATAATCCGGCTCGAAGTTGTATGTCTTTCTCTTGACCCCAACCGGCAGCGGAACGGATTCGACCCATTTGCGAAACAAGTTCAGGCCATCCGCGGCTTGCAGGGAATAATCCAAGCTTTGGGTCCCCGTCACGAAAGGCTGATCCGATTCATCATTTAGGGCCAGAGGATCATCCGAATTGAGGTTACGAAAGAAGCGAAGCAGCTGTGCATTACGGTCCTCACCAGTTTTGCCCATGTCGGGCGGCACAAACGGCACATACTTCAGACGGTCTTCTTCATATCTGCCAAAATCCACCGCGCGGGCGTGGCAGGCCAAGCAGGTGGACCGATAGTTGTCGACGGGACCATTCATCCGCCCTTCAAAGCCTAGATAGGCCGGGTGGCCGCTCATAGCGCGACCCGCGGCAAACATGGTCGTGACTTGGTCATTCAGCCAATGCTGGACCACTTTCTCCTGATTGATTTCGGGATCGAACATGCCCGGATCATTGCCCCATTGCAGCCCGATGGGGACCAGCCGCTCGCGCCAGCGCGCTTGCTCGCAGGGCTCAACCAACGTCTTGTCGTCCTCATGCAAATGGTCACAGCGCGGTGCTGTTTCTATCGCGCCGTTGTACAGATAGCTGCCCATGGCCCAACCGGTCAGGTCCTGATTGATCTCGATGATTTTGAGTCTTTCGGCCTCAGCCTCCGCGCTATCGCCGTCAGCATTGGACACGGAAGATTGGGCACCGACGTATGTATTGTCCTTCAGCCTGTTGTCCTTCACCAGAATATCCAGCTGGATAAGCCGAGCAGTCACAATCTCTTCACCGTTGTGAATGTCCCACGTTTTGGCGAAACGCAGGTAAGGCGCCTGTTCCGGCGTGGCGGTTGAGAACAGCAGCTTTACCGCGACGGTGCCATCGGCAAAGGCAAAGTCGTTCGTCTTGGGAAACGCCGGATTTTCGCCCCAGATCTGGTGAAAGGCGTAACCGCCGACGTCATTGTACATGCCCACAGCCCAGTTCTGCGTGCGCGCCGTCTGGCTGGGATGCAACTCCCCAAGCCGAGAGCTGCGTTCCCGCGTCACCCCGCGCATTGGTTCGCGCAGTTCGTGCATCCAGGGCGCGTGGAACCAACCGCATTTGGTTCCGTTCCAGTCGATATGATCCGCCCCGCATTCCTTCATCACGTAGCTAAGCAATGCGTCCAGATACAACTCGGGCTGGTCGATGGGGTGGAACTCTTTCCATGGCTGATCGTCTTTGCCGGGCGTTGGCGCGACGCTTGGAAAGTTCAAGTTCGGCCGAAACGTCGATGGAATCCCTTCGGTGGGAGAGACATAGCGGTGGCACCGATTGAACTCGATCGCTGCCGCGTCGACGAACTCCTTCTCTGTCATTGTATGGAGTCTCTGACGGTCCGGTACGATGGCGTCTTGATTGCAGGTCTGTTCGGTGTCCGCCGCATGTGCATCCGCTAGAGCAGGGTCGGCCGGCCAAAGGCTGGCGGCCACGATGATCGCCACAAAACATGGCAAAAACCGAGCCGCGTTTGACGCCAGAATAGAAGTGGTGATCATGTGAAGCCCCGCAATCTGGAGTTTGTACCTGAGCGTATTAACTTGGTTTAAGGCTGGAACATTTCTGCAAGAACCTTAGCGATTTTTGCAGCGTCTTCTTCTTTACTTGTTTCATTCATGCTGATCCAAAAACTGCGCTTAAGGTAGCTTTTCGCGTTTGGGCAGTCGGTCCACTTTTCGTGCGTGTAGTCGAAGAAGTCCTTGCCTTTCGCATCGATCTTGCCAAAGGCCATCTCGCTTACAATTTCTGCGGGCCAGATCGGGCATTTGGTTCGCGGGTCAATTGCTTCGGCGGCACCAAAGTTTCGGGTTTTGAAGGCATCGTACTCAAAAATTGGCAAGTCATAGTAGTTGTAAGAAGACCCGTTCCAACGGAACCCAAGTGCACCAAGTCTTTCCTTCATCTTTTCCTTGAATGCTGGGGACTTGAATTTCGGTACTTCTGTCGGAGTCGCAAACATGTACCCAAAGAAAGATGGGTCAGCGTTGGTCAAATGCGTTTGAGGAACGAGGTCGGTTTGTTTCCGTATCTCGGCGTCTAGAGCCAAACCAAATCTGCGCCGCGCTTCTGCCATGCGCTCCAGCTTTGGAACTTGCGCCAGCAGCATTGCCCCGTCCAGTTGGCTGAGCCTCATGCTATGGCCGAAACCCTTGAATATCCCGTCTTCAGGATAGGGGGAGTTTAACCGATCGCGGTGCTTATCAGCAAAGCTCATGCAACTGTAAAAGCTGCGTTTGTCTTTCGTCAGAACAAAACCGCCTTCGCCGGTTGTAATATGTTTCCAATGGTTCAGACTGAAGCAACCAGCGTCCCCCAAGGTGCCCAAAGGTTTGCCGTCCAGTGACGCTCCAAGCCCCTGCGCCACGTCTTCGATGATCAGGACTTTCCCGTGCCCTTCTTCATCCAGCATGGCGCGAATGCCGGGCACATCGACCGCAGAACCTGTCAGGTGAACCGCGATGACTGCACGTGTGCGGTGGGTCAGCTTGGCCTTGACGGTTTCCGGGGTGATGAGGCCGGAACGAGGGTCTACATCTGCGAACACAGGGATCGCGTTGTGAAAGATGATTGGGTTGACGCTTCCAGGGTCCGTGATGGGTGTCACGATGACTTCGCTGCCAGCCGGAATTTTCAAAGCACCTAGAGCAACCTGGATGCTGGCGGTTCCAGAAGAAGTGGGAGTTAGGAAAACATCACCACCACCTACATCGCGAAAGTGTTTCTTTAGTTCGTCAAGACCTTTCGCGAGTGATCCATAAAACGCATCGTTGGAATATGCCCATAGCCCCTTGGGGAGCTTGATAGCATTCTTCAGTTCTTCAATTTCTTGCTCTCCCAGCTTCAGGATTTTTTCATCTTTGCTGTCAGCCATTATTCTTCCCCCAGGTTAATGCCCCTCAAAGTGGGCCCAAGTCTCATACCTATTGAACCGTCTCAATGATCGGTAGACGCCGCAGTGTGTTGACCGGATAGGTCGGGTCCAGCAGCGATTGTAATTCGAATTCAGGCTCTACAAGGCGCATGGCTCCGACCGCGTGATCGACGCCCTGCTGGTCGCCTAGGTGGTTTGCCAAGGCCACCTCATAGCGGCGCGGGGATACGAAATGCGGCATGCTGTTGGTGCTAGCTCGCGCGTGTGACAGCGCGGTTTCGTAATTGTGCGCCGCGGTCGCGGCCATGCAGGCGAAGTGATGGAAATAAAACTCATAGCGCCCGCCCGATGACAGGACGATGGCCTGCAACGCCACCTCATAGCCTTCGTTCAGATGACCGTTCACGATCAAGGCGTTCGACAACAGTGCCCGAGCCAGTGGGTCGGTCGGGTCAAGTGCGACCGCGCGTTCGGCCTTGTGCATCGGTTCTGCCAGATTGCCCTGATTGATGTAATCGATTTGCGAAGAGAACGCCTGCACGATGGCGTTGTTGGGCGCTTGATGCAGCGCCTCAAGCGTCAGTACGTCTGAGGCATAGGCTTCCTCAAAAATGTTAGCGTCGCGATGCTGGAAAAAGGCAGTGTTCCGCAAGAAGCCACGCCATGCAATGTATTGCCCGCGCGGATCAAGCTCGTAAGCCCGAGAGAGCAAATCCTCTGCAATCAAGAGACTTTGCTTGTCCAGTTTGAAAGTCAGTTTACGAGCCTGATTGGCTAGCATCAACGCTTCGGCAGTGGCTCCGGCCGGCAACGCTTCGAACTCTAGATTGTCGAGAAGAGTCTCCACTGTATGCCGCACCAAACCGCCAATTTTTATGGAAGAGCGTAGTTGCGAAATTCCAGGCGAAACTATGGCGCTTTTGAAGTCAAGACGTCGCCCTTGAGCGCCACTGTCCAGTGCAACGCCTATGCAGACCTCATTTCCATAGGCAAAAGCGTTAATCCGTACGATGACGGCTAGGCGATCAATCGGCGTCTGACCGTTCCTTCCGTCTGTATTATTGTGGCTGTGCGACACGCAAGAGAACACGTCGTACTGGTCAAGGCTCCGATGCAGTTGTTCTGAAAAAAACATCGCTGCTACATCTGCATCAAGGTCTCCCTTCGCCGATGTGTCAAAGATTACTGTGCAGTGTTTTCTATGATGGCGTCCAACAAACTCGCGTGGCGATCTTTGCACAAACGAGACCGTGGAGGCTGGTATATCCTCGTCGTCACGAGCGCTGTTGTACGATCGACTGTTTAATTGCCGCTGTTCGCGCAGCCAGTCTTCAAATGCCTCGTCTTCAATGTCGATACCCTGTAGAAGCTCGACACCTTGTGGTGGAGCGTCTACTTCATGGTCAAATATAAAGCGTTCGGAGGCGAGCCAAATATCTATGCTGTCCGAACCGATTGCGTCGCCCAACAAACGTTTCAGCCGGGCTAACTCCTGACGCAGGCTTCCTGCCCCCTGCGCTGCAGAGCTGTCTGACCACAATTGTGTCTGCAACCATTTGCGCGATTGTCTGTGCCCGTTGCTAAGCGCTAGAATAGCGAGAAGGCCACATGCCTTTCGCACCGTGGGCCTGATGGACCGCCCATCAGATCTTTGTAGGTCAAACGACCCCCAGATTTTGACTCTAAAAGTCGAACCAGAATGGTTTGCTTCAATTTGTGCTCCTGATGAATATCTTTTCTCCAAACCCTCACTCTTACAGTCATCAATACACGTTGTAGTGGAGCCCCTTCTAAGAATTCTGTCAACATCCGAGGGAATTTCCGATGCCAGAATGCAGTCGTCGGGTTTAGAATTCGCGCACCACGACGATGGCGATGCAGAATATGCAAACATCGGAAGGCCCAAGTTACTGGACAACGAGGCACTTTTTTCCATCGAGTTAAACCCTGACACGTTTCTTGCTCTGATTCGGTAAGCTGCTGCGATCCTGCCTGAACGCGCGTGATCTAAGCGTTAAATTAACGTTAACGAAGCAGGTTATCCGCTGTGATGGGGAACACGGACCTTTCTCTCAGGTGCAAACCTTATCGTGGTCTTGGCATTCAAATACCTGAAGAAATTCGGCTTACACTTGCATCTGCGACTGTTAACTCCACTCCGATGGTGAAGATTTACCGCTCCTGTAACGGCCTACAACTAGCTTTGTAGCTGTTCAACTTGGAGGGAATACAAATGAGCCCAGAAGATATTACTAGATCGAGCGGCCTTGATGGAGAGGTGGTGCTTGATAAACCTAAAGCCACTTTGACACAGTCGCATGGTACTTCCACACGCGCACTGACCACTGCCACCCTTAATGGGATCGCCGCCAATGGAGATCCCGGTAAGTTTGGGCGCATGTTTGGTGATTTGCCGGCTTTAATAGTAGACGATGCCCCCCTGATTGAACTCGCGGAAGCCATGGTCGACAACCCGCCAAGCAATCCCAGCGGTGATAACCGGAATATCCCGGCAGGTTTTACCTACCTTGGGCAATTCGTCGATCACGACATTACGCTCGATACGACTCCGCTTTCAGATCAGATGGCTGATCCTACGGCAACTAGAAATTTCAGAACGCCTGCATTGGACTTGGATTCCCTTTACGGGCAAAGCCAGGGAATTGACCCGCAGCTATACGCTCGCATAAGCGTACCGCCCTACGGACCGACCAACAAATTTCTGATTGGTAAGACCATGCCTTCACCTAACGAGGGTCTCGACAGTGCGCTGCCCAACGATTTACCGCGGAACCAAGTGGGTAGAGCTGTCATTGGCGACGAAAGAAACGACGAAAACCTTGCAATTGCCCAAACTCATTTGGCCTTTCTGAAGTTTCATAATAAAGTCATCGATCATCTGTCCGTGCAGCGTCCTGAGCTAAACGGTGCAGAACAATTTCAGGAAGCACGCCGAATCGTAACATGGCATTATCAATGGATCGTGCTCTTTGATTTTGTGGAACGCCTAACGGAGCCCGGTTTGGTCCGCAAGATCATGCACAAGGGCCGTCGCTTCTATCGTTTCGAGAAGACTCCTTTCATGCCTGCCGAGTTTTCTGCAGCGGCATATCGGCTTGGTCACTCAATGATACGAGAGCAATACGATTTCAATCGCGTGTTCCGTGAAGGTGGACTGACCCCTGCCAGCTTGGCTTTGCTGTTCGGTTTCACCGGAAAGTCAGGGGCTATCGTCGGAGAACTTGTTGATGATCCAAGCACCTTACCGACGCCAGGGATACCCGGAGGCAAACTTCCAGGATTGCCAGGTAACTGGATTATCGATTGGCGTCGCTTCTACGACCTTGATCCTGATCTTTCACCCAATGCGACGCGCCTTATTGATACTAAACTGGCGCCGATGCTCGCCAATCTTCCGGGCGAACGCAGGCCAGAGGCGATACTGGCATTTCGCAATTTGCGACGCGGATCGCAGTTAGGTTTGCCATCAGGGCAGGCTGTGGCCAATGCAATCGGCGTCAAGTCACTCACCCCTGAAGAAGTGGCGACGGGACCAGCCGGTACAATTGCCAAAAAGCACGGATTAAACAGTGACACGCCACTTTGGTTCTACGTCCTGAAAGAAGCAGAGGTGATCCACGGTGGTGTTCGTCTTGGCCCGGTCGGGTCAACAATCATCGCCGAAACCTTCCTTGGACTGGTTCATGGCGACCACAATTCATTCCTTTGGCAGCGCAAAAACTGGACGCCTGAACTTCCATCCAGCAATCCCGATACATTTACAATGGCTGATCTGCTGCGTTTCGTCGATGACATCAATCCAATTGGAAAAGGCACATGAGCGACATCTCATCAAACAAATCAACCGCTGCCATCCCTGTGGCCAGAGACCGCGGAACGTTGCGCCGCATGAACTCAAATGCGCCAGCACAAAAGGTAACAGCCGCCGTCATCGCCGCAGCCATCGTTCAGATTTTGGTGTGGTTGTATGGCCTCGGTGAGGGTCCCGCAATTCCCACCGACGTGACGGGTGCGTTGACGGTCATAATCACGCTCATTGCAGGTTATCTTGCTCCGCCTGGCAGCAGTGAAGAGATTGTCGAAATTCAGCGCTCATAGGGAGGCCTCCCACTCCCTGACGTTGGACAGCGGAGGACTTATAACGCCGCGCTGGCCAACGTCTCAATTCAAAGGATTTCAACGATGAACTTTCTATTTATGCAATTCGCCGCTTCTTTGTCCGGTAGCTCAGAATTGCCCGCATTATACCTCACTGACAAAAATTCTCCGCAGCTGGACAGAGTTCTTCGCTATGAAACTCGTTAGTATCCTCATCGGGAGCATCGAACGGACGTTCACCGCATCGCCGGCGCATGTCATCGTAAAGAAGGCTATAGAATCGGCCAACCAAACTGCAAATGAGGCTGAACGAGATGCCATGGCAGCTCACAAGACTGCGCATGCGGTACTTACGAAACCTCAAAAGACTAGTGGGGTGTCCTTGAGGGAGGACATTCTGAAAGCTTGGGCAATGAAGTGGCTCAACAACTTGGAACTGTCAAAAGACCCGGAGCAAGTCGACCCAAACCCAATAAGCGCGTTTTGGGGAGACGAAAACGAACTAGGCGTTGAGCTTATCGCTCTGCTTAGGGTTGTAGAAGAACGTATTGATGCAAACGATCTAGAGCTGGCAAGAATCCGGGATGCAGCTTTGCTTTATCTGGCAGCTATTGCCGACAAAGCCCGTAACGACCTTGGCCAGCTTACGGCTGAAGCGAAACCTTTGATCGAGAGGATTACCTTCTGGCATGCGTCCGCTGAAAGTCAGCTTGATGACGTTTTGGCAGTTGCAAAGGCCCGGATAGAAGCTGCTGCGCAGTCAGATCTTCGGGAAAAGGTGAAGGCAAAACTAACCAAAGATATCACCAAGCGCGCGCGCCAGTTTACGAAGGAATACCGCGAAGGATACGAAGAAGGTCAGGCGAGCCAGAAAGCCTCCCACGACTTCCGCGACGCGATCCTTGGCCCAAGCCCAACACTCGAAAGATATGGAGAACTTTTACCTGACGATCTCAAACTGGTGCAAACCGAGTTGCTCAAGGGAACGCTCACCGCCTTTGTTGAGCCTGAGGGTATTTATTTTGCCCCGGTTCAATCCGCTGACAGCGCCCTGCCGCAGCTACGACGGTGGTATCCCACAACGAAAATCGAACCCAAAACTGATTCAATTGCTGCTGATGCAGCAGAAGAGTCTCACGAATTTGGGTCATCTTTATTCTTGGATTGGGCTGCCACCCCCAGCTACACCAAGCACTACCATCAAAAAAAACACCGCGAAGTAGAGCTTAAGCTTAGCACGGCAATGGACGATGCCGACCGCGATCTGACCATGCGCGATTTCAGGGACGAAGTGCTTGAGATAAAGCGATCAAAAGTTGGATCCAGCATTCGTCAGAAAGGTAGAATGCAAGGAGCTTACATGTCCCTTGCGGAAATAGGACAAGGCTGGACGTTAACGAAGCGTTGGCTGGAGCAAGCCACTGACAAACGCGAAATTGACCTCATCTGGTATGATGATGGCCTGCTGGCCATTCACATTCGCGACTTGCAGGGGATGCCTGTTGCGCACATCGCCATGCTTATTGCCGAAAGCGCGCGCAACGTGCTTCATGTCCCGTATGACAGACGCGTCCCTCTCATTGACTTGGCTGCTGACCACCGCATAACAGTGCCACCCACCTTCCTTCGCCCGGTCGAACTTTGCGAGGTACGCACTCCGACCGGACGCCGCTCGACCGCTAAAACTCTCCAAGGCCTCATGCGGCATCTGCGCAACCCAGAAGCAGTAGACCTGCAGCAGACTGTCCGTTTTCACGGGCCGCTCCAATCACGCACAGCACAGATGTCACCCCTTGCAGCCCTTGGCCAACGGTATCCCATGGTGATCGAAGATGGTCTCTCTCTGCTCGTCGATGACGTAAGACCCCAACGGGGGGCCGCGGCATGATACGGGTCACACATCCACTTAACCGTTTCTTTCGCATCCAGGTCTTGGCGATCACTCTCTATGGCCTTTTTGGTGTGAGCATTGTCTTCTTACCGGGACTTCTCGCTTGGCAAAATGGCGCAGATACCGGCTGGGCGCTATCAAGACGGCAACTGATGTTCTTCTCCTGCCTCTTTGCTCTTGGGAGTGTCCTCATTTGGTTGGCGACGGGATTCCTGGCAAGCTACATAAAACAACAAAGCGATCAGAATTGGTTCAGAGAAACGATCATCCGCACGTTCTACACGCATTGGGGCCAAGCATTCCTGCCTGTATCAGGCCTGATAGCAGTTTATCTTATGCTCGTTTTCGGGGAGCCGTATTGGGACTTTGGCACACCATGGTTTGCCTCATTGAAAAGCCTTGGCAAGCCACTCGCCCCTTTACTGACAGCAAACGAAGAAATCGTGCACTACACACAAACGCTGATTAAGGTCGTATGGCTCCTTCCAATCGTCGGGCTTGGTTTTTTGCAACAATCTGTGGCCGAGCTGGAAGGTGCCAAGCGTATTTTCAATGAGGAAAGCAAGGTGAAAAACGCGTTGAACGAAATATCATCGCTCGCCCTGCAATTCAAAGAATTCAACCAAGCGCACCCCGTTACAAATGCGCTGCCTAACGTGGAGCATCTGGAGACCCGCATCAACCGAGTTTACGAATCCGAAGTGAACAGGGCGAAAGAGAAAACCCTTCAGTCCCAACGCAGATCTGCTGCGATCCTTAGTCTTATTGCCGCTTTTGCTACATTAGGCCCTTTGCAGCGCATGGAACCTCAGACGTTTCCTGATGATAATGACCGGCGAATTGCACAAAAATTCAACCATCTTGTCTCATCCCAACATGAGAAAAATCAGGCTGCCTGGGGCGACGTTCGCACCGCAGCACTCGTGAGTACTATCATGACCGATAGAACGGAGCCCATCAGTGTTAGCCCTCATATCTGTGGGACGATGGCGGCTTTGACTGATCATTCTAAGGACATCGATCTTTTCGCTTTCGCCGTCTACTGCATGGCACAGAACACTCAGCACATTGCCCAAATCTCTACAAAGCTTAGCGGTTTTGCAGATGGTTCAGTTTTCATTAGGAACTTACCCCAGACAACTCAGATAGAAGAACTGTTAGAAAGGGTTGGAAACCTAAACAGAGCCGTTGACAAGGCACATGAGAATTTGAGCGAACTCACCGCAGAGCTGCAAGCGCCAGTCTCGTTGAATGTGCAACCGAACCTAATCCCAGCTGAAACGCTTGACCCTGACCGGTTACGCAACCTTCTATTCCCAGACGGCAACGGGCCGATCAGTATAAATGCACGCCTAGAGCTCGACAATGAACCCTTCCGCACAACCAACTTGGGGTTGGCGGCTGCTTTAAGTGGGTCAGACACCCAAGGCCGGCTACCGATACCCAGCCGCCTTACGCTCGACGCAGATCCATTTGAGAGTCGTGAGAAAAATCTGATGGACTTGCTCAACGCTCCCGGCGAAGCCTCGCCTTTGCGCTTACCAACACAGTTGCGGATTGAAAATGCTGTCGCATTCGAAAAAGACCTGGCACGGGACGTGCGCCATATCGGATCTTTTTATGCAGACCTTACCATCGAGGACATTACCGGCGTGCGCGGTGCTTTCGAAAGTGCTTTGGAACAACCCTTCCAGATAGCACTGAAGCAATCCAACGTGAACGGTTCACAAAGCTGTCGGCAGTTTGAACCCAGCGTTCATTTTCGCGTAGGCTCACACGATATGCTTGAGGCACCTCATACGAATGAGAACCTAGAGGTCCTGAAAAAATTTGTGAACGGTATCGAAGGTGGCGATCTCGTCATCTTGCGCGGTCACACAGACCCGACTGGGCCAGCGACTGCTAACCTTAACCTAGCAGAAAGGCGTGCCGAGAACGTTCGTGAAGTCCTACTTAAACACTTCCCCGAAACCTCAATGCGGTTCAGTTTCACGCCTATAGGCGCACAAACCAGTGAGCAGTTTTGGTCACAGCACAAAACTAGTCTGTCGGCTGTGACGGAAGATCAAATGCGCCGAGTTGACCTTTACTACTGCTCATTCCCCGTTAGCGGCACCGATGGCCACGGCCCATGAGTCTATTATTGAATTATATAGCTTTTGTTCAGTGCCAGAAATGCTCGACGTTCGAAAGTCGCTTGGATTTAGCTCATACAAAGCATCATTCAACCCGACCAAGTAGCGAGACAGGGAAGACTGGCCCCATACCGCCTCGTCATGATCACTTCAGAGATATCAGAAGTCAGGAAAAAAAATGTTTAATCGAAAATTTGCTTTGGCTGTTATATGTTTTGCACTTGTGGCCGGTTGCTCGACTGCGCCAATCACCCCAAGTATCGACGCTTTTGGAGACGCAGTTTCAGGGATTGTCGCTGCCGACAACGCCACAGCAAGCGCGAAGACGCTGCCGGAGCGCGTGAACGAAGCTCGCAGGCAAGACTTTGCAGCGGCTCGGGTTGTATATGCAACGAATGACCGGGGGGCATGTGACTATGTGCGTCCCGATCTTGAGACCGCGTCTTTCGATCAGACGTGTCAAATCATCCCGCAAGTGTTGGACAGTGCAACCGACGAGCTGGTCGCTGTTGCGAGCATTTTTGACCCAGAGGCAGTTCAGAGCGACGCAGCGCAAGTCATCCAAACATCAAATACGGCCTTGCTTAAAGAGCAGCTTGGTTGGCTGTTGAAACAAGATTTGTTGACGTATGCGCAACAGATCGCAGCACTGTCCAAAGCAACAGAACCAACGGACATCGGCACATCAGCCGCCGCTGCATACACCGCATTCACTGGTCTGGATGACGCAATCTCCCGCGCGGAAAAGGTGAATGGGACCGAGGTGAAGAAGCGCCGCGCTGCGCGTGCGACCTTCATTTCCACGATTGCCACCGAGGCCCTAGAAACCTATCGCTACAGGCTGTTGAAAGGGATTGTCGAAGACGCGGAAGCGTTTGTCCGTCAAGCATCCGTTCAACTTGCGATCTTGGAATTCAACACTGAAAGTGAACAACTGGACGCACAGAACCAAGTGTTCATCGATGGGATTGATGATCAAATTGTTGGTAATCCGGAAAGTCTCAAGAAGATCGAAAACCGGTTTGCCAGTATGTCAGTCGCGGACCGCAGCGCGTCTTTTCGTCGATACGCCGACATTGGTGTTGCCCACAGTGCGATCGTTGAAGCGTTAAAGACGCCCGGCGATTTGGAACAGCTGGCAGAGGCCACATCGCGCATCCGCGCGCTGGTCGACGCTGTATCTGCAATTGAATAACCAAAAAACACCGGAGGTTAAATCATGACCATTTCAAACCACGACGGTTTCGACAAACTGATGGACACGGTTCGCATTCTCCGAACTCACTATTCCAAGGTTGCCAGCTTGGCTGAACAAGAGATGCTGAAGGCTAAGATCAAGGGGGACACGGCGACGGCAAACGGCTACAAGAACACGCTTGATGCCATGTCCAAGGATCACGACACGGCACTGTCCCTGATAGCTGATCAACTGACAACGCCTGATGAACTCAGGAAGTCGCGCAAAGCGTTGCGAGACGCGGCCGATAAGGCGCACAAGTTCATTACAACTCTGCAAAAGACAAAGATGACCTTGGACAAGTTGACCAAAGCGGCAGGATTTCTAACGACACTCGTGACAGACCTACAAGCGATTTTTGGCGTCTAGTGCCGTTGCAATAAAGCCCTCGAAACGCAGGGATGATTATTGCGGGGGCCATTCGAGTGGTAGATAGAGACACCGTCACGATTAGCGGTCAGCAGGTAACGTATGTTTGGTTGGTTTCAACACACCCGCCCTCTTGCAATACCAAGCTTCAAGTTTGACAATCTGAAGCAGGACGAGTTTTGAGCGGTGAGCTGAAGAGAGGGGTCGGCCACTATAAACGGTGAGTTCGTAAGAAAGGCTAGCCTTGTGTTAGGTGCGTAGTCTGACGCAGTAGGTTAATTTTCGACAGTACCGATGGAAGAGGACCCAGTCGAAGCATCAGCGAGCAGCGCGGTTAGGGGAGGTAATACCCCCGAAATCTAGGGGTGTCTGAAAGTAGAATTTTCTCGAATGATGAATGAAGAGATTCTGATGAAAAAATCAAAGTACAGCGATGCGTAGATCATGGCGATCCTGAAGCAGGCGGAGAGCGGTGTATCCATTGAACGCGTTCCAACGGCACAGCGCTGGTGTGATAGCTAAGATAAGTTCGAAATACTCTATCGCCCGAAGCGCTGGCTCTCTTTTACGCTACTAGCCTCGGGACCGCGCTTTCCTGTAATTGTAGGAATCGTGAGTTGCGCCCTCCCGCAACCAAACTAACTTGCAAGGCGTCCTTCGGGACGTCTTTGTTCGTTTTAAAACCCATCAATCACGGCTTTTTGTGCCGTAATCGTCAAATCGGTCAGTTGTGGATGAACTTGTTCCTTGGCGGCCATTCCAAGACTGCCCACCAATTCGCCGTGAAGATCAGATACCAGACGGTTTTCGCCTACGGATGGTGTCATAGCAATCATCTCAACCGAGGATCGAACCACATGAGCCGCCTCAGCACGATGCTCAGGCACATTCAGGGTTTCAATCAGTTTGCCGACCTACTTTTCATACAGACGGGCCTTGTGTGGATGACTTAGAGGCAGGGCCACGGCCGCTGCTCGTCGATTTTTGACGTTGTCACTTTTTCCAGTGGTTTCTTGAGTACAACGTAGTCCAACTTCGTATCCGCCAGCGAACGCTCCAGCTGCGCTTATTCATCGGTGATAGCAAGTAACTTTGCCGCATCGGCATCCTTCATGCCACCATTCTGCGACTTGAGCCTGTTGGACGCCTCCTGGCTGAGACCGTTCCTGCGGCGCATTTGCGCCGTCGGCAGCCCGGTTTCTTGTTCTTTGATCATCCCGGTAATCTGGACTTCGGTTATTACGGGTCTTGCACGTCGGTTTGTTCCTTCGAAAGGGTGAGCAAACTCTAAATTGAAGAGAGGGAGGTTTCGGGAGGCAGGGCATTGACCAAAGCACCTCATAAGACACTCGGCAAACACCTATAACTGGGTTGCGATTCGGATTTTCAGCTCAGAACTCACATGAAGGCCCGATACTGAACGCCACATTTTCAAGGGTGAATTTCATGATTTATATCAGACCATTAAGAGCGATTTGGCAAGAAGTGTCTGAATAAAACACCCCCACCCCATGCGTAATCCAGTCAAATTTTAATCAATGTTTCCGCTCCGGTGACGGAAAACACCAAAATTTGAAATTCAATAACAACTTGTATAAACTTTATCTCAATGCGGCGGGATTGATGATCGCCGTACCGTACAAAATCTGGGTGGGGCAACGCTTTGGAGTTTGTACATGTGGGCCTGGACCTTTCTGACGACCGCTTACGGCGTGATTGGCTGCGTAAAAAGCGGTTGTTTCAACTGCGTCAGTGGTGTTGTTCCAGCGATTAATCATCTTGGAAATGACAGTTCCACAAGTCTTCGACGCTTACAACCAGCCGTCGTGGCACGAAAGCCCGATTGCAATCGCACCATGAAAACCTTTTTCAACAGGCGCCGCCAGCAGGTTGAGTCCACCTGCAAAACCCATCAGGTGCATGCGTAAAAAATCCTAAAGAGTAACCAGTAAGAGCAGAGAGCTGCTCAGTTTTTTAAAAAGTGAGGATCAAAAATGACTGTAAATCTGGCCAGAGCGCGCAGGCTGAATGCTTTGAACCGTCGCAATACAGACCGCATGCTCGTCGACCCGGCAGCGCATTTTTCGCAGGTCAACCTGCCCGATGATGGCACGGTTGCAGCCTATCTGATTGATGCTCTTGGACACGGGTGCTGTGTAGAGGCGCTGGAAACAGAAACCGGTTGGTCAAAGTCCACCGTGGTCATCAACCTTTACAAGGTTGCGAAAAAATCAGGTGTGGGTATCCGCCGTAGCGCCAAGGAACTGCACCTGGTGCTGCCAGAAGGTTCAGATCATATTTATCCACGCGCGAAAATCGTAGCCACCGGAACCACACTACACCCCATGAACGACAGGATTATAAACATGCCAGATCAGACGGCGTGACTGCATGCTTGTGATGAACCCTGAAAATGCGGCTGTCAGAGAGCAGGTGTGCTGTGAACCCGCAGGCAACGGGGTACATCCTTTAAACGATCACGTCCTGCGCGCGTTGTGCACCAACGTCGAACACGCGCTTATAGCGTTCGATTTCCGAGGCGGGGCCCATCGCCTTGTTTGGATTATCGGACAGTTTCACGGTGGGGCGCCCATTTGCCTCGATGGCTTTGCAAACCAGTGAGAATGGCGCAAGGCTGTCTTGCGGCACCAGATTTCGGAAGTCATTCGTCAAGAGAGTTCCCCACCCAAAGGATGGTTGCACCCGCCCCGAAAACTGGTGGTGCAGGCTGCGGATCTTTTCCACATCCAGACCATCACTGAAAATCACCCGCTTTTTGCTCGGGTCTTCACCTCTTGAGCGCCACCAGGCGATCGCGTCTTCGGCGGCTTGCACAGGGTCCCCGCTATCCACTCTGATCCCTGTCCATCCGGCCAGCCAATCCGGCGCTTTTTCCAGAAATCCGCTGGTGCCGAAGGTGTCCGGCAGGATGATGCGCAGGTTGCCTTCGTGCTCATCGTGCCAGTCAGACAGGACGTCATAGGGTGCTTGCGCCAAAGCGCTGTCACCCTCCGCGAGGGCGGCGTAAACCATCGGCAATTCATGCGCATTGGTTCCGATTGCTTCCAATTCGCGGTTCATGGCGATCTTGCAGTTGGATGTGCCGGTGAACGACGCGCCAAGACCTTCCCGCATCGCTTGAACGCACCAGTCTTGCCACAGGTAGCTATGACGCCGACGCGTGCCAAAATCAGCAATCGACAAGCCGGGAATGTCGCGCAAACCTTCTATTTTTTCCCAAACCCGCGTCATTGCCCGCGCATACAGTACTTGCAGCTCAAACCTGTCCATCTGATCAAGTACCGCGCGCCCGCGCAGTTCCATCAGCACTGCCAAAGCCGGAATTTCCCAGAGCATGACCTCGGGCCAGCTGCCTTCGAATGTCAGCTCAAACTGATCGCCTTTGCGTTCGAGGTGATAAGCCGGAAGACGAAGGTTTTCGAACCATTCCATAAAATCCGAACGAAACATCTGACGTTTGCCGTAGAAGGTATTGCCGCGCAGCCATGTGCTTTCCCCGCGCGACAGGGAAAGTGAGCGAATATGATCCAGCTGTTCGCGCAACTCCCCCTCATCAATGAGTTCGGCAAGGGGGATATGTGTGGATCTGTTGATCAGGCTGAAGGTCACGCGCGTATCGCGTTTATTGCGGAAAACCGACTGACACATCAGAAGCTTGTAAAAATCCGTGTCGATCAACGAGCGTACAATCGGGTCGATTTTCCATTTGTGGTTCCAGACGCGGGTTGCGATATCAACCATTCGCTGTCTCCAGACGCACACCCGCATTTTGCATCGCTTGATGCGCCGCATCACGCGATCCATCAAGGTCAATCGCGCGGCACAGGTCTTCGCGCACTGTGACGTCGAATTTCAGTTTGGCGGCATCGATCGCCGAATAATTCACGCAAAAATCGAACGCCAGCCCGACCAGCGTCAGTTTTTCAATCCCTCGGCTGCGCAGGTAGCCTTCAAGCCCTGTTGGCGTTTTGTGATCATTTTCAAAAAACGCGGAATAGCTGTCTATGGCCGGATTATGCCCTTTGCGCAGGATCAAATCTGCGGCGTCACTTTGCAAATCAGGATGGAACCGCGCGCCGTCAGAACCCTGCACACAATGGTCCGGCCACAACACTTGCGGGCCATAGTCCATGTCGATCAGGTCGTAGGGCGCCTGCCCCGTGTGCGACGAGGCAAAAGAGGAATGACCCGCCGGATGCCAATCCTGTGTCAGCACAACGGCATCCGCCTGCTGCATAAGTGAGTTGATGCCCGTGACTATCCCATCCCCATCTGGAACGGCAAGTGCGCCACCCGGACAGAAATCAAGCTGAACATCGATGACAATCAAAGCGTGGGTCATGCGTTTTTCTCCCGTCTGGAATATGGCTAAGCGCCTGTGTGCAGCCCGTCAATGCCGACGGCGGTGATGCGCCACAACACTCTTGCCTGAGAGGGCGCGCAGGCGTATCCCCTCGCCCATGTTTATTATTGCCGCACTCTATCATTTCACCCGCTTTGACAACCCGGCGGCCCTGAAGCCTGCCTTGCTGGACCTTTGCAACGCACAAGGCGTGACCGGCACGTTGTTGCTTGCACCCGAGGGCATCAATGGCACGATAACAGGATCGCGCGCCGGGGTTGATGCGGTTATTGCACACCTGAAGGCTCTGCCCGGATGTGCCGGTCTTGAGTGGAAAGAAGCACAAAGCGAGCGGGCAAATTTTGGCAAGATGAAGGTCCGCATCAAGCGTGAAATCGTGACGATGAAGCAGCCGGATGTCGATCCGCGTGCGCAAACGGGGCATTATGTGACCCCGGCGGATTGGAATGCGCTGATCGCGCAACCCGATGTCGCGGTGATCGACACCCGCAACGATTATGAGGTCGAAATCGGCACGTTCTCAGGCGCGATTGACCCCAAGACCCGAAGCTTTGGCGAGTTTCCTGCCTGGTGGGAGGCCAACAAGCACCGCTTTCACAATAAAAAGATCGCGATGTTCTGCACGGGTGGTATCAGATGTGAAAAATCCACCAACTACCTGCTTGGTCAGGGAGTTGAGGATGTGTTTCACCTGAAAGGTGGTATTCTCAAGTATCTCGAAGACATCCCGCAGGAAGAAAGCAGTTGGAACGGTGCCTGCTTTGTATTCGACAATCGCGTCAGTGTGGGCCACGGCCTTGAAGAAGGGCCGCATCTTTTGTGTCACGGGTGCCGTCAACCAATCCTGCCGGACGACAAAAACCGACCTGAATATGAGGAAGGTGTCAGCTGTCATAAATGTTTTGAAACGACGTCACCGGAGGATAAAGCACGATTTCGCGAACGTCAGAAACAAATCGAACTCGCCAGAAAGAGGGCTGATTCCTGACCTGTTTAATGCACAGGCCTTTTGTTTTTAAGGTTGTGAGACAGGATAAAGCCGCCGCCCTCTCCCGCGTGAGTGCGACCCGTAACCCAACACTCACCCCAAAACCCAGTCAAACGTTTTCGACGTTAAGCGAACTGAAACATCTTTCAGTGTATTGCTGGCTCTGGGTGAACTAAAGAGTGGTGGAGACATGGCTGCGCAGAGTAATCTGGCACCAGTCATCATCAAGAAAAAGAAAAAAGTCGTAGGAGGTGGTCACCATGGTGGCGCCTGGAAGGTCGCTTACGCGGACTTCGTGACTGCGATGATGGCCTTTTTCATGATGATGTGGCTGTTGAATGCAACGACTGAACAACAACGCGCGGGCCTCGCGGATTATTTTGCGCCGACGATTCCGATCAATCGGATCTCCGGCGGCGGCGACGGGGCGTTTGGTGGCGACAGTATCTTCTCTGAAGAAACCTTGCCGCAAAACGGGCTCGGCGCGACATCACAGCACGCGACCCGCAAGAAAGCCGCCAGCGGAGAGAGTGGTAACGATTCTGACGGTGGCGAACAGGATTCATCCGACGAAGAACTCCAGGCCCTCATCGAAGAGCTTATGGGCCGCGGTGGTGAATCGACCGTCATGGAAAATGCACTTGAACACATCGTGACCCGAATCACGGATGAAGGTCTGGTCATTGAACTGTTTGCTCTGGATGGCCTGCCGCTATTCCAACCAAACTCCGATGATCCAACGCCCTTGATGACACAGCTCGTCGAACTGGTAGCAAGCGTTGCTTTCGCTGCAACGAACAACATCGCTATCGGGGCTCATGTGCCATCACGTCCAATCGTTGTCGCACAAAACCCTGTGTGGGACGTGTCGACGGATCGCGCGACACGCACACGGCTTATGTTGCAGGAAAATGGTCTTGAGCCAGAAAGAATGCACCGTGTCACGGGTCATGCGGATCGCGAGCCGGTGCACCTGAACCCAATGGCAACACGCAACAGCAGAGTGGAAATCGTGCTCCTTCGTGAATAATGGCAGAAATAGGGCGCATTTTATATGTTAGCTCAGTGTTAAGCCCAAGCCGCTATCTGATGATACCAAGAACGGATTATCACATCAGAAAGGCGTGCCCATGTCGATTTCATCTTCGCTCAATGCAGGCGTTGCAGGTTTGCAGACCAATTCGCAGCGATTGGCGTCCATCTCGGACAATATCGCAAACTCGTCGACCTTTGGATACAAGCGGGTGCAAACTGACTTTGAGTCGATGGTCCTCTCCTCGGGTGGCGGGTCATATGCTGCCGGGGGTGTGCGGGCGAATACGCAACGCCTGATCGATGAGCGCGGCACGCTGGTCTCGACGTCAAACTCTACTGACCTCGCAGTGCGTGGGGGTGGCATGCTGCCAGTGGCACAATCAGCACAGGTCCAGACCGCAGGTGCCGACGCCCCAATGTTTCTGACAACCACCGGCTCGTTTCGCACGGATGCTGAAGGGTATTTGACATCGCAATCTGGTCTCGTGCTGATGGGGTGGCCCGCTGCAGCAGACGGGTCAATTCCTGTATATCCGCGCGATACAGCTGACGGGCTGGAACCAGTTCGTATTGCCACTGGGCAACTCGCTGGAAACCCGACGACCTCCATGTCTTTGGGCATAAACCTCCCGGCTACGGAAACAGAGGCGGATTCAGCCGGTCTCACTGAGCAAATTTCTGTTGAGTATTTCGACAACCTCGGCACCTCGCAGAGCGTTAGCATCACCTTTACGCCAGACGTGCCAGCGCCGGGCAACCCTGCGACCAACACCTGGACGATGGAGATGTTTGATTCTGTCAATCCGGCCGTTTCCATTGGTTCGTACACTTTGGAGTTCAACGACTCTCGGACGGGTGGCGGTTCCCTTTTTGATGTGACACCAATAGGTGCAAGTCCCGCTTACAGTGATACGACAGGCCTAATCACAATCAACGTGGCAGCAGGCCCGATCGAAGTCGACATCGGCGCGCTTGGTGATACCGAGGGCTTATCCCAGCTTTCCTACAGCTTCGCACCGATCTCGGTTACAAAAGACGGATCAGCAATTGGCAACTTTGTCGGTGTTGACGTTGACCCCAATGGGTTTGTGCGCGCGTCATTTGACACCGGTGAGATCAGGACAATTTATCAGATTCCGTTGATTAATGTGCCTAATCCAAATGGGCTTCAGGCCTTTGACAGCCAAACGTACCTTCCCTCCAGACAAAGTGGCGCGTTCTTTCTTTGGAATGCGGGTGACGGGCCGACTGGTGATATTGTGTCATTTGCACGCGAGGAATCCACAACAGATGTTGCTGGCGAATTGACCGATATGATCAAAACCCAACGAGCCTATTCTTCGAATGCGAAGGTCATTCAGACTGTTGATGAAATGCTCCAGGAAACAACCAATATCAAACGTTAACCCTCAGTAACTTTTAGCAATTTAGCAACCTAGAGAGGCCGAGATGTCAATTTCAGGAGCACTTTCCAACGCGATGACCGGCCTGCGCGCAGCAGGACGGACGTCAGAAGTCATATCGGCAAACCTTGCGAATGCCATGACTCCGGGCTACGGCGTACGAAATTTGTCTCTCTCTTCGTCACAGCTTGGGGGCGTGGCTATTGACGGTGTCATGCGCAGTGTCGACCCAAGTTTGTTGGCGGATCTGAGGTTAGCAGACGCAAGTTTTGGCAATGCAACCGACCGGACCAAGTTTCTAAACGACTTTGAAAACCTCCTTGGCACTCCTGACCAGGCTGATTCACTGGCCGGGCGCATGGCTGAATTTGAAACAACGCTCATTACTGCGGCCAGCAGGCCCGACGCGCCGGAGCGATTGAACGGGGTCGTTGATGCCGCTCGGGATATCGCAAATCTGATCTCAGCTGCGTCGGACGGAGTCCAGCAAGCGCGCAGTGATGCAGACCGTTCAATCCAAGTGCAAATCGATCGCCTGAATACATCTTTACAGAACGTCAAAGAACTCAATTCGCAAATTACACGAACCATATCAACAGGGAGCGATGCCTCAGCACTCTTTGACAGCCGCCAGGCGATTGTCGATGAGATAAGCGCAATTGTCCCAGTACGCTTGGTACCACGGGACAATGGGCAGATCGCGCTCTACTCAACAGGTGGTGCAATTCTGCTCGACGGCGGCGTTGCCGAAATCGAATTCAATGCGGTTAATCAAGTCACACCATTCATGACGCTGGGCAATGGGACTTTGTCAGGGCTTAGTGTCAATGGCTACCCTGTCAGAACGGATAGCGCCAGAGGCACCTTGGGTGGCGGAACCTTGGGTGCGCAATTCGAGATCCGAGATGAACTGGGTACATCCGCTCAGACGCAATTGGACGCCTTTGCCAGAGACCTAGTCGAACGTTTTCAGGACCCTGCCGTTGATCCAAGTCTAGCTGCGGGTGATCCCGGGATTTTCACCGATGCTGGTGTAGCATTTGACCCATTGAATGAAGTCGGTCTTTCTGCACGGTTGGGCATAAATGCTGACGTCGACGAGCGGCAAGGCGGAGAGTCCTGGCGCATCAGAGATGGCGTTAATGCCGTGACCCCGGGCGATGTTGGTGATGCACGGCTTATTCAATCTCTGTCAGATACTTTGACCGCAAAACGTACTCCCGCATCAGGTGAATTTGGCGCCGGGGCGTTTTCAGCCATGAACCTGATCTCGACGTTGACCTCGCAGGTCGGGTCCGATCGGAGCAGAGCAGAGCAGTCACTGAGCTTTGCGTCGTCTCAGTTTGATGAGTTGACACAGCAGATCTTGGCCAATGGTGTGGACAGCGACCAAGAGTTGCAGCGACTTCTAATTGTCGAACAGGCTTACGCCGCAAACGTCAGAATGATCGAAGCCGCAGACGAAATGATGCAAACTATTTTGAGGATATAACAGGTGAGTTCAGTCTCTTTAGGCGATTTATCCCAAGCTTTCATGATGCAGCGGCGCAGTGTCGCTCTTCGCCAAGACATGACCAAGCTCACCGAAGAGCTGTCCAGCGGTCAAGTCAGCGATATCAAGGAGGTTCTAGCTGGCAATCACAATTACCTTTCTGGTTTGGAGAGGTCTTTGGAGACGTTGAATGGGTACTCTGTCGCAAACAGCGAAGCCAAATATCTTACTGGTGCCATGCAGTCCTCTCTCGACCGTGTCCAAGACTTCAGTGGCCAGCTCGGGCTGGATCTGATCCTTGCGGGTGGCGGGCCTGTCGGTGTCATCGCAGGCAGCCCTTCGGAAAATGCAAAAACGCAACTTGAAGGGATTCTGAATTCCCTCAATGCGGACATTGCAGGCAAGAGCCTGTTTGCGGGTGCAGCAACAGACCAAGTACCTCTTGAAAGCGCCGAAACGCTCCTCACCGAACTGCGCATTGCGTTGGCTGGTCAGACCACGCCCGATGACATCATGACAGCTGCTGAGAATTGGTTTGCTGATCCGGCGGGTTTCGATGCCTTGATTTACACAGGCTCCGCAACTGCATTGGCACCTTTTTCCCTTTCCGAAACGGAACGTATCTCATTAGACGTCAGGGCGAATGATCCGGCCCTGAAGAACCTCTTGATGAATGCCGCTGTGTCCGCGTTGGCGGATGATCCAGCCCTTGGGCTAACAGTACCGCAACAATCAGAGCTGTTTAGAACTGCCGGCCTCGGCCTCCAGTCGAACCAGGACCAGTTGACCGATTTGCGTTCACGTATCGGCTTCACCGAAGCGCGTATCGAAATGATCGCGTCACGAAATCAGGCGGAAGAAACCAGTACTGAAGTAGCACGAAACGCTCTTTTGCTGGCTGATCCGTTTGAAACAGCAACTCAACTGGAGAATGTACAGTTCCAGCTCCAAGCGCTTTACTCTGTAACAGTCCGAAGCTCTCAGCTGTCACTGGTGAACTTCCTATGAAGTACTTGATCCTATTGATGATGCTGGCTTTTTCAATTGTCAGCACGGCCCATGCTGGTCCTGTGCGTATTAAGGATCTTGTCGAGTTTGACGGCGTAAGAGGAAATGACCTGGTCGGATATGGACTGGTGGTGGGCCTGAACGGATCGGGCGATGGCTTGCGAAATGCACCATTCACCGAAGAAATAATGTCAAATATTTTGGAACGACTGGGCGTAAACGTCAGCGGAGAACAATTCAGGCCTAAGAATGTGGCAGCTGTTTTTGTAACGGCTGCGTTGCCACCATTCGCGCGTGGGGGCAGTCAAATTGATGTCACCGTCTCGGCGATCGGCGATGCAAGTAGTCTGCTGGGTGGGACCTTAATCATGACGCCAATGAACGCGGCAGACGGACAGATATACGCCGTTGCACAAGGCACGATTATTGCTGGTGGCGCAACCGCTGAGGGAGACGGCGCAAACGTTACGCAAGGTGTACCCACATCGGGTGTTATCCCTTCAGGAGCGCGCGTAGAACGCGAGATTGATTTTGACCTGTCCAGCTTGAGCGAACTGCGATTAGCCTTGAGAGATGCGGACTTCACTACCGCCGCACGCATTGAGGCGGCCATAAACAATGATTTCGGACGTCCAGTCGCACTCATGCTCGACTCAGGAACGGTGAGCTTGAACGTAGATAGCACCGAAATGATCTCAGTCGCGCACGCTCTTGGCCGGATAGAGAATATTTCGGTAGAGCCAGAACGGAAAGCCCGTGTGGTCGTAGATCAACGATCAGGTACAATTGTAATGGGCGAAGATGTCCGAATATCGAGGGTGGCGGTCTCGCAAGGCAACCTGACGCTGCGAATTCAAGAGGCACCAATCGCAATACAGCCAAATCCTTTTGCTGAGGGCGAAACGGTCGTTGTACCGAGGACTCGCGCAGAGTTGGAAGAAGAGCCCGGAATAGGTTTGGCCGAAGTCCCTGATGGCACATCGCTGTCAGAGGTTATCGCGGGTCTAAACGCTCTGGGTGTTTCGCCAAGGGATATGATTGATATACTTAAAAGCATAAAGGCCGCAGGCGCATTACATGCAGAATTTATTGTCCGCTAGGCCTGTTTCTAGTACCTTGGTGCGGGGTGTGGTGCAGTCAAGCACTGTATTGAATGTACGATATCGCGAAGACCAAACACCTGCTCGACCTCCAATTGCGTATCAGACAAATAGCCCTGCCGCAGTCGGCCCTTACCCCAATCGTGATCGGCGACACTGAATTTGGAGGTGTGGCGCGTGTCAGATTTGCGACGCTCCCGTTAAGGGCGGCGCTCGCAACGTCGCTTATGAACGCGGTAATTTCAGATTAACCAGTAGTGTGAATTCTCAACTCGGATTCAGGGTTAGTTCAGCATGTTTAGCCACAGTGGTTTTGCAAGAAGAACAAAGCTGGAAATCGCTCGCACTACGAGAATTCGGTTCATCTGAATTTGTCGTCAAGACAGTCGGCTGAAACAGACTTTGGTCAGATCTACGTTGTAGAAAGTAAAGTAATGGTCAGGTATGGCTTCACAGCTCGTTTTTTGAGACTTACGGTCGCTGGCTATCTGGCTTCAATTGTCACCGTTGCCGCAGCTGTTTGGTTCGCGTCAGCGCCGGTTCTTCACGACATGCAGAACGGCGCAAAGAGAGTTCATTTAGAAACGAAAGCAAATGTTATCGCGGGCCTTTTGGACGATGTAATGGCCAATGGACGTGCTGTGAGTTCTGATCAAAACACTATTGCATTTGCTTCTGGTGAAACCGGTCTGGAACAGGATACGAAAACGCGGCTGTCAGACCTTACAAATGTACGGCTTTTCGATAGCCTAGGACGTGTGCTTTTTAATCGACCGACACTTTCGGCCGGCTCACCGTTTCTCAAAGTCGAAGGTAAAGAAGGGCTTGCTGAGATGGTCGCGGGCAGACGCGCGCTCCTTCCACGCGTCTTGTATCGCCCCGGTGATTCAAAATTCGAAGCGCATTTCCAAATTTCCATTCCGCTGCTCTACGAGAATGCAGTGGCAGGCTTACTTGTTTATGAGTCGCATATGGACCTAACAGCGGTTCTCAGCAGTGCAGATGATGTCCTTGTTACAATGCTGCTCACGCCTTTTCAAAAAGACCAATGGGCGTCTTGGACTAATGGCGGCGAGATCATTGATGTTCAAATCCCCGATCATAGCTTTTTCGTAGCAGCCCAAACAGATCGCAGTGTCTTTGAATCAATTGGTCTTGATCTCGTTCTCACTGCAATTTCAGTCGCAATGGTTGCCTTGCTGCTACCGTTTGCATTGATGGCCTTCTCAGGCATGCGCGCCATCGTACGACCTCATAAAGATCTACTAGAGTCACAAAACCTGCTTGCCGAGAAGCAAGGAGAATTAGAAGAGCTGGCGCAGATTGCCGAAATGGCATCAGAGAGCGTCACCGTTACCGATGAGAACACGCGAATAATCTGGGTCAATCGAGCGTTCACAACAATGACCGGGTTCTCGGTCGAGGAGGCGGTGGGTCAAACACCAAGACAACTCCTACAGGGACCAGAAACCAACAAAGAGGCGCGCAACGAAATCAGACAAGCTGTGCAAGCGCGTCGTCCCGTACAGACAGAAATTATCAACTACCATAAGGACGGGTCGCGCTATTGGATCAAACTAAGCATAGCACCGTTGATTTCTCTGCGTACCGGAGAGCTTAGATTTACAGCAATCGCAACGGATGTAACGGAAGCGAAAGAAGCACAACATACGATCTCTGAAGCCAAGCGTGAAACAGAGCATCAAGCTCGACACGACCCTTTGACGGCACTACCAAATCGCCGTTACCTTGATGAGGTGCTGGAGTCTGAGGTATGCAATTCGGCCGCGGCACGCACCCTTATTCGGGTAGATCTGGACCACTTCAAAAATGTTAATGATACCCTCGGGCATGCTGCCGGAGATTTTGTTTTGGTTGAAGTCGCGAATTGCTTACGGCGATCTATCGGACCAAACGATTTGGCAGCACGGGTTGGAGGCGACGAATTCGTCATACTGCTTGCGGTCGATGGCAATACGGACAAAGCAAAAGCCTTGACAGAAAAGCTGCGGGTTCAACTCGGGACTGACATGGTCTTTGAAGGTAAGACTTGCAGGATTGGGGCCAGCTTTGGGATTGCCACAGCATCCGAAGGTTTGGTCGGGAATGAAGATCTTCTTAAAAGTGCCGACGCTGCCCTTTACGTCGCCAAAGATACCGGCCGGAACACGACAACCCTGTACACTCCCGATGTGCACCATGCTGTTTTGGCAAAAAGAAAACTATCCTCGGAGATAGAACAAGGAATTGCGCGCGGAGAGTTTATTGCATTTTTTCAACCACAAATCGATGCGCTTACTGAAGAGTTGGTTGGTGTGGAAGCCCTCGTTCGCTGGTGGCATCCGACGCGTGGCATTCTTCCACCGAACGAGTTCTTGAAAGTCGCTGAACAGCTGCGCATTTTGTCTGATATTGACCGTCAGGTCTTTGCATATGGTCTCGATTGTATGCGCATCCTAAACGAAGATGGCCTGCGCATTCCAAAGATTTCTTTCAACGTTGGTATGCATCAGCTGATGAATCCTGTGATTGATTATCTTGCAGGCCAGGTCAAAATTGGAAACACACGAGTATCGCTTGAGGTCCTTGAAAGTGTCCTCATAGAAGAGGATGCTTCGGGGTTTCAGGCGCGCATTTCAGAGCTGCGCGACATGGGCTTTACCATTGAAGTTGATGATTTTGGATCAGGCCACGCATCAGTTGTCGGGCTAAAAGCGCTCAATCCGGACATTATGAAACTCGATCGCGTTCTCGTGGCACCTGTTACGGAAAGTGCATCTGCTCGCACACTGATCAAAAGTATGGTCGAGATTGGTAAAGCGCTTGGGATTTCAGTAACCGCGGAGGGCATTGAAACCGCCGAACATGCCGCAATCATGCGCGATCTGGGATGTGACACATTTCAAGGTTACTACTTTGCACGTCCAATGGACTTTGATCAACTTCGCGAATTTATTAAGGACGGGTATGACACAAAGCTAGATGGCGTCGCGTCTATCGCCGTACAGCGCGACCGGTTGGGTGACATAAAATAAGAACGGCACAGAAATTCGGGTATGCACTCTAAAAAACCAATGCACTTGAAGCTGCATCTATTCCTACGGAGGTTTGCACACCTGTCGGGCGTAGCAAATAAGACTGAGTTTTCTTAACCCAATAGCACCTTCATACAGCGTCTTGACGGACGCACATTGAACGGCACGGGCCTATTTATCACAATTACAAGATCAAAGGCTTCTGTCGCGCGCGACAAACTGGCTTGCCTTCGCCCCCATGACGTCAGCTTCCGCCTCAAGACCCGGATCGTCGTTGACTGGGGTTCCTGCAACGGATGTCGTTGGGCTCACTCGACCCTGTTTTTGCTGCACGATGTGCCAGGCTTCATGCGGTAAATGCCGCTCCTGCCCACTCGCCAGATGTATGTCATTTCCCTGTGCGAAAGCATGGGCGTTCACGGCCGCCGGTGCCGACGAATTATAGTGTACATTCACACCGCCAATGTCAGTTCCGGACAATTGCTGAATGCCTTCCTGAAGCTGTACAGGCAGACCACCCTCGGAGACAGCGCTCTTGTCTTGAAGCTGGATCGCCTTGCCTTGAAGCATTTCCTCATCTTCTATTCGCTGCATTGCCTTACCCTGCAGCATCTCTTCCTCTTCTATCCTTTGAACCGCCTTACCTTGAAGCATTTCTTCCTCTTCTATCCGTTGGATAGACTGTCCTTGGAAGCCTGATAAATACGCAGTTGCACTGCTTTTATCAGCTTTTCGCTGCAACGCTGCCAGCGACTTCTCGGGTATGCTGTGAGGTGACGCAGCAGCGCCCGACTTCGATGCGGTTGAAGCTGTGTTTGTACGTTCCGACGCGAATATCTGAGCCATTTGCGTTCCTTTCGATCGTAGTTCAATAACACGTAATGATAGAAAAAACACCTATGTGTTTCACGCGACCACACGCTGCGCGCGCATGACAAGATAAATGATAAATGCAGGAACTTGCACGCCTGCAGCTCAGAACGTGGCGATGCGTCGAGATGATGATCGTTTTCGACAGCTTGACGCCAGAAAACTTTCTAAGCAGTTAATTTAAGTGGAGTTGACCCCTCTGCCCGGCACTTTCTTCAACCGGGATTCTACCCAGAATTGTTTTCTTGCCTTGAGACGCAAAAGTGACCTAGGGTTGAGGTATATTGCATTTACACACGTTTAAACAGTTGCATTCATAACAGTAATACAATGAGAAGAAGCCAGCGATGACCCGCGCCGTCCTGTTTGTCCTGATACTGTCCTGCGCGATTGGAACCTTTGCGCCAATTGCCCATGCCTGTCCCGATGTCCGACCGGAAGGGGATATCATCGTGGCGATGCGTGATGACGCAAGGCCGTTTTCTTACTTCAAGGCGGATGGTGCACCTGCTGGCTTTGCATATGATCTGTGGCGAAATGTAGAACGCTCGTTGTCCGTCCTCGATGCAGAAGGCAGATCCGTTGCGCCAAACGTTAGTTTCGTGCCCTGTAACACCATTGATGGCCAGGAAATCGGGCTGGTAAGTGGTCGCATCGACATTGTGATTGCACCGCTCACCATCACGTCCGAGCGGATGCTATCGTATGATTTCTCCCAGCAATACCTGTCTTCCGGCATTGCCTTGGCATTGCCCCCGTCAAACGCGATCGACTTCTCCCAAGCCAAGGATATCGTATCAGAAACAGTCTTTCATCCAACTGTCGCGCGCGCCGTACTGCTTTTCCTGAGCTTCAATCTGTTGATGGCCTTCCTGATCCGCTGGCTGTTGTTTGCCAAAAATGCAGACGGCGAGCACACGTCCGCTTCCGTGTGGCTGCGTTCGATCCTTGAATCGATTATTCGCACAATTGGCCTGCGCGGTGTTGGCGATGGATACAGCACAGCCATGGCAAAAGTTCTGGAGATTTTCTTGGCAGTGGTTGGAACGGCCTTGTCAGCGACGTTGCTCGGGGTTCTGACATCCGCTTTTGTCGGCTCTGTCGGTGGACAACAAAAGGTTGCGGCACAATCGCTTACTGAAATGTCGATTGCGACACTCGACTGCTCGACGTCACAAAACCTGCTTTTGGTCGAATATCGCAAGCGCCTTCAGGAGGCAGACCCGAATTCTGCAGAGGCCGAAGCACTGAAAAAACGCGTTGCCCAACTCACCTGCCGACCCGAAGACCCAGAACGCGAAGATATATCCGTTGACAAAGACCCCGCGCTGAAGGGGCATGTGACACTGGTGTCGAGCTGGCCCAAGGCCGCAAATCTGCTTGCCAAAGGCGAGGTGGACGGAGTCCTTGGTGATTGGATTGCACTCACTTATCTGAGCCGTCAGGACACTTACGGCGATAAAATCTCGGTCTTGCCGACCGTATACCGCAATGAACCATACGGCTGGGGTATTTCGCGCGCTTCGGTGCCGCAAAGCATGCGACGCGATATTGACCGCGCACTGATCCGTGAGATGCGCAACAGGAACTGGCGCAAGAGTATCGAAGATGAGCTCGGCACAGGCAGCGTGTCACCAAATTGACAGCGCAGGGGAAAAAGCCTCCATCATCCAAGATTCAGTCAGTCACCAAGGTCGACGCAACGACGCAGGCATCCTACCAGCTCTACTTTTCATCTGGCCTTTACGACCTGCGGTATCCAAGCCCCAACCGGATTATGTGGCAGCGGATTGAGCAGTTTTTGCATGCAGGCTCTGCCGTTCTTGATTTCGGCTGCGGAAGTGGGCGCTATTTGATGCGACTACAAGGGCGCGTTGCGCGTGCCGCTGGTTTCGATGTGAGCCCGGCCGCGTTGGACACAATCCGTGAGCGTGCAGCGCAGGCCGGATGGCACGACTTGCACATTCTCGGCCCTGCAGACACTGACATTTCAGACCATACGCAAGCGTTTGGGAAAATGGATCTGGTGCTCTGCCTGTTTGGCGTTCTCGGTCATATTACGGATGAAAGAGCACGCGCGGATGCCTTGCTGCGCATGCGCCACGCCCTCAAACCTGAGACTGGCAGGCTGTTGATATCAGTACCGAACAGAGCCCGCCGATTTCGCGCTGAACAAGCCATGAACAAGGAAGGCTGTGGGTTGGTGCGCTATACGCGACAAACAGGTGATGGCCAGAACGTTGTATTGAATTACCAGCTATTCGATCCCGAAAAACTGGTGCAGGAACTTGCGGCGGCAGGCTTTAACCTCCGCCGGATCGGGTGCGAGAGTGTTCTCCCTGAAAGCTGGCTTTTACACAATAGCCTTGCGAGAAGGTTCGATGCAATTCTGACGCCGCTATGCCCACCCCGGTGGGGATATGGGATTTACGCCGAGGCATCTTGCTGACAGCCTGTAAGCTGGAAATATCGGAACATCGAGCGACCGGCGTCACCATATTCTGAGCAGAAAACGGCTGCTCGCCCCACCCGCTCCCACGTCGTTTAATTCTCGTAGATCAGGTACGTTCGTGGTGCTTTCCATAAGGAGGTTCCAGCACCGAAATTGATCTGGAATCCGTCGTCCTGGCGTCTGTTGCACACTTCTCGAATACCGATACGCCCCCTTGCGCTGTCGTGATGATATTTTCGAGCGTGACCGCCAAGCGTGCAAGTCGGGCAGTAGGGCAAACGGGTATCAAAAATGTCAGACGATTGCTTATCTATCTAATATCACGTCATTATTTTTATGTCAGACGATTTAAGACCTCTGGTACCTCGTCCAAGAAATGCGCCCAAGAGTTGCATGGGAAAATTCCGCTCCCGTAAAAAAGTCAAAATTTACGAGAGTTTGGTTGCTTTTAGACAACTTCAGGTTACGCTACGTCAAATTTCCTAGAAAGGTGGGCTGGTGTATTTTCGCCATTTGTCTCGCGGCAACATCTGTTTCGTTTCCATGTTAGCAACACAGGGGTCAGCCCTGTGATTGATCTGACGCTCAAGCTCATTTGTGACCGGTTGAACGCGCACCTGTCAGCGCTCTTTTCGGTTCCCGAGGATCTTGTGACGATCGGACCGCTGAATGATGCAGAAGGCAAACCCACAGCGGAGGCGCGCAACCGACTGACCATCTTTGTGACCAACCTTGCACAGGACAGCATGCCCAGAAACACCACCACGCGTGGCGTTGCTCAAATCGGGCAGTCGCCCCCCGTCCATCTTGATATCTACTTTATGCTCGCCTCCGGACATGATGCCGAGATCTACGAGGAAGGGCTGAAGCTCGTGTCTGCGGCGCTGATGTTTTTTCAGTCCAATTCAGTCATGACACCTCGAAACACACCTGAAATGCCCGCAGGCATTTCGCAGTTATCCATTGATATTGCAAACCTCAAGGTTGAAGAGATTGGCCAGTTATGGGGCAACCTCGGCGGGCGGTATGTACCTTCGGTCATGTTTAAAGTCCGCTCCGTCATCATAGACGCAGGTCTTGTCAAATCCATCACACCGCTGATCCGTGCACCCGCAAGTTCCGCCAAAGCGGAGGCAGGCTGATGGGGTGGGGCGTACTCGTCGAGTTGACGATGGAGCATGAATACTATGCCCCGAACATGCCCCCAGTCACGCTGCGCCCGAACGATGAGCGAAGCTTTGACAAGGACGGGCTATTGTTGCGTCAACAGGGGACCAAAGGGTTTGTTCTTGCTGAAGATGATGCAACCGGGCTGCCACCGCAGATCGCGATTGACCTGCATATTCAAAGCGCTGATGTGATCACGGTAACAGCCGGTGGGGACTGGAAGCAGGTCCCGCAGATTGACCTGCCAATGGGCACGGATCATGCGACGCTGGACCCGGTCAGACCAGAGGTGATGCCGACACAAACGCCCGGTCACTGGCGCTTGGCGCAGTTGATCATAGACATCACACCCGGCGTTCATCGCAAAGTGCACGTCACATTCAAAGCCGTGTCATCGCATTGGGCCTATCACGTGATTGGTCCCGGAAATGACGAAGTGATGATCGAGGATTCAGAAGGCAGAGTATCATTTGCCCCCTTGGGGGTGACAACCTTGCCCGATGGCAGGCCCGCGAATGTCCTGCGCTCCAGCGATGCTCTGCCAGCGCGCGCACGGCCCGGACAGCGCTTCAGCTTGTCAAAACCCGGCCCCTTCGGCCCGCGCACTCTCATTCCTGTGCTGCCCACGCCGCAGCCACTTTTCGCTACTGTGCCAGCCCCGGACGGGACAGGCGCAATCATTCAATCTGACATCTACGTCTCGATCTTTTAAAGGAGGACCCGCAGCATGGTCATGAAAACCCCCGGCGTCTACATTGTCGAAAAAAGCGCCTTTCCCAACTCCGTCGTACAGGTCGCCACGGCGGTTCCGGCGTTTATCGGCTATACCGAAAAAGCAGTGAACGGGAACGTATCCCTGCACGAAACTCCAATGAAGATCACCTCAATCTCGGAGTTTCACAACTACTTCGGTGGCGCGTCCGAGCCCATTTTTGACATCAAGCCATTTGAAGAGCGCGCATCCCCACAGCCTTATGGCGACGACGCCGATATGGCGACAGTCGCCGAGCTGCCGCAGGCAGTGTTCACCGTTGACGGCCCGGCTGGCCCCGTAAAATACGAACTTATTCAGACCAACACCGCATTCACGCTTTATAGTGCCATGCGCGCCTTTTTCCTGAATGGGGGCGGCACATGTTACGTCACTTCGATCGGGTCCTACAAAGATCAGATCGATTCAGGCGCGATGCTCAAAGCCATTACCCGGCTGGAAAAAGAGCCTGAACCGACGATGCTGGTCATTCCTGAGACCACGCGTCTGAACCGCCAGAATTCGCTCAAGGTGCAACAACAGATGTTGGCGCATTGTGGATATACGATGAAGAACCGCTTTGCCATTCTGGACATCCACGGTGGGTATCTCGATGAACGCAGCCCGCGCGGCGACCCCATCAAATGTTTCCGCAACGATGCTGGCACCAGCTATCTTGATTATGGTGCCGCTTACTATCCATGGCTCGACAGCGCTGTCTATCAGTCGCGCGACTTCAGCTTTGAAAACATAAACCTGAAAAAAAGCCGCAACACGTTTATTTCGCTGCTGAAAACCAGTGTCAAAATGGACAAGGCAATCGTGCCGGAGATCCTGAAAGTGGGCACGGCCGTGGTATCCGGTGACTTTACGGTCTCCGTAACGGCGGGCGGTATATCTGTCATCAAAGGGTCAGACATCCACGCAGCGGACGATCTGGCAGACGCCGCAGAGCTGAAATACAAGGTTGTCGGCGCTCCCAAGGATGCAACTGACAAAGAGGCTGCTGCCGATTTGGTCGCGGATATGAAGGGCAAGATCGTCGTCGCCGCAAAGAATGCAACCGATGATGCGCTCAAAGAAGCCGACCCGGCGTATGAATTCACTCAAAAAGACGTCGACGATCAGAAAGTGCGCTACGTGCACACCGACGCGTCAGGCGGCGACGGCTTTTTCGAGCTGGTGATCACCGATAATGAAGGCGTTCAGACATCTGCCCGTAAGATCGCTGTCATGATCGGCAGTGACGTACTTGCTTTGCCAGATGTAAAAAAGAAAAAGCCCGTGACGATTCCTATCGCGGAAGACGGTGTAACGATCGACAACGTCGTCTTGCTTGGTGCCGATGAAATCGACGCGGTGGCACGTCAAAATGAGGATGACGCGGTCAAAAGCGCGACTGAAGCGATCCTGGCCCTTCCGGATAATGCAACGGATGAGGCGAAAGAGAAGGCGAACAAGGAACTTGCGGACGCGAAGGCCGCTGTCGTTGTCGCGTTCAAAGACAAAACGCTGACCCGCAAGGACATCGGCGTCTGGGAAGTCAAAGGCACAGAGGCCATCGTCTTCACACCGGACCCGGCACTCGATCGGGCGGAGACCTCAGTGCGCTATAAACTGATGGCAGGTGGCGAGTTGTCCAAGCCTAAGGAGATCAAAATCCTCATCGACGGTATTTCCGGAGACGATGCGACCGATGATCAAGCCGCTAAGACAATCGACAAGACGATGCGCGTCGTTGCGCCGCTTTACACCGATGTCATGAACGCCATCACCAAATATATGAACACCATGCCACCGGCTGCGGCGATGGCCGGTATCTACACGGCAGTGGATAACACGCGTGGCGTCTGGAAAGCGCCTGCGAATGTGTCCGTTGCCGGGGTGACGGGACCGATGGTCAATATCGACCATGCACAGCAAGAAAACCTCAACGTTTCGACAACAGGCAAATCGATCAATGCGATCCGGCCGTTTGTGGGCGAAGGGACATTGGTCTGGGGCGCGCGAACGCTTGACGGCAACTCGCTGGACTGGCGCTATATCAACGTGCGCCGCACCATGATCATGATCGAGGAATCAATCCGGCTGGCCGCAAAAGCCTATGTGTTTGAACCCAATACGGCGCAGACATGGGTGACAATCCGGTCGATGATCGAAAACTTCCTGACGTCAGTCTGGAAAGCGGGCGGCCTTGCAGGCGCGGTGCCAACGGATGCGTTCAGTGTCCATGTCGGTCTGGGTCAGACGATGACGCCGGTGGATATTCTGGAAGGCAAATTGCTGATCACAGTGCTGGTGGCCGTGACGCGCCCTGCGGAATTCATCGAGATCACTTTCCAGCAACAAATGCAGAAATCATAAGAATTGAAAAAGAAGGATAAGAATTATGGCAGATGATGGCTCCGCCCAAACAACAGCAATCTGGCCGCTTCCCAAGTTCCATTTTCAGGTAAAATGGGACGACACGGAACTGGCTTTTCAGGAGGTTTCGGGTCTCGACATCGAGTCCGAAGCACTTGAATACCGCGCAGGCAACAACCCGGTTTTCTCCAAGATCAAAATGCCGGGCATGATCAAATACAGCAACATCACCATGAAAAAAGGCGTATTCGTCAAAGACAATGCGTTGTTTGACTGGTTTACAGAAATTAAGATGAATGTGATCAAACGCAAGGCGATCACGATTTCTTTGCTGGATGAAGCGCAAGCGCCGACGATGGTGTGGAAGGTTCAAAACGCCTTTCCGATCAAGGTCACGGGCACCGATTTAAAAGCTGAGGGCAATGAGGTCGCGGTGGAAAGCATCGAGATCGCGCACGAAGGCTTTGTTATCGAGAACGCCTGACGCCTATGGATCCGCTTAACCCGCCTGTTGCGTTTCATTTTTCGGTCATGTTCGTGGGGGGAACGCCCGCTGTGCCGGACATGGCGTTTCAGGAGGTGTCCGGCCTTGAAAGCGGCCTCGAGACCGAAGCGTTGGTTGAAGGGGGCGAGAACCGCTTCGTTCACCAACTGCCCAAGCCTCTCAAACAGGGCAATCTCAAGCTCAAGCGTGGGATGACGACAACGGACAGCGGTCTGGTGAAGTGGTGCAAGGCCACGATCGAAAACGACTTGGCCAAACCAATCGAACCCAAGGACATTACGGTGTCGTTGTTGAATGAAGAGCGTGACCCGGTGGCCGTCTGGTCCATCGGGAACGCCTATCCGGTCAAGTGGACGGTAGGAGGATTTGACGCGATGAAAAATGAACTGGCCGTCGAAACAATCGAACTGGCCTACACTACCCTGAAGAGGAAAACCTGATGGCTGTCGAGATTGGAACGCTGGTCTTGAAAGGCCGCTTTGGCCCCGCCGAGCCGGACACCGCGCAGGCGCAACCCGACCTGAGTGATGCGTTCGAAGCACTCAGGCACGAAGTGTTGCGCGAAGTGGATCAAAAGCTGGAACAAGCGGCGCGCCGCGCGCGGGAGCGTTGATCAGTGGCCAAGCTCAAAATCATCAAATGTGCGATCAAATCGAGCAAGATCGAACCCAAAAGCGGGGCGGCGAACACATTTCAGGCGACGATCAACCCGGAGAGCTATAAGCACAACTATTCGCTTCAATATACCGGCACCAAAAACAACAAGGATGCGCCCGTTGGAAAGTCGGGCACAGTGCCCAAGTACTCGATGGCTGATCCTGAAAAGATCGGTTTTTCGATCACCGTAGATGGGACAGGCGTCGTGCCGGACGCCAAGGGAAAGACGGTTGCCGCGCAGATCGATCAACTGCGCAAGATCGTCTATGACTATGACGGTGACGAACACGAGCCAACGGCCGTCAAGATCATCTGGGGAAAGGGCCTGAAGGCGTTTTTCGGCAGGCTGACCGACATGGCCGTGGATTATACGTTGTTTCATCCCGATGGGACCGCCTTGCGCGCCAAGATTACGATGAATTTCATCGAGGCCCGAACCGCGGCGCAAGAGGCGCTGGAGGCCAAACGGCGCTCGCCCGATCTGACCCATGTCGTGCGTGTGCAAAGCGGCGATACTCTCCCGATGCTCTGCTACCGTATTTACAAGGACGCGGGCAAATACCTCACTATTGCCGCCTTCAACGACTTAGACAGCTTTAGGGATCTGGAGCCAAACACACTGCTTCGTTTCCCGCCGATTAGGTGATAAAAAGCCATGCCAGCAAGCCCATTAGACAATTCAGATGGCCCGCTTACCATTTCAGTGAAAGCTGATGGTGACGAAGTACCTGATTATCTGTCGATCCAGGCGATTTACGTCACATATGAACTCAACCGTATTCCCGAGGCGACGGTTGTCATTCAATCCGACTCTGTGGAAATTGACGAGTTCGAAGAATTGGACAGTGATCTGTTTGGTCTGGGTGTTAAAATTGAAATCAGCGCAGGGTTTGGCGATTCCGGATATCAGAAACTGTTCACAGGCATTGTGATCTCGCAGCGCGCCCGGCTCGACGCGCAACAGGGCGCAAGATTGGAAGTGATGTGTCGTGACAAGGCTCTCAAGCTGACCGAAACACGCAGTTCGGCACCTTATGAAGAGATGAACGATAGCGATGTGATGAAAGGGATAATCACGGAAGCTGGGCTAACGAGTGACGTTGACAAAGTCGAAACCAGCGTAGGTACGCAGTTGCGCATCGGCGCGACCGACTGGGACTTTCTCCGCTTGCTGGCCGATCGAAACGGCTTTGTGCTGGCCGTCAAAGACGGAGAAATCAAAGTCACCAAGCCGGACAGTTCGGTTGAATCAGCGTTGCTGGTAACTTTCGGCAATGACATTATCGATTTTGACATCTCTTTGGATAGCAGTCGCTCGATCAAAGAGGCCGCACAGGACGCATGGGATGAAGCCAGCCAGGAGCGCGTGTCAGGCCCCAGCAGTTACAAGCCAAAGCTCAGTTTTGGAGAAACCAAGTACAAAAGTTTCGCAGAAAACCTCGGGGATCGTGCGCACAAGATAAGCACATCACGCGAAGTGGATGCAGCAGACCTCAAGGAGATGGCCAATGCCCGCGTTATGCGGTCTGAACTGGCGGCTGTTTCCGGTACGGTTTCTTTTCCGGGCTGCGGTAAAATCTGGCCGTTGGATGTTCTTGAAATTTCCAACACGGGGAACCGCTTTGGCGGCAACGGGCTCGTTACGGCGGTCTCTCACACAATCGAGTCCGGCCAGTGGACCACGCAGACCCGGCTGGGCTTGCCGCCTGACTGGACCAGCGACAGCCTTGGTCTGGCTGCCCCTGCGGCTGAGGCGATAACAACCCCGATCCATGGCCTCCAGATTGGAAAGGTCGTTCAACTGACAGACGATCCCTTGGGCAAGCAGCGCATTCAGATCTCTCTGCCGATGATAGGTGCGGATGGTGCGGATGTCTGGGCGCGCTATGCGCAACCCTATGCGTCGGACGGGGCGGGCATCCAGTTTCTACCGGAGGTGGATGACGAGGTGATTGTCGCCTTTCTGAACGCGGACCCCAATGCGCCGATTATCGTCGGATCACTGCACAACGACAAAGCAAAACGCCCTGAAATAGAAACCGAAGAAAACAAAATCAAAACGATTGTGACGCGCGAAAAACTGAAGGTGATCTTTGATGATGAAAAGAAGATCATTACCGTTGAAACACCGGGTGGTCACAAACTGGTCATGGATGACGAGCAGAGCAGTTTCAGCATGGAAGACATGAACGGCAATGCCATCGTCATGGATAGCTCGGGCATCGCGCTGACCTCAGACAATGACATCACGCTGACCGCAACGGGCAAAATAGAGGCTGAGGCCACAATGGACGCGACAATATCCGGGCAAAACGTGACCTGCGAAGGACAGATCGGATTTACCGGCTCTGGCGGTGCGACGGCTGAGGTATCGGCGGGCGGTCAGACAAAAATCGAAGGCGCCATGGTGATGATAAACTAACATCAATTGGAAAGGGGGCGGGGGAAATGCCACCAGCAGCAAGACTAACCGATATGCAGACCTGTCCGATGGTGACAGGCATTGTCCCACATGTGGGCGGCATCATTGCGGGACCGGGTGAGGCGACCGTCCTGATCGCCAAGATGCCTGCCGCCGTCGTGGGGGACAATTGCATTTGCGTCGGCCCCCCTGCGACGATTGCGAAGGGTTCGGCAACCGTATTGATCGGCGGCAAACCGGCTGCACGCATGGGCGATACGACATCGCACGGTGGCAGTATCGTCGCTGGCGCACCAACAGTGATCATAGGAGGTTGATATGTCGGAGAATGATCCGGGCTTTCTGGGACGCGGCTGGCATTTCCCACCCACCTTTGACCCGGCAACCGGCGAGGTTCAGATGGTTCAATCCGAACCGGATATCGAAGAAAGCCTGTGTATTCTGATGGCAACTCGACCCGGAGAACGGATCATGCAGCCTGCTTATGGCTGCCGCCTGCATGACTATGTGTTTGAAACCAACGATGGAGAAACAGAAGCCGCAATCGAAACTGCCATCCGACAGGCCATTCTCTTTTTCGAACCGCGCATCACGCTGCATGAAGTCAGCGTGGATACAACAGACTGGATGAGTGGCAAGATGCGGGTGTCATTGGACTATACTGTGGATCAGACAAATTCGCGTTCTAACATGGTTTACCCGTTCTACATCCATGAGGGCACTCTGGTGGCCGATACCCCCATGCTGGCGATGTAGGACATGATCAGGTTCCCCCAGATATCCTCAATCCGAACCGGCGCCGCGATCGGCGTGGTTGTCCTTAGCCTTGCGGGCTGCGGTTTCATCGCCGAACGGCTGAAGGACGAGCCTGTGAAAAGAGTACAGGCCCTGGCTCCGGATCAGGCGTGCGACGCGGCTGAACAGACTCAGAACCGTCTGTCCGGCGGGTACTTGCGCCAAGCAGCGGCAGGTGGACTTGCCTTTGATCCGGTGCTGATTGCCGGGCGCAGTAACCGCAACGGTCTGCGTGAAGAAATCGACCTGAACGATAAATCCCAGCCCCGCGAAACAGAAGACATCCGGGGCACGACCTTTATTGGCACCAAGAAAGCGACGGCCAAACCGCGCGTAGGTTTTGGCCAGCCGGGAAAGCTGCCGAACGTGTATGACGTGACCTATGCGATCAATAAAATCAACTTTACCGGTCCGATGGTGGTTGGGCCCAGTGCTGTTGTAAGCGAGATTCCGACGTCAGGCGCGACGCTTTACACAGGCAAGGTTGAACTCAGCATTATTGCGCCAGACGAAGCCGGCGATCTGGTCACGACCAAAGCAGCTGGGCGATTTACCATGAAGGCCGGCTTTGCCACCCAACGTGGCAGTTTCTCCGCCACTGATTTCGATAAAAGTCTGTCCTTTGACCGCCTGATATGGAGCAATCTCTTTTTGTGCGGAACGCGCTTTGTCAGCAGTGGCAAAGGGGTTGTGGGCGTGCAAACAGGCGATGGGCCTGTTCTGGCACCGTTCAAAGCGGACAGAAACCCGGCCCCGTTTGGCGCGCTTTTTGAAAGTTCCCAATTTGCGCCCACAGAGCGACCTGCACCGCCAGAGTCCTTTGGCGGGGTTCTGGTCATCCAAAGTGACAACGGCACGATCATAGCCGTGTTCCTGTCCGACCAAGCGAAAGAGCAGGAAAGTGATGTCTGATACCGCGCGCCCAAAAAACCAACGGGCGAAGGCCTGGGGCGGGCTTCGCGTCACACCCGGCTCGCAAAGCGACGCAAGGTTGCCGCGCCCGCTGTCTCCGCGCCGCTTTATGGTCAGAGACGAAAGCCTTGCAGAGGCGTTCTGCAAGGCAGGTAAAAGGCTGGGGGCAGAGGATGTGCCGCTGGCGCGGGAGAACAGATATGCACGTCCCTGGGCGCGGCTTTTTCAGAACGAACCCGCCTATCTTTATGCCGAAATCCTGAGCTTCAAGGCCGGTGATGCGGGTTTTGCCTTTGCCGAAGCGCTGGAATATGAACCGACCAAAGCCCTCAGCCTGACACGGGAGCTTTCGGACCAGCTGACCGATTGGTTACGCCGTATCAAACTTGAATCTCCGGTGCCATTTTCGAAGCAGATCGACCAGCTGAACAAGGAACGTAACCTGTCCGGCCTGCTGGCGGACATGTATGGCAAAGGGCCGGCGGAGCTGACGCGGATTGCCAAAAAGCACCCGTCGGTTCGGGCGGCCAGCGATCAGGCAGGCCCCCTCGCCGAGGCCCGCGCCTTACGTGACAGGCTAAGAAGCGTACACACGTTGCTGCGCAATGCCGTCACATCGCTGCAAGCCTCAGCACAAGGCGCGTTTGACGCCCGTATCGCCTCCGGCGAGATTGACCCCGGTCTGGGACTGATCATCGCTGAACTGCGCGCGTCTCAACATGTGGATGCCGCGTTTAACAAACTGCCGGATCGCCATACGGATCTATATTATCAGGACATCATCGGACAGACCCCGGCCTCGGCCAGCCCTGAAATGGTTTTGCTTGATCTAGGCCGCGTCCCCCGTCCGGGCTTTGTGCCACAAGCAACGGCGCTTGAAGCGCTTTTGCCAGATGGCAGCGTGCAACAGTTCGAAACGGATACCGGCGTCCCCACAAGCCCCGCCGTTATCAGCGACATCAAAGTGCTCAGCTACGAAACAGACAACAACATTTCTTACAATCGCGCATTGGGCGGCATAACCGGACTGCGCGCCGCTACCTTGAGCATAGACGCAGAACCCAATTCGCAGACCCTGTTCGGCTCGGGGATGGAACAGGACCCCGATTTCGGGCTGGATATTTCATCTCCCATGTTGTCCCTTGCCGAAGGGACGCGTCGCATTGAAGTGTCGCTGCACATGAGCCGCGATTCAAACCTGCCTGCGGGGTCGTATGAGTTTACAAAGGAGGAAATCGAGGCACTCAAGGAAAAGCGGAAAGACGAGGCCAACCCTTTAAACGCCAAAGTTATAAAGACCCCGGTTTTGCGCCGCCGCCCTCAGGAAATCGACCCTGAGTACCGAGACCCGGAGGTGCGCCTCGCCCTGTCAGCAGATCCGACCCTGATCTCAACGTTTTATGGCGATCGAAAAGACTTCAAAAGCGCCGATGCGATTGAGGAGTTGACCCGCGAAGTTACTGAATACGCCACCTTGCACTATATGACGACATCCATGGCGCTGATCTATTCGGTTTTGATGGACAAGGTCGAAAAACCAGCGCACCTACGAGTGTTGCTGGGCCGCATCGTTACACTGTCGCTGATAGAAAAACACCCGTTTCCGGAGGGGGATTACTGGACCAAGATATTCGGGCTGGTCCAGAAGTATCGCAGCGAACTTATCGGCGTCGAACCAGAGGGCATTCAAGCGGATGGCGCTGCGCGCAAGAGCTATGATCAACAACAGAACTCAATGATTTTCGCCGCTTTTTCACAGCGTCTGGACGGCAAAATCAACTATCCCCTCAGGGATGTGTTTCAAAGCCTGCTCGGCGATGCTTTTGCCATGACGATTACAACGGATGACGGGCCGCGCCGCCCGGACATCATGCAAATACTGCCGCTGCGGGAAAAGCGCGCGCAGGGCGGCATCATGCTCAGCATGCGCTATGATGCCAATGCACCGGCCCTGACCGGCCCGAAAAATGCGCCCCGCCTTGCCCTGCGCTATGCAACTGATGCGCGTCTTTGTCCGGTTTCCTTCTTTGAGGCCTACGCAATCGAAACCATCAGCATCCGCACGCAGGTCACTGGCTTGCGACGTCTTGCGGCGTTTTCCGATGACGGTCCCCTCGTGACCGATCAAACCTTCCAGCCCTTTGGACCGCGCCCCTCTGAGGGGGCCACGTTTCAGGTCGGTTGCGCTGAAATGGCACGCAAACCCGTCAAAAGCGTCAACATATGCCTTGAATGGTCCGGGATGCCGAACCCGGTCGGCGGGTTTGAAACCCATTATGCCACCTACGGACGCGGCATCGACATTCCGGACCCCAAGTTGACCATCGACTACCTCAGCGGGGCTGGCTGGAAGACCGTAAGTTCCGAACCCGTACCCCTGTTCCAAAGCGAAGGCGTATCGGCGTCTTTAAAGTCTGAATGGGAGTTTTCCGGCAAGATAACGGGGCGTTCGATCCCTGCAACGGGCACGGTGTCTGCGCAGGAATACCAGTCGCGCCAGACCATCCGCGCGGGCATGATCCGTATGACCTTGACGGGCACGGCTGGTGGTTTCCTGACAGACCGCTATCCGATGGCTCTGGTCGAAGCGATGCGACCGCGGCTTGTGAAACTGGGCGAACGCAAGATACCCCCCGCACCTTTCATACCGGAAGTTGCCAAATTTTCACTCTCCTACACAGCCGAAGGCATGATCGAACTCAATGCCCCTGAAACCGCGCGGGCGGGTGAAGAGGTCCGTCAATCGGGCCCCTTTGGATCCGTAAGCGTGTTCCCCAAGCGTATGCACAAACGAATACAACTTTTCCCCAAACGGCTCGGCTACGGGCAGGTTTGCTTTCAACTCACCGGTGCGAATAAAACCGGGCCAACCGCACTGACGATAAATCTGGCGTCTTCGGGACACCTGCGGCGTGTCCCTGCGCGCAACCCTTTGTCATGGTTTTATCTTTCGGCGCACGGCTGGCAGCAGATGCCTGAGACCGCAATTTCGTCTGACACAACCGTCGGCTTGATGCGATCCGGGATCGTTGTCATCGACCTGCCCGATGATGCGACAGAGCACTCTACTGAAATGCCGGCGGGCGGCGTCTGGTTCGCGGCAGTGGCGACACAACCCAATGTCGAGATTTTCCCCAGTCTTTCGGCCGCTAAAGTGAATGGCGTCTGGGCGCGCCGCATGGATGACACCTGGAAGAAAAGCGATGCCCCACGTGTGTGGCGTTTCACACCGGCGCAGCCGGGTCTGACCAGCATTCAGGAAATCCCGATACCAACCACGTCACGCCCACCGGAACCGCGCGAAATTTTCCTAGCGCGCGTGGGCGAGCGTTTGCGTCATCGCCGTCGCGGGGTCACGCCGTGGGATATGGAACGGCTGGTGCTCGAAGAGTTTCCTGACGTCTGGATGGCCAAATGCCTGCCACATCTGAGAACGGAAAACGCCGCGCCTGCACCGGGTCACATGACGCTCGTGGTGGCCCGCAAACAATCCGATGACGCCGTTTTGCGAAACCCTCAGCCTGCATTGTTTGACGTAACGACGCTCAATTCAATTCAGAAATGGCTTTCGCAATTCACATCCGAGGCTTGCACCGTCGACGTTGTAAACCCGACCTTTGAACGGCTTCAGGTGCGCGCCAAACTGACGGCAAATGTGAAGCGGGAAAACGGTGCGATAGCCCAGCTGCTCAGACGTGATCTTCGCAAATTTCTTTCGGTCTGGACGGCTGATGCCTCGATGAAGCGGTTTGGATGGTCACTCAACATCCAGATGCTGCGCGCTCATATTGCTGAAAAGGACTATATCGAAAAGATAACTGATTTTTCTGTTCTTCATTTGGCTGGCGATGACGAAAAGCGATTCAGTCTGCTGGATACCGCACAAACCAAGAATGACTGGCGCGGCATGTACGGACCCGTATTGAAGCCTCATTTTCCATGGAGCCTTCCCATTTCTACAGTTGAGCATGGTTTAACGATAATAGCCAATTTCAAAGATGAACAACCAACAGCAGCCGGCATTGGAAGCCTCACTTTAGGCGAGATGCTGATTGTCGGCCAAAGGACCATCCCGTGACCAAACAAGACCGCCCCACCCTCAAATCCTTCTTTCGCAGTGGTTCTTTGCCCACTGCAAAGGAGTTCGGTGACCTGATCGACAGTACCGTAAACCAGGTCGATGACGGCTTTGCGAAAACCGACACGGATGGGCTGCGGCTGAATTCAGTCGGATCCTCGCTGAAGGTGCTCAGCTTGTATCAGGGACTGGGGACCCCCAAACCGTCTTGGATCATAGAGCATGGCGAAAAAGATGGTGTGCTCAATTTTCGCCCGGATGAAGGGCAGGATGGGCTTAAGATTGACGAGGATGCCAACTCATCGGGCAAGACTGAAAACACCTTTCCGCCAAATATGACAATGACCCGCGACGGCATGGTCGGCATCAATCAAGAGGAGCCGGAATGGCGTTTTGATGTGGGTGGTGTAGCGCGGATGCAGGGGCGCATTGGTGTCGCAACCCCCAAATACGAAACCGTACCCGCCGATCGGGGCTGGCACCCCATCACCGAAGCCATGACCGGCTGCCAGATCCTCGAAGTGGTGGCAGGCACCGGCGGGGAGCCGGGAAAAGGGCGCTATTCCATCATGCGCGCGATTGCCATGAATGCGTACCACCCACGCAATCGGTTCCTGAACTGGTTTTTTCGGCGGCGGTCTATCAAAACCCAAACTGCGATGTATGGCAGCTATGCAGATCGCATTTGTCTGCGCTGGGTCGCGGATAAAGAGAAGGAGCACCATTACATTCTTGAACTGAAGACCAACGCTGAATTCGAGGGCAAATTGGTGCGGTATTATATTACCAAACTCTGGTTCGACAGCGCGATGGTTGGCGCCCATGGAAAAAAAGACGACAGGGATGAGAACCTGCTATGAGCGCCAAACCGCCAGAGCCTTTAGAAGACTTTGCCGATCTGCGCCGTGTTGCCGTGGACTATGCGCAAGAGGCCTCAGGCAAGATTTGGACAGACTATAACTTGCATGACCCCGGGGTTACGCTGCTTGAACAAACCTGCTTTGCGCTGAGTGAAATTGCATATCAGGTGGGGCTGCCGACCCGCGACCTGCTGACGAACCAGCGTGATAATTTCTGCTTTCACAATCTGGGCCTGTTCCGTCCGCGAAAGGTTCTGAACACGACACCTGTAACCCGTGATGATCTGGCCGCGTGGCTGTGCGCTTGCAAAGAAGTGGAAAGCGTTACTGTTGCCGAACCAGACCCCGAACGTCCGGGTCTGTTTGATATCACCCTTATTCCTTCTGACAATGTGAAGGATAAGAAAGCGGTCGCAAAACGCTTGCGAAAAGCTTTTGAAGCCGCGCGACCCTTGTGCACGGATCTGGGCAGGCTTACGATCGCCGAACCCGTCTATGTCAAGCTGATCGGATCTATTGAGATCAAGAATGAGGTATTGCCCGAGACCACGGCCGCATATCTCTACTACGGCATCGCACGTTTGCTCAAAGGCATCGGAACACCCAAAAAACCGGCAAAGCGTCAGGATGTCTGGAATGAACCGCTGCGCCTGCTTACTCCGCCGCAAAGCCGGACAGAACAAAAACTGGACAGCAAAGAAACGCAAGTCGACCTGAGCGCGTATCTTGCAAAACTGCGTGAGTTGCCGGGCGTGCAGACAATCGAACATTTGACCCTGCAATTGCCCAAGAAAACCAGGGAGTATGTTTCGAGGCCCAGCCATGAAATCTACTTTCACTCTTTCTTGCCAACGATGCCCGAAGAAGAACTACAGACAATCTCCACAGATGCGCTGCCGCCGCTTCCCGAAGAGATTGGCATCATACTGACGCTCGACGGAACGCCCGTTGCGCTGAATGCAAAACGCATTGAAGAAGAAGTCGTGCGCATCAAAGCCGTCGAAATTGCGCAGGCTGATCATCATATTGACGCACCAGATTGGGACGTTATGAAACCCGGGCGCAACCGGACTTTCTCACAATCACATGTGGATGCGTTTTTGCCGTTCGTCTTCCGCGCCCGAGGCTACAGGGAGAATGACGCCACCACATTGATCGCCGAATATCGCAGCAGTATCGACACTTTGCTGTCCGACATGGTGGACGATCTGAATACACTGCCTGAGATTTTCAAGGCCAAGCCAAAGACGCAAAACGATGATGCGAAAAAGCACCGCTTGCAGGTTGCGTTGCTTGACTATCTCATCGCACTCCAAGGCAGCGAAATGCCGGCCACACGGCACAGCGGCCTGCATTGCTATCATACCACCCGTGAAAGGCACCGGTTTGAGATCTCATGGCGGCTGAAGTACCTGTTTTCCCTGCCGGCATTACATGCGGCCCGCGCGACCGGTCCGGATAGAGAGAAGAAGAAGGATGGCGGTTTTTTGAGCGAATTGGCAACACTGTGCGATTTGGATATCTCGAAAGATGGCAAGCTGACCGGACGATTGACGGACTACGGCTTGAGTTTGACGCAAGGACCGACACTGGCAGGCGAAGCACCGGCGGAAGACGTCAAACTCGTGTCCGCCACAAGCCCCTTTGATATGATCGTCCCTGAATCGGACAAATACGAACTGCTAGACAAGGACGCGCTTAAAACACTGTCACCGTTTCTCGCTGAAGGCGCGCTGACGGCAGAGCTTTTTGCGCATTTGACACAATCTGACAGCTTTGCAATCGCACCTTATCCGGGCCAGTACCAGATATTGCTGGACCCCGGCAGTTTCGGCCCACTGCGCCGGATCGGCTTGCGTCAACGCAAAGAGGATGCTCAGCAGGCCGTGGTCAACCTGCGCTCTACCTGGCGGGACCTGAACCGGCGCTCTGAAACTGCCGTGTTAATCGAACATATCACACTGCGCGCTTGCGGTGAGGATTGCGACCCCAATATGGCTGATCTGATCTTGCCGGGGTGGACGGCCCGCTGCGCGATGCCGAGTTACCAAAGCTATGTTGAAACGCAGGTCAACACCCTGGCACCGGCACATATTCATGTGCGGGTGCGCTGGCTGGACTTTGATACCTGTGCCAAATTCGAAAAGCTGTACGCAAAATCAAAATCCGGAACAGCCGAAGACCTGCGCGCCTTGAAGGTGTTTCTAGATACGCCCACCAACACGGAAGCGGAGGGTCAGGATACTTGATGGCGACACCCGCTCGAACGGACCAGCTGAAGCCCGCATCAGCGCGGATCAACAGCTGTCTGGCAGAATTTCATGTGACGAGCCCCAAGGGGCCCCTTTCGTCGCCCGAAACCCTGCTGGCTGCCGTTCGACGCGAAATCCTGCCTGCACTATCCGATGTTCTGGACTCACCACAGTGGCAGGGAATTACAATTCGGGCGGAACAAATCGACATAGACTTGGGCCACTGGCCCGAGGATCCCGTCTGGTCAGATGTGCGCTACGTCCTTGCAACCAAGTTGCGATATGCGCTGGCGGACTATCTACCGGCAAATCCAACCAGCCCCGTCATTCACGAGGTCACCGCAGATACGCTCGACGACCGAATATCACCCACCCATTTCTCAACATCAGAAGAAGACACAAACCCGACGCTCAACCACCCGCGCGGCGCTGACCCGCGTGATACCGCGCCCTTAGTGCAGGACCGCTCGGACAAGGAAACAGGTCAACCGGTGTTGTCTCAGCAGCAGATTGCGCGCCGGATTGATGCATTTGTGAGTTGGACACAGGCCACGCCAGACAACAAAACCCTGCAGATGGTGTTGGCGCGACTGGAACGCCACTCAGATGAGCGGCAGGCGTTGATCCATGTTTTGCGCGAACAATCTGCATCCAACGTCACGGGCGCAGACACCTCGGCGCGACGTCTTACAGATGAACTGGGTCGCACGGTCGCTCAGGCGCTCACCCGGTTGGACGCCCGCGCTGCAAATACCGAACGCCAATTGCCTGACAGGGCAGAACCCGTCGCGGTGGATAAACCACTGGTGCCGCAGAAGGCGGACCCGCATGTCACTCAATCGGGCCGGTTGCCTTCCGCAGATGGGCAGAACACGTCGAAGGGGGATGCGTCGTCGGTGCCGCAGACAGCAGACCCGCGTATCTCTCTGTCAGACCGATTGCCTTTCGCAGATGAACAGAGCACAGCGCAGACGACTTCAGAGGGGGATGCGTCGCATGATCTGGGCGCGGCGCCGAATGGGCCCGGCGCAGCCAGCGCGCGCATACCTCAGGCCCAAGAACGCTTGATACAAAGCCTGTTGCAGGAAGGTGTGCCTGACACCATCGTTCATGAGCGATCCTTTGCACTTCTTCAGCGATTGATGCCATTCCTCGATCCCAAGTTCACGACATATACGCGAGGGCCTTTCGACGCCGCGCAAACGTCCGCTGAAGGATCGGGACGATCTGCAGAGGCTGTGCATAGCCACACATTGCTACCAACGGCACCGACGGTAGCCAGTCAGATGGCTATCACGGACGCAGAGCCACCTGTCGAACCCGTAGAAAACGCGGCCGAGGGTGCATCGATCCCAAACAAAGGCAGACAAACGCCTAATGAGGGTGTGGAAGGGGCCGCCACACCCGTGCAAACCGCAGCAAAGGCTGCGACAACAGCGAACGCAGCCCAACGGATACCTGACACGCCCGCGACCACCGACGCAGATGGCGCAGACAGCCGAAAAGATGGTCATCAAACGCCAAATGTTACGCAGGCACATCATGATGAGGGGCATCAAAGCAATCGACCGGATGCAGAAACCAAAGCTGACGCGGCTGTTGCGCTTGGCTCAACACCTGAACCGGATGCCGCCCGTTCACTTGGCGACCGAGGTGCATCGCCCGAAGTCAGTTCAGAGCCGCTCACCCATTACAAAGCGGCAGATTCATCGGAGGTTGGTGATGACAACCACGAACATGCGCTATCGCAAATCGCCAGTGCGTTGGGGGTCGATCAAGGGGTTTCGTCCAAGGACTTTTGCATCCGGAAGCTGATACAAAGCCCGAATGCCATTTTCTCCGCAGCGTCTGAACTGGGCGCTCTCAGAGCGCTGATCACGCTTTTACGTGAGGAAGGACCGGACACGCGCCCGCTTCTTGCCAAAACAACGCTTGCCTCCGACAAAATCAGAGCCATGCACACAGAAGACCCTGACTCGCTTGCAAAAGCAGTTGGACGGCTCACGACCATAGATGCGTTTGACCTTGCACGCCGGCTTTTGCCGCCCAGCGCGACACTGCTGGTCGAGCATCTTACAGAACTGAAAAAGAATGCGAAATCGCCCCAGCTTGTGATGCAGCATGTGATTATTGCGCTTCTGAACGGCGATTTGCTCGACTTCGAAGATCTTGCGCAAAGGACTGAAACCACCCTTACGGCGCCGAACCCTGAACGAAGCGCGCGCGAGGAGCGCGCCGAAAACGGAAATGCTGCGCAGGGATACGAGAGGCCATCAGATCCGGGACAGGCATCCGATGGGCTTGCCCTCCCCGAAGAAGCGACACACGTGCCCGGAACTGGCAGTTTGGCAGAAACCATCATGCTTCTTGCCGGTTTTCATCATTCGGAAACCGAGCGGATTTTGGGGATTTCAGCAAAAGCGCCCCCTCGACACGCAAACGATCGCCCTCGCCCGGACCAAACACAAGCCGCGGCGGCCAGGAACGACAGCATCCAACTGCGCGGAAAACGCGATGACACTGCCTCAACGACAGATCAATCATCAACCGGCCGTTCAGATGCGGAACTGATCGAAAAACTCTCTGCCTTGGCCAAAGCGCTCGCGGGGCTGGAAAACAGGCAATTTACGGACGCGGCAGAATTGCTTTTGCGCGCTTGGCCCATGGCACAGCCCGACGCAGAGACGGCCCTCAAAACCGCTGTGCTGCGCACAGAGCTTGGATTGGCAACCGCAACCAAAGACAGGCGCCTATCCCTGTCGGGGTATCTTGCTGCTGTGGCTCAGGAAATCGAGCCAGATTATGAAAAACGACAATCCTTGCTGCGCGTGGTTGCCGCCCGGCTCAGCATCCCGATCAGCACGGATGAGGCGCACCTCAGACACCAGACCCTTGCGGCCATCGAAACACTGCTGGTGCGCGCACCCCAGCAGACACGGCATGTCGAAACAAAAGAGCCGGAAAAACTGCCTGAAGTGGACAGCGAAACGCTTTTGGTGACAGAGGTCGCGGGCCTCGTTTTGCTAAGCCCGTTTATCACGCTCCTCTTTGAACGGCTGAAAATAGAATGGGAAGGCAAAGCGCTGTCGATGGACGCATATCCCAAGGCTTTGAGCGCTCTGCATTACCTTGCAGGAACAACGGCTGGACCAGTGGTTGACCCGTTTCACCGCGTTTTGCTCGGCCTTGATTCAGTGGCCAAGCTGCCCGCGCCGCAAGACCTGGACGAGGACGCACAGGTCCTCATGGATGGCCTTTTGCGGTCTGTCGTGGATCGCTGGGGCAAACTTGGCGCAACGTCTCCGGATGGATTGCGCGAGACCTTTTTACGCCGCACAGGCACGCTGCGTTTTGATGATACGGGCGCGCACCTACGGGTCACAGCGGGTCCGTTTGACATGCTGTTGGACGGTTTGCCGTGGAGCATCCAACGTCTGGTCCTGCCCTGGATGCCCCTACCCTGCCATGTCTCATGGAGGGAGGACCACGATGCTTGATGGGAATGACCGCGCCTCTTTGCGAAAACTGAATGCCCAAGCCATTGCCGCCGAAATCAAATGGCTTGAGCAGGTGATTGGCGCACGGCTCGAACACTTCTTCAAGGGGGCTGATACGCCTTTAGACATGCCGCGTGCGCCTGCTCATACTAGCGACACGGTTCTGGCTGATCTGATTTCACAGCATGGGTTGTCGCATGAGGCCCGTCTGGTACTGGCTCTGGCCATCGCACCACATGTGAACTCCGCCGTGCTGGACCCGTTCTACGTCAAAAATTCCGCAATTGACCGCGCTTTTTCTCAGTTCGGCGGCCATCCTGATGCAAGTGCGGCCTTTGTGCCCACGGTGGAAACGGCGCTATTCCTGATTGCGGGGACGGATACCGCGGCGCGCATTGCCGCCATGCGACTGTTCGAACCCGACCATGCCCTGCGCCTGCAAGCCGGCGTCTCACTGATCCAGAACCAACCGTCGCAAGTCAGCAGGCTTGACCTGCCCATGCACCGTGTTGTCGCGCTTTGCGATGGGACGCCCCCCCGGCCGGACTTTGCGCCCAACTTTCCGGCACGACGGTTGAGCACCAAGCTGACGTGGGATGATTTGATCCTGCCCGCAGCGGTGCGCGATCAGCTTGATCACATTCTGGCATGGCTGCAAAACAGGGATAAAATCCTTGCGGATTGGGGACTGGAGCGCCAATTCGGACGCGGCTACAAAGCGCTTTTTTACGGCTCGCCCGGCACTGGCAAGACACTCACCGCAACTCTTTTGGGTCAGCGCACCAATCTTGATGTATACCGCGTCGATTTGTCGATGGTCGTCTCCAAATACATTGGTGAGACAGAAAAGAACCTTGGGCTGATATTTGACATGGCCGCCGAACGGGATTGGATATTGTTCTTTGACGAGGCCGACGCGCTTTTTGGCGCGCGCACTGCCACCAGTTCGTCAAATGATCGGTATGCCAATCAGGAAGTCTCCTACCTGCTGCAACGGATCGAGGAATGCGAAAGCCTTGTGATCCTTGCCAGCAACCTGCGCAGTAACATCGATGATGCATTCTTTCGCCGCTTCCAGAGCGCTGTCGGGTTTGCCCGCCCCACTGCGCCCGAACGTGAAAAGCTCTGGAAAAATACATTGGCGTCTGTGCCGATGGCCCCTGAAATTGATATTAAACAGCTGGCGATTGACTATGACCTGTCTGGCGCGGCCATCACCAATGTCGTGCGCCATGCTGCTGTGAGCGCTTTGCGCCGCGGGGCCGATACCGTCGCTGCACAAGACTTAAAATCCGCGATTACTGCCGAAATGCGTAAAGAAGGACGAACATCATGAGCCTCCTCAGGACCAGTTTGCGTCATTTGATGGCCCTTTTTGTGATAACGGTCGGCATGGCATCTGCCGCTGTCGCCGCCTGTTCGGATTTTGATGAAATATCGCTCGATGAACTTGCGCCCGCGAATATTCGTGAAGTCCAGTTGGGCCTGCGCACCGCCTACAGAGACCCAAACCCGGCCTTGGCAGACGGCAAGTTAGGCCGCTACACCCGCGAGCGACTACGCGTTCTATGCGAAGGTGTGCCAAGGCCGGACGGCTTGGATGAAGTGCGTTCAACGCTGCGTCTGACGATACAATATGCACGGCTGCAACAAAACTGGCCGGGCTGGTCAACGCGGCTCTTTACGATGAGCCTGCCCAAAGCGGATGATCCACAAGCGGATCCTGCACTGGCCCTGCGGCTTGCGGGCACAACGGCGATGACGACGCTGGCACTCGGCCGCCGGGCGCTCACTTACGATTGCGCGACCTCCAGCGGTGTTCTCTCTCAAATCCCCGATGCAGATCAGGCTTTAAACACGCTTACCACCATCTTCCGTGATAAATCCGAAGTTCAGGTATGTGAACTTCTGCCCGTTGCCGGAGGCCTTGATGCCTGGCAGCAAGGTATGGAGCGGTTGGGCCAGATCGAAGCCAGACGCCCGGGTGCGATGGGTATTCTGGAAAGCAAAGACTTCATCACCTGGATCGCCGCGGAAAAGACTGAAAACCGGCTGCGCAGATTAGTGGGCACGGTGGACACTGTCATCAAGCTGATTGAGGACTATGCTGCACAAGCTGGCGTCCCGGCACCTTACACGGGTGGTCCTTGCTCGCCCCAGACCACGGAAGAGACGCTCACTTACTATTCGCTCGAAGAGAACGACGTCGCCGATCTGAGCTTTCTGGTCTCGCTCACCCCGATCCTTGAAGGGTTCCGCGCAGAAAAGCCGGGGTATGACAGCCCACAAGCCCTGTGGCGAGATCTGCGCCCCGTGCTGGCCGTAGACCTCGGAGACTGCATCCTTGATGAGATCGAAAAATTGGTCACCGGGAATGAAAAGCTGCCCCTTTCCTTTTTGCTGCGGCCTTCGGTGACGGATAAACTGCAGGGTAATCCGGCGTTTGAAACCGCGCTGCCGGTGGTCGAAAGCATGATCACCGTGCGCGAACCCACCAAAGCAGGGCTGGTCAATCGCATCCAAACCGCGTTGATGGAGGCGCAGAAAGACGCAATCGATGCTGAAGTCGATGCCGCTGCGGATGTTCTGGCGGCTGCGTCAGAACCTGTGCCGCCCCCCACAGATACCGCGTTGCTGGAATTGGATACCGATGCCGAACCGGACCCAACACCGCGCATGACGGTCACCGATGCCACCGATCAGGCGGTGGCATCGGCAATCGACAACCCGGAGCTTTCGCAGGCCTTGCAGGACACGCCGCTGTCGGATGTGACGGTCCCGGAATTAATGCGTGCGCAGGCCCGCGCCGCCCTTGAGGAGGCCGCGACCGCACAGGCCGAACGCAAGGTCGAAGCGCAGGTTCAAGGCATTGAGCCCTCCGTGACCTCAGACTGGACACTGACGGAGGCGCTTCAGAAAGAGATCCTCGCATTGCCGTTCATTCAGGCCACCATCGCAGATGCCACCGCCGAAGGTCTGGTGGAGCGCCTCGCGCCGCTCACCGGCGTCGCGTATCCCAGCCGCCGTCTGTTCACGCAAGCCGTCGAAAACGTGTCCGAACTGGACGGTAAGGGAGAGTTATCGCGCTTTGTGACTGAACGGCTGGTACAAAAAGCGGAAAAGACGATTGATGACCCGCAGGTGACACGCATCTATGAACCCCTAGAAATCGAGGACTGCGACTGCGTTTCTGAACGCGTCAGCGATGATTTGCAGGTCTATGGTTTTTACCCCTTTTGGCTGGCGCAGCCACCTGCCGCCAAAATACCCCCAGCAGACCCCGAAGCTGAAGAGGAAGAACCCAAGCAACAAACCAAAGTGGATTTCAGCGTCGTTGATCATATCGCTTTCTACGGGCTGGAGTTCAGCAAGGGCGACGGCGATCGCGCCCTGTTGTACAATCGTGGTCAATGGCGCGCAGCGCGTCGGCAGTTCATCAATTCAGCACATCAATACAGAGCCAAGGCCGAACTGGCGTTTGATCTGCGTGACTGGATGGATTGGACCCGCGCTGACATCGAATATGTCGTGGACGACATCGCAACCGAAATGGGCGCCTTCAACCGGGTTGAAGGGCGCAAACTGGAACATGTGCGCGCGGCCATCCCGACCCTGTTTGATCCGATGCGGCCCGACGGCGTCACCCTCATTTTCCATGATTACAAGGGCACCCGTCTGACCAAGGAAAACATGCGCACAATGGTGTCGATCATCCGGCGCGTCTATCAGGAGTTGCCGGACCGCGAGACGTCGACGCTTAACGTCGCTTTCGATTTCCCGGTAGTGGCCGAAACTGAAGAGCAACGGCAAGAGGGCGTTTTTGATGACCTTTATGAATTACTGGTCCCGAACGAAATCGAGGTGCTGAACAATAGCGATCAGGGCTTTTTACGCAGCTTGATATCAAGCCTGAACCCCTTTCAAAACGCCGATGCCCAAACGGATACAAGTCGCGAAACGGTGGAGATCGTGAACAAGATTCTCCTCTTTCTGGAGCGTCCAACGTCGGATGCAAAAAAGGATCTGCGCGTCCGCATGGAAGAAGGTCTGTTTCGGGGAACAGTGCGCGCCGATATCTTGCGCAGCATCATACCCGTGGTCCCGCCGGGCGGGCACAGGTTCGTCAAAAGCACCCCGCACGAAGACGCTTTTGACACGACACCACCAAAGGAGTTTTCGCAATTTGAAGACGACGTCGTCTATTTCAAGGATAACTTTTCCGGGATCGGGTTCTGGCCCGTTCTGGACCCGCTGTCCGACGATAACGCGGAAATGACGTCGATTATCGCGAAATACTTCGACAAACCGCTTGCGCCCGCTCTGGCAGGTTTTGAAGGGGTAATCACGAGCACCTGCAACTACTGGTGTCCAAACCGTGCCAAAATAACGCTGGGCGCGATCGCCCTGTTCGTTCTGGTCGGGGTTTTGACCTGGCGGTCCTTTTACAGCGGTCTGGCGGATCAACTGGCCTTCCGGTTCATGTGGATCGGCCTTGTGTGGTCCGGCAACGTTGTGTTGATCGGCACACTTTTTATTCTGGCAACTTGTGATCCGCATGCGGTCTGGCCAGGACGCTTCATGTGGGCATTGATCTGGGTGCTCGGCTTCATGTTGGTTCTGAACTCCTATCAACGTTTCAAGAACGGCCCCATGCCCTAGCGGTTTACCAGTCGCACCGCAGAACCAAACCAGATGGGCTAAGATCCCGGTAACAAAACAATTTCGGCTTAGGCCGATGGGGTATGGGCCGTACATCCGCGCAGGATGCCATTGGCACAGCCTCATCGCGCTTATCCCCGCCTGTGTACCCCTTCACCAAGCAAAACACTGTTATCACGATTTCGGCGCGTCAACTGAGCGGGAAAACAGCGCCTTTATTGCGAATGCTTCGCAACTGCATTGACTTTGCGAACGATTCTTAATATCAAGATATTAACAGACTCCGTCCGCCGGCCGGATATACCTACCGAGGAAACCGATGATGACCTTTAGCAAGAGAACCCTATTGGCCGCCGCGACCGCCTTTACGATGGTTTTGCCCGCAGGCTGGGGTATGGCACAGGAGCAGCTGGACGTGGTGACAACCACTGGCATGATCGGTGACGCCGCGCGCGAGGTCGGCGGCGATATGGTCAACGTGCGCGCGCTGATGGGTCCCGGAGTGGATCCGCATGCCTATCGCCAGACACGCTCTGATATTGTGGGCATGGCCAATGCTGATCTGGTACTGTGGCATGGCTTGTATCTTGAGGCGCAGATGGAGAATTTCCTGCGCGAGCTGTCCGAGGGTGGCAATGTCGTGGCAGTGGCAGAAAGCCTGCCGCGCAACCTGCTGATCGGACACGAGGATTACGACGACAAATACGACCCACACGTCTGGATGAACCCCAACCTGTGGTCCCGCGTGGTGCTGAATGTGCGCGATGCGCTGATCGAGGTGCAGCCCGAAAGCGAGGCCGCGTTCCGAGCACATGCCGACGCGCATCTGCAAGAACTGCGTGAATTGGCGCGATACACCACCGAGGTGCTGTCATCGGTGCCCGCCGAGAGCCGCGTTCTGATATCCGCTCATGATGCATTCAACTACTTTGGCAACGCCTACGGTTTCGAAGTGATGGGCATTCAGGGCATCTCCACCGAGAGCGAGGCCGGATTGCAGCGCATCGAGGAGATGGTCGACACGCTCGTAACCCGCGACATTCGCGCGGTTTTCGTGGAAAGCTCCGTCTCGGATCGCAATATCCGCGCCCTGATCGAAGGGGCCGCCGCTGAAGGCCACGAAGTCACCATCGGCGGCACGCTGTTTTCCGACGCCATGGGCGAGGCAGGCACATATAAGGGCACATATCTGGGCATGATCGACCACAATGCCACCGTGATTTCCCGCGCTTTGGGCGGCGAAGCACCCGAACGCGGCATGTCGGAGTTGTTGAATTGAGGGCCCCCCTGACGATGCGCACCCCGGCAACACTTGCAACACGAGACGGACGGGCTGCGACCCCGGCCGCGCTTGCGCCCGAAATTCCCCTTGCCGTGCGAGGCTTGACCGTATCCTACGGCGAGAAACCCGCGGTTTTTTCGGTTGATGCCGATTTCCCCGCACAAGCCATGTCCGCCATCATCGGCCCAAACGGCGCGGGGAAATCCACGTTGCTCAAGGCCGCTCTTGGCGTCATCCCGCGCCTGTCAGGCGAGGTGTCGATCTTTGGCACACCGATCGAAAAGGCCCGCCACAGGATCGCCTATGTGCCCCAACGCGCCAGTGTAGACTGGGACTTTCCCACCACGGTAATCGACGTTGTGCAGATGGGCCTTTATCGCAAGGTCGGACTCCTTGGCCGCTTATCCGGCAAAATGACCGCGCAAGCGCGCGACTGCCTTGACCGCGTTGGCATGGCCGATTTCGCGGATCGCCAGATCGGCCAACTGTCCGGCGGCCAGCAACAGCGTGTGTTTCTTGCGCGCGCGTTGGCGCAGGATGCCGATCTCTACTTGCTGGACGAGCCGTTTGCGGGCGTCGATGCCGCCACTGAACGCGCAATCATCGACGTGCTGAAGCTGCTCAAGGCCGAAGGCAAGGCGGTGGTCGCGGTGCATCATGATCTGTCTACCGTGGCGGATTATTTCGACCATGTGTTTCTGATCAACGTGCGCCGCATTGCCGAGGGGCCGGTTGCGACGACCTTCACCCCGGACAACCTCAGCGCCACCTATGGCGGGCGTCTGGGTGCTACGCATATGGCGGAACTGGCAGGGGTCGCGTCGTGACACCCCTCTTCGATGCCCTGCTGCTGAATGCAGGGTATAACGCCGCTCTGGTTACAGTTGGCGCCACTCTTCTGGGGTTCGCCGCCGGGGCTTCGGGAACTTTCCTGTTCTTGCGGAAACGCGCATTGGTGTCGGATGCCACGGCCCATGCAACACTCCCCGGCGTCGCGCTGGCCTTTATCGTCATGGTCGCCCTGGGCGGAGACGGGCGCAGCCTGATTGGCCTGCTGATCGGCTCTGCTATTACGGCCACCATCGGCCTTCTCGTGATCGAATGGATCGCCCGACGCACCCGACTGGCCGAGGATGCGGCCATCGGGGCGGTTCTGGGTGTATTCTTCGGGTTTGGCATCGTCTTGCTGACCGTTGTTCAATCCATGAGTGCCGGGCGTCAGGCGGGGCTGGAAGGGTTCCTGCTGGGATCCACCGCAGGCATGCTTTATCAGGACGCTGTGATCATCGCCTTGGGCGGATCGCTCGCGGTCTTCGCGACATGGCTTATGCGCCGCCCGATGACTCTGGTGGCCTTCGATGCTGAATACGCCGCCGCCATGGGATATGACGTGCGCCGGATCGACCTGTTGATGATGGGTCTTGTGATGGCCGTCACGGTGATCGGGCTGAAACTGGTCGGCCTGATCCTGATTGTGGCAATGCTGATCATCCCCCCTGTCACCGCGCGCTTCTGGACCGAACGCAGCGGCCGTGTCATCTGGATCGCAGGGGCCGTGGGCGGGGTGTCGGGCTATGTGGGCGCGGCATTGTCTGCATCGGCGCCCGCGATGCCCACCGGCCCGCTGATCGTGCTGACGGCGGCCAGCGTCTTTATCTTTTCATTGATCTTTGCACCTGTGCGCGGGGTCGCTGCTGCCGTGATCCGGCATCGCAGGTTTCAACGCCGCGTGCATCGCCGTCAGGGGCTTTTGTCCCTGTCCCGGCAGGAACCCATCCGCGAGCCTTATACCCTGCGCCTGCTGGCAAAGGATGGGCTGATCCGCGCGGATGGCGTACCGACGGACACAGGCCGCGCCCAAGCCGCCAAAGTAGCCCGCGATGAACGCCGCTGGGACGTGGCGCGCGAGGTGCATCAGGATGCGGGGCTGACCGGGCGCTACGACGGGCTGACCCCGATCGAAGAAATATTTACCCCCGACGAGATACAGGACTTTGACCGCAGGCTTGGTCCGCCGGTTTCCGTGGGAGGCCTTGAGTGATGGGTGCAGATTTTGTTCAGTTCTCGCTGACACCAATTCTGATCGGCACGCTGGCTGCGATTGCATGCGCGCTACCGGGTAATTTCCTGATCCTGCGTCGTCAGGCCTTGATTGGCGATGCGATCAGCCATGTGGTGCTGCCGGGCATCGTGGTCGCGTTTCTGATTACTGGCACGCTCGGCACCATCCCGATGCTGTTGGGGGCCGCAGGAGCGGCGATTGTGTCGGTGATCCTGATCGAGGTGGTCAAGCGGCTTGGCAATATCGAGCCGGGTGCGGCGATGGGCGTCGTGTTCACCACGCTCTTTGCGGGCGGCGTGTTGCTGCTGGAACAGTCCGACACATCCTCCGTGCATCTGGATGTGGAACACGCGTTGATGGGCAATCTGGAATCGCTGATCTGGTTCCGCGCCACGGGTTGGGAAAGCCTGCTGGACCCTGCCGCCCTCGCGAACCTGCCGCCAGAACTGCCGCGCATGGCTTTGGCCTGCGCGCTGGTGATCGTGCTGATGCTGGTGTTCTGGCGCTGGCTCAAGATCGCAACCTTCGACGAGGGATTTGCACAAGCGCTTGGCATTCCTGCCACCGCCCTCGGGCTCGGCCTTGTCATCACTGCCGCCATTGCGGCGGTTGCGGCCTTTGATGCGGTCGGCTCGATCATCGTGATCGCGATGTTCATCTGCCCGCCTGCCGCTGCGCGTCTGATGACCAACCGGCTGGAGCATCAGGTCTGGTGGTCTGTGGCCTTTGCGACGCTCTCCGCTGTGCTGGGGTATGTGTTCGCAGGCTATGGCCCGCTGTGGTTCGGCAGCCAAAACGCGGTCAGTGCCGCGGGCATGATCGCGACCGTTTCCGGCGTCATTCTGGGGCTGGCCTGCCTTTACGGCCCGCACCGCTCCCGCGTTGGGGTCGGGCGCGAGGACGCCGCCACCTGATCACTCGCGCCGCAGGTCTGCAACCAGCGCCAACGCGCTGGATGGTTTTGTTCCTCGGCGCGGCAATGGTTATGACGGGACTGGCTGTCGAGACGTTGAAACGCGCAAGCCGCGCCAAACCCAACCCAAACCGCATCGACCTGCCCGCCAATTTCCACGTCTCGCGCGAGGCCACGGCAAAAAGACCATTGGCACGCGCGCGCACCGCGTTCCGTGTTTTCCGGGATCAGATCAGCATCATGGCACCGCTTTGCTTGTTAAATACGCAAGGATCCGGCAAAAAGGCGTCGAGATTTATTCCTGACTAAATCTATCAGAATGGGTTGCGTTTCTGATGCGTTGCTGTAATTGAGTAAAACAGTAGGGATTAAACCGGGAGTTTCCAATGACCACCAAGACTTCACTTTTTGCCTTGGCGATCGCCATGACCGCGACGGGCGCGATCGCTGAAGGCGAGCTCAATCTGTATTCGTCACGTCACTATGACACCGACGAACGCCTCTATTCGGAGTTCACCGATGCAACGGGCATCACCATCAACCGCATTGAGGGCAAAGCCGACGAACTCATCGCCAGAATGGAGGCCGAGGGTTCGAATTCGCCGGTCGATGTGTTTCTCACGGTAGACACCGTGCGCATCACGCGCGCGAAAGATCTGGGCCTGCTGCAGTCCGTTGACAGCGACATCCTCGAAGCAAAGGTGCCTGCCTATCTGCAGGATGATGACAACCAGTGGTTTGCATTCTCGCAGCGCGCGCGCATCCTGTTTTACGACAAGAACGACGTAGAAAACCCGCCTGCAACCTATCAGGATCTGGCAAAGCCCGAATATGAGGGTCAGATCTGCATCCGGTCTTCGTCAAACGTATACACACAGAACATCGTCGCCGCCCTCGTGGCACACCTTGGTGAAGAGGCGACAGGCGAGTGGGCCAAAGCCGTTGTGGGCAACTTCGCGCGTGATCCACAAGGGGGCGATACCGACCAGTTGCGCGGTATCGTGTCGGGCGAATGCGACATTGCGATGTCCAACACCTATTACTTCTCGCGCGCGCTGCGCAAAGACGTCTCCGGCGTTTCAGATAGCGCGGATATGATCGGCTGGGTCTTTCCGAACCAGAACGATATTGGCGCGCACATGAATATTTCCGGTGGTGGTATTGCTGTGAATGCACCCAACAAGGACAATGCGGTTACATTCCTCGAATATCTCGCATCCGAACAGGCGCAGCAGTATTTCTCGGCTGGTAACGATGAATATCCCGCCGTTCCCGGTGTTGGTCTTGCGCCATCGGTTGCAGCCTTGGGTATATTCCGCGCCGATGCGATTGCCCTGTCTGACATTGCGGACAATATCGACGCCGCACAACGTATTCTGGCCGAAGCCGGCTGGGAATAAATCCAGCTCTGTCGAGCAGCAAGGCGCGCCCCTCGTGGCGCGCCTTTTCGTGTTTCAGGCCCGTGCCTTGCGCCACTCGCTGATCTGCGCACACAGGATGATGACCGGGATCAAACCGATGCCTGCGATCATCAGGCTGGGCACCGCCGCGCCCTCCAGACGCTCGTCTGAGGCAAGCCGAAAAGCGTGTACGGCCAAGGTGTCATAATTGAACGGACGCAGGATCAACGTTGCCGGCAGTTCCTTTACCGTATCCACGAACACAATCAGCATCGCGGTCAGGATACTCGGTCGCAGAACCGACAGGTGAATATCGCGCACCGTGCCCCAGGCGGAGCGGCCCAGAACCCGCGAGGCCGCATCCACATTCGGCGTGACCGTCGCAAGGCCGCTATCGTAGGCGCCAATCGCAGCTGCGAGAAAACGGATCATATAGGCCGCGATCATCAGCCAGATCGAGCCGGAGATCAAAAGACCGGTTGAGATGCCAAAAGACGCCTCCATCCGGGCGTCGAGCCAATTGTCGAAATTCGCAAAAGGCACCAGAAGGCCAATCGCAATGACACCCCCCGGCACGGCATATCCAAGCCGACCAATAAACAGAGAGGCCAGCGCACTGCGCCCCGGCGACACACGGTTGAACGTGCCCAGCAGGATCGCCGCGAAAACCGTCACGACGGCGGCGATACTTGCGAGCGTCAACGTGCTTTGGATAAAGCGCATGTATCGCGGGCTGAAAATGTCCTGCTCAGACCGCAACCCCATCAGGATCAGGGTAATCGTCGGCAAGATGACGCCCAGCAACACCGGCACCGCGCAGGCAAATTGTGCCGCAAAAGCGCGATAGCCCGTCAGGGCGAACCGCACGAAGGGTTCCTGTCGCCCCTTGGATGCATAGGCCGCAGCGCCACGGTTCATGTATTCCAGCATGGCAACAAGAAGCGCAAAGGCCAAAAGGCCAAGCGCCAACTGCGCGGCAGCCCCCCGATCCCCCAAGCCGAACCAACTGGTGTAGATACCGGTCGCGAAAGTCTGGACGCTGAAATGCGCCACGGTGCCGAAATCAGCAATCGTCTCCATCACCACCAGCAGGGTGCCCGCCGCGATGGCAGGCCGCGCCATAGGCAAGGACACCCGCAGAAACGCCCTGAGCGGGGAAGACCCAAGCGAACGGGCCGCATAGAATGGTGTTGCCGCCTGCATCCGGAACCCCGCCCGTGTCAGCAAATACACGTACGGGTACAGCACAAGCGTCAGCATCAGCGCGGCACCCCCCAATGATCTGATCTCGGGGAACCAATAGTCTCGCGGTCCCCACCCCGTCAGACTGCGCAGCGTCGTTTGCACGATGCCCGGATGATCAAGGATATCGGTATAGGCATAGGCCAGCACATAGGCGGGAAAGGCGAGCGGCACGACAAGCGCGATCTCAAAGAATCGCCTGCCCCGGAATTCGGACGTCACAACCAGCCATGCGGTTGTCGCCCCGATGACAATGCTGCCGATGGCCACAAGGACGACCAGCACAAGCGTCGTCCACGTGTAACGCCACAGGACTGTGTCCGCGAGTTGCCCCAGCGTGTCGAAAGAGCTGAATGCCGCGGCCGCGATAACCCCGACAATCGGCAAAAGGCAAATTGCCGCCACAAACAAGGCGATGCCCCTGATAATTTGCTTGTCCATTTTTCGAAGCCCGACCGCAGAATGTTTCGTTTCATGCCTGTGTAACGCGGAAGATTGCCAGTTTATAGGCCTGATTGTTTTTGTCGGGATTGACTATTCTGACTAAATCTATCAACAATAGTTTATTGAGTCTCAGCCACCCCGTTTCGGGCAGCCCGGACATCCTCACATCGCAGGAGAGACCTCATGGGCAAGAACCGCTTGGACCGACCAATGGAACCGAAAGAGCCTTTAGAAAAACCGTGCTGGAACGAAGTACTGGCCACCGTGCTTACAGATACTTTCCCGACCAATCAAAACATCGAATTCATTTTTGACCGGTTGGAGCGCGCATCATGAATGCCATGACCGATGTACCCAACCCGTCCGCAACCACCATCACACCGCAAATGGACACATATGATGCGCGCGAGCTGATCAAGAACGGCGTGCAGGCCTGTGTCGTGCTGGACGGTCAAACCTACTACATGCGCATCACGCGCGCCGGCAAATTGATTTTGACCAAATGATGCCGGAACTCAATGAACGCGGCGCAGCCACCGTTGCCGTCCTGAGCGACATGGACCCGTGGGAAGCCAACCTCGTTCTGAACCTGCGACTGTGGTGCGAAGGATCATCCGGACAGTCGCAGGTTTGGAACGAATACCGAAACGCTTTGCCCGGCGAACATGCGACCCATGAATGCCATGCGTTCGAGACCCTGGTGCGCACGATCGTCTCATCCGCACATCGCCCATTGGTGCGCCATCAGGTCGGGTGTTCCTGCGTCGGCGCGGATGAAGCGGTCTTTGTCAATCTGGTCCGAATGGCATCAGAGGGGCATCTGAACGATGCAGCGCTTGTGGCGACCCTGCTGATGGGGCCTGCTCGGGCTGAACATGTGGCGCTGCTTGCCGGGCAGGTCGGCACGTGCGCCCGCAAGATCGGACGACGACCACCACACTCCAAACCACAGGCGGCGCAGAACGTCGTCCGCCTGCATTAATCTGACTGAACAAGGGATAAAGCCAACAATGAAACGGATACTGACGACAACGCTGGGCAGCGCACTTTTAGCAACCACCCCTGCGCTTGCGGATAAAGCCGCGGTCCTAGACAATTACGCGGACATCGCGCTCGCGAAATACGAGGATAGCCTGACCACCGCGCAGGCCCTGCAATCGGCTGTCGCTACGCTGATCGCCACGCCGTCCGCCGAAGCCCTGCAGGCCGCTAAAGAGGCATGGATCAAAGCGCGTGTCCCGTATCAGCAGAGCGAAGTCTATCGTTTCGGCAATGCCATCGTCGATGACTGGGAAGGTAAGGTAAATGCCTGGCCCCTCGATGAAGGTCTGATTGATTATGTCGATGCTTCCTATGGCGGCGCCACGGATGAAAACGAATATGCGGTGTTGAACGTGATTGCCAATCCGTCCTTCACGCTTTCGGGCGAAACACTGGACGCAACAGAGATCACACCGGCCCTATTGGAAGGCGCGCTGCATGAGGCCGACGCGGTCGAATCAAATGTGGCGACCGGCTATCATGCCATTGAATTTCTTTTTTGGGGTCAGGACCTGAATGGCCACGGCCCCGGTGCAGGCAACCGTCCATGGACCGACTATGCGGTTGGCGACGCCTGCACGGGCGGGAACTGCGACCGCCGCGGTGATTATCTGTCGGCAGCGACCGAGCTGCTGGTGTCCGATCTGGACTGGATGGTCGCGCAATGGCAGGACGGCGGGGCAGCCCGCACCCAACTCACCGCAGACGAAAACGCCGGGATTTCCACAATCCTGACGGGGATGGGCTCGCTTTCTTACGGCGAACAGGCCGGGGAGCGGATGAAACTGGGCCTCATGCTGAACGACCCCGAAGAAGAGCACGATTGCTTTGCGGACAACACCCACAACAGCCATTTCTACGATGCGATGGGCATTCGGAATGTTTATCTGGGCAGCTACACGCGCATTGATGGCACGATCGTTTCCGGACCGTCCCTTTCGTCTCTGGTTGCCGCCGCAGACGCAGGTGTGGACACAGAACTGACGGCGAAACTCAACAAGACAATGCTTGAGATGTCGGAAATGAAAACCGCTGCCGAGGCTGGCTTTGCCTATGACATGATGCTGGAACGCGGAAATGAGGCAGGCGAGGCCTTGATCATGGGTGCGGTGGATGCACTGGTAGATCAAACCCGGTCTATTGAACGCGCGGTGGTCGCTCTTGGTGTTGATCAGATCGAGTTTGAAGGGTCTGATAGCCTTGATGACCCAAACGCTGTTTTTCAGTAGGACAACTCTAAACCCAGCCATGACCGGGGGGCCGTTGCTGCCCGGTCACTTTCGCGAGGTATCTCATGAGTAAGACCCCAAGCCCCTGCATTGACGTCTGTAAATTCAAGCGCGAAGGTCACTGTATCGGATGTTCGATGACCAAAGCGCAGAAGTCACTGTTCAAGCAGCTCAAGCAAAACAAACACCGCGAGGCATTCGTTGAGATGCTTGTCGGCCAGCAATCGCTGTTGGGGAAATACAGGCACTGGAAGCCGAAATACTTGCGCAAGTGCCTCAAGAAAAAGGTCAAGCCGATCGCCGCAATAAGGGACGTGGCCTGACCTTTTTAAGTGCGATGATCGCCCGTCGGGGCGATACGCGTTGTTACCTGCGCGCCCGGCGCGTTACGCCAGATGCGCGCGCAGGAACCATGCGAATTTCTCATGCTCCTGACCACGAGCGATGCACAGATCTTCAGTCAGTGTGTCGCCATGTTCGGCAGCAATGGCCCCGGCACCAGCGAGCGTGGCGGCCAGTGTTTCCTGCGCCTCCTGCATCACCTTGATCATCTCTTTGTCAGAGGCTTTGCCTTCGAACTCTTTGACTTTCGAGCGTTTGATCATACCCGCCAATGTGCCTTCAGCATGGGCATCCAACGCCTTGATACGCTCTGCAAGATCGTCCTGCGCGATGAAATGGTCTTCGTACATCTTCTGAAACAGATCATGCAGCGGGCCAAAGGCCATCCCTGTCACGTTCCAGTGAAAATTCTGAGCGAGCATCGTCGCCACGGCGGTCTCGGCTACGGATTGGTTCAGCGCTTCGGCTATGGCGGTACGTGCATCGGTGGCTAGCGCAACGGCGGTCTGGGTCATCCCTTGTTCCTTTTTTGATGATTGATTTGCTGGCTGGCATTTTGCGTGGCTTGCTGCGCTATAATTTAGGCAAGCTCGACGCAAAGGCAAGGGCTTTTTAGAATAATTCTAAAAACGGGAAAACCGACCTGTGATCCAGTGAACCAGAAAGGTGATCAACCTGCGGTGCTCTCGCGCGACCCGTGACTGAACAAGGAAATGAACGCTGGCGCGATCCTGCCGCGCACTGGCAAGGCACAACTGCAACAGCCAGCTTTCGTCAAATGTCATTTCCGAGACACCGGGTGCATAAAGCCGCGCGGGCTTGCCGAGCGCTTCGTTCAGGCAGCGCATCAACGCTTCGGCATGGGCCTGTTGCGTTTTGTCATGTTCCGTATGCAACAGCGCGCAAGCCTCAAACAAATCCGTATGCGGTTTTGCACGACAGTTCATCGCAACAAACCGCAGATAGTTCAAAAACCCCAACGCCTCGGGCTCCAGCTTTTGTTCAGGGGCAGCATTCGCCCACTTTTCAGAGTGTAAAGGCAACACTTCGCGGGAAACTCCTTGGATCGGGATGAGAATCTACTCGCATTTCATAATTCCTGAGTATAATGATAGGGAATGCAGTATTACACAAGCCTAACTCTGACTCTTTTACTTTGCTTTGCGTCATCTCAGGTTGATGCAGATCAAGTTCTGCATGATTTACACCTGCCGATCACACCGCGAACGACCCAGGAAACGGCCCGAATTGCCGAAATCACGCAACCCACAACCGATTTCACGGCCCCCGAACAATTCGAAACGAATCAAGCCGGTGCAGCCACCGTACGTCCACGCGATACTTCGAATGCCTTCAGCCAGCCGTCCGGCAACATCAGTTTTGAAAAGGAACTTGATTTCAAGGTCGGCAACGGGTTGTTCAAAAAGCTCTGGGTGTCTTCGCCCTCCTCGACATTGGCCTCAGATGGATTGGGACCGCTCTATAATGCCCGGTCGTGCCAGCGCTGCCACCTGAAAGACGGGCGCGGCCACCCGCCCGAGGGCCCGACAGACAACGCCGTGTCCATGCTGCTGCGCGTCTCGATCTCCGGCGGAACACCGCCAGAGGCGATTTCGGACTATCTGGCGACACAGCCTGACCCGAACTATGGCGAGCAGATTCAGGATTTTTCCGTCGCCGGGCACGCCAGTGAAGGCCAGATCAGCATTACTTATACCGAGACTGAGATTGCCCTTTCCGATGGGGAAACCGCGCGCCTGCGTGCGCCCTCATACACCATCACGGAACCGGGCTATGGCCCGTTGCATCCGGATATCATGGTGTCCCCTCGCATAGCGCCGCAGATGATCGGGTTGGGGCTGCTGGATGCGATACCAGCGGCCGATATTCTCGCCCTTGCCGACCCGGACGACGCAGATGGTGATGGCATTTCTGGCCGCGCACAAATCGTCATGTCGCGCGCGCATGGCGTGCCGATGCTGGGGCGGTTCGGGCTCAAGGCGGGTCAGCCCTCTGTGCGCGAGCAATCTGCGGCGGCGTTCCTCGGTGATATCGGTATCTCCTCAACGCTCTTTCCGGACGGGCACGGCGAATGCACGAATGCGCAGGACGCTTGCCGCGCGGCCCCAAATGGCAACACGTCAGCGCATGACAATGCAGAAATCAGCGACGAAGGCTTGGCGCTTGTTACCTTCTACGCCTCGAACCTTGGCGTTCCCGCACGCCGAAACGTGGACGACCCCGATGTTCTGCGCGGCAAACAGGTATTCTATGACACGGGCTGCACCGCCTGCCACACGCCTAAATTCGTCACGCATCGCATCGAAAGCCAGCCCGAACAGAGTTTTCAGCTGATCTGGCCCTATACGGATATGTTACTGCATGACATGGGTCCCGATCTTGCGGACAATCGCCCCGAAGCACGCGCAACCGGGCGTGAATGGCGCACCCCGCCGCTTTGGGGGATTGGCCTGACCGAAACAGTTTCCGGCCACACCTATTTCCTGCATGACGGTCGCGCGCGGTCCCTGCTGGAGGCCGTGCTCTGGCATGGTGGTGAAGCCGAAACGCACAAACAGCAGGTCATCGACATGCCGTCAGCCGACCGCGCCGCCCTGATCAAATTTCTGGAAAGTCTGTAACTCATGCGTCTGGCTCTCATTTTTACCCTTATTGCCGCGCCTGCTGTTGCCGACGTCAGCAGCGCAATTTCTGATCACATCCTGCCCGGTCACGCCCGGCTTGTCGAAGCGACAGAGGATCTGTCGACCATGGCACTGGCAGATTGCACAGCGGATGCGGTGCGGCCCGCGTTTGCGACGGCCTATGATGCTTGGGTGTCCATCGCCCATATCCAGTTTGGCCCCATAGAGGATCAAAACACGGCGCTCGCCATGGCGTTCTGGCCGGACCCGAAAGACCGCACTGGCAAAGCGCTGACCCGGTTGTTCGCGGCGCAGGATGGCATCGTTGATGATGCCGCGCACTTCAACGAGGTCTCAGTTGCGGCGCAGGGGTTCACAGCACTTGAACGTCTGCTCTTTGAACCACAGGATGATCCGGCCTATGCCTGCCGTCTGACGCGGGCAATCGCCACGGGCCTTGCGCAGAAATCCGAGAACCTTAATCAGGCATGGCCCGCCTATGCCAAGCTGATGGTATCTGCCGGGGCCGACGGAAACGCCCGCTTTCAATCCCCGCAAGAAGCACAGCGCGCACTATATACTGCGCTTTCAACCGGGCTGGAATTCTTGCATGATCAACGACTTGGGCGGCCTTTGGGCACTTTTGACCGGCCCCGCCCCCTGCGCGCCGAAGCGCGTCGTTCTGAACGCTCCGTGCGCCACATCATCCTGTCGCTGACCGCGCTCGAAGACCTCGCCATGCATGTGGGTGCGGCGGACCTTGCGCAAACCCGCACCGCATTTGCACAGGCGCGCAGCCGCGCCAATGCGCTTGATGACCCAGCCCTTGCAGGCGTGGCAGATCCCGCATCCCGGTTCCGTATTGAAGCCCTTCAACAATCCGTACGCACCCTTCAGGTCGCCGTGATTGAAGAAATCGGAACGCCCTTGGGTATCTCGGCCGGGTTCAACGCGCTGGACGGGGATTGAACATGACATCGCGCCGTCAATTCATGGCAGGTATGGCGCTTGCCTCCGTCGCGCCGTCACTGACATGGGCAGCGGTGGGTAATCCCGTTGCGATAACCGCCGCCATGGCCACCGACGGCACTTTCCTGATCGTCGGTTTGACCGCTGCGGGCGAAATTGCATTCAGACAACCGCTGCCCGCGCGCGGACATGCTGCTGCCGCACATCCCCATCTGGCGGAGGCCGTCGCAATCGCCCGCAGGCCAGGCACCTTTGCCAAGGTAGTCGATTGCGCAACCGGCGACATGCGCCAGACGATTGCCGCGCCCACAAACCACCATTTCTACGGTCACGCCGCATTCTCTCCCGACGGTGAGATGCTGTTTACCACCGAACAAGACATCGTTTCAGGTCAAGGGCGCATTGGCGTCTGGGCGCGCGCCGGGAGATACAAACGTGTCGACGAATTCGCATCGGGCGGGATTGGGCCGCATGAAATTCTGACACTCCCATCAGGCAACCTTGCCGTTGCCAATGGTGGCATCCGCACACACCCGGACACAGGTCGCGAAAAACTGAATCTCGACACAATGCAGCCCAACCTGAGCATATTTTCACCATCGGGTGGGTTGATCGACGTCGCGACAGTGCCCGCAGCCATCCATCAGAACTCACTGCGCCACATCGCAGCGACGGCGGATGGAACAATCGTTTGCGGGTTTCAATGGCAAGGTGATCCATTTGCAGCACCCCCTCTTGTCGCCTTTCACAAAGGGTCGGGAGAGCTTGTGCCTGCGCAGTTCAGCGATGGCGCCGCGCATGGGCTCGATGGTTACATCGGCAGCGTCTGCACCCTTGGTCAGGGTGGTTTTGCCGCATCGGCACCCCGCGGTGGATGCGTTCTGACCTTCGATGAAACAGGCGCGCAGATGGCCACACACCGCGCGACAGATGTCTGTGGTGTCACCAGCTTTCCGCAAGGCGGCAGCCTTGCCACCGACGGGTTTGGGAATGTGTTCGACCTCGAAATGAACGAACTTAGGGTAAAAAACACCCACGGACTGGCCTTTGACAACCACCTGGTTTCGCTCTCCTAAAGTTTTTCGAGTTCAACTTGAGGCATTGAATATCACTTTTCGCGTTCGACCGCAGGAAGAGGCAGCGAACAAGTGATCCAAGATCAACTCGAAACGCTTTAGCAAGGGGCGTTATTGCAAAAGCCGCGCCCCGCTTGGTGACGCCTCCAGCGTCAGAACGCGATCCGCCAGACGCTCTGCCTCGCGGGCGTCGTGGGTGACAAAAACCGTCGCCGGTTTATGCGTGGCAATCAGTGTTTCGGTCAGGCGCAACATGCTCTCGGCAGTTTTCTGATCAAGCGAGACAAAAGGTTCATCCATGATCAACACATCCGGCGCGCCCGCGAAGGCACGGGCCAACGATAATCTGCGCTGTTGGCCCAGCGACAATTGCCCGGGGAACAGCGTGTCTTTGCCCTCAAGGCCGACCCGTTCGAGGCTGGCGCGGCCATCTTCAACGCTGAGGTCTGGATGCAGGATCAAGAGGTTATCCAGGACCGAACGCCACAGCAGCAAAGTCGGTTCCTGAAATACAATGGCCTGCGACAAAGAGCTTTTGATCGTCCCATCGAATTTCTGATCAATCCCCGCCAAAATACGCAGCAAGGTCGATTTGCCGATCCCGGAGGGGCCCACCAGCGCCAGCGTTTCACCACGAGCAACATCAAAGTCGATCTGACCCAGAACGGGTTTGTCCTCATAGACTTTGGATTTGATGCTGACGCTGATCATGCGCTGCGCCACCGCGCCACATGACGCTCGAACGGTTGCAGGAAAATCCACTCCACCAGCAGCATCACGGTGATAAAGGAGAACGCATAGACCAGCACCATGGCAACATCGAAGAGTTGGAAATACAGATGGATCTGGAACCCGACGCCCGACGATCGACCGAGGAATTCGACGACCAGAACGATCTTCCAGATCACCGCAAGACCGGAGCGCGAGGCGGCAACGACAAAAGGGGCAAGCTGCGGAAAGACGACGTGGCGCATGCGGGTCCACCACGACATCCGATAGACTTTGCTGAGTGCATCAAGATCCGGGTCGAGCGCGCGTGCACCTTCGCGGATGACAACGGCCACATTGGGCACTTTGTTCAACGTGACAGCCGTGATGGCCGCCGCCTCTGTCAGGCCGATCCACAGATAGCACAGCACAATCAGAACAAGCGCGGGCAGGTTCAGGAAAACGACAAGCCACGGATCAAGCCAGCGGTTCACAGCGACCGACCGCCCCATGATCAGACCGAGGATCGTACCAAGCGACATCGCCAGCGCAAAAGCCCAGATAACCCGCACGATCGTCGCGCCCAGATGCGTCCACAACTCGCCCGAGGCCAATTCCTGACGCAGAGGCGGCAGCAATTGCCACGGCGTTGGCAGGATTTGCGCATCCTGTGTCAGCATCGCGGCGACCACCCACATGCCCAGTAACCCGGCCAGTGACAGAAAAGGAGTGAGCCGCGCGCTGTGCATCACCGCGCTATTTGACGTCTGCGAACAGGCCGGGTGGCATCGCGGTCATCGGGCCGACAAGCTCCGGACCGCCTAGGTCTTTCATCAGCGCCAGCATCTTTTCGGCGGTCTGCCCGTTGACCGGACCGCGTTCCGGAATGCCCGCGATCCAATCAGCCTTGAGTTGTTCGAATTCGGCATCCGTGCTGGCGTTCATCCGGGGGCGCACAGCCTCCCATGCCGCATCAGACGTGGCCAGCATATCCTTGGCCGCGCGCGTCGCTTCAAAGAAAGATTGCGCAATATCGGGGTTTTCGGCGAGGAAACTTTCCTTGACATAATAGCCCAACAGGGGCGTATCGGTATCCAACCCCAAAGCGGCCCCCGCCTTCTGAACCGAGATCAGCTCTCTCATGCCCGCCGATTTGCCCTTGGCCAGAAAGTGCCAGAAATTGATCGCCCCGGCAAAGTCATCATTGAGCGCGGATTTAAAAATCAGGGGCGGCGCGCCGAAAACCTGTTCCGTCTCAGCCTTCAGATCAAAGCCATATTGCTGTTGCGCATAGGCCTGCAGGATCAGCCATGATTTGTCCAATGGCCCCCCGGCAATGCCGATTTTGCCGCCTTGCAGGTCCTGCAGCGTTTCAGCCGTACTTGTGTCAGGCACAATCAGGCCGCCCACGGCCTTGGAATAGGGGATAAAGACATAATCCTTGCCCGCTGCCCGTTGCCGTGCGACCCAAATCCAATCGGCGACAGCCATATCCGCCTCGCCGCCTTCAACCGCAATGCGCGTGGCACCATTGTCCGCAAAGGGCTGAACCTCCAGCACAAACCCGTTTATGCGGTCAAGTTGGTTGTCGCTGATTGTCGCCAACTCCCAATTGACCGTCCCGATTTTCAATACTGCGGCGCGCAGGGTGGGCAGGTCCTCGGCCAGTACCTGCCCGGTAAAACCGAAAAGGGCGCAGGCAAGCGCCCCAATCAGGCGAAACCTATTCCGCACGGCGACCGGTTTCGTTGAGGTCCTTGTCCAACGTAATGTCAAACTGATCGCCCCCCTTGCAGATCACATCGTCAAGCTCGTAGCCATCGTCTTCGACTTCGATGTCAGCCGGGTCCATCTGGCATTCCATGGCTGCCAGCATCGCTTCGATTTTCTCGACGGTCGCGGCATCCGGCCCCTCACTGGCAAATGCCGGTGCGCTGATCAGGACTGCGGCGGTCAATGCAAAAAGCTTTTTCATGTCAGGTCTCCTCAGGGTTATTGAATAGAAAATGTGACGGACTGCGCATCACCGGTCGAGCCGGGGATACGCACGACATGACGGCCGGGTTTGATGGCGATAAAGGACAGTTCCACAACGCCCGCCTTGTCAAACTCGATACTGTCGATGGCCATGGGCCGGATTTCGATACTGTTGATGACGATCTCGTTCATCCAGATGGAGCGAAAGAACGACGCCCCCTCGATGGCCAGTTCGGCAGAGCCATCCGCCGTGATCTGCAGTTTGTAGTAAGCGCCTGATTCCAGCGTGACATCCTCACCGAGCGGCTGGCCGGAGGCCAGTGTCAGCTCGATCGTTTCGCCCCGGTTACAGGCGGCAAGCAGCCCCGCAAAGCCCAGATCATCGCAGAGCGGTGCAGCGACAACCGGGCTGCTCATCATTGCCACGGCTGCGGCACACAGTAGTTTTTTCATCGTTTCTCTCCCTCGAAATTTCTGTTGACCATCACTCAATGGTCACGACGCCCCATGGCTGTTGGCCCACCTGAATGGATTTTATCGCTTTTTCGCTGGCCACATCGATCACCGTGACATCGTTGGAATTGCCATTGGTGCTGATGAGGTACTTCTCATCTGGTGTGAAAGACAGCTGCCAGACCCGCTGCCCGACGAGGATGTAATCAAGCACCTCAAGGCTTTGCGCATCGACAACCGCCACACGGTTCGCAGGACCCAAGGCCACGAAGAGGCGCTTGCCATCCGATGTCACCTTTGCCCCAACGGGTTGCAGCCATTCCGGCTGAACCCCTGCGACCTCGAAAGTGATCTTGCCGATGACCGTGGGTGCCCCATCCTCTGCGATATCCATCGCCGTCACCGTGCCCCCGATCTCAGAGGTCACGAACAGACGCGTGCCATCTGCGGTATAGGTCGCATAACGCGGGCGCTGATCGACCAGCACGTTGTGCTTGATCTTGTAGTCTTCGGTCGAAATGAAATGCGCCATGTTGGTCGTCTCGGAGGTATTGACCACGAATTTTGCATCCGGGCTCATCCCCATGCCTTCAGGTTCCACCCCGACGGGGACTTCGGCCAGAACAGTGCGCGTTCTCGTATCCGTCACGGTCACCAGATTGTCGTCCTCATTGGCGATGAAAAGCCGCTCGCCATTGGGTTCAAGGATGAACAATTCCGGGTCGGGTCCGGACGGCAAGCTGGGCAGTTCCTCGTACGTGGTTGAATCGAAGACCCGCACCAGATTGTCATCAGAGGCACAGACATAGATGATCTTGCCATCCGGGCTTGCCGTGATGCCGCGGGGTCGGTTGCCTGCAAAAAACTCGGTCTCGACCTCCCAGGTTTCCGTATTGAGGACAGTGATCGTATTACCACGCTCGTTTGAGATAAACGCTTTGCCCGCGAGGGCCGGGGCTGCCATCAGGGCCAGAAAGGCCGTGGAAAGGACCAGAGATTTCATGGGTGTCTCCTATTATTCAAAAGCGGTGCATTGAGATTCAGGGCGATCAAGGCCCATGGTGTCGAGCGGCGAGCTTTGGTGCAAAAACCCTTCTTGTGGGCTGACGCTGACCGTGATGGTTCCATCATAAAGCAAAATGGGCTGGCGCAGCTGTCCGTTCCAATCGCGAAACGTGACCCGCTGGCCCTTGAAAGCCGCAAGTTCGAATTCGTCGGATTTGGCATAGTCGCGCACGCCATCGGGTTCGGCCGTATTGGCACGGGTCACCGCCTCGCCGATCACGCGCAATGCCAGCCAGACATTGTAGTCCTCGGGTTTGACATAGCGCCCGGTCAGTTCCTCAAAGCGGGTTTGAAACTGTGTTGCGCCATAGGCTTCATGCGCGCCGTGGAATGTTGTCGGCACAAGCCCGCCTGACCCCATGACCGGGCGCGGCGTCCAGAGATGATAGCTCAGGAAACGCGCGAAATAATCAGACATGTCAGCCGCAATCACCACATCATGATCTTCCGCATCCTGTGTGAAAGCGGGCAATTGACGTTGCACCATAACGTGGCCTGAGTCCGTGCGGCGCGACCCGCCGGTATCCTCAAAGGTGCGATCCTCAACGATTTTGGCGCCAAACTTGCGCGCTGAGGTGCGGAATGCATCGGCAAACTGCACATCCGACGGGTTGGACCCGGCGATCAGGAACCAATCTGTCCAGCGTTTCCAAACGGCGAACTGCGCCACCGCATCCGCCATCATCGCGTAAGACGGTGCCGTGTGCAGCAGATTGCCCCGACATTCGGTATCGCGCAGCGCTGTGTCAGCAGCACGGGCGTTAAAGACCAACGCCCCCGCCTCGGCGGCCTTGTCTGTCAGACGCAACAAATCGTCCTTGCGCGCCTGCACCACGATGAGCCTGATGCCCTCCGCCAGTATTCTTTCAAGGGCGGCATCGGCTTCCTCCGGAGTGGCAGCAACCTGTGTCGTTTCATAGGTATGACCCAGAAATCCGCCGGTTGTGCCATTGTCCTCATCCGCCAGCGCAGCCCCGGCGAACCCCAGATCATCAGGTCGCAGATCATAGCGGCTGATGGGCAGCAGCGTCGGGTAATCAATGCGCAGAACGGCTGCTTTGACATCAATCGCCTGCGCCGTGCTGACCGACATGAAAAACGCAAGAGCCGCCAAAAGCGACATGTGCAATCGTGGCACCAGAACCTCCCTTGCCCGCTTGTTATCCGGGCCTCCCTTTGTTCCCGGCCTATCGCACGGCGTGAACCGATACTTTTGGCCGGGTTGTGATAAAGAGCCTAGCAGTCGCACCATAAAGCACGACTCTTATTTTTTAAGAATGTGCCTATGCGACTGATAATTCTTGCTCTTCTGGCGGCCACCGGTGCTCAGGCACAGGAAAAAGTGGCGTTCTTTGGGCTGACCCTGCTGGATACATCGTTGCAGATGAACACGTCCGACACCAACCCTGACGAACTGGCGCGGATCGCCACGCTTGAGGCCATGGTGGCCGACCGATTTACCCAAGAAGGCTACGTGCTCGTCGATATAGAACCCGCACGCGATCAGATCGACCGGGTCGCCAATGTGGCCAAATGCTATGGATGCGACACCCGCATCGCGGCGGACCTTGGCGCGGATTATTCGCTGGTCGGGGAGGTTCAGAAAGTCTCGGACCTCATCCTGGCCATGAACCTGCAACTGCGTGATGCCGACACCGGTGAGATGGTGAAAGGTGGTGTGGTCGATATCAGAGGCAACACCGATGACAGCTGGCAGCGCGGTATGCGGTATATCCTGAAGAACCGATTTTTTGTAGCGGAGGAATGATGAAAAAACGAAGTTTTATGGCGATGGCTCTGGCGGCTACGCTGGTGCCGGGAGTGGCGCTTGCGCATGGTCCAACCCGTCAGAAGATCACATTGACCACTGAGGTGGCCGCCGAACCGGCAGAGGTCTGGGCACGGATTGGTGATTTTCAGGACATGTCGTGGCATCCGGCAGTGCACAGCAGCACAGGCGAGAATGGCAACGAGATAGATGCCACCCGCGTATTGTCGCTCGGGGCCGCCGACGGGCCCACGATTTCTGAAATCCTGTATAAATACAGCGCTGAGAAAATGAGCTACTCGTACCGCATCACCGATGTTCTGGTCGAGGTGTTGCCCGTCACCAATTATTCATCCCACCTGACGGTCAAAGCCCGCGACGGGGGCGGATCGTTGATTGAATGGCGCGGCGCATTTTACCGAGGCTATCCCAACAATGACCCGCCCGAGGACCTGAACGATGAGGCGGCCATTGCCGCTGTCTCAGCCGTCTATCAGGCTGGGTTGGACGCATTGACGACGGCCTTCGGTGCGCCTGACTCGTGAGCTGACCCTCGTTTTGATGCTTGTCGCGACCCCGGTTGCGGCAAGTGATCTTGCCTATGTCACGTGCCAGAACGGGGACGCGCTGAGCGTTCTCGACCTGTCGAAAGGCGTGCAGCAACACCTCTGGACCGTGCCGGGTAAACCAGCCGGAGTGGCGGTGGGCACGAACTCCGCCTTTACGGTTGCCGCGGACAGCAAAACGGTCAGGCGACATGATCCGCTGACGGGCAAAGTCCTTGCGCAAGTCGTTCTGGATGGGGGTCCGATCGGTGTTGCCCATGACCCCCGGCGTAATCGGCTGTTCGTATCCGATTGGTATAACGCCCGCATCTGGGTGCTGGACGCAACGGACCTGACGCAGGTCGCGCAACTTAAAGTCGGCGCGGCCCCCGCCGGGTTGGCCCTGTCGGATGACGGGCGTTGGCTGGCCTCGGCGGACAGGGATGCGGATCAGGTTTCTGTCTTTGATGCTGAAACGCTTGATCTTTTGCACCGCGTGGATGTGGGCACCCGCCCCTTTGGCCTGCGCTTTGCACCGGATGGGCGGCTATTTGTAGGCAATGTGGGCAGTGATGACGTCAGCGTAATTAATGCCGCAAACGGCGAGATTATTGAAACGGTCGCGGTCGGTGCGCGCCCTTACGGCGTGGCTTTTGCCGAGGGTCGGGCATTCGTGACCAATCAATACGCCGACACACTCAGCGTCATCGACCTTGGCACGCTGAGTAATATCGCGACGCTCAATACAGGCGAATATCCCGAAGGGATTGACACCACCCCAGATGGTCGGCACGTCGTTGTTGCCAACTGGTTTGAAAATACAGTGACAGTATTCGACGCGGATGCACTTTCCGTGGTACAACACATCGAAACCTGTGACGGCCCCCGTGCATTCGGGACATTTATTCTGGGAGGAACTGAATGAAACGTATTGGATTGACAGCAGCGCTGATGTGCTGTGTGGCGCTCCCTGCGCTGGCAAGTAACGAAGCATGGGAAGCCGTAAAGGCCCAGCTTTATGGCGAACGCTTCATGCTTGATGGCGACGGCATCATCGCAATCGACGCCCCTTACAGAACTCCGGATGATGCCCGCACGGACCTCGCCGCGCAGATCAAGGCACCAGATGGTGCACAACTGGCAAAGGTGACGGTCGTTCTGGACGAAAACCCGATGCCCGTCTCTGCCATTTTTGACTTAGAAACCCCACAATCCGGCTTTTACTTTGACATCACGATGCGCGTAAACGGTCCAACTCCAATGCATGTGATCGCAGAGACGACGGACGGTCGGCTGTTCGTTTCAGAGACTTTTGTGAAAACCTCAGGCACTGGCGCTTGTGCAGCGCCGCCGGGTACCGATCCCGAACTCGCGCTGGCGTCTCTTGGTGAGATGAACATCGAAATAGCAGGCACATTGCCGGGTGTCGGTGGGGGCAAGCTAGAAAACCTCTCTGCGCGTCTTGGTCGGATGGACGTGGACATTTCGCATCCCTCACATTCCGGCATGCAAAGGGATCAGATCTCGCTGTTGTTCATCCCGATGCGTTACGTGGAAAATGTCGAAATTGACCTTGATGGCGCAGGCTACGTCGATCTGACTGGGTCGATCTCACTGTCAGAAAACCCACGCCTCGGTCTGGCTGTCCCGCAAAGCACGCGGTCCGTTGATGTCACGATGACAGATACGAATGGAACCGTGGCGCATCTGCGCAAGGACTTGCCGGGCTTCTGAATTACTGCGTTTGGGGCTGGCCGTCGCGGGGCTTGACCCGCTCCAGCGGATAGTCCCACAGGCCCCAGCCGTCAGTGCCCTCGGGGAACCAGTAAACGGATGTGTACCCCCACTCCAACGCACGGCGCGCGGCGTTCCAGCTCATCCAGCAGTCTTCCAGACAAAACAGAACGATGGGATGATCTGCATTGCCTTGCGTGGCCGCGTCGAGTGCGTCGCGAAAATAGGCTTCGGTCACATCGGCAATCGCACCATAGCCCACATTCGGCACCCAGATCGCACCGGGGATCGAGATGCGCGGTTTGTCCCGCCAGATGGTTCCCGCCGGCAGGTTCGCCGGTTTGGGCGGTTGCGGCATCACGTCAATGAAGGCCGCCTGCCCCGATACCCATAACGCATGCGCCTCTTCGGGTCCGACAACAGTACCGCCTTGCAGGGTTGCAGGTATGGGACTGCGATAGTGATCCATGCGATAGTCTGTCGGTTCGGGCACAGTTTGCGCCCCTGCTTGCTGCGACGCGAAAATTAATGTCGCTGCAAGCAAAGCTTTGATCAATTTGAAATCTCCATGACCTCAGTGCCAAGATCAGTCACCAGCGGCACACCGGCATCCGCCAGCAAACTGTTGATTTCATCCTGATTGCGGCGGATCAAGGAGTTCAGGTTGCGCTGCCACACCTTTTCGCCCAAACGCACGCCCATCGTGATCCGAAAAAACAGGCGCGGCGGCGTTTGCTCGCTGACAAGGGGGATCACTTTAAAATCGGGATAACTGGATTTGACCAAGGGGCCACCCAGCGGTCCCCACAGAATAGCGCCATCGATCTCACCTGCGCCGAGATCATCCAGCATGTCCACTGCCGGGCTCTCATGGCGGCGGTCCACCACCAGATTGTAAGCTTTGGCTTTCGCGATCAGACCATTGCGCGCAAGATGCGCCGACGGTGGCGTGCCCGCAATGATACCTAGTTTGCGGCCCTTCAGGACAGGGTCAGCAAGCGTTTTCACATCTGAAATCTCAGCATCCTTAGGGACGATCAGTGTGTAGACAGAGGTGAAATAGTGGTTTGTATTCAACACCAACTCATGGCCCTGCGCATATCCGATGATCAGATCACACTGTTTAGCGTTCAGAGTATTGCGCACAAAGCCCGTGGCCATTGGATACCAGGTGTATTGCACTGGCAGTTCGAGCTTGGCGCCGACAAACTCGGCCAGCTTGTTTTCAAACCCATCTTCATCACGCGACGACATGGGGTAATTTGCGGGGTCCGCGCAAACGCGTAAGGCGCTGCTAGAGACCAGATCAGACGTTTGTGCGCCTACAGACCCCGCAAGGCAGAACCCAAGGAGAAGGGTCACAACCAGGCGCTGGTATTTATCAGCCCATGCAGGCATTTTCGTCCTCGCGGATCATATCGGATTTAGCTTCCTTCTTGGCCGGACGTCCGCGCGGCACTGAATCTGTTCCACGCGCCTTCAGATAGACATATATGTCATCAAGGTAACACATGACATTCCGGTTTTCCCCAAAATGGGGCATGACGGAGTTTCCATTCTTACGGCCATTCACGACCACGTCGAAGAATCCTTCATAGCCAAGGTCAACGGCGGCATTTTTAACGGCGGGTGCATAGGTCGACCCTTCGCCATCCGGACCATGACAAACGTGGCATTCCGCGTGATAGCGGCGAAAACCGGAAAAGGTCAGCCAGTCCACTGTACCATCTTCGGCTATGTTGAAAGTCGGGATATCATCGGCGTTGAAGTATCGGCCGTCTTCATTGTAGGCCGCTTCATAGACTGCCGGATCCACTGGCTCCTCCGCCATGGCGGTCATTGGCAGACCTGCGGCAAGGCAAAGTGCAATAATGCAGTGTGTGGTTTTCATAAGATTTACCCGTGATCACTGGGCCAGCACATCGCTGTCACCCGTTGGTTTGATGAAGTGGCGCGACCTTGTGAAAGGCCGCGCCATTCGTTCATTTCAGGTCAAGCGACCTCTTAGTTAGGCAGGGCAAATACGGTCAGTTGCCCACCCAGCGCGGTATAGTCGCTCAGGGCTGCATAGCCGCCCACAGCACCCAGACCATCGTTCGGGTTTGTCAGACCAGCTGCCAGACCAATACCAGCCCAGCCACCGACACCGGATAGGATACCGATGTACTGACGGCCGTCGTGCTCATAGGACATGACGTTGCCAATGATGCCCGATGGCGTCTTGAAGCGGTATAGCTCCTCACCGGTTTCAGCGCTGACAGCTTTCAGATGACCTTCGAGCGTTCCGTAGAACACCACGTCACCCGCAGTTGCCAGAGCACCTGACCAGACCGAGAACTTCTCGGGGATTGACCATTTGATCTCACCATTGACGCCGTCCCAGGCGATGAAGTTACCCATGCCGCCATGGCTGTCAGGGGCAGGGTACATCGACAGGGTCGCACCGACATAGGGTTGACCTGCGGTATAGGACACGCGGAAGGGCTCATAGTCCATGCAGACGTGGTTCGTCGGCACATAGAACATTTCCGTTCTGGGCGAATAGGCGGAAGGCTGCTGGTCTTTAGTCCCAAGAGCCGCCGGGCAGATACCGGTGGAGTTCACGTCTTCACCGTTTTGCGCCGTGGAGTATTGAGCCACTACTGCCGGGCGCCCGTAGGTTTCCGAATCTGGGTCCATATCCACACCCGATGTCCAGTTAACAACTGGATCGAACTTTTCTGCGACGAGAAGCTCACCCGTCACACGGTCCATCGTATATCCCAGACCGTTGCGATCAAAGTGAGTAAGCAGTTTGCGCTCTTCACCGTCGATCATCTGTTCGGTCAGGATGTTCTCGTTCACACCGTCATAATCCCACTCATCGTGCGGGGTCATCTGGTAGAACCACTTGGCCACACCAGTGTCGATGTCACGTGCCATCAGTGTCATGGACCAGCGATTGTCACCCGGGCGCTGTGCGGGGTTCCATGTGGATGGGTTACCTGTGCCGTAGTAGAACAGGTTTTCATCCATATCCGCCGAGAACCAGCCCCATGTGGTGCCGCCGCCGATCATCCATTGATCGCCTTCCCAGGTGTTCGTACCGGAGTTCTCACCAACTGGCTTCCCAAGGTGGGTCGTGTTTTCCGGATCGACGAGTATGTCGCTGTCCGGCCCCATGGAATAGGCGCGCCAGACGAGTTCGCCGCTTGCCATATCATAGGCTGTCGTGTGACCGCGTACACCAAACTCACCGCCGGAGATCCCGACGATCACTTTGTCCTTTACCGGCAAAACCGTAGCTGTGTTGGTCTCACCGATGGACGGATCACCATTTACAACCGACCACTCCACGGCACCGGTTTCGGCGTTCAGTGCGACGACTGTCGTGTCCGCCTGGTGCAGGAAGATCTTGCCATCCGCATAGGCCACACCGCGATAGACAGTGTCACAGCACATCACCGGAATAACATCCGGATCCTGCTTTGGCTCATACTTCCAAAGGATTTTACCTTCGTTGGCCAGATCAAGCGCATAAACGATATTTGGGAACGGCGTATGCACATACATCGTGTCGCCAATCACCAGAGGCGAGCCTTCATGGCCGCGCAAGACACCCGTGGAGAATGTCCATGCCACCTGCAGATCACCGACGTTTTCAGTGTTGATCTGATCAAGCGCAGAGTAGCGTTGGTTTTTATAGTCACCCGTCTGAATGGCCCATTGTTTGGAATCACTCATCTGGGTCATTAGATCGTCATTTGCAAAAGCCATACTGGCCGCGCAAAGAGCGATCCCAGAAGTCAAAAGCGATAGCTTTCTCATCTAAAGTACCTCCCTAGAATGCGGCAGGATTGCCGCCAGATTGATACACCTGTCCATGAAACGGTCAGGGTACCGGGTTATCCCTGTGGAGTAGGTCTATCCCACACCACAAGAAATTCAGTGTCTTACGATCCTTCCGCAGGGAAAGACGCAAGATATGCAATTACGTTCATACGGTCTTCTTCCTTGCGCAATCCGGCAAAGGCCATCTTGGTGCCTTTTGCGTAGTTGCGTGGTTTTTCAAGAAAACCGGCAAGTTCCTCGGGTGTCCATGTTTTACCCTCAGAGGCCATCGCCATCAGCGTATCCGAATATTTAAAATCAGGCTTGCCCGCGACAGCGGCGTCAACAACGCCGTTCAGGGCGGGGCCGATCTTGTTCTCAGCCCCCTCACCAACGGCATGGCAGGCTTTGCACTTGCGAAACACCTTTTCACCTGCTGCTGCATCGCCCGTGATATGTCCATCCGCAAAGCCGGCGGCAGGCAGTGCCATCAGGCAGGCGACGGATAGAATTTTCTTCAGCATATAGTACCTTCCTTGGTTTCACCTTGGTCGAACAGTCAGTGTAGTCGCTCCGCGTGCCACGCGACATGATCCCGCGCGAAACTGTTCACGAAGAAATATGAATGGTCATAACCGCTCTGCATCCGGACCTGTCCGGGTTGACGCCGCCGGGCCATCATATCAGCGAGTGCTTCGGGTTTGAGCAGATCAAGAAACTGATCCGCAGCGCCCTGATCGACCAGCAAATCACCCTTCCAGCCGTGCTCTTCGAGCAAGAGCGTCGCATCATGATCCGCCCAGTTGCTTTCGTCATCCCCCAGATACGCGCTGAGTTGCTTACGACCCCAGTCGGACTGCGTCGGATTGGCAATGGGCGCAAAGGCAGAGAGGGAATCAAACAGGCCTGCGTTGCGGATGGCGATCGTGATCGCACCATGCCCGCCCATCGAATGGCCGGTGATGCCGTGCCTGTCCTGCACCGGCAGATTATCCACGATGATCGACCGCAATTCGCTCACGATATAATCATACATGCGATAGTTGGTCTTCCACGGGTCCCGCGTCGCATTGACGTAGAAACCCGCACCTTGGCCCAGATCATAGGCCTCATCATCACTTACGCCTTCGCCGCGCGGTGAGGTGTCGGGAAAGATGACCGCCAGACCGTTCTTGGCTGCATGTTCCTGAAAACCGCCCTTGGTCATCGCGTTTTCATGGGTGCAGGTCAGACCGCTGAGATACCACAAAACCGGGACGGGTCCGTCCTGCGCCTGAGGCGGCAGATAGGCCGCGAATGTCATCTCGCACCCGCATGTATTCGACGGGTGCTTGAAGACTTGCTGGCTGCCGCCAAAACTCCGGTTTTCTGATACCAACTCCATCCCTGTTCTCAAAACTCCACGACGGCTCTGATTGATTTGCCTTGGTGCATGAGGTCGAAGCC